>NZ_FNDM01000027.1:0-24450 GCF_900100505.1 Bacillus sp. cl96
GGGGTACCGCCAGCATTTCGGAAAAAAACCACGCTAAGAAAATCAGAGTTAAAAAATCAGAAAATATATCATTATTCCAAGACACATACAGTGTCTTTTTTTATACAAAAAATAATACAACACAATATTAATTGTGTTGTATTAGGTGTTATAATAAATATAAATCTAGGGGTTTAACGCAACACAATTTATCGATAAATAAATACTTTTAGACGCAACACAATTTATAGACGCGGAGGAAATCACATGGATGTTGCAAAACAGTTTTCTTCTTATCTTAAACAAGAGAATAAAACTGAGAACACTGTTCAGGGATACACATCAGGTATTAGACAGTACATAAAATGGTTTGAAGGTTCCTATGACAGAAAATTAACAAAATTGTACCGACAAAATATCTTAGAGTACATTAGTTATTTAAAGAATGTCAAAATGTTGAACGCCAAGTCCATTAACCACAAGATTAGTAGCCTTGCTAAATTTAATGAATTTCTAATACAGAAAGGAAGTCAACAAGATCAAGTAATTTTAAAAACAGACATGATAAAGGTTCAAACTGTCTATGCTTCTCCAACCCAAATTGTTGAATTAGATGTAAAAAAGTTTTTACAAAGTGTGTTAGAGGATAATAACAAACGTAATTATGCAATTGCCACTCTCCTAGCATATACAGGAGTACGTATTTCAGAGGCATTATCTATCAAAATGAATGACTTCAATTTACAGACTGGGGAATGTATTATTCGAAGTGGAAAAGGAGGTAAACAACGAATTGTATTACTAAATAGTAAGGTACTTAGTGCTATCAAAGATTATCTCATCGATCGAAAAACATACAGTACAGCACATGAATCTCCGTATCTTTTTATTAGTAAAAAGCGAGAAAAGCTCGACCGTACGGTCGTCAATCGTATCTTTAAATCATACAGCAATGTTATTACTCCACACCAATTACGACACTTCTTCTGTACGAATGCAATTGAAAAAGGATTTAGCATTCATGAAGTTGCAAATCAAGCTGGGCACTCTAACATCCATACGACACTACTTTACACAAATCCAAACCAACTGCAGCTAAAAAATAAAATGGAGCTCTTATAAAGGAGTAAAGGGGAAACAATGGGAGTTAAACAATTACTGTCAGAGGCACAACGAAATGAGTTAATGGATTTATCACGTTTAACAGAATGGGATTTGGTAACATTTCATACTTTTTCTAAACATGACTTACATTTAATATTAAAACACCGTAGAGGATACAATCGTTTAGGGTTCGCTCTTCAGCTTGCATTAATTCGTTATCCTGGCTGGTCCTTAACAGAATATAAAGACATTCCACAATATGTAGTGGCTTACGTTGCGAGTCAGTTACAGATTCCACCTGAAGAATTTTTAGTATATGCCAAACGTGGGAATACTTTATGGGAGCATCTTGGGGAAATTCGAACAGAATATGGATATCAGAATTTTTCTTCTGA
Organism: Bacillus sp. cl96; assembly: GCF_900100505.1. Taxonomy (NCBI): domain Bacteria; kingdom Bacillati; phylum Bacillota; class Bacilli; order Caryophanales; family Bacillaceae; genus Bacillus; species Bacillus sp. cl96. Next base: position 1,479 of record NZ_FNDM01000027.1, read on the forward strand.
ATATAAAGAAACTTTATTACAATTTTTAGTGCAACAAGCAATGGATAACAATAATACCCTCTATTTAATTGAAATAACAATATCTACATTGCGAAAAATGAAAGTCATTCTTCCAGCTATGTATGTGATTGAAGATATCGTCTGGGAAGCAAAGCAACAAGCAGATCAGAAAGTGTATAGTATACTACATGACGGTTTGGTCCAAGAACAAAAAGATCAATTAGATGCGTTACTTTTACCAACTATAAATGGTAAATCTCCATTAGCATGGCTAAAAGATGTACCGGCCCAGCCTTCACCAGAATCATTTTTAAAAGTAATAGACCGATTACAATTTGTTCAAAAAATTGGTCTTACTATTGATACCACAAAAATTAATACAAATCGTCTTCGGCAGCTCGCTAGATTAGGATCAAAATATGAGCCATATGCTTTTAGACGATTCAATGAAGTAAAAAGATATAGTATGTTAGTCTCATTTTTATTGGAGATTACACAAGACCTTATAGATTACGCAATTGAAATTCATGATCGTCTTATGATGAATCTTCAAACAAAAGGGAAAAAAGAACAAGACGAAATACAGCAAGCAAATGGGAAAAAATTAAACGAGAAGATTTTACAATTTATTACTGTATGCGGGACACTAATTGAGGCAAAAGAAACGGGTAAAGATGCTTTTGCAGCCCTAGATGAAGTAATGTCATGGAATGAGATGGTCGAATCTGTTGAAGAAGCAAAACAACTATCACGGCCTTTAAATTATGACTATTTGGATTTGTTAAATACTCGTTATTCCTATGTTAGACGATATGCACCTACTTTATTACGCAGTCTTCATTTTAGAGCGACGAAATCTGGAGAACCCGTTTTACAAGCACTTGATACGATTCATGAATTGAATGAAACAGGTAAACGAAAAGTGCCTCATGGCGCTCCCTTACACTTTGTATCTAACCGTTGGCAAAAACATGTATATGATGATGACGGAAACATTAATCGGCACTATTATGAATTGGCAGCTTTAACCGAGTTAAGAAATCATATTCGTTCAGGAGATATTTTTGTATCAGGCAGTAGACATCATAAGGCATTTGATGATTATCTTATACCGTATGATGAATGGAACGAAGTTTCAAACATTCCAAATGGCCTTACAGCCCCTTTAAAAGCTGAAGATTATATAACTGACCGAATAAACCGATTAAATGAACATTTAGAATGGTTATCAAAAAATAGCGAGAAATTAGAAGGAGTAGATATTAGTCAAGGAAAACTACATGTTGAGCGATTGGATAGAGGAACTCCAGAAGAAGCAAAAGCATTTAGTAAACTTCTTCATAGTATGTTACCCAGAATAAAACTGACAGATTTACTAATAGAAGTGGCCAGTTGGACTGGATTTCATGATCAATTTATCCACGCCTCTACCAATCAATCTCCTGATCAAGAGGAACAGAATATTGTATTAGCTACTTTGATGGCAATGGGGACAAATATAGGTCTTACAAAAATGGCGGAAGCTACCCCTGGAATCTCCTATAGACAAATGGCAAATGCTTCACAATGGAGAATGTATGATGATGCAATGGTTCGCGCTCAATCTATTCTCGTGAATTTCCAAAAGGAACAAAAGTTATCATCCTATTGGGGAGATGGGACAACTTCTTCTTCTGATGGTATGCGTTTATCCATTGCTGTACGTTCTCTACATGCAGATTCCAATCCACACTATGGAACGGGAAAAGGTGGAACCATTTATCGATTTGTAAGTGATCAGCTATCTGCCTATCATGTGAAAGTCATTACTACCAATGCACGAGATGCTCTTCATGTATTAGATGGGCTTCTTCATCATGAAACAGATTTAAAAATTGAAGAACATTACACAGATACAGCTGGATATACAGATCAAGTTTTCGCTTTAACACACTTGTTGGGATTTCGATTTGCTCCTCGTATTCGTGATTTGGCAGATACTAAGCTTTTTTCTATACCTGGTGGAGAAGAATATGAAAATGTTCAAGCACTTTTAAAAGGAAAAATTAATGTAAAGTTAATAAAAGAAAACTATGAAGATATTAGAAGGTTGGCATACTCGGTTCAAACAGGAAAAGTATCTAGCGCTCTTATCATGGGGAAGCTCGGATCATATGCAAGACAAAATAAACTCGCAACAGCACTTGGAGAAATGGGACGAATCGAGAAAACCCTCTTTACGCTGGATTACATATCTAATAAAGCCGTAAGGAGACGGGTTCAAAAAGGTTTAAATAAAGGAGAAGCAATCAATGCATTAGCTAGAATTATATTTTTTGGACAACGTGGAGAATTTAGAGAACGTGCTCTCCAAGACCAGTTACAAAGAGCTAGTGCACTAAACATAATTATTAACGCTATAAGTGTGTGGAACACTGTATATATGGAAAAAGCCGTAGAAGAATTAAAAGCAAGAGGAGAATTTAGAGAAGATTTAATGCCATATGCGTGGCCGTTAGGATGGGAACATATCAATTTTCTTGGAGAATACAAATTTGAAGGATTACATGACACTGGGCAAATGAATTTACGTCCTTTACGTATAAAAGAGCCGTTTTATTCTTAATATAACGGCTCTTTTTATAGAAAAAATCCTTAGCGTGGTTTTTTTCCGAAATGCTGGCGGTACCCCATGAAGAAGCTAATAAAAATGATATTTAGTATAGAGTGTCTCATATTTGCACTGATGATATGGTTTTTCTTATGGTCTTATACATGGATGACTAATGAAGCAAAAGAGGATAAGGTAAAATCCCTACAAACTTATGAAAATATTAAAATAGCAGAAGAGTTAATTGCAAAGGAACTAAATAAGGATATTAAAAACATTAAGTTATTTGATAATAGACATGGCAAAGAACTAAATAATCAAAAATGGGTAGAAGAGGACATGAATTGTAATGTCAAAACGGATGATGGAAAGTATAAAGTGTATTTTAATGTCAAAAAAATAATTGATAAAAAAACGAATACTGAAATGTATGCCCCTAAAAATATTGAAAAGTTAGTAAGGGAGTAACTTAAAATGGTCAATATTATTATCATTTCAGGAATTGTTTTTCTAATATTAGTATTGCTAGTTCTTTATATCCATTGGCTAATAAATTAAAGGGAGAGAAGAAGTATGAAAATAAAAGAAACAGATTGTAAATATACGTATTGGGAAGAATCAATAAAAATGTTTTATAAAAAGCAAGAATGGGAACGAAAAAGACAGCAAGAAAATCAAGGAAAACGAGAAGGTAAGTAGCATGGATTCGCAAACAAAGAAGAATACCAGATCTAAAATAGGGTTAATTAAAGTAATAAGCATAATTATCTTTATTGTTGGAGGGCTAGTTTATATAGGAATTAGTTGGGAGGAGTATCTTGATAAGAGCAATAAGGCGCATGCTATAAAGATAGAACAAACCCATGAAAATATAAAAATAGCAGAAGGGATGATTGAAAAAGAATTAAATATTAGTAGCAAATATTTCAAAATGCTCGGTACACGCACTCTTTTATTTTTATCAGAAGATGCAGAACTAAACACCAATACGGATGCATATTGGGTAAGTAAAGATATAACATGTAAAGTACAAGTTAATGGTGAGAATTATAGCGTTACTTTTGAAACTCAAAAAGTAGATAGTGAAAATGAAGAATTAGAAATGTATGAACCAGTAAAAATTAACAAGATCATAAAGGAGCAGAAATAGTATGAAAAAATTCTTACTAGGATTTGTTCTTATAGGGCTTGTTGGTTGTGTAGATGTTGATAAGCCGGTAACAGGGGATTCTGAAGCTGTACAAGAGATTTCAAGTGAGAAAGAAGGTATTAAGGTTTTTGTAGATAAAGAGACAGGGTGTGAGTATTTATATAGAAATAAATTTGTTGGAAATGTTACATATGGTGGAATGACAATTAGACTAGATGAACAGGGTAAACCGAAAGGGTGTAAAAAAATCTCTGAGCAAAATTACAACTAAATATGGAGGGTTACAATGTCAGTTTATATTGAAGGAATTCATGAGGATTATACTTATGGATTCCTTTTTTACTCTAAAAATAAAAGAATTGTTTTGGATGATGGAGTTCAAGAGTACCCAATAGATGAAGCAGAAGTACTCCTGGAAAAAGAATTCGTGTTTATAGATGAGTTAAGGAAGCTTGATCCATTAAAAGTACCAGGATTAAGAGCAAGGATTAAATTACAAGTGAATTAAATAGAAATCAAAAGTCTATCAAAGCCTATTGGTAGACTTTTTAGTTTTATTTAAACAGTAATGAAGTTGGAAGGGAGGAGAGAATATAATGCCAGTCTTTCATGTTTGGTATAAAAAAGGAATAACAGATGAAGATAAATTACATCAAATTGTCAGGTCGAAAAATGAAAATAAGGCAATATTAAAAAGTGATGCTTATAAGGAGGGAAGGTGTATAGATGATGTGGGAATAGAAAAATATGAGTGCCTTAAAGCGGAATTCGGTATGTCTTTAAGGGAGGAGTTATTCGAGCTTGGATGGGCATTTCGATGTGCGAAATGTTATCAGGTAGTAGGTGATGGCATAATATTAACCAAAGTATTCCGTGGAATATTTTGTGAATGTTGCAAGGAACAGAATGCCAAAGAAATTGATGAGTATTCACATTTTAGAAAAGTTATTGATGCAAGGCTAACTTATATATTTCGTATTAGTTGTTTGCTCATCATAATTGGGACGTGCATGGCTGGATATATTTATGATGGGATTTCATTACCAGGATTTGTTATGAGTTATCTTTTATGGTGTACAAACTGGCTGTTTTATTATATTTCTGTTAATCAATCAACGTTTGAGCCTGAGAGTGACCTGAAAAAAGATTCGATTGCAATAGGCGGTTTTACGTTTATCCCTATTGTGATAAATTTGCTTGTTACTGGTGAAATTCCTAATTGGTTATACCTTGATTGGTTTAATAGCCAGTGGTTAAATTTAAGTTCGTTTTTAATATTAGCTGTAATTTTAATGATAATAGCGTATATTATCATATTTATATTCTGTGTATTAGTGCATGAAGCGATACCTTCTTTAATACGATGGTTAAAACGACAAAGAAAGAGCTATTGGATTGATTTAAATTATGGTGATTGGGTTATTTATAAAGGATGTACTTGTCAGGTAATAAGTTCTAATACTTTATTTCATAGTAATAGATATTCTGTAACTCTTGATGAATGGAGTTACCTTAGTATTGAAAGTATCACTCGCTTAGATGGTTATTTTATAGTTGAAAATAAAAAAAACATAACTGTATTTATGGATGAGGATGAGATTGAAAGAGTAGCAACAGAGGAAGAAATTCAACAAGAAATAAATAGAAGAAGTAAATTCAAGATATATGAGTTTAAGGAAAGATATGGGTTAGAATTCACATGTGAGCAATATGGACCTGAACTCATAGACAATCGATTTTATTCAGAGGGTATCATGTTTAATAATACCAAAGTTAAGAGCAAGGATTAAATTACAAGTGAATTAAATGGAAATCAAAAGTCTATCAAAAATATATGGTAGGCTTTTTAGTTTTATTTAATAAGGAGTGGTTAAGAGTGCTGAACAAAGTAACTATTGAGTTTGGAGAAGGAACAAAAGCCTGGAAGGATATGCAGGATGTAATGACTATTTTAAAAGAAAAAGGATATTCTGTTGAACCTTATGAGGAAATTGGCACTGTAAAACTAACTAAGGGGATTGTTGATGAGATGTCTGAAGAAGATAGAGGAGCAGAGTCATTAGCAGCGGTATACCATTCTAAGTAAATTGTCATAGCGCTATGATTCGACTGAAAGGAGGTTTATATGGAAGAAAGAGCAAGAAGTCCAACCAATCCCCTTCTCTCATGTGAGGATAGATCCTCATGGTTGTAAAGAGAGGAGGAATACGATTGTGGTTTAGAAGGTCATTTAGTTTACTATTTGTTGTTATGCTTCTGTTTGGAAGCTTGGCCGACTTTGTATCAATTGGACATGCAGAAAGTACATCGGACCAGAAACAGGCTCAAGAGAAAAAAACGGACGATGTGACTGTGCTGCAAGAAAAATCTGATCTGAAGAGTACGGGAACTAATCCAAGCGAGGTAGTTGTAGCAAATGGTAAAAAAGGTAGTGAGTTGTTTGATTTTGAAGCCTTTATTAAGCCTTCAGACATTGTAGATGGAACAGCACCTTTTGATTCGAATGATGAAGCAGGTAATGATTCTAGCCCTAATAATGGCATTGTAAGGACGTTTGATACAGTAACGTACCCATTGAAAGTGACGATTAATCCTAAGAAGAATGAAACGTTAAAAAATATTAAGATGAAAATCACTGGTACATTAGAAAATGGAATTACAAACAAGCGTGTTAATGCAAAATTTGCTGTTGGTGGTAAAGAGGATTTGGAAAAGGGTATTGTTTCTTTTGATATGGAATACACGTTAAAGGAAACAGGTAACTCCTTAATGATTCCTGTTACGGTGGAAGTACAAGGGGCGGAGCATGGATTGAAATTAAAGCCTAACATTAAAATCCAGGTTATAAGTGTAGATGGGAAAGATATTGCAAATGAAAATGTATCGCAATCATTTGATGGTATTAGTCCCGTTACTACTTCAGGAAAGGTTAATGTAAAGGCTCGCTTTACTGCTTCTTATGGTGGAATGCCTAGATTGGATTATAAGGTTTATGATCCCAATGCAAAAGAGGATGATCGTACAATCATATATCCAGTTGCTTTAGATTTATTTGTAAATAATTTACCAAACCGAACTGATTTACGAGGAGCTACATTCCCTGCTGGAAAGATTAATTATCACTTTAATTTTTCAGGAAAAGTCGATTGGGATTATAAATCGTTAGGTGCAGAAACATTGAATTTTGAGGGTCGGGATAAACCGATAAAGATCTTTAACTATCAGGCTATTGATAAAATAGTAGATAAAGTGCCACAAGAAGGTACGGAAAGTTTTGAAATTGGTATGAAGGGCTATAAAGATCCTCGTACTGAGACAGCAAACAGTCCTAAATCATATATTCCAAAAGATATATGGAATGCTAGTGATATTGATAAATACACGATTGACAGTGTATGGGATAGTGGAACAGTACGTTTGAATAAACCAGAAATTACAAAGGATCGTGTAGGTTATACGGGTAGTATAGAAGACTATGTAATTGGTTCAACTTTCCCAACGATGATGTCAAGGCCAGGTTATTCAGTAATTCCTACCTTCGGAAAGAATGAAAAAGCATTTTCAAGCACACGTTTCTTAATACATTCAACAAATGAATATTATCCTGTACTGGGTAAAAATAATAAGGATAATCTACCGAATAATGTTTTTTATTATTTAGAATTTGTTATTGATTCTTATGAGGATGGCAAGGGTAATACAATTCCTTATAACACTGTTGGAAGATACACGCTTACCGAAAGGAATAACCCTAAAGGTGCATACTCCATACAAACTACATTCCATACAACAGATCATAAGGAGTTAGGTACACCAAATGTTGGCTATAGCGCTGTATCTAAAGGAGATCCAACAGTTATAGTAGGACAAAATGTAAAAGTCGTTAGTCATTTGAATGTTCGTGCTGTTACAGAAGGTGGTACAACGATGATTTATAAGTGGAATACAGATTCGTTTTATCTATCTAAAAATAGTGCGGAAACAGCTAGGAAGAACATGTTAAACGAGGGGTATCCCAACACTTCTGCGGGAAGGGTTACAAATAGTGATAAACAAAAAATCTATTTTGGAATATCTAAAAAAGGAGATAATTCTTTTGAAACACTAACCCAAAACAAAGATGAGGATTATGATTGGTATAGCACATATGATGAAGCAAAGAAACAAGGTGAAGTAGCTGCTATCAAAAATGATATTAATGCATCTATGGGGGATGGTGAGGTTGTAGCATGGAATATTCCATTAGAGGTAAAAACAAAGAAAATAGGTAGTGTTAATGAAAAAGGAACGCCAAACATAACGGTTACGGATTCAATAGTGTATCCTTCAGCTGATAGAAAAGTGGGTTATCGAGTACGTGGTGAAGGGAAATATAATAACTTTACTGAGTATGATGAAAAGGGAAATATAACAAAACTGCAATCTCCTGTAGGAAGTACTGTGAATTTTGAAACGCTAGGCATTATGAATGGTGAGACGAGTAGTGATGTGAAAACAAATAAAAATACTTACTACAGTTCAGATAATGTTAGTGTAACCGTTGATAATTTAGTAAAGTTACCTGATGCAATGGATTATAATTCATTAGATGAAAAAGTAGAAATGAGAGTGAAAATACCAAAAGGTCTTGATTATGTGGTTGGTTCTGCTAAATATGGTGATCAGTATATCGAACCAAAAATTGAGCAACAAAATGATGGAAGTAATCATTTGATTTGGCATGACACATTGACTCGTGGTAATAAAACGCTCAAAAAAATCAACTTTGAGACAAGAATTAATCCTGTACTACTTCCGCAAGGAAATCAGGTAGGTTTGGAAATTACGAATGTTCTTAGTAGTGCGATGGACACAAGGGCAGAAAAATTTAGGACAAGTTCTAAGAATATTTCAGTTGTGAAAATTGGTATGGTTGGTGTTAGTGAAACAATTGAGAAAGTGACAGGGAAAAAGAACAGTGACTATGTGGTCGGTGTTCAACCGTATACGACAATCAAAGATGAGTCACATATTAAGGCACTTACATATGTTCCAAGAAATAAGGATCATAATGGATCTGCTTTTAATGGTGTTACTTTCTTGAGACAAATAGCACTAGAAAATGCTAATAATAAGAACGTTGAAATATGGCTTAATAACAGCTTTGTTGAATCAAATAATCCAAACAAAATTGATTTAAAGTCAAATGGTTGGTATAGGTATACAGGAGAGCAGGATCTATCAAAAGTGGTCTCTATTTTGCTGTATATAAATGATTCATTAAGTAGCAGCGATATTGTAAAAATGAATCTTGTTTACGGCACACATAAAAATGAATTTGGAGATTTTTACGTAAGTAAAACAGTGGTAAATACCTCTGTTGATTACAAATTATCTCCTGTTTCTAACCAGGTGAAATATACAATTGTAGCAGATGCAAATTTAGGTCTTAGAAAAATAAGAATCGATACTGCACCTGCTGATATTGGTTTGCCAGTAATTGTACGTTTAGACAAGGACATCATTTATGAGGACTCTAATAAGAGTAATGTTGCTGTTAACTTATATGATAAGTCTGATAATAAGTTGGTAGACAGTAAAGTATATACAATTCAGGAATTACCGGAGGAAATAAAATTCAAGGTAGATCCTAAATTTTTAAAGAAAAATAATAAGAGAAACTACGAGGTTAGATTTGAAAAAGTCAATAAAGAATCTATTTTTATCGTAGATGGGAAAGGAAAAGTAGATACGGATGGTTATACTTCTTCTGAAGAAACTGTAAAGGCAAATACAAAAGCATCTACTGAGTTAAAATATAAAGGCGTTATAATGACGGAGCGTGAAGTCGGAAAAGAGATGGAAGTCTTTTATGAAACACTTACAATTCCGTTAAAACAGCTACCTAAACAAAAAACTGGCTATGGTTTTGAGTTGAAACCATTAGTTAGTTATAACAATGAATTAGCGGTTTCTTATGATGTTAAGACAAATGCTTTAGTAGATAAGAGATTAATTGATTCTCATTTGAATTATGAGAAAAAAGGTGATCAATTTGTTGTTCCTTTAGAAGAAGCTGAGAAAACAGGCAGCACGGACAAAAAGAACACTGATTATCTTTTTGAATTGCCACATATTAATGTGGAACAAAAAACGGGTAATTTATTTACAGACCAACAAGTAAAAGACCATGATCCACGTATTAAGAATGCAATAAAGGATGGGAAGCGAAAGTTATATGTTCCTATTTGGGCAGATCTGGGAGAATACAACGTTTTAATAGTATCGGGAATCCCTATAGGCGCTAATAAAGTTAACTTTGAGGTAACACAACCATTAAATTTATATGCATATATGTACGGGACAATTGGCTCGAAAACCCTGGAAGATGATGAATTACTGTTAGAGCCTGTTGATCCAAAAAATCCTTTCTCAAATGGCAAACCGCCTGGTTGGTCAGATGTAGATGTTGCTTGGTTAAAGCAATAGGAAAGGAGATGAAAAATGTGTGAATGTCCTAACTTATCATTCGGCCAAGAAACAAATTATCTTTATGGCGCTATACTTCGTAATTACAGGAATAGTAATTCGTTTAATTGGATATTCGTTGCAAGGCAGCCTTTCTGCTTTTACACAAGCTGGCATCGGAAATTTACTTTCGGGAAATTTATCATTAGGTGATATGTTCCACTTTGACTTTAGCTTTGATACGAGTCAATTTGATGGATTTAGTTTTAATATGTGGATTGTTTTTATAAAAGACAAGATTCATAGTATTATAAATGATTTATTGCCTACTACATTAGGAGCAATTAATATGCTTATGATGGGCAAATACTTAACGGTAGAGCGTGCTATTAAATTAGGCATTAGGTTGTATTAAAAAATAAATAATTGGTAGAAAAAGAGACGTGATTTTTTAATTGCGTCTCTTTTTTATATACAAAAATAAAAATTGAGAGGATGTAGTAAATATGTTAGATCAAAATACGGATCGTAGTTGGTGGATGATTGGTGCAGTTTCTGTTGGTGGTGTTTTGTTAGGAGCAATCCTAATCGCTTATCCTGAAATTTTACAATCAGTAATTGATTTGTTTAAGCAAAAACTGGCTGCTGCATCAAAATAACTCTTTTAAATGTGGATGTTTAACCATTATCCAACAAATTAGGGGGAGTAAGCTCTCCCTTTATTTGCTTGGAAAGGAGTGAAAGAAGTGAAAGAACATCCTTTCATCCTAGTGATAATCGTTTTAGGGATTTTCTTAGTTTCCATAGGTGGTTATTACTATAGAGAGAATTTTGCTACTGATTCAGTCACACAAGGAGTTACAGAGACAGTTCGAGCGAGTGTAATTTCGAATGTAGATAATAGCTCTCGTGTGCAAAGTGGAGAGCTGTTTATTGTAAAGAGTGATTTTGAAAAGGATTTTAAAAAACGTATTGAGTCAAATAAGCTTGTGAAAATCAGTAACGATGCAACATATGAATTTAAGTACCGAGATAATAAGAATGGCTCTACTAAAGCAATTCGAGCCATTATCCATGACGGAGATCAAACGTATCAAGCAACTTATAAAGTAAGTATTGCAACATCCTAGCAGAAAGGAGAATTGTATGTTAGAAGCGTTTAAGAACGTAGCAGTAAAAAAGAAAAAAGACAGTAAATTTAACGATTTTAGCTCTGTGAATTTTCAAAAATCTTTAGAAACAATAAGAAATGATTTGAAAAACAGTAAAGCGGAATTAGTTATTGATGCCATGTTAAAAGAAGAAGCAAGACAAAAAATCAAAGATATTATTAAAGAGAAATATGCAGCTCATTTCATGGATTTTCCAGAAGATAAATTGGTTGAGGTTTATGAGTATGTGGTATCTGAAATTGTTGGAACAGGTGTTATAGAAAGGTTAATTAATGAACGTCCTGATATTACTGATATATCATATAACTCAAGTCACTTAATTGTAGAATCTAGTGATTATAAAGAAATTCATAGAGACACTGATCATCAAATTACGGAACAGTATATAACACGAGTAATACAGAAATTTGCTCATGCAGTGGGAAAAGAGTTTGCTCCTAAATCACCTATTTTTGATGGTGTTTATGACTCTGTACGTATTAATGCGGTTCATCACCAAAATACAACAGGGAATTCTACAATGTCATTAAGGATTGTTCGTCCGAGATTGGCATTACATGAAGGAAACTTTGAAACATTTGCTCCTACGTTCATGCTTGAATTCTTTAGAATTCTCATGGAAACCCGAAATAACATTGTGATTTCAGGAGAAACAGGGACAGGGAAAACCGAGTTTTTGAAGCTTTTGTTCTCATATATCCGATTTGAACATAAGGCAATTATGATTGAAGATGTTCCTGAAACGCATGTAAAAAAACTATTTCCTGATAAAGATGTGTTTAGTTGGTTAACGGGACATGGGGTTACTGTTACAGATCTTATAGAAGCTGCATTGCGAAATAATCCACGCTGGATAATGATTTCAGAATTACGTGGTAAAGAAGCATATGAGATGATTCAAGCGGTGTTCTCAGGACATCATATTGTTACTTCTTTACACTCTGTAGATGCAGAAACTTCTCCAAAACGACTTGTTAATATGTCAAAGATGGGATACCAATTTGATGAAAAATCTCTAGAAGAGGATATTTTGCGCTATTTTAATTTTGGATGCCATATTAAGCGATTGGTAGTAAAAACAACTAAACAAGGGAATGTACAGATTAATAGAGTTATTCGTTATCTAGCAAAGGTTGTGGAATATTCGCCAGAAGGTAACAGAATGGTATTTGAACAAAAATATAAAAATGGTAAATTTACTTATTCAACAGGAAATCTATCTGATCAATTTTATGAAAAGTTAGCGGAAAATGATATGAATTATAAACTTCCTGATTTTAAGGATGAAGTAGCCGTTAAAAAGGATTTAATCATTAGTAGATAAAAAATGGAAAACTCCGAGAAAGGAGGTAAAGGTTTGAAAATCTCTACTTTTAATGCAAAAACAAGAAAAAAGAAATTTGTGAATGCCGAAGAAATTAATGCATTCAAGGTAGCATATGGGAAACCCTTAAACAAAAAGGATTATATGAGATATGCAGCTATTCCAGGTCTAGTTACAGGGGTATTTTCTTTTCTCTTACTTTATATATGGTGGCTCTCATTAATTTTAGGATTGATGGGGGCACTATACGGATTGAAAGTGCTAATGCCTAATATTATTAAAAGGGCATATGAGCGTGATTCATTTAGGGAAAGAAATAAATTTGTCAATAATATGACCTCTCTCTTATCGAATGAAAATCAAACATTATTAATCTCCTTAAAACGAGCGATTAAGCGTGCAAATGGGGAGTTGAGGGAAGATTTAAATATATTAATGGCAAATATTATTGGGGCGGATCAAACACAGGTGATTCATGCTTTTAAACAACTGTCCAATAAATATCGAGAAGATATTACATTTGATCAGTATTTAGAACAACTTGAAACATGTGTTTTAGAGGGGAGAACAAACCTGGAGACATTGAAAGATATTAAAACTCATCACAATGAAACGAAAGAAAAAAAGGATGACTATGCAAGAAAGAAAGAGGGCCATATGAAAGATATGAAAACTCTTTGTTTTATTATAGTAGTGTTCATCTTGGCAATTACTGTTTCTTTTGGTGTTAATACGTATATAACAGCATTTGCAAGACACCCTATTGGCTGGGTTACGGGTGGTATTTATATGAGTACAATATTTTTCTTCTTTAAATCCTTTACTGCATACTTTTTCGATGATTCGATAATGGAGGTCAAAGTATGAAGATAGTAACAGCTAAAAGTAGTAAAAAAAATCGTTACAATCGATTACTGGCGGAAGAAGATTTATATAGCATGTTAGAAGAAATGGGAAATACAAAGGCAATGATTGATAAATTTCAAAAGAGACGATTGTTACAATCATTTGTTATGTGTATTTTCGGATTGCTATTAGGTTTGTTTCTCTCCAGTTGGTGCTACCTCATAGCAATTGGTCTACCAATTTTCTTGTATCGTTCTAAATATACACACGTTAATAAGGTATATAGTGCTTTTAAATTTGAAAGACATTTAAATTTTTCTAAATTCACTAGATTATTAATGCCTTACTTGAAAGAGGCGGGTGAATCAGTGAGTCTATATCAAGTTTTTCGTAAAATACTTAATCGTATGGAAAAGCCAGTAGATAAAAATTCGTTAGCTAAATTAATGTCGGAAATGACAGACAAACCAAATGATATTCAGCCATTCACCGATTATGCTATGCGTTCAAGTGGTAGCGATATGTCAATAAACTTTATGCAACTTGTTTATGATTTTCAACAAAATTCATCAGATACAAACGTTATTAATGAGTTAGGACAAATAGCAAGTGCTGAGTTACAAAGAGCAATCGATGAAATTATCGCTTTTAAGTTAAGACGATTTAATTTCTTCCCTACGAAAATGGTAATGAGTTCTTTCATATTAGTAGTAGGGTTTGCAGCAGCGGTATTGGTATATCACCTATCATCAATTAATCTCTCATAAATAATAGGGGAGGGTGAAATGAAAATGAGTGGGTGTAAAATATGTTAGATGGTTCAATTATGACAATTGTAAAATGGTTTGTAGGGTTAATGTTAATCATGCTGATGGTTGCAGTAACCCTTTTCGGCATTCAATTGAACGATGTAAATTCTTATAAACAACAGGTGAATTATCAAATAGAACGACATGGTGGATTAACAAAAGAATCTATTCAGAATTTGAAGGAATATAGTGATCGTCAATACAAAGGAGCTTTTACTATAAAAAGTGAGCAACTAAATAAAAAAGTTAATTACGGTGACGTTGTTGATTATCAGGTAATAGCAAATTTGAAAATCATACTTTTTAATTTACCTGATGTGAAGATGGAATTTCATGGATCTGCAATCTCGCAAGTACGCTAGAGAGTAGGTGTTTGAGAAATGCTAGAAAATAATACTTTTCGCTTAATAGTTCTTATGGGGGGAGTAATCACACTTATTGCGATTATAACAATATGTTTAGATGAAAAGCCTAATATGGAAGGTTTATTCCATCATTTTATTTCTCAAAAAAACACAAAGTATTAAGTAAAGGAGTCAATTAGATATGGCTAGGAAAGTTGGTAAAAATGAAAAAACACCATTGCAGAATGCAGCAGCGGTGCTTTTAAAGAAACAAGGAACGATATATGAGGAATGGTCTCAAAAGATTGTAAGTGACAATTGCTTATCTCTACTTCAAGGGGGAAATCCTGAGTGGAGAAATAAGATGTTAGAAGGAGCTGCGATGGATCTCATCGCAGCTTCTGTTGTTGAAGAGGAAAAAAAGAACAAAACACAAAGTCAATCGGATGCACAACCGAAACCTAATCATTTAACTCAAAATAATCAATCACATAAATAAGAAAGTGGGAATTTAAAATGGATCTATTCAATATTTTTGCTATCAAATTATTAACTTACAATGATTTCTTTGATTCTGTAAGTAATGCATTAACATCTTGGTCTGGAAAGTTACAAGGACTTGGTATAGCAGTTATTATTTTCTGTGTATGTATTATTGCTTTCATGTTCATGTTCGGCGAAGGGCCAAGCCGTACAGCGAAAAAATGGCTACTTTACATTGTTGTTGGTGGTGTTCTTTTATGGGGAGCAGGAACTTTCGCAAGTACAGTTCAAGGCGTTACAGCTGGTTTCTAAGAAACACACTGAAAGAGAAGCTTACTAATTGTGGGCTTCTCTTTTGTTTTAAAAAAATTCTATATTTGAAATGAGGTTAAGAGAGTGTATATTGTAGAGTTTTTACAAAAAGAACAATCAAAAGCTTTCAAAAAGTTTTTAAGGAAGAATAAAGCAGGGAACGGAAAACAACTAGGGTTAAAGGCAGCAGAAGAGTTAATTCAAAGATATATTGAACAAAATCAACAATCTGATCAAGTGCTACTGTTATTGCAAGATGTTGAGAATGAAAAGGCATATGAATTTGAATTACCGGTACAAGTAGGAAGTGAATTTTCTTTACTCAATGCTATTTCAAAAGACCTTGAAAAAGGAACAGATTATAACTTAGGAATGGAAATCAAACAAGGTATATATGAAAGTTACAGAGCTGAAGAAGGTGGAGCAGTTATAGAACATGAGGAAGGAGCACCTAAAAAGAAAAAAGGTGGCTTGTTCGCTAAATTGTTTGGAAAAAAGGAAGAAGTACCACATGGTGATAATGAAGTGAAAAAAGAGTTTGCAGGTGTAGAGGAAAATCCTTTTGAAGAAATGCCTATGCATGAATTGAAAAGTAGGGGAACACATCATTTTGAGGATGAAGATATTCAGGGGCTACAAGAACACGCTGCTGCTTTAGATGAAAAAGAAGATGATGATCCATTTACAATTGAAGAAGAAGAACAAGATGAATTACCCGCAGGAGTGAACTTGGAAAAAGTGGCTGAAGAACTACCATTTCCTACAAATGAAGTTGATTCAGTTCAAAGTATAGAAGAAGAGCTATTTAGTAACGGTTCAGACGTTCAGAAAACAAATCAAGAGCCTGTAATTGAAGCTCAGAACCAAGGTGTAACATTCCCTGATTATGAAGAATATCTGAACCTTAGTGAAGTTGAGACAAAGCAAGAAAGATATGATTCACGATTTACTATCAAGCACTTACTAAGTCGGTTTGGTATGAGTGAGGAAGCAACTACAGGGCTTGAAAAGAAAAAAATGCAATATGTAAAAAACGTGTTAAGTGGAAAAGATTTTTTGCTGATTCAAGATAAATATTACCAAGAAGTAAATAATTTGAGAGATGAAATCCGTTTGGCTCTTGAAAATATTTATAAAGAAGTCATGATGCGTGATTATCAAAAAGAAGCTGAAGAAAGGCTGCAAGACATTTTTGAACAAGGTTTCCAAACAAGGTTAGCAGAGTTAAATGAGTTTGAGAACAAAGAAATGCAAGAAATGCAAAAAAAATTATCTGTATTTACTGAAAAACAAAGATTAGCATTAGAGTCTTTTAAATTGCAGCAAGAAGCAGAATTTACGGCATATCAAACAGAATTAGAAGGGCGTAAGAATACGTTAGTAAGTGCGTGTGAAGAAGAATTAAAGAAAGAAAATGAAATTGAAAAGAGAAAAGCAACTTTAGAGAAAGTGTATGAGTTGAAAGTAGAAGGCAAAAAAGAACTGATCAATAAAAAGAACGAGTATTTATCTGATTCTATAGAAATGACAGAACAGATTATGAACGCTGCCAATGAACAACAAGAAGTGGGGTTTGCGGTTTTAGAGGATAAAATGAAGCAGTTAATCCCTGAATGGAAAGAAGAAATTCAAGCAGAGCACGATAAAGAAATGAAAGAACGTCAATTAAAAATAGAAGAAGAAAAGAACAGAATTGAAGTAGAAGCACTAAACTTACAACAAAGAAAAGAGGAAGCGAAAGAGGTAAGGAGCACCGATAGAGAACAGAAGCTATTGAATATCATAGAAGATTTAAAAGAAAAGTTATTAAAAGCTCATGCTAACCCAGAACAACAGCCACTACAACAACCAGTGATGATGTATCCGCAACCTGTACAACAGCCAGTATATATGTATCAACAGCCAGTACAACAAGCTCCAATACAGCCACAACAACCTGTAATGCAACAACAAACAAAAACGTCTACAAAAAAACGGAGAACATTTTTAGCTAGACTAATGGACTCTGAGTAAGTGGTTAATAAGGAGGGAATGCGAAAATGACACTATTAAAATTCAAGCGGAATAAGTACCTTCATCATAATTACAATATTGATGGTGAAGACCTGCCACAAGAAAAGAATAGGATAAATAAAAAAGCACTCGCAATTTCTTCACTTGCGGTGCTTTTTCCTTTAGGTGGACTAAATTTTGTAGCAGGTACGTACTACGCCATTGTAAATGAATTATCAAAAACGGTTGAAAAGCCAACTATTTTTGATGTATTTGGTACGGATTGGGAGAAAGGTATTTCAATTAAAAATGTTTTTCTTCCTGTTCTGCCTACAAATATGTACTTGTTTGGCTTATTAGCTTCTACGGTGATGGGTTTTTTGGTGTATTCAAAGGTTAATTATCGAAGTGACGAAAATGTAGCTTATGGTCAAAAGGGGGATAGCCGTTTTACTACAATTGAAGAAATTCAAGAACAGTATAGAGAAATTCCCGAAAAGACGGAAATGTTTGAGGGGTATGGCGGTGTTCCTGTATCACATTATAAGAACAAATATTATGTCGATACAGATACAGTCAATACAGCAATACTAGGGGTTTCTCGTTCAGGTAAAGGGGAAACGATTGTCGTACCAATGATTGATAATTTGAGTAGAGCAAAAAATCAATCAAGTATGGTTGTAAATGATCCGAAAGGAGGCGCGACACGTTCCTAAGTGAAAAGCTTAGGCACTGTCGAACTCAACAGTTCAGCAGTGAACTGTCATTTTGAGAAGTCAAATGAAGGAGTAACGTCTGGAAGGGCTTCCCTTAATCCTCCGACATGCAGGAAAGTAAGCAAGTACTGAACTGTGTGAAGCTCGGTGAAGTCGGTTGAAGGTTACCGTAAATTAGTATCTCTAATACGAAAGCTATTCAGCGGTGGATGGTGTAACTGATAGACCGGAGGTCTATAAAACACTCAAGGTTAGGATGCGCGATGAACTAGAGGCGATCGCTAGTAAGCGCAGACGAATCCCTGATGGTACGGGTCTATATCGGGAGGGAATCGAAAGGTTCTCTGACACAAATAAGTGTCGCTACTGTGGGTGAGTAAAACTCTCCTTTATGAAAGCCCATATATCGTTACAGGCGTTATTAAGGTAGCAGGCTCATAGGGGAAACCTAAAAGTGTATGTACAGATAAGAATGACGGAACGTGGTAAGCTGCCGACATGGAGGGCTTGTTCTCTTTGAAGTGTTGCCAAGGAAAGTCACAATGAGATTAGTTGTCGATATAACTTGGTTTAACGGCAGTGAAAGTGGTGGCACAGTACCGATGAAACGTGTAATGAACGTGGAGGGATAGCCACTAGTCGATTGAAGATTGAAGGTTACTATTGGTTAACATGGTTTCGAGTAAGACTAAGAGATGTAATGCTCCAAAGTAATAAGGAGGTTACAGCCCATGTTAAAGAAAACCAAGCTAAGACATAACGAATATTATGATACACAAAAAAAAGTGTATGACAATTTATACTCGAACAGTCTTAACGGTAACAATTTCTTTCAATTGGAAACGATGGAACGCCGTATGCCCGGAAACGGGCGCGTACGGTGTGAAGTGGGGGAAAAGCTGGAGATAATCTCAAAGGCTTACCTATCACTATAATTGTATAGTGCATCTAAAGAGACATTAGAAAAACGTGGGTATGATGTTCAAGTTTTGAATATCTCAGAACCCTTACAAGGAATGTCGTATAACCCGTTACAGTTAGTCATTGATGCATGGGTGAATGGCGATGACCAAGAAGCGGCTAAACGAGCGAATACATTAACATTCTCTCTTTATAACAACCCAAATGCTGGTGATAATGCATTCTTTAATACATCTGCACAAAATGCGATTAACGGTATTATTCTCGCTATCGTGGACTATTGTGTGAAGAATAACTGTATTGAAAAGATTACAATGCACAATGTATCTCAAATGCTAAATGAATTAGGTACTTTTTATTATAAAGAGAAGCCTGATGATTTTACCGAAAAGAGCGCATTAGATGAATATTTTAAGAGTCTACCGCAAGGTAATGTCGCAAAGATGCAGTATGGATCAACTAGCTTTGCAGGAGAAAAAGCAAAGGGGTCTATTCTAGCAACAGCCAATCAAGGGTTACAAACTTTTGCGGATAAAATGTTTGCAAAAATGACTTCGAAATCAAGCTTGGATTTAAAACAAGTAGGTTTTCCTAAAAATCTATTTTTTCAGTTGGATGAACGATTTTTGAATAAGCGTGTAACGGTATCTTTTCATAAGAATAACCAAGAAAAAACGGAAATTTTAAGCTATGAAATTAAGGTGAAAGCCTTAGGTATGTGCAACATGAACTTTGATGAATCCCTAGAAGATGGGGATTTATTACTAATTCGTTATCAAGATGTAGAAAACCAAAAAAAGAAGTACAGATTATTTTATAGCTTACAGTTTGAAAAACTGCTAGATGAAAAGGGGCAAGTTGTTTATCAAAAGAAAGAGGGATGCGAACATAAACCTGAGTATCAGCGTCAAGTCACACTGATTTTAAAAGCTAATACTTTTCCTTTACAACCGAAAGCGAAGTTATCGTATTCCAATAAGCCTACAGCTGTATTTATGATCGTCCCCGACTACGATAAGTCGAATCACGCACTAGCAAGTATTTTTGTTAAGCAGCTGTATACAGAGCTATCGATGAATTGTAATGATACAAAGGGTAAAAAGTGTTATAGGCGTGTCCATTTCTTACTAGATGAGTTTGGTAATATGCCACCTATTGATGATATGGGTGGGGTATTAACGGTTTGTGCTGGGCGTAATATGCTGTTTAATTTGGTGCTTCAGTCATACTCGCAAATTGAGAAACTATATGATAAGCAAGCGAAAGAAATCAAACAAAACTGTCAAAATCATCTTTATATTATGTCGACAGATCCTGAAACAATTGAAGAAATTTCAAAACGTGCTGGACATGAAACTATTATTGGAAAATCTTCCAATGAAAGTCACTTGGATACAGATAACAAGGTAACGAAAAGTGCAGACCAACAACGTATCATCTCTCCAGATAGATTATCACAATTTCTTGAGGGAGAAACTTTAGTTATTCGTGCATTGCATAGACAAGATTTAAATAGGAAAAAAGTGCGACCATATCCGATTTTTAATACACAAGGAATGACAATGCCTTTTCGTTGGCAATTTCTATCGAGCTTGTTTGATACTTCAAATGATTTAAATGATATTGATATTCCTTCCTTACATACAGGATTAGATTTAACAGAGCTATACCTAAACTTCTTGGATTTTATATTAAATCCAGTTGCGAAAAAGGAATATATTAAAAAGCAACAAGCTAATCCTGTAGTGAAAAAAGAGCAAACAGATATTAATGAAGCGATTAAATCGCTCATTGGTCTTGTGAAAGAGAAAAGAAATAGAAACGACACTGAAGATATTCAGAAACGACTTGTACAAATGCTATTAGATTATGCAAAACATACCATCGTTCCAAAGACGGAAGAAGTGAAGTTTTTAAAAGAACATTCTTCAGATGATGAAATCAAGATGTATTTAGAAAAAATATTGGACATGTTGGTAGAGTAATTGATTTGAAATCAAGCAGAAAGGTAGAAAAGTAATGGCTACTATGAAAATAAAAGAATGGATGTTACGTAGTAAAAAATCTTTAGTTCTAGGGATTTTAGCAGTCGCAATGCTATTTGGAAGTTTCACGTTCACACCGATTGCGTATGCTTTTGATTGGTACAAATTTCTTGGTCTGAAAGATGTGGATACAGAAAAAGCAATTGTCTTTTTAAAAAATGAGTGGATACAATATGCTGATTTTTTAGGTTCTATTTGGCAAACAATTCAAGGAGGGATAATAAAGACATTACTCTATATCGTATCAGCGCTAGAAGGACTAATTCCTGACACTTTTTCTTTTTTTGATGTGCTAAAAGATGCAGGATTAAATGACTTTGCATCATCTATTATAAAGGGTTTATTCTATGCCTTATTCGTATTAGTTGTCGTATGGTTAGGGATTAGAACAATTATTCAGCATAAGCCCCCACGTTTTAAATCAGTAGGAGTTAACATTATTGTAATGATTGGCTTACTAGGTGGATTAAATGAGTTGATGGCGGATATGCAGAAGATATCCACTGATTTCTTTTCGGAAACGACAAACACTAGTAAAACAAAAGATGGATTGGCTTGGGATTTAGTCAAGCAGAATACAGCTGATCTGATTTATTTAAGTAAAACAGGATTCGATCCAATACGAGGGAAAAAGGAAAATGAACCAGCAATTTCATCTACAGATAATAAACCGAAAAATGGAATGGGAAAGGAAGTCTTCCTTCAAGCAAATTTGGGGGATATAGTGACACCAGAGTCTATAGAAGATTTATCAAAGCAGGATGGAATTCCTGAAGAAACGAAATTTTTATCTTATAAAATTACAAATGATGGGGATAAAGAAGTAATAGAAGAAATAAAGAATAGTGTGTTTAATCCATTTAAGGATAAATTTCCAGGGGGCTATGTTCGTTATCCAATGAACTTCGGGACTATATTTTTGGGGTTATTAGCTCTAGGAGTTGCTTATTTATTTACAGTTTTCGTATTTGTGATGACGATATTTGAAATTGCCATGAAGAAAATTATTGCGCCAATTGTATTCGTTACAGATATTGAAACGGGCGAAAAAACAAAAATGGTAATGCAGGATATCTTTAAAGGGTTCTTAATATTTGCCTTTACAGGTTTAAATTTAAGATTCTATACAATTATCGTTAACTATTTAGCAGAGAAAAACATCAATGCGTTTTTATATATCGTAGCAATGGTTTGTTTAACTGTCGCATTAATTAAAGGATCAGAATCTATTTTAAAATACTTTGGTGTTGATGTTGGATTAAAAGAAGGAAAGAATCACTTAATGGGTATGGTTGGCGGAGCTATGGCAGCGAAAGGAGCTGTGAAGGGCGTTGGTCGTATGTTTAGTGGTGCGAAGAACCTAATGAGTGGTGGAAGTGGACAAACACGAGAGGATACGCCTAAACGCTCTGAAATGGACTCGAATCATGAGAGTGCTGATCTACATGGAGAACAAAAGAATAATGCTAAAGGCGGCGGTATGCAAGCGAAGAAATTTGCTAGAAATACGGGCGCTGCGTTGAGTTATGCTACTAATCGTGGAGTTGGCGGCATGATGAATGATGCAGGAAATAAAGTGGCTGAGACTGTTGGTGGCGCTGTTGATAAAGGGAAAGAAAAAGTATCAGGCGTTGCGAAAGGCGTATCGGACGGTGTGAAAGGTACTGTAAGTGAATTTAAGAGTGGTCAAGAGCAAGGTAAAGAAAAGGCACAAGAAAATGCTGATCGTCAAACACTAAATACAATAGGTAAAGGTATTCAAAATAATGCAAATGCAGGTATAGAGCCATCTGCTAGCCCTAAGATGGCTAATCGTTCGAA
>NZ_FNDM01000039.1:0-7984 GCF_900100505.1 Bacillus sp. cl96
TAACTTCGGACGATCAACAGATGCAACTTTCAATTCTCCTGCCAACTCAATGTAACCACAATCAACAGATTCACTTTTTAAAACTTCTTCATAACCAAAATTCCTCGAACGATTCGCCTGTAACGAATACGGCATATTTGAACTCGCCACCATCCGTATAAACTCTTCTTTTTTAATGCCTTCCTTAAAATCTGCAACAATACTTAATTTATCAATCGTTACATCTAGCAAACTTGATTTCAGTACGTTATGCATAACAAATCCTTAACCCCCAAAACAGATATTTTTGTGCGCTTGTCCGAGATGTTTTTTTAAGAAGTGTGAGAAATTCTCAACCTTTACCTGCTTATTAGAATAACAGGTAACTTTTTTTCATCGGACTATTTCTTCTCCACCAAAAAACACTAAAAACAGATCACTTTCTTTCTTCTTTGTCTAAATGAGCAAAATAAAATTCAAACGCTTTTTCTGCAACATCTATCTTTTTAGAAAAACGTCCACTATTCACTAATTCATTAATTCTATCAACCGTTTCTTTCGGCAATCTGAAAGCTTCTTGTACTTTTGGAGTTTTTCCGTTTTTAGGCTTCCTTCCAACAGTCACATAATTCGCCTTAGCCATCTTTTCACCTCCTCGATAAAACCAACAATATCATGATATCATTTTGCATACCATTTTAACAAGTTTAATTTTAAAATTCATTTCAACATAAACTTCAAAGTCTACAAATTATCAAAAATCGCTCACCTACTAAAACTCAAATCGTTGTTAGAAATTTTTCAAATCCAGACTTAGAAATAGTTTTATATCCCTCATGATCTTCCTTTTTACTTTCTAAATACATACCAAACAAAATTCCAACCTCTTTAGGATTCGTGATACCACGTTTCACTAGAATTTCTAAGTAAGGTTTAAAATCTGTATCCATTTCAATAATAAGTTTTCTCCCCTTCTTAAACAGTTCATTTACTTTGTCATCTAAGTTCTCAATCGTTTTACCTTCATAACTACAATTCGAACATTTATATCGAACCTCAACATAACCAAAATATTGACATGTTTGACAAAGTTCCTTGTCCACTTCATTCATGCAATTATCACAAATCATTTTTCTCCCCCTACAGAAACATAATATCTATTTCTTCCCGTCTACCTTTTGTATATTTTACTGTATTTTTTATTCATTCTTTTAAAATTACATTTTTAAAAGAAAAGAAAACATACCTTAAAACCTTAATATTCCTGTATTTTCAATAGAATTAACCCCTAAGTTTTTGGGGTCACACAACCCGTATTACATAGGGGGGTTATTTCTTCATCTTACTTTCAAAATAAAAAAGACGTGGTGAAATCCCACGTCTTTTTTATTACTTCTCAATAACAACTATAGAGGCAAAACCATGATCTGAATTACCCGTATTCCCCGTTGCATCATAACCAAACCCATAAGCCCCCATAGGTGCTATATTAACAACTTTCCATCCTTCTGCTAACAATCCATTCAATTCTTCTGTAGTATCCTTCCATTTACCATTACTACTATGCCAATAACCATTAACTACAATTACTTTTTGCATATATACCTCTCCCTTGTTTTGATTATCAATATATAAATTCCTATATATCAAATACAATTTTAATATATATATCTAAATAAATATTTTAAAAAACAAGAGCCATTCCTAAGAGCCTTATATAATATCCCCATATATTCACATCAACAATTTGCGAGGACATTATGCAAAGCTCTACAAACCTCGTTATATTATAACAAGTTCCGCTACCGCTACACGTCTAAAGAAAAAAGAGACTCACACAGAGCCCCCTAACATGCCATTATTTTTTATCATCCAAAGATACTAATACAACACTTTCACTTATATCTCCTAAACGTTCACTTATAGAGGTCAAACCTTCACCAAGCCCCATAATTTGTTCATTCATTTGCTTCATAAGATCTCCAAAATCCGCTAATTGTTCATCCTTACGATCATAATCATTAATTTTCATAGTCAGCTCTAAAATCCTACAAGTCTCTTCAATCGTCAAATCATTTTTCTTAGCCAAATCCTTCACTGTATCTATAAACCTAACTCCGTAAGTATCAAAATACTCCATTCTTGGACGTTGATTAAACAATGTTCCCACGCTATCTCTCCAATCCCTGGTCCCTATTTTTCTGTTGACGTACTTGTTTTAATCTCTTTTGGTGCTCTTCATGCTCTTGTTTGTGATTCAAGAACTTTTGAGCACCCTTCACTTCATCATCACCAGCAAAATGACGCTTTAAAAACTTACGATTCATCTTGTCCAGTATACTCCCTTTAACATAACCAATCACTCCTGCAAGTTCAGGGAACTTCTCCTTATACAACTCTTTCACTCGCTCCAATGTTTTCTTAAGAAAATCATTTTCGCCCTTCAATCCTTCATTCTCTCTCTTTAGATCAGTTACTTTCCTCTCTAAAAAACGTTGTTCTTTATACAAATTATCTTTTTCATATTCATTCTTAATCTTTTCGTTTTTAAGGCGACTATTTTCAACTCTAAGCGCTTCAGAAGACCTAGCCAATACTTTTATACTCTCAAAGTCTTCCAATGCAATTTCGACCGTTTTAGAGCGTATAAACCCACCCTTTTCTTTAACTGGAATCTCATCCACACTTTTCGCTTGATCTAAAGACAATCTTAAATCATGAAGACGACTATCTATTTCTTTCTTTTCCTGCTCCAACTTCCCTATTTCTTGTTGCAAAGTCACCGCTTTAAACCGCTGCGTCGATAAATGTTTCCTATCGCTAGAAACACCACGCTCTATATCAAATCCCTTTTCTTTCACATGTTCATAGATTTTATCTTGTAAATCATGAAGTTCTGATTTGCTTTTAAAAAATGAATACGCTGATAGTTTTTGTTTTTCATTAACTGGAACCATGCCCACATGCATATGAGGTGTTTTTTCATCAACGTGTACGGAAGCATACACAAAGTTCTCTTCTCCATATCTCCCCTTCAAAAAACGAAGAGACTCTTCAAAGAATCTTCTCTGTTCCACTTGAGATAAAGAATTCATATAATCAGGACTAGCCGAAATCATGAACGAACAACAAACAACAGCATCTTTCCGAATCGCACGATTAGATACAACACCGTTATCAATTCTATCTTGAATTAATTTCTTATAATCCACTTTTTCTTTGTCATGAATCAAATCATAATTCTGTTCCGTTCGTTCATGAATAATATCTGAATTTGAATGACTTTCTTTTTCACGTTGATTATGTATTTGTAATCCCTTCACATCTGTCATCTTGAATTTTTGCATGTGACAAAGCATAAATTTTGACATGGGCATCGCTCCTTTTTCGGGGGTAGTTCCATGTAAACTGTAGCACACTACAGTTTACTGCGTAAACACGTGTGCCCTACGGGACATTTCGGCGACCGCCGAGCCATGACAAGCATGGCAAAAGATTCATGGGCTTTGCCCAAACCCACAAGGGAAACTCTTCCCCTTGACCCCTTTCAATCGAACTCCCCAACCCCTCAATCCTTGAGGGACTCCCTCGCCGGTAGGCATCCCCAAAACGGCTAACGTTTTGGAGTTCCAAGAGGGTTCTGGGCACAGTGGGTTCGTCCACTCCTTAATGCTCACTTCGTTCCGCTTACCGTTGGACAAACATCATACAACTACCTCAAACGTTTTTTCAGCTGACATCCATGTATTAAAAAGTCTCTTTTTATATTCATCACGACAACATAACGCCTTCCGCTGCCCTGCAAAATATCCTCGCCAATCTTCCCTATTTTTTTCACCGCCCCACCGATCTACAGGGATTTTCTTGTAGTGAAATGACTACTTCCTCTACAAACATATTTTTTTGTTTTACAGGAAGAGCTTCAACTATTCTCTACTTTTCAAACATCATCAAATCTATTGATACAATCATATTCTTCATAAGAACCACTGCCGGAACAACCATAGAATAAAACTACAGCTATTCCTAGACCCATTCCAACACAGAATCCATAGAGAAATACACCTCAGAACGTTCAGAATGCATTCTATGAACTTCTAGTTCTTAAGAAACCCTAAGAGCCTCACAATATTTTAAAAACGATTTTAAGACCCTTAAAAAGCAAAATAAAAAAGAGCCCTAAAAATAGGACTCTTTCTTCAATACTCATCAATACCACCATTTCATTTAACTGCACTACTATGATTATAAATATAGTTCAACAAAATCACGAAGTATGCCAGTACCTCTCATCTTCCAAGGTGTTGACGCACCTAGCAAGTCTACAATTCCATATCCCTAATTAAAAACACACTCATGCATAAAAAAAAGAAGTTGAAATGCGCCATATAGCACCACCAAATACCGTTAGCCAACTATACCTTTAGCATACAAAAACTATCCAAGCACATAAAATCCCCTAAATTATTTTGACTCAATGTCACCTGGAATATATTCGATTAAATCCGATAATTTAACATCTAACTTCTCACAGATCGCCATTAAAGTATCCAACCTTAAAGACGACACACTTTCATTGTGCCAAAGCTTATTAACAGAATTACGACTCACACCAGTTATCCTTATTAACTCCGCAATATTATCTATATTTTTTTGGGCCATAATCATACGAATGTTATTTACTAACTTCATTCCTCTTACTCCTTATATTCAATATACACTCCATTTTACTTATAAAGATAATTTTATGCAATTTATAAATAAAAATAAACCTTTTAAACTTTATATTTATTTATATGTATTGATATTTTAACTTTATGAGGTTAAAATATAACCACAGACAAAAAACAAAAGAATAACGAACATGAAAGGAAGAACAATTTGGCATATCTAACAGCAAAAAAAGTAAAAGGAAACATTTACTTTTATGTATCCCAATACGTTGGAACACAACCATATTACTCAAAACACTATAAATATATAAATATTTACTCAATCGGCAATCAAAAAATAGCTTTAGAGAGAATCGCTATGTGGTTATTAGATAACAACCGCATACCAGAAGAACTAATAGAAATCGGAGTATCCATAAACGATGTGAAATATTGGTATGAAAAAGTTGAAAAAACATTACAAAACTACTCTTTAACTAACCATAAAAATACCTAAAAGGAGCATTACTATGGCATTTCTAACAAATTACAAAGCAAATGGAAAAAGATACTTTTATGTAGAAAAATATGTTGGTAAAAAACCATATACCTGCAAACAAAGTGAACGTATTTATTCGATTGGAAACGAAAGAATCACATTAGAAAGGCTCACTTTATGGATTTTAGATAACAGTTTCATTCCAAGCGAATTAATAAAAATCGGAATATCAATTGACGATATAGAAAACTGGAGAGAAAAAGTAGAAAATACCATAAAAAGATACTCTCTATAACTAAAAACAAGAAAAAAGACTGATATTTTTATCAGTCTTTTTTCCTTTAACTATTTATATTTTTTTCATCACAAAAGGGTTAGATATTTTAATAATATATTTATATATTTAATAAAAGTTATGCGTGACTTTTTGAATTTTTCATTTACGAACAAAAACAAACAGACTTTAAGAGTAAAAAGGATTAAAAATATACAGAAATCACGAAATAAAAAATTCACAAAACAACAAATTCAAACATAATCTAAACATCTTTTTTTCATCACACAACTCGATTAAAACGGTGCGACTTTTTAATGATATATATATCTATGAAATGAAAATGCGAGCAAAGTTTTTTCGTTTTCAGTTCATCATAGAGATACTATATAAACTCCGTAATTTCGGAATACGGAATTACAAAGAAAACAGAAAACAAAAATTTCGAAAATCGAAAAATCGAGATTTCAAATTCAACAAAGTTCAAAATCAAATTCCACATCAAAATCTCCCCCAAAAATAAACCTTCAAAAAACGTACGGTATTTTATCGTTATATATATAACTAAAAAAATTCATGCGCACACTTTAGTTTCCCATCCTGTACGGTAGTAACGGGAAGTTTTAGGATATAAACTATATAGCTTATAAATTTAAAAAAGAATTCACAAATTCACGAAATTAAAGTTTTAAAAAAAGAAAGACATTTTGTCTTTCTTTTTTTAAAACCAATTACCTTTTGTTTCTGACATCCGTTTTTTTATCTCTAGCATTTTTTTCATTTGTTCTCTTTCTAACGGATCACTAATATCATCTAATTCTAATTTTTTTAACGGTTGTACAAATTTATAGCTGCCATTCTTTTTTTCAGCTAAATAATAATACTGTAATTCATCATTCCAATAATATATGACTTGTTCACTCAACATAAAAGCCCCCAGTAATCACCTTAATATTAGCCCGTTACACCATCATAGCATCAATAAAGCCCTAAAATTAACGCAATACAAAAGAGATAGTTCCAAAAGTAACCGTATCAAAAAGTAGTCCCAAATAACTGATAAACGCATCATAAAGCCAAAAACAAGTGTCTCAAAAAGTCCCTAAAATCATTTGCAAACGTTCATAAAAATATATATAATTTATGAACGGTAGGGTTATATGTTTTATATATATAAAAAACCGCACCCTTTTTGGGTTATTTTTCTTTGATGACAATCAATATAAAAGTCATTAAAATGAATAGTATACGGTATACATGCAATAATAGTCGTAGCTATTCTTAAAAATAAAATTAAGTTCTAAATCATAAAAAAATCCTTCCAAGTGCGCCAACACTCGAAAGGATTAACCATTTTTTATTTTCCAACCTTATTTTTACCATTTTCTAGAAGTTCTGCTAATTGTCCAGTTAGTAGAACTTTTTTCTTTTCATAATCCCCAGCAACATCAAACATTTTTGGAACACATTGATTCAATTTCTTACGCCATGTATTTCTTTGAAATCTATCCATCATCCCAAAATAACGCCCATGATAATCATTCATAATAGCTTCTAAAATAATCCTATCACCAAGTTTTATTTCACTATCATCTAAATTCACTAAATCCCCAACGATTATCGAATCAAACGGATTATAATCTGACTCTATCCATTCTCTCGCCTTTTTCTTACGTAAACGAGCTTCAAAACGAGTTACATGTTCCACATCTGGATACTGATCCAAAGTATCATTCTCTCTATTCTCTTGCTTCTTATCATAAATACAAAGATGATTATCTGACCCACGTCTTCCAACATACATCGTTCCTAAAGATTTATCCCTATCTAGAAAAATACACTCTGATTTACTTGATAAATCTTTAATTTTCAAATTTGAAATCTTAACGGGATAATCACAAGCTATATGTATACCTGTAACTTCAACATTTTCTAACAACCCCAAAACTAATCGTATCGACTCATCAACCACACGATTATATGCCATATGCTTAGGGTTAAACTCAAACCTAACATTTTTCAACAAACGATCAGTTTTCTTTTTTCCATTACCCGGAAGAAAACCATTTTCATCTAACTGTAAAAACATTTCAGCATTCCTTAACAACTCATCCTTTTTAACTTCAATCAAGTTCTTTTTGTTCTTTAAAGTATTAAGTAATAACTGAACATGTTCCTCATGATTTTTTTCCATAGCTTCATTTTTAAAACCCGTTGCAAGTTCTTGCTCATCTATTTCAGATTTCAATGCGACTATTTCGCCTTTCAACTTCTCAATAGTCAATTCTACTTGTTTTTCTTGCCGTTTTAATTTTCTCTCATCAGTCAAACGA
This sequence comes from Bacillus sp. cl96, assembly GCF_900100505.1. Lineage (NCBI taxonomy): Bacteria > Bacillati > Bacillota > Bacilli > Caryophanales > Bacillaceae > Bacillus > Bacillus sp. cl96. The sequence goes on from NZ_FNDM01000039.1 coordinate 7,738, forward strand.
CCATCTTCATCAGTTTCAGCTATCAATTCTTCTACATCAGCTAAACTTTCAAACAAACCTTGATATTCCACATCAGAAAGTGATGGTTCACCATTTTTCCGCGCTAACCTTTCTTGCTCAATTTGATCTTGCAATCTAAATCTATGAAAAGTTAACTTCGGACGATCAACAGATGCAACTTTCAATTCTCCTGCCAACTCAATGTAACCACAATCAACAGATTCACTTTTTAAAACTTCTTCATAAC
>NZ_FNDM01000014.1:0-147042 GCF_900100505.1 Bacillus sp. cl96
CAAAAAGCGAAAGTGGCTCGCTCAGAATGTGAGATGGATGGAGCTTCTGACCTTGAGGCGCTCTTTGCCTCTGGGGAAGAAGCGAAGCCGCCGAACATTCTAGCCACTGTAGCTGGATTCCATTAAAAGCGAAAGTGGCTCGCTCTCAAGCCACGAAGAAAAAAGAAAACGGCCCCGCTTTTCATCAAAGCGAAGCCATCCTTTTCTTACTTACGCTTTTTCTTTTTCTTCTTGAATCCTGGTACATTTTCGAAGAATGCTTTTTTCTTCTTACCGTTACCATCTTTTTTTCCTGGCTGGCTAGCAGAAGCGGATGCAGATCCTCTTCCTTTTCCTTTACCACCACGGTCAAATTTTCTACCTGTGCCACGTTCACCGCCGCGCTCATTACTGCGCTCGCTACGTCCACCGCGTTTCTTTCTGCCTGTTCTTGGCTGCTCGATAACGACTGGACGATCTTTGAACTTACGGCGAGGTGTGCCTTTCATACCAACGATTTCAAAGTCGATTGCACGCTCGTCTTTGTTTACGTTAATAACGCGAATTGTAATTTCGTCACCGATGCGGAATACGTTTCCTGTACGTTCTCCGATCATAGCGAAATGTTGCTCGTCATAACGGTAGTAATCATCCGTTAAATAACTAACGTGTACAAGACCTTCAATTGTATTTGGAAGCTCTACAAATAAACCGAAGTTTGTTACAGAGCTAATCATACCGTCATACTCTTCACCGATCTTATCAACCATATACTCTGCTTTTTTCATCTCATCTGTTTCACGCTCTGCTTCAACAGCACGACGTTCCATATTAGAAGAATGCTCTGCAATCTCAGGTAATTTTTCACGCCATTTTGCTTGCGTTTCGTTGTCGACTTTACCGTTAATAATGTATTCACGAATTAATCTATGAACGATTGTATCTGGGTAACGACGAATTGGTGATGTGAAGTGTGTGTAGAACTCAGTTGATAAACCGAAATGTCCTAAACTATCCGCATCGTAACGAGCTTGCTTCATAGAACGAAGCATTACTGTTGAAATAACTACTTCTTCTGGCTGCCCTTGAACCATTTCAAGAATTTGTTGTAGCGCACGAGGATGTACTTCATTCGCACGTCCTTTTACCGCATATCCGAAGTTCGTTACAAACTCGAAGAAACGCTCTAACTTATCTTCTTTCGGATCTTCATGGACACGGTACATGAATGGTACGTTCATCCAGTGGAAGTGCTCTGCTACTGTTTCATTCGCAACAAGCATAAATTCTTCAATTAACTTCTCTGATACAGAACGATCGCGCATGACAACGTCTGTCGGTTTTCCTTCTTCATCCACTAATACTTTCGCTTCTTTAAAGTCAAAGTCAATTGCACCACGGCGCATACGTTTTTCACGTAAAATTTGTGCCAATTGACCCATCTCTTTAAACATCGGTACGAGCGGCTCATAACGCTTAATTAACTCTTCGTCCTCATCTTCTAAAATGCTTCTTACGTCAGCATAAGTCATACGCTCTGTCGTTTTAATCACACTTTGGAAAATCTCGTGTTTAACAACATCACCTAAGTTGTTGATTTCCATTTCACAAGATAATGTCAGACGGTCTACTTTCGGATTTAATGAACAAATACCGTTAGATAGACGGTGTGGAATCATCGGAATTACACGGTCAACAAGATACACACTCGTCGCTCTTTCCGCTGCTTCTACATCAATTGGAGAACCTTCTTGAACGTAATGACTTACATCCGCAATGTGAACGCCTAGCTTGTAGTTACCGTTCTCAAGTTTCGTTACTGTAACAGCATCATCTAAATCTTTTGCGTCTGCACCGTCAATCGTTACGATCATTTGGTCACGTAGATCACGGCGATCTTTTAAATCTTCTTCTGAAATCGTTTCTGGTACACTGTTGGCATGTTCCATCACTTCTTCAGGGAACGCTAAAGGCAAGTGATGTTTATGGATGACAGATAAAATATCTACTCCTGGATCATTTTTATGACCTAGAATTTGAATAACTTCACCTTCCGCACTTAAACGATTCTCTGGATAGCTCGTAATTTTTACAACTACTTTATGGCCTTCTACAGCACCCATTGATGCGCTTTTCAATACGAAAATGTCACTTGTCCAGCGTTTATTGTCAGGTATAACAAATCCAAAGTTTTTCGATTCTGTATATGTACCAACTAGTTCTTTCGTTCCACGCTCTAAAATGCGTACAATAGACCCTTCTTGACGTGAACCACTCGATTGGGAACTAAGGCGTGCTAATACTGTATCGCCATGAAGTGCACCGTTTAACTCTGTAGGCGGGATGAAAAGATCATCATCTCCAGTTTTCTTCTCGTCTGGTACAACGAATGCAAAACCACGTGCATGTCCAATTAACTTACCGCGTATTAAATTCATCTTTTCAGGAAGACCGTAACGGTTGCTACGAGTACGAATAACAAGTCCCTTTTCTTCCATCGTTACAAGTGCCTTTACGAAATCTTTGAAGCCCTCAGAACCTTCAATCCCAAATGCCTCTTCTAACTCTTGTATCGTTAGCGGTTTATACGCTTCTTCTCTCATAAATAATAACAACTTATCAATATGTTCTTGTATGATTTCTTCCAAGCAAAAATACCTCCTTTAAAACCTTATATTATTTAGTGTATCCGAAAGATAGGGGATGTATAAAGTGAAACTTCAATACTCCCCTTATGATTTTTACAGTTTTCACAAAAAATTCCTTATGAAAAAAAGAGGCAACTAGATCTTACCAATCTAGTTGCTCCAAGAAGTTATATACATCCTCATGTAGCTCGTCACGTTGTTTATCAAGTGTAATGACATGCGTAGAGTCTTCATACCATTTAATGTCTTTTAACGTAGATTCTACACCGTTATAAATAATGTTAGCACTATCTGTATTAATCATTTCGTCATGACGTGCTTGTACAACAAATGTTGGTGCATAAATCATATCCACATTGTTACGTACGTCAGCAATTAATTGTTGTAATGCTTTTAATGTATTCATCGGTGTCTTTTGGAATTCCAACATTTCTTGTTCAATTTGTTCAGGTGATTTTTGCTCACGTTTTTTATATTCGCGGGCATATGCCAATATACCTTGGTACATCGTTTCTTCACTCTTAATATACATCGGTGCACACATTGGTACTACACCTAAAACCGGTACTGTATAACCTAATTTTAAAGAAAATACGCCGCCAAGTGACAATCCAACAACAGCAATTTTCTCAAAACCTTTATCTTTTAAAAGCTGATATGCCTCCGTTACATCTTGCCACCAATCTGTAGGCCCTGTATGAACAAGCTCTTCTGGTGGTACACCGTGCCCTTTATAAATTGGCGCATGACAAGTATAGCCCTTCTTTTCTAAGAAACGCCCTAACATACGTACATCAGCTGAGTTCCCTGTGAATCCATGTAGTAATAAAACAGCGCGGTCTCCACCCTCAAATGTAAATGGTTTCGGAGATGCTAATTTCATCATGTATTTCTCCTCTTTCTCTTCTGTAATCTAGTCGTATTCTTTCTATATCTAGTGTACCATATTTGTATTTCTATAATCTAATTAGAAACATCTTTCAAATAGCAAAACAAAAAAAGAAGAACCATTAGTACCATTCACTAACGCTTCTTCTTTCAATTCTATAAATTGAAGTACGTAACACCAATTGTTAATACAAAGAACAATACAGCTAAAACAATTGTAATACGGTTTAATACCGCTTCAATTCCACGTGCCTTTTGCTTACCAAATAATTGCTCCGCACCGCCTGAAATTGCACCTGAAAGGCCTGAGCTATTACTAGATTGCATAAGTACCATAACAATCATTAAAATCGATACAATAATAAGTAAAACTGATAATAACGTATGCACTTGGCGTACCTCCTACAAAGATTCAGTTATTGTAACTGTAGCATAAATTCTATAGAAAAGCGAGAGCTATAGAGGCGCTCTCGCTTTTCTTCTATTACATAAACATCATCGCAAATAACGGTCCAAGTAAACATGTCAAAATTGCTGTTAATGTCATTGTTACCGATCCAATAACACCTTCATGTTCGTTATTTTTCATCGCTCTCATAACACCCATAATATGAGAAGCACATCCAAATCCGATACCTTTACCAACTGAGTTTGTAACACGACTCCATTTTAATAAAAGGGGTCCTGTAATCGTTCCAGTAATACCTGCGATAACAACGAAAGCTGCTGTTAAGGAAGGTACACCACCGACTTGCTCTGAAACACTCATCGCAACTGGCATTGTCACCGATTTTGGTAAAGACGATAAGATTAAGCTTTTATCCGTTCCCATAAGTGAAGCAATCGCAAAATCACTAGCGATTGCAACTGTTGTACCTACTAATACGCCACCAGCAATCGGTACAACATATTTTTGCAGAACATGACGTTGTTTATAAAGAGGAATTGCAAATGCTACAACACCGGGTCCAAGTAGCTTTGCAATCCAGCCACCACCACTTTCCATATAATGTTGATATGGTATATCAAGCACGATAAATAGGAAAGCCATTAATCCTGTTGCTACAAGCATTGGAATGGTGAATGGTGTTGGAAATAATTTATAGATTTTTTTAGATAATTGATATAATAGCACCGTAAAAAGAACCCAACCGATTCCGATTAATATTTGGCTCATCGCGACTCTCTTTCCTTCCTATTCGCAAGATATTGTCCTGTATGTCCTGCGACAATAATAATTAAAAACGTACTCGCTACAACTGTAATGAAAAGAGAAATTCCTTTACTCATAAAAAAAGCACCGTAATTCATTAGGCCAAGCGTTGGCGGAATTAATAAAAACGGCATAATAGCAACGAGTGTTTCTGCTCCTAAATCGAACCATTTCACTGGAAGAACTTTTAGGCTAAGTAAAACAAGTAAGAGGAACATTCCAATCAAACTTCCTGGAATCGGAATATTTAACATTTCTTGTACCCAAGTTCCAACCATATAAAAAACGTAAAGAGCAGCAATTTGGACAAGAATCTTTGTAAATTTCATGTTCATCATCCCTCATGTTTATACGATCTTCTGTTAATATCTTTATCATAGTATAAATTGTAAAAAGCTGCAATTTATCAACTTGACAGCAAAAACAGCCTATGTTATACGCTTACAACCTTGATATGACTGCATTTCTAAACGAAAATTACGTCAAAAACCTTGACCTAATATAAAAAGTTTTTATTTTCTGAATTTAAAAGACTATTATTTCAATAAAATAATCTTTTTATTCTTAAACTTACATATATATAAAGTGAAACTTTAATCAATGAGATTCCCCTCATCCTTATTGATTATTAGCCCTCACCAAGCTGGTTTGTATGGGATAAACAAGATAGGTGGTGAACATATGCCCAAAAAAGTTCTCATTTTTTGTGATCCTGGGATTGATGATACGATGGCTCTCCTCTTAGCATTCTTTATCGATGAAATAGAAATCGTCGGTATCGTTGCTGATTACGGCAATGTTCCAAAAAAAATGGCCGTAGAAAATGCTCATTTTTTTAATAACGAAACAAAGAATAGAAATATCAAGATATTCGGTGGTTCAGAACGTCCCCTTACTGGTGCCCCACCTGCGTTTTTTACGGATGTACATGGAAAACAGGGGCTCGGTCCAATTATTCCAAAGGTGAATGTGACTAACGGAGAAATGGAGAATTTTTTTGAAGTTATTCCTCATATTGAACAGTATAAGGATGAATTAATTATTGTGAGTTTAGGAAGACTTACCTCCCTAGCAATTTTGTTTATCATGTGCAAACAGTTAATGAAACAAATTAAATCTTACTACGTAATGGGCGGTGCCTTTTTACATCCTGGTAATGTTACCCCTATTTCCGAAGCAAACTTTTATGGCGATCCTACTGCCGCTAATATAGTCCTTCAATCCACAGCTAACATGTACATATACCCATTAAACGTCACTCAATACTCCATCATTACACCAGAAATGGCAGAATACATTGAGGCAAAAGGAAAAGTTCCACTTGTCAAACCGTTATTTGATCATTATTACTACGGATATTATAAAGACGCCCTACCACATTTAAAGGGGAGCCCCTTCCATGACACAATACCAATACTCGCTTTACTTGATAACTCTATGTTTACCTATCACAAATCACCTATCGTTGTCATGACAGAATCTTATGCACAGGGGGCAAGCATTGGAGAATTTCGCTCTTTAGGAGAATCTAAACCATTTATTGATTGGCCGAGTCATCAAATAGCAATTGATTTTGATTATAACCGCTTCTTCAAACATTTCATGTCACTTATGACGGGTGAACAATTTTAGCATAAAAAAACAGACCGTGATTTCTCATGGTCTGTCGTTTATTTTCTACAATTATCGTTTGATGTTATAGAAAGATTTGATACCATCGTAAACAGCTACTTCGCCTAGCTCGTCTTCGATGCGTAATAATTGGTTGTACTTAGCAATACGGTCAGTACGGCTCATAGAACCAGTTTTGATTTGGCCAGCGTTAGTTGCAACTGCGATGTCAGCGATTGTAGCATCTTCAGTTTCACCAGAACGGTGAGATACAACTGCTGTGTAACCAGCACGTTTAGCCATTTCGATAGCTTCGAAAGTCTCAGTTAAAGTACCGATTTGGTTAACTTTAATTAAGATTGAGTTAGAGATACCTTTTTCGATACCTTCAGCAAGTTTTTGAGTGTTAGTTACGAATAAATCGTCACCAACTAATTGTACTTTATCACCGATACGCTCAGTTAATAATTTGTGACCATCCCAGTCGTTTTCGTCTAAACCATCTTCGATAGAGATGATTGGGAAGTCTTTGCAAAGCTCTTCATAGAAATCAACCATTTCTGCAGAAGTTAAGCCAGTACGGCCTTCGCCTGCAAGGTCATATTTACCAGTTTCTTTGTTGTAGAACTCAGAAGAAGCAACGTCCATTCCTAAGAATACGTTCTCGCCAGCTTTGTAACCAGCTTTTTCGATAGCTTCGATGATTACTTCTAGAGCTTCACGGTTAGAACCAAGGTTTGGAGCGAATCCACCTTCGTCACCTACTGCAGTGTTAAGACCTTTGTCATGTAATACAGCTTTAAGTGCATGGAATACTTCAGCACCCATACGGATTGATTCTTTGAATGTTGGAGCACCAACTGGTAAGATCATGAACTCTTGGAAGTCAACGTTGTTATCAGCGTGAGAACCACCGTTGATGATGTTCATCATTGGAGTTGGTAATTGTTTTGCATTGAATCCACCAAGGTAACGGTATAATGGAAGACCTACGAAGTCAGCTGCTGCGTGAGCTACTGCCATAGATACACCAAGGATAGCGTTAGCGCCTAGTTTACCTTTGTTTGGAGTGCCATCTAATTCGATCATAGCACGGTCAATACCAGCTTGGTCAGTTACATCGAAACCAGCGATTTCTGGAGCGATAATTTCGTTAACGTTGTTTACTGCGTTAACAACACCTTTACCAAGGTAACGAGATTTGTCACCGTCACGTAATTCTACTGCTTCGTGCTCACCAGTAGATGCACCACTTGGTACGATAGCGCGTCCGAAAGCGCCGCTTTCTGTGTAAACTTCTACTTCTACAGTTGGGTTACCACGAGAGTCAAGGACTTCGCGAGCATAAACATCAATAATTGTTGACATAATAAATTCTCTCCTTTTTATATAAGCAAATTATTTAATAATTGTTTTACCTGTCATTTCTTTCGGTTGCTCAACACCAAGAAGTGTAAGCATTGTTGGAGCGATATCACCTAAGATACCATCTTCACGTAATTCTACGTCGTTCTTAGTAACGATGAAAGGAACCGGGTTAGTTGTATGAGCTGTCATTGGCTCTCCTTCAGAAGTTAATTCTTCATCCGCATTACCATGGTCAGCAGTAATAAGTGCTACACCATCTTTTGCAAGAATCGCTTCTACAACTTTTCCTAAACATTCGTCAGTTGCTTCTACTGCTTTAATTGTTGGTTCCATCATCCCAGAATGGCCAACCATATCACAGTTCGCAAAGTTAAGAATGATAACATCATGTTTATCATTTTCGATTTCATTTACTAAAGCGTCCGTTACTTCGTAAATGCTCATTTCAGGTTTCAAGTCATACGTTGCAACCTTTGGTGAGTTAATTAAGATACGCTCTTCTCCTGGGAATTCAGCCTCACGACCACCGCTAAAGAAGAATGTAACGTGCGGATACTTTTCAGTTTCCGCGATGCGAAGTTGCTTTAATCCCGCTTGCGCAACAACTTCACCTAAAGTGTTATCAAGGTTCATTGGCTTGAATGCCACGTAACCATCTACAGTTTCACTGAAGTGTGTCATACATACGAATTCTGGAATGTGAGGTACTTTTTCACCACGATCGAACTCACGGAAGTCTTCGTTTGTAAATACACGAGCAATTTGAATTGCACGGTCTGGACGGAAGTTATAGAAGATAACTGCATCATCATCATTGATTGTTGCAACTGGCGTGTTATCTTCGTTAACAATTACAGACGGCAATACGAATTCATCATAGATACCGTTCGCATAAGAGTCTTCTACACACTCTTCTGCTGATTTATAAGTAGGGCCTTCACCATTCACCATAGCACGGTAACATTTTTCTACGCGATCCCAACGCTTGTCACGGTCCATGGAGTAATAACGACCAGAGATAGTCGCGAATTGTCCTACTCCTGTTTCTTTAATTACTTCATTTGTTGCATCGATATAGCTTTGTGCTGTTTTTGGTCCAACATCGCGGCCATCTAAGAATGCATGAATGTATACTTTCTCAACGCCTTCTTTAGCTGCTAAGCGAAGAAGAGCAAACATGTGATTCATGTGACTGTGCACACCACCGTCAGAAAGTAAACCGAATAAATGAAGTGCAGTACCTTTTTCTTTTACGCTTTTAATTGCACTTTGGAACGTTTCGTTCTTATCGAACTCACCCTCACGAATTGCAACGTTAACGCGTGTTAAGCTTTGATATACAATGCGGCCAGCACCGATATTTAAGTGACCAACCTCAGAGTTACCCATTTGACCTTCTGGAAGACCTACTGCCTCGCCACAAGCTGTAAGCGTTGTGTGAGGGAATTTGTTCCAGTAACCATCAAAATTAGGTTTCTTAGCTTGTGCTACAGCATTCCCGTAAGTTTCTTCACGAAGTCCGAAACCGTCAAGAATGATTAAAGCTGTTGGCTTTCTCATTTTACCGCCCCCAGAAGACCTAAGAACGAAGCTGGCTCTAAGCTAGCACCGCCAACTAAAGCGCCGTCGATGTCAGATTGTGCCATATACTCTTTAATGTTTTCTGGTTTTACGCTACCGCCGTATTGGATACGAACAGCTTCTGCAGCTTCTGGAGAAACAGCTTCTGCAACAACTTTACGGATGTGCGCACATACTTCGTTTGCATCTGCAGAAGAAGAAGATTTACCTGTACCGATAGCCCAGATTGGCTCATAAGCGATAACAGTTGCTTTAACTTGCTCTTCTGTTAAACCTGCAAGTGCTTTTGTCACTTGACCTGCTACTAGATCAAATGTTTTTCCGCTTTCGCGCTCTTCTAAAGTCTCACCACAACATACGATTGGTGTTAAACCATGTTCAAATGCTGCGATAGTCTTTTTGTTTACTGACTCATCTGTTTCAGCAAACATTTCACGACGCTCAGAGTGGCCAAGTACTACATAGCCAACTTTTAAGTCGCTAAGTGCTACTGGGCTAATTTCGCCAGTGAATGCACCATTTTTTTCGAAGTGCATGTTTTGTGCACCTACTTGTAAGTCAGTTCCTTCAGTTGCTGCTACAAGGCGCTCTAAGAATAGAGCTGGAGAGCAAACTACTGCATCAACAGCTGAAGCTGCTGGGATTTGACCTTTAACTTCCTCTACGAAGCTAACTGCTTCTGATAGAGTTTTATTCATTTTCCAGTTACCTGCGATAATTGGTTTACGCATGCTTTGCACCGTCCTTTTTCTTTGGCTGCTACTTATTTGTCGTTAAGACAAACTACACCTGGAAGCTCTTTACCTTCCATGAATTCTAATGACGCACCGCCGCCAGTAGAAATGTGGCTCATTTTATCAGCCATACCGAATTTTTCAACAGCTGCTGCAGAGTCACCACCGCCGATAACAGAGTATGTATCTTCTGCATCTGCTAATGCTTGTCCTACTGCTTTTGTACCTTCTGCGAATGGAGTCATTTCGAATACACCCATTGGTCCATTCCATACAACAAGCTTAGAATTTTTAATTACATCTGCATAAATTTCACGTGTTTTAGGACCGATGTCCACGCCTTCCCAGTTAGAAGGGATAGAGTCGATACCAACGATTTTAGTTGTTGCAGTTTCAGAGAATTCCTCAGTGATTACAACATCAACTGGCATGTAGAAGTTTACGCCTTTTTCTTTTGCAAGTTGCATAAATTCTTTAGCTAGTTCGATCTTGTCGTCTTCACATAGAGATAGACCAATTTCATGACCTAAAGCTTTAACGAATGTGTAAGCAAGTCCACCACCGATGATTAAGTTATCTACTTTGTCTAATAGATGACGAATTACACCGATTTTATCTTTTACTTTCGCACCACCGATAATAGCTGTAAATGGACGTTCTGGGTTAGAAAGTGCTTTACCAAGTACATCTAACTCTTTTTCCATTAATAGACCAGATACTGCTGGTAGGTAGTCTGCGATACCTGCTGTAGAAGCGTGAGCACGGTGAGCTGCACCGAATGCATCGTTTACGAAGATGTCAGCAAGTGCTGCAAATTCTTTCGCAAGTTCTGCATCGTTCTTTTCTTCGCCCGCATAGAAACGTACGTTTTCAAGAACTAATACGTCGCCTTCGTTCATTGCTGCAACCATTTCTTGTGCAACTGGTCCGAATGCTTCGTCCGCTTTTTTAACGTCTTTACCAAGAAGCTCACCTAAACGTGCTGCTACTGGAGTTAAACGCATTTCTTCTACTACTTGACCTTTTGGACGGCCTAAGTGACTTGCTAAAATAACTTTCGCACCTTGCTCTACTAAATATTGAATTGTAGGAAGAGCTGCACGGATACGAGTTTCATCTGTAATTTTGCCTTCTTTCATAGGTACGTTGAAATCAACGCGGCAAAATACACGCTTACCTTTTAAATCTACGTCACGAATTGATTTTTTGTTCATTGGATTTCCCTCCGACTACTAGTTAGGATTGACAAAACCCACTCAAAAGCTTAACACATTTGCTTTTAAAACGAAAGAAGAGAGAGAGGGAACAAACCCTCTCCCTCGTTTTGTCATTGATAACTTATATAATTAAGAATTAAAGACCTTTTGAAGTCATGTAAGCTGCTAGGTCTACTACGCGGTTAGAGTAACCAGTTTCGTTATCGTACCAAGAAAGTACTTTAACCATGTTACCTTCCATTACCATTGTAGATAATGCATCGATTGTAGAAGAAGCTGTACATCCGTTATAGTCGATAGATACTAATGGCTCTTCGCTGTATCCAAGGATACCTTTTAATTCGCCTTCAGCTGCTGCTTTGAATGCTGCATTTACTTCCTCAACTGTTACTTCTTTGTCAAGTTCAACAACTAGGTCAACTAGAGAAACGTTAGCAGTTGGAACACGTACAGCGCCACCGTTTAATTTACCTTTAAGTTCTGGTAATACTAATGCTACAGCTTTAGCTGCACCAGTAGATGTTGGGATCATGTTTTCAGCTGCTGCACGAGCACGACGTAAATCTTTGTGTGGTAAGTCTAAGATTTGTTGGTCGTTAGTGTAAGAGTGAATTGTTGTCATCATTCCGCGTTTTACGCCGAATTTTTCGTTTAATACTTTAGCGAATGGAGCTAGACAGTTTGTAGTACAAGAAGCGTTAGATACTACGTTGTGGTTAGCTGCATCGTATTGTTCGTGGTTAACACCCATAACTACAGTGATATCTTCGTCAGAAGCTGGAGCTGAGATGATAACTTTCTTAACTGATCCACCTAAGTGTTTCTCAGCGTCTGATTTTTTAGTGAAACGGCCAGTAGATTCTACTACTACTTCTACTCCGTAGTCGCTCCATGGTAATTGAGCTGGGTCACGCTCAGCGATAACTTTAATTTCTTTACCGTTAACAACGATGCTGTTTTCGTTAGCAGATACTTCTGCATTTAAAGTTCCGTGAACTGTGTCATATTTTAAAAGGTGAGCTAATGTTTTAGCATCTGTTAAGTCGTTGATTGCTACTACTTCTACCTCAGAGTTGTTAAGAGCTGCGCGGAATACGTTACGTCCGATACGTCCAAATCCATTAATACCAATTTTAGTCATTTGAATTTCCTCCTTGGGGGATTATATTAAAGGGTAAAACCCTTTGTTAACTGTTTTGCTGCACCTTCATCTGTAATTAGAATTGAAGTGTGCCCTTGTTTAATTACAGCCTGTATTGCTTTTGCCTTTGAAGAACCTCCAGCGACGGCAACAACGTGAGATACATTTTGTAAGTCCTCTAGTTGCATACCAACTGTTCTTACTTTATGAACAACATTTCCTTCTTCATTAAAGTAGTAACCGAAAGCTTCGCCAACTGCTTCGCTTGCCTGAATCTTTAACCAATCTGCTTCTGAAGTACTTCTGCGACGTGCCATTGTTAAAGCATCACCTATTCCATGAATGACGATATTGGAAGATCGAATCAACTCAAGAACTTCTTTCACGGAAGGCTCTGTCACAATAGACGCATATGCTTCGCTACTAACATGGTCTGGAACATACAATAAGCGATAATTACTCATCGTATTTTGCGCCATCTTGGCACAAATGGTATTGGCTTCTAATTCAACACCTTCTCCAATTCCACCACGTGCTGGGACAAATAGCATATGTAAATCTTTGCAATCAAGTTGCATCATGTCCGCAGCAGCAGCTAGCGTAGTTCCTCCAGCCACAGCAACGATATTATTCGCTGTCAGACGGTCTTTTATACAAGTCACACAAGCACGGCCCATCTCCAGTTTGACCCAAGGTGATTCATCACTATCACCAGGGACAACGAAAACTTCATCCAAGTCTAATGTTTCCTTAAGTTGCTTTTCTAAAACCTTTAACCCGGAAATTTCTTTCATAAAGTCTTCCAAAGCAAGAACTAAAGTTGTTCCTTCTTCTGTCAAAGTCATTCCAGAAGAAGCGACGTGAACTAAGTTTTGTTCTTTCAAAACTTGAACTTCACTTCGCAATACTCGTTCTGTCATACCGAGACTTGCTGATAAGTTTCTTCTTCCAATCGGCTGCATGAGCCTAATGTATTGAAGAATTTGCATTCTCGTTTGCATAACAGGTAGCAGATCAGGTAATAATTTTTTTGTATTCTGAATCCATGAGCGCATATCTTTTCTCCTCACTACATCGGTTCATTTTTCCTTCGTGGTCACTTTACGTCCCGTAGTGACATTTTGTGTCCCACATAGGTTAAAAAAATAATCCCTGCTACGTGTATTATTGTAACAGGAGATAGAAACTTATTCAACTCTTAACTGCATTCTTTATATAGTTTATTATGACACCTTTGTGAATGTTACCATATTCTACTTGTTTTCCGTCCATTTCTACAACCGGAATCATTAAGTGATATTTTTCTAAAAGGTCATTATCTTCATATATATCTATTTCCTCGATTTGAAAAGAATATTCACATTGTACTTCCTGTAAAACTTGTTTTGCCTTCACGCAAAGGCCACAATCTTTTTTAGTATACAGTACAACTTTCATCTTCTTCACCTATCCGATCGTTTTTCGTAATGACGAAGCTGGGATATGCATTTGTTCTCTATACTTCGCCACTGTTCTTCGAGAAATAACAATTTCATGCTCTTCTTCTAATAATTTTGAAATCTTTTGATCTGAAAGTGGCTTTTTCTTATCCTCTGCCCCAATTAACGTTTGAATAAATTGTTTTACACGTTTTGTAGAAACTGCTTCATCTTCAGTCGTCGAAACGGCATTGCTAAAGAACGATTTCATCTCAAATAAACCGTGTGGTGTTTGCACATATTTATTTCGCGTCGCACGACTAATTGTCGATTCATGCACACTTAACTCTTCAGCTACCTCTTTTAAAGCGAGAGGTCTTAAATACTCTGGACCTTTCCAGAAGAAATCACGTTGTTTTTCCATAATAATAGTCATTACTTGCAGCAGCGTCTGTTTTCTCTGCTTCAAACTACGCATAATCCACTGCACATGCTGATACTTTTCTGATACGTAAGATGCTACTTCACTTTCACTATTATTAAGAAGCGCACTATATTCAGAATGAATTTCAATTCTCGGCATATTTCTCTCATTCATTTGTAAAATGAGGCGATCGCCATCTTTTTTCACCGCCATATCAGGTACAATGTAAAGTGGTTTATCTGAAGAAAACGCAAGACCAGGTTTTGGTTGTAATGACGTTATACAATTTACCGCACTCTGCAATTCCTCATTACTACACTTCAACACTTGAACGAGCTTTCGCCAATCTTTCTTCACGAAATAAGCGAAATGATCTTCTACAACCTCTTCTGCTAATCCATTACGTCTTTGTAAGCGCTTCAATTGCAAAGTTAAACATTCCTGAATATTACGCGCCCCTACCCCTGCTGGTTCCAGTGATTGGACAAGCTCTACAGAGCGGTCGACTACATGAATGGGCGCAGAAAGGAGCTCTGCTAACTCTTCATTCGTTTCTTGTAAATATCCATTTCCATCCATGTTCATAATAATGAAAGAAGCTACTTTTCGCTCTTCTTCATCTATTTTATAATACTGTATTTGATTTAATAAATGTTGCTGAATCGTTGTAGAATCCACACTGTAGATCTCCATCTGATTCTCGACTTGTTTGCTGGTACTTTTACTGTTGTTAGAGCTCTTTTTTTTCTCCCTCTCAAAACCACCTAACTCAATAAGGGGATTCTCTAACGATTGCTCATACAAAAACTCCGATAATTCTTGTACATTATACTGGAGCATTGTAATCGCTTGCCTTAACTCTTGTGTCATTGCCAAACGTAAGCTTTGTTCTTGTAAAAGACTTGCCTTCAAACTAATCTCCCCCTTGTTTCTATTGTACAATAAGTTTGGTAAAAGGAGAATCCTCACGCAGACACCCATTCCAAAATATTATTAATTTATATGTATTAATGAGATTTAGAACTTACAACCGAAATTTGAATAATATTGAAAGAAAATAATAAGTTTAAAAATTATAATCAAGTACTAATAGTAAATCTTATCACCAGATATAACAAGAGGAAAATAAAAAAAGTCCTAACCTACAAAACGTAAGTTAGGACTTTTTGACGCGCCCAGAGGGATTCGAACCCCCGGCAGACGTGGTACCGGAAACCACCGCTCTATCCGACTGAGCTATGGGCGCATGATTATAGAAAACACTTCATTTTCTTCTCATAATAATAGCAATAAAATCCATCTAAATCAATAAAAATATCCCCATAATACCTTATGCACCTTAGCTAAAAGCATATAAAATCTATTCCACCCCTAAATTTTCCAATCATAAATTCACCCCAACTCACAAATTATAATCTTTGAATTGATATTCCAAAGGGGGCTTCATTCAATGACTGTAATTACGAAACTAAAACAAACTGTTTCTGGATTAAAAAGTGCACAAGCTAGCTTAGAGGGATTCGCTCTTGATACGGATAACCAACAAGCGAAGCAACTTTTCCAAACAGCTGCGCAGCAAACACAAACGATTATCGATTCTTTAAACCCACGCGTTGAAGAAGTCCAACAAGAAGAACCACAATACTCACAGCAATAACAAATCAGTCTTGCTGTGAAATAGAAAAAGGATGATATGCAGTCATCCTTTTTCTATCACATTACATATTGTAATAGAAATGGAATGATAATTATGCGAAAACTCGGCCTCATAACCGCATTATTTGCACTTCTATTTAGCTCTTTTACCGGATGTGATAATAGTCCTTTAGATAAAAAAGTGAAAGAAGAAGCAAAACGAACGGAGAAAGAAAAAGGTCCAAAGTTAACAAAGACGAGTACGGAATCCTTTAATCAATCTATATCACAAGGAGCGAAGAAAAGAGCTCTCGCTATGGATGAAATTATAAAAAGCACAGCAGTGAATTCAAATTTAGATCTCTACATAGCAGTTACACCTGAGCATCACGAAAGGTTTGGATTAAAACCTCTTCGTAAAAAGCTTCAAAAGCAGCTAAGTGATGAGCATCCTACTTTCGATGTTCGTGTCAGTACAGATAAAAAAATCTTTATGTTACTCGAAAAACTCGAAAGAAAAATTAAGGAAAAAGAAGTATCTAAAGATGAAATTAATAAACAATTAAAATTCATTGGTAAAAAAATGGAGTCTAACACTTAACGCTTTTTAAAAGAAAAGGAAGGATTGCAATGTCTAGTAAAGATAAAAACTTAACCCCTGTACAACAGGAGTATAAAAAATTCGAACAAGAACGCGAACCGAAAAGACCTGTCTTAAAAAATTGTATAAAAGCCTTTTTCGTCGGTGGTTTTATTTGCTTCATCGGACAACTCATTTCTACTTTTTATATCACATATTTTGATTTCACTGAACGCTCAGCAGGCAATCCGACAGTCGCAACTCTTATTTTCATCTCCATGTTACTAACTGGATTTGGTATATACGATCGTTTTGGGCAGTTTGCTGGTGCTGGCACAGCTGTACCTGTTACTGGATTTGGTAACTCTGTTATTGCCGCATGTATTGAGCATCGAACGGAAGGATTTGTCCTTGGCGTTGGCGGCAATATGTTTAAACTAGCTGGTTCTGTTATTTTATTTGGTGTATTTTCCGCTTTCGTCATCGCACTTATTAAAACTATTCTCGTTCAATGGGGAGGGCTATAAATGTTACAAGGACACCGAACGTGGGTATTTGAAAACAAACCAGTCATTATCTCAACAGGGGTTGTCGGTGGACCATTTGAAGCAAAGGGGAACATCCCAGAAGACTTCGATATCCTTCATGAAGATTTATGGCTTGGACAAGATTCCTATGAAAAAGCACATAAAATTTTATTCGAAGAAGCTTGTAGCCGCGCTACTGAAAAAGCAGAACTTCGTAAAGACGATATTCAATTCGTACTCGCAGGAGATTTAATTAATCAAATCACTCCAACAAGCTTTGCTTGCCGCACACTTGGCACTCCTTATCTCGGACTATTCGGGGCTTGCTCTACTTCTATGGAAGGTTTAGCACTTGGGGCAAGTATCGTAAATGCAAAAGGTGCAAAATATTTATTAACTGGAGCTTCAAGCCATAATACTGCTGTAGAAAAACAATTCCGCTACCCTACCGAATACGGCGGACAAAAGCCGCCTACTGCACAGTGGACAGTAACCGGAGCAGGAGCCGCTATTTTAAGCGATACTGGACACGGTCCAAGAGTAACCTCTGCAACAATCGGACGAGTGATTGATATGGGATTAACGGATCCGTTTAATATGGGAGGCGCAATGGCTCCAGCTGCAGTTGATACAATTGAAGCCCATTTACGTGAACGCCAAATTGATGCCTCTTACTACGATTTAATCGTAACAGGCGATCTCGGACATGTAGGACGCGAAATTGCTTATGACTTACTACATAAACACGGAACGAAAGTAACGAGCGAACAATTTCAAGATTGCGGAATTATCATTTACAGAGAAGGACAACCTGTCATAGCTGGTGCTAGCGGGCCTGGATGTTCCGCAACAGTCGTTTACGGTCATTTATTAAACCGAATGAAAAGAGGAGAGTTCAAAAAAATACTTGTCGTTGCGACAGGCGCTTTACTATCTCCACTTACATTCCAACAAGAAGAAACGATTCCGTGTATCGCTCATGCCGTTTCGATTGAATTTGGAGGTGCAACGCAATGATTTTTTTCTGGGCTTTCGTCATTGGCGGACTTATATGTGTAATCGGCCAACTTATGTTTGATGTCGGAAAACTAACACCAGCTCATACAATGGCAACACTCGTTGTTGCTGGAGCTATATTAGATGGATTCAATTTGTATGAACCATTAATTGATTTCGCTGGAGCCGGGGCAACTGTACCTATTACAAGCTTTGGTAATGCCCTCGTTCACGGTGCAATGGAAGAAGCTGCAAAACATGGCATCGTTGGCGTTATTACCGGCATGTTTAAAGTAACAAGCGCCGGTGTATCCGCAGCTATTATTTTCGGCTTCATTGGAGCATTATTATTCAAACCGAAAGGATAAGAGGTGTTTATATGACTGTTATCTCTAGCGTAAAAACTTGCCTTGCTAGTGTAAGGGGCGCTCAAGCAAGTTTGAGCTCCCTTTCACTACATTCACAGGACGCAGAATCAAAACGTGTATTTCATGAATGTATGTTAGAAATGGACAGCGTCATCGCTGATTTAAAGGATAGAATTTCAGTATTAGAACGTGAAGAACCTCAATATAAAGGGTTTTAAGTAGACTGGAGGAAATGACTATGTCTCACCTGCCGGAATGGACACTTGTCATTCTTCGCTCTGTATTCATATTAATTATTTTATTCGCTATTACGAAATGGTTAGGGAAAAGACAAATCTCTCAGCTCTCCTTTTTTGAATACATAGCCGGAATGACAATCGGTGACATCGCTGCCCAAGTATCTACAGGGCTCGATTCAAAATTTTTTCACGGCGTCTTTGCGATACTCATTTTCGCTGTGGTACCTTTTTTAACAGGAATCCTTTCTTTAAAGAACAAAACAGCTCGGGACTTCTTTGAAGGAAAATCTACCGTATTAATAAAAGACGGAAAGATACTCGAAGATAATTTAAAGAAAGAAAAATATACGAGTGACGAATTACTGGAACTTCTCCGTGGAAAAAGTGCGTTCAGCGTAGCTGAAGTCGAATTTGCTGTCTTAGAACCGAGCGGAGAATTAAATGTACTATTAAAGAAAGATTCTCAGCCACTTACAGCAAAAGACATCGGTTTAAAAGTACCAAACGAGAAAGAACCACAAACTGTTATTATGGATGGAAATGTACTAGATGAACCTCTTTCAGCAAGCGGACATAACCGAGCTTGGTTACATTCTGAGCTCGAAAAACTCGGTGTTGTCATTGAAAACGTCTTTCTCGGTCAAGTGGATTCATACGGACAACTTACTATCGACATTTACAATGACAAACTCCAAATGCCTTCTCCTCAAAACAAACCTTTATTATTAGCATCTTTAAAAAAATGTCATGCTGATCTTGAACTATTTTCTTTAGAAACAAAGTCGAAATCAGCAAGCGAAATGTATAGTAAAAACGCGAAACAAATCGAAAAGATTTTAAATAAAGTGACCTATCTTTTAAAAGAATAGATATCGAAAGAACGCTTCAGTTAAAAGGCGTTCTTTTCTTTTTTCTCCAGTTTTCGTAACGTTTAAATTTATGTAATTCGGTTATGATGTTGAAGATACATAAGCAGGGAATTTCAAAAACATAGCGAATATTTCATGGTACAACTACATATTTTTTTGATTTAAAGTGGTTTCGTTTGACCTTTATTGACCATAATTGTATTATAAGACTAAGAAAGCTTTTGAAGGAGGAAATAACAGATGAATTTAATTCCTACAGTAATTGAACAAACAAATCGTGGAGAACGCGCTTACGATATTTACTCTCGACTATTAAAAGACCGCATCATTATGCTTGGTAGCGCAATTGATGACAACGTAGCTAACTCAATCGTTTCCCAGCTTTTATTCTTGGAATCTCAAGATCCAGAAAAAGATATTCACATCTACATCAACAGCCCTGGTGGTTCTATCACAGCAGGTATGGCAATCTACGATACAATGCAGTTTATTAAACCGCAAGTATCAACAATCTGTATCGGTATGGCTGCATCTATGGGTGCATTCTTACTTGCAGCAGGTGAAAAAGGAAAACGTTATGCACTTCCAAACAGTGAAGTAATGATTCACCAACCACTTGGCGGGGCACAAGGTCAAGCGACTGAAATCGAAATCGCTGCTAAACGTATCCTATTCTTACGTGAAAAACTAAACCAAATTCTTGCTGACCGCACAGGTCAACCACTTGAAGTACTACAACGCGACACAGACCGCGACAACTTCATGACAGCAGAAAAAGCTTTAGAATACGGTTTAATCGATAAGATCTTTACAAATCGTTAATACTTAAAAGCGGAAGCGGCTCGTTCAGAATCGCAGGGCGATGGAGCACCTGATTCCGAGGCGCTTTTTGCCTCGAATGAAGGGGCGAAGCGACCGGAGATTCTAGCCGCTGGAGCTGGATATAACTAAAAGTGGAAGCGCCCTATAATTGGGCGCTTCTTTTATATATTGTTCCCCGCTCACATACCCCATCCAGTATCCCTCTAAATATATCAACGATTTTTCAATTATATCGAACAAAACTTAAATTATATCAACGATTTTTTTAATATATCAACGGTTCGACACAACATATCGATTTACCGACAATCTCCGACAAGGACAAACCAGCTAAATACCCCTCCCCGCTAATCAGCACAAACAACAAAACAAAAAGCTATCGCATATACGCGATAGCTTCTTATTGTACATATGCAGCTAATGCTTCTAAAGCCTCTTCTGCATCTGAACCTTCTGTTGTAATTGTTATCATGCTTCCAGTTCCAATTGCTAAGCTCATAATCCCCATTATGCTCTTTGCATTTACTGTCTTTCCATCTTTCTCGATGAAGATATCTGCATGAAAGCGATTTGCCTCTTGTACAAACAACGCAGCCGGACGTGCTTGTAAACCGTTTTTTAATGAAACCTGAACTCGTTTTTGAACCACAGCTCCATTTCCCCTTTAACCTCTTATTTTTTTACTAACGTTTCCCCCGCGCGTAATTTCTCTGCGATTTCATCGATTTTACGCAAACGATGATTAATACCCGACTTACTAATCTTCCCCCCGGATACCATCTCACCTAACTCTTTCAATGTTACATCTTGATAATCTCTTCGTAATTGTGCAATCTCTTGTAATTTATCCGGCAAAATATCAAGACCAACTGTCTCATCAATATAACGAATATTTTCAATCTGTCTTAGTGCTGCACCAATTGTTTTATTTAAATTAGCTGTTTCGCAGTTCACTAAACGATTTACAGAATTACGCATATCACGTACGATTCGAATATCTTCAAATCTTAAAAGTGCATTATGAGCACCTATAATATTTAAAAACTCTGTAATTTTTTCTGCTTCTTTCAAATACGTAATGTACCCTTTTCTTCTTTCCAACGTCTTACTATTTAAATCAAATCCGTTCATCAGTTCACATATAGCATCATTATGTTCCTTATATAACGAAAAGATTTCTAAATGATAAGATGATGTTTCTGGGTTATTTACTGAACCACCTGCTAAAAATGCGCCACGTAAGTACGATCGTTTACAACATTTCTTCTCAATCAATTCTTGTGATATATTTCGAATAAATGAAAAGTCATCTCGAACGATATGAAGATCAGCTAATATTTCGCGAGACTTCTCAACAAGCCGCACAATATATACATTATTTTTCTTCAAGCGCATTTTTTTACGGACAAGCAATTCTACCGTCACGTCATATCCTTTTTTCAAAAGCGTATAAATCCTTCTTGCAATTGCCGCATTTTCCGTTTGAATATCGATAGATAGACGACGGTTTGAAAAAGAAAGCGACCCGTTCATTCGAAGTAACGCTGATAATTCTGCTTTCTCACAGCATTCCTTCATCTCAAGATTCGTCAACTCTTTCTTTGTTTCTGATGCAAATGACACAGTCAACACCTCCTTATACGATTATTATGGAACAAAATTCTTGTCCTATATGAATGAGGAGCGCTACCTCAAACGAGGCAACGCATATTTATAACAATGAATATAAAATGGACGCTAACTTTAACGTATCATGCCTTACAACATGATCATCATACTTCGCTAATCCCTCTTGAATAACATCAATATTATTTTCAACTAAACGTTCTTCATCCACTACAACTGGTGTAGACATTTCTTCCTCATATGACTTGCGTAATTCACAAGGAATCTCACGGTTATTTACAATTGCAGTATTGATAAATGGTTGCCCTAAATGATCGTGTAACGCCTGCACATGATCAAAAGCAGTATATCCCATCGTTTCACCCGCTTGTGTCATAACGTTACATACATATACCTTCTTCGCCTTTGCAGCAAGAACAGCGTCTCCAATTTTGTTAACAACTAAATTGGGCAATATACTCGTATACAAACTTCCAGGACCGAAAACAAGTAAATCAGCTCGTTTAATCTCAGCCAACGTTTCATGCAATGGCTCTACATCTTCTGGAGTTAAAAAGACACGATTAATCTTCTTTCCGTAATAAGGAATCTTTGATTCACCTGTTACAATTTCCCCATCTTCAAGTTCCGCATGAAGTACCGCACTTTGATTCGCTGCTGGTAATACACGTCCTCTGACATTTAATACTTTACTTGTTTCTGTAATTGCATGGAAAAAGTCTCCTGTAATCGAGGTCATACCTGCCAACAATAGATTTCCTAACGCATGACCTTTCAGTCCGTCTCCTGTTGTGAAACGGTGCTGAAATAAAGCTTCCACCAGTGGCTCTACATCCGATAACGCAACAAGTACGTTACGGATGTCACCTGGAGGTGGAATTTCTAGCTCATCACGTAATCTACCCGAACTGCCACCATCATCAGCAATTGTAACAACTGCTGTAATATCAACAGGATATTGCTTTAATCCCCTTAATAAAACAGAGAGTCCAGTTCCGCCTCCCATGATGACAATTTTAGGCTTTCTCTCTTTTTTCATCCCTTAATGGCCCTTTCTCTTCTCCACATCACGATGAGATACATGAACACTATACTCTGGTTTCAAATGTTTCCCAAGGTATTCTGTAAGCGTAACAGAACGATGCTGTCCACCTGTACATCCAATTGCAATTACAAGTTGACTTTTGCCTTCTCTTTTATAATGAGGCAGCATGAAAGTAATCAGATCCGTCAACTTCTCTAAAAACTTATGTGTCTCATTAAATTTCAGTACATACGAAGAAACTTCTTCATCTAGTCCTGTTAATGGCTTCATATGTGGAATGTAATATGGATTTGGTAAAAAACGAACATCAAATACTAAATCTGCATCAATTGGAATACCGTACTTAAATCCAAATGACATAACATTTACACGAAATGCTTGCTCAGTTTCTGTTGAGAACAAGTGAACAATTTTTTCACGTAATTCTTTCGGTTTTAAATCCGATGTATCAAGCACAATATTCGCTCGTGCCTTCATATCTGTTAATAAATTACGCTCTGCTTCGATTCCCTTTAACGGCAAACCAGTTGGTGCAAGTGGATGCGAACGTCTCGTTTCTTTATAACGAGTTACAAGCGTACTATCTTTCGCATCTAAAAATAAAATATGAGGAATAATCCATGTACGTTCTGATAAATCATCAAGTGCTCCCCATAAATGTTCGAAAAACTCGCGGCCACGTAAATCAATACCAAGTGCCACTTTATTCATTTTCCCTTTTGAATCCGCCATAAGCTCAATAAACTTTGGCAATAACATCGGTGGTAAATTATCCACACAAAAATATCCTAAATCTTCAAAACTTTGTAAAGCTACTGTTTTTCCGGCTCCAGACATCCCTGTAATAATTACCATTTTTATATCATTATTCTCTGTCATTGTATCCTCTCCTTGACGGTTTAACTCGGATCTAATCGATATGAAAGCAACTCAAAATCTGGGGTATATACAAATGTACCGTAGATTATGCCATTTCCTTTAATTAAATAATCAATAATGTGATAATCTCCTGGCGCCATTGCTAAATCATCAATTTTATCAAATGTATGCCAACCAATGATGCCTTCTTCGCTCTCTAGTTTGTTTTCTCCTGCAAAATCTGTCGCTAAAAAGGAGAACATCATCCATTCAGAAACAACTTTATCACCTTCTTGGATGACAAAGGTGAAGACCCCCTTTAACGCTGGGTTTTTCAAATAAATACCTGTTTCTTCACGATACTCGCGAACAACGGAATCTCTTACAGTCTCACCACGCTCCATTTTCCCGCCTGGTGCAACCCACCAATTTCGGCGAGGTTTTTGGAGTAAGAGTACTTCATTATCTCTAATTAACACACAGTTTGTCACTCTTTGCATGTTTCTTCACCTCAGCTACTTGCAGTAAAATTTCTCACTGCATACTTCTTTCATTATACTATCAAAAACAGTTTGCTACAACGAAGGAGCCAGTCCTCTTTCGCTAAGCATATGCTACTCAGCAATTTTAAAAAAGCTTTCTATAACAAGCAATGTAAATGCTTATACTTTGAATGAATAGCATGAAAAATCCCCTTAACGATTTTTATCGCCAAGGGGATTAAAGCCCTTATTTCTTACCGAAATAAGTAACAATCGCAAATCCTAAAATAAAGGTAATGATTGAACTTATAATTGAAAATCCACCAGTCGGAATCCCAGGGAATACAATTACAATCGAACCGATTACAAGTCCAATAATTGCCGCAAATGTCATACTTTTATAACGATCTAATAAAAAACTAATGCCTTTACTACTTACAACAAATCCAACCATAACACCAGCACCGATAACCACGATTAAAGGTAAGTTAAGTGTAGTTAAAGCGTTAATTGCTGTTGGATACACACCAATAATTAATAAAATAAACGATCCACTAATTCCAGGAAGCAGCATGGCCATGCTAGCCATCCATCCTGCGAAAAATAAACCAATTGCATTTAAAATTGTTAACGTCGTAATTGGATCTGCTGCCTTATCTGGTTTAAAGAAAGCTGTAATCGCAACAAGAATTGCTGCAACTATTAATAAA
Organism: Bacillus sp. cl96; assembly: GCF_900100505.1. NCBI lineage: Bacteria > Bacillati > Bacillota > Bacilli > Caryophanales > Bacillaceae > Bacillus > Bacillus sp. cl96. Next base: position 24,980 of record NZ_FNDM01000014.1, read on the forward strand.
ACGATGTGCTTACCTTTAAACGACGACTTTGCATCAGCTTCCCTCATTAACATCGGTAATATACTAATAATTAAACCGAGGAAGAAAAATTGAGTCGGTTCATAATGATTTGCAAGTAAATATTTAATAACGTGACTTAACGTTAAAAATGCCGCTGCCACACCAGCTGCAAGTGGAATTAAAAATCCTAAATGTTTTTTCCATTCACGACTAAAGAATCCACTAATTGCCGCAAGCAATTGTTCATAAATCCCTAACACAACAGCGATTGTACCGCCGCTCACACCAGGAATTAAATCACTAACGCCCATACAAAATCCACGATATATATTACGCCATTCCATACTGAATAAATTCCTCATTTCTTATAGTGATTTTTTCCGTAAAGTCCAGTATATCAATAAGAAAGCTTATAATCCTTATATTTTTTGACAAAACTTTGACATTTTCACACAAAAAAAGAAGAAAGCTCCTGTCGGTAGCTTTCTTCTCACAAGGTATATTATCCCTTATTTTTCTGATACAGTTTTTAATTCCTCTAATAGTTCTTCTACGTAATGTTGTGCACTTTGCGCTGCAATACTACCGTCACCTGTTGCAGTTACAATTTGACGAAGCATTTTTTCACGAACATCACCAGCTGCGAAAATACCAGGAATTTTCGTTTCCATACGCTCGTTCGTTTCAAGGTAACCATTTTCATTTGTAATACCTAGTTCAACAAATGGTTTTGATAAAGGTAACATACCGATGTATACGAATACGCCGTCAGTTTTGACTTCTTTCTCTTCTCCACTATTTACGTCCACAAGTGTTACACTTCCTACTTTACCACTTGCTTCGTTGATTTCTTTTATCGTGTGGTTCCAAATGAAATCTACTTTTTCGTTTTGGAAAGCACGGTCTTGTAAAATTTTCTGTGCACGAAGCGTGTCACGACGGTGAACGATCGTTACTTTTGATGCGAAGCGCGTTAAGAACACACCCTCTTCAACAGCAGAATCTCCGCCGCCAATTACGATAAGTTCTTTTCCTTTAAAGAATGCTCCGTCACATACTGCACAATATGATACACCGCGGCCGCCAAGTTCTGTTTCACCCGGTACACCAATTTTTTTATACTCTGCACCGCTTGCAACGATAATTGCACGTGCTTTATATTCTTTTTTACCAGCAATAATTGTTTTGTATTCCTTACCATCGATGACTTCTTTCACATCACCGTATGCATATTCAGCACCAAATTTCTTCGCATGCTCGAACATTTTATTTGATAAATCTGGTCCTAAAATAGACTCATAACCTGGGTAGTTTTCTACATCTTCCGTGTTTGCCATTTGGCCACCTGGAATACCACGCTCAAGCATTAATGTGCTTAAATTTGCACGAGATGTATATACTGCAGCTGTCATACCAGCTGGTCCTGCACCAATAATAACGACATCATAAATTTTTTCTTCTGACACACTATTCACTCCTATCCATTCCTACACAATTAAGTTACCCTCATTATACTGTTAGCATCATTTTTTTCCCAATGATTTGCTTATCTTATGTGTGCGTACGCTTAACAGCTTGCACATACTTTCGGACAGTCGCTACAGATACATTATATACATCTCCAAGCTCCGACTGTGTCATTTTATTTCCTTGTTCGCCGCGTACAATGTATTCAATCGCAGCTGACCAGCCGTACACATTTGTAAATATGTCTCCAGATGTATATAAACGTATGAACGTACAAAACCAAAAGTGTAAACACTCTTCAATTAATTCATCATCTTTTTTCGTATAATTGTATAATGCATCCGCGATTCTCGCGCACTGCTCAAATTGCTGTAAATCAGCTGGAATACTCTTATGACTATTAAGTAAAAAGAAGTACTTTGCAAGTTGTGATACGATGGGAACACCGTTCTTCGCTTGCGTTATATCAAAGAAGAATCCCACCTTCTCCGGCGTTGACAATTCATTCATTAAATATAAAGCTAGCATTTGTTCTTCTAGCGTCGCACTTTGCTGAAATGATTTTCGTAATTCTTCAAATAACACGTTTTGTCCTTCATCTGCTAAATTCAGCGCATTCCACGGTTCTTTTCCCTTTTTATCAGGATGCAATTCCACGACATATTGCCACATTTTTTCAGCTAGTTGCTGATCTTTCACCATATAAGCAGAATATGCAAACCAATAATAAAAACTAACGTCTCCCTCATATCCTTGACGCTTTAATAGTTTGAACCATTTATATGCATGCTCGAAATAACCAATTGTTGCAAGTGTAGTTCCCAGTTTCAAACGATGTTCAAATGAAATTGGATATACTGAAACTAGCTGTCCCGCTAATGCTTCTACTTGTTTATGCTCTCCAATTGAATATAGAAAAATAAGTGTATTACAAAGCGCATGTATATTACCAGGATTTTTCTCTAAAATCATTTCTGTTAACTTCAGCGCTTTGTCTACATTACCCGATTGAAAATGTGCAATGGCTAAATTATTATGACCTGACCAAAATTCCGGATAATCTTTCGTAACAATTTCTAATGTAGCAATTGCTTCTTCTAATTGTCCATTACGAATATAACGATTCGCTTCTTCCTGCATAACAATTAAATCATCTTCATCTTCAATCTCTTCCGCACCCATTGCTTCTTCTTCCATAATCTCTAGAAGTTCTAATGTATCTTCTACGAATTCCTTCTCTTTTGCAACTTCTAAATAGCGATCCGCATATTTCTTCGCCTGTTGAAATAACCCCATATATGCATAATTATTTGCAATAAAATAATAGCACTGTTCAAGTTCAGGATTAGATCTAACTAACTTTAAGAAGGTTTGATTCGACTCTTGATATTCACCAGCCTCAGATAATACTGTTGCTAATTGACATAAAATAAACGGCTCCTTCTCACTTTGTGCCGCTCTTCGAAAATATTTAATTGCATCTTGCAATTTTTGTCCTTTGTAAGCTCTCATCCCTTTTTTATAAAAGAAGTCCGCTAATTGATTAAAAGAGATAACTTGTCCGTTCTCCTTATATATCCTTTGATTTTTCCCCATATATCCTCCAGTTTTTTGTTTTCTTCGTTCACACATTCTTCTATCTATAAGTATAAACGATTCCGTAAAAAACAAAACAGTATATTATACTCAATTATTTCCTTTTTATTCATAAAAAAAGAGGAGAAATGTTACATTTTCACCATGAACCTTCTCTGGCGGTCATTTGCTCTTTCGTATAAATAATACGCATTGGATTTCCACCTACGAAAGCACCGCTCGGTACATCTCTATGAACAAGTGTGCCAGCTGAAACAGTCGCACCGTCTCCAATTTTCACACCTGGTAATATTGTTACATTCGCTCCAATCATCACTTCATTTCCAATGACGATTTCTCCAAGTCGATATTCACGAATTAAATATTCATGTGCTAAAAGCGTTGTGTTATAGCCAATAATCGAATTCTCTCCCACAGTTATCTTTTCTGGGAACATAATATCCGGCATTACCATAAGCGCAAATGATGTTTTCTTTCCTACTTTCATCCGTAAAAAAGTGCGGTACAACCAATTCTTCACAGATAAAAATGGCGTGTAACGTGCAATTTGGATAATAATAAAGTTTTTCATTACCTTCCAAAAAGACACTGTTTTATACACATTCCATAATGAATTTTCTCCTGAAACAGGATAGCGCGTTGTCCGTCGCACTTAGCTCGCTCCTCTACTAACTTACTTGGACCTTTATGAACGGTTCATATTAGACAAAATCGGTAGCAAATCACTCATTTTATCTAGCATAAAGTCCGGCTTGTAAGCCTCTAAATACGCTCTACCTTTCAACGTCCATGAAACCGCAGCTGTTTTCGTCCCCGCATTTTGACCACCGACAATATCATGATGATTATCCCCAACCATCAATGCTTCTTCTGGTTTTGCATCTAATAATTCAAGCGCTTTTTGAAGTGGCTCTGGATGTGGTTTCACATGCTCTACATCATCAATTGTCACGACAACATCAAAAAATTCATCAAGCTTTGACAACTGTAATCCCATCTCAACGGTTTGTCTCGCTTTCGTTGTAACAATACCAACTTTATAACCTTGCTTCTTCAACTCTCGAACTGTTTCATATACAGTTTCATATTCTTCTACTAATTCATCATGATGATCATGGTTAAATTCGCGATAACTTGTAATCATCTCTTCAACCTTACTTTCATCAATCTTACTGAAAGTATCATGCAAAGATGGACCGATAAATGGCAATACATCTTCACGCTTATATTGATTTGGATAATATGTATTTAAAGTATGTAAAAAAGAAGAAATAATAAGTTCGTTTGTATTAATTAAAGTTCCATCTAAATCAAATAAAACTGTATTTATTCTCATCGCCTTAGTCCTTTCGCCTTCCTGAATATGAAAGAAGCAGCATCTTATAATAAGATGCTACTTGTCTCTAATTTTCTAAATATCTTTTATCAGCTTGCCCCATTTTTCGTCTCACAATAATGAAAATAATAGAAATAACAACAAGTCCAATTGACATTACTTGTGCGATACGAAGTGGTCCTAGCATTAAACTATCTGTACGTAAGCCTTCTACGAAGAAGCGTCCTACTGAATACCAAATTAAATATGTGAAGAATAATTCCCCGCGACGTAAATTCACTTTTCTTAATGCAAGTAGTAAAATTACGCCTGCAAAATTCCATAATGATTCATATAAAAACGTCGGATGATAGTACACACCCTCAATATACATTTGATTAATAATAAAATCCGGTAAATGAAGACCTTCTAAAAACTGTCTCGTTACTTCATCACCATGCGCCTCTTGGTTCATAAAGTTTCCCCATCGGCCAATTGCTTGTCCTAGTAAAATACTTGGTGCAGCAATATCAGCCAACTTCCAGAAAGAAAGTCCGCGTCGTTTCGCAAAAAGAACACCTGTAATAACAGCCCCGATTAAACCACCATGAATCGCCAAACCACCTTGACGAATATTAATAATTTGACTCGGATTTTGTGCGTAATATTCCCATTCAAAAATAACATAGTACATTCTCGCAAAAAGAATAGCGATCGGTACTGCAATTAATACAAGGTCAACAAATGTATCTTTTGGAATACCTAGCCTTTCTCCCTCGCGAGTTGCCAGCCAAAGACCTAATAGCACACCTGTACCGATAATAATCCCGTACCAATACACAGGAAATGGCCCAAGTTGGATAGCTACACGGTCAAGCTGTGGTACAGAAGCTAACAGCATATGTATATGACCTCCCTCTCCAAAGTTTACTCCTGATTTCCTAACTCAATTGCACTCATTAATCGTTCAGAGAACTGCTGTGCTGCATTGACTCCCATACGTTTTAAACGGAAGTTCATCGCTGCTACTTCAATAATAACAGCCAAGTTTCGACCAGGACGAACTGGAAGTGTAATCTTCGTAAGCTCTGTATCAATAATTTTCATTTTCTCTTCATCAAGACCTAAGCGATCGTAATTTTTCTTTTGATCCCAAATTTCAAGATTAATAACAAGTGTAATACGCTTGTAATTTCGTACTGCCCCTGCACCGAATAACGTCATAACGTTAATAATACCTAGACCACGAATTTCTAATAAATGCTCGATTAAATCTGGTGAGCTTCCGACTAACATGTCTTCATCTTCTTGACGAATTTCTACACTATCATCCGCAACAAGACGGTGACCACGCTTTACAAGCTCAAGAGCTGTCTCACTTTTACCAACACCACTTTGACCTGTAATTAAAACACCAACACCGTAAATATCTACTAACACACCATGAACAGCAGTTGTTGGTGCTAACTTACCTTCTAAATAGTTTGTTAAACGACTTGATAATCTAGTTGTCGTTTGAGAAGAACGTAATAAAGGCATACCTGATTCACGTGATGCTTGTAATAACTCATCTGGTACATCTTGATTACGAGTTACAATAATACATGGCGTCTCCTCAGTACAAAGCGCTTTCATTCTCTCTTGTTTTTGCTCTGACGTTAACGTGTCAAAGAACGTAAGCTCCGTCTTTCCAAGAAGCTGCACACGATCTGCTGGATAATATGTAAAAAATCCTGCCATTTCAATTCCCGGTCGTGATAAATCACTTGTATCAATCGGACGATGAATGCCTTCTTCACCACTGATTAACTCCAATTGAAATTGTTCAATTAAATCTTTTGTCCTTACTTTCGGCATATGTATAAACCTCCACTCCGCTGCGGGTTCAGTCTCGTTTGATGTAAAATTCCATTCTATCGGATATTGTACCATTTTTTTCTGGAAACAAGAAATACGGTTTCTAATAAATAAAAAAAAACATTTCATACGAATAATGAAATGTTTTTCTTTTTGTCACTTTCTCTTTTTTTCATATAGAGGTTCAACAATTGCCTTTTCAATTATCATATTAAAAATTGAAATACAAATTGCCGCAACAATCGCTACACCAAATCCTGATATATTAAAAGCATCTCCTAATAATGAATCTGCCATTTTTAACGTAATCGCATTAATAACAATTAAGAAGAAGCCGAAAGTTACAACAGTAATTGGTAGCGTAATTAAAATTAAAAACGGCTTTACGAACACATTTAAAACCGCCAATATAATACTAGCAATAATTGCAGTTTGTATATTTGCTACGTAAAATGCATCTGGTGCAATCCCTTTTAAAAGTCCCGATACAGCGATTAACACAACGCTATTTACAAGAAGTGATACAATCCATCTCATTTCGTCACACATCCTTTTAAACATATATATTTCATCATACGCTAATAGATAATAAACGCAAGTATGATACAAACACTTATATCAACTTATTCTATCTTTCATGCTTGTATACCTACTAACATGCTTACCAGTTTTTCCTCGTAAAATAAAAACCGAGCGTCATTTCCACTCGGTTTTCATCAATAAACTTATTGCGATAACTCTACTTCTTTTATTTTCTCTTTCATTCTTGCTTTATCACGATTTAAAATCTCTTTTAAATACTTACCTGTGTATGAGCGTTCTTCTTTCACTACTTGCTCTGGCGTTCCGGAAGCAACGATTTGTCCACCTTTATCTCCGCCCTCTGGTCCAAGGTCAACGATATAATCAGCTGTTTTAATTACATCTAAATTATGTTCAATTACAAGTACCGTCTCACCGCTCTCAACAAGACGTTGCAGCACTTCTAGAAGACGTGCAATATCATGCGCATGCAAACCAGTCGTTGGCTCATCTAAAATGTATAACGTACGACCTGTAGAACGACGGTGTAATTCAGAAGCTAATTTCACACGCTGTGCTTCCCCACCAGATAATGTTGTTGCTGGTTGACCTAATTTCATATAACCAAGCCCAACATCTACAAGCGTTTGAAGTTTACGCTTAATTTTAGGAATATTGGCGAAGAATTCTACTCCATCTTCAATTGTCATCCCTAACACTTCAGAAATATTCTTATCTTTATATTTCACTTCTAACGTTTCACGATTATATCGTTTACCGTGACAAACTTCACACGGAACATACACATCTGGTAGGAAATGCATTTCAATTTTAATAATTCCATCACCACGGCACGCTTCACAACGGCCACCTTTTACATTAAAGCTGAAACGTCCTTTTTGATATCCGCGCACTTTCGCTTCATTCGTTTGTGCAAACACATCACGAATATCATCGAATACACCTGTGTACGTCGCTGGATTAGAACGTGGTGTACGACCAATTGGTGATTGATCAATATCAATTACCTTATCTAAATGTTCAAGACCTTTAATCTCTTTATGAGTACCTGGCTTCGCTTTCGCTTTATATAACTTTTGAGCTAACGATTTATATAATACTTCATTAATCATCGTACTTTTACCAGAACCAGATACCCCTGTTACCGCTACAAACGTACCGAGTGGGAATGACATTTTCGCATTCTTTAAGTTATTCTCTTTTGCGCCGACAATCTCTACTTTACGTCCATCACCTTTACGTCTTTCAAGTGGAACTGGAATAAACTCTTTACCACTTAAATACTTCCCTGTTAATGAATTCTCATCTTGCATAACTTCAGCCGGCGTCCCCGCTGAAACGACCTGTCCACCGTGAATACCTGCACCAGGCCCTATATCAAGTAAATAGTCAGCAGCCATCATCGTATCTTCATCATGCTCAACAACGATTAACGTATTACCTAAATCGCGCATTTCTTGCAATGTACGAATAAGACGATCGTTATCACGCTGGTGTAAACCAATTGAAGGCTCATCAAGAATATAAAGTACGCCAGTTAGACGAGAACCAATTTGCGTCGCTAAACGAATACGCTGCGCCTCACCACCTGATAAAGTTCCTGCGGCACGACTTAACGTTAAATAATCTAAACCAACGTTCACTAAGAACCCAACGCGCTCCTGAATTTCTCTTAAAATTAAATGAGCTATTTTTTGTTGCTTCTCCGTTAGCTCTACATTCGAGAAGAATTCTTGTACTTCTTGAACTGAATACTTCGTTACGTCAGCAATCGTTTTATTGCCAACAAATACAGCTAAACTCTCAGGCTTTAAGCGTCCACCTTTACACTTTGGACAAGCTTGTTCTGCCATATACTTTTCCATTTGCTCACGAATGTAATCGGAACTCGTTTCACGATAACGACGTTCAATGTTTGGAATAACACCTTCAAATAAAATCTCATTTTCCTTTACTTGACCAAATTCATTTACATAGCGGAAATAAACTTTCTCTTCCCCGCTTCCGTACAACACTTTATCAAATAAATCTTTCGGTATATTTTTTACAGGCACATCCATATCAACGCCGTAATGATTACATACAGATTGTAAAAGTTGTGGGTAATATTGTGAACTTGTTGGTTCCCAAGGCGCAATCGCATGTTCATTTAATGATAAATCCCAGTTAGGAATAACAAGCTCTAAATCTACCTCTAGCTTTGAACCAAGTCCATCACAAGAAGGACATGCTCCGAACGGACTATTGAATGAGAACATACGCGGCTCTAATTCTCCAATTGAAAAACCACAATGCGGACAAGCGTGATGTTCGCTAAACAGAAGTTCTTCTTCTCCCATAACATCGATTAACACTCGTCCCCCGCCAAGCTTTAATGCACTTTCAAGTGAATCAGCAAGACGGCTTGCGATCCCTTCTTTTACAACAATACGGTCAATTACAACTTCAATGGAATGCTTCTTGTTTTTATCTAACGCAATATCTTCAGATACATCAAGCATTTCACCGTCAACGCGAACACGAACATAACCTTGCTTCTTAATATCTTCAAGTACTTTTACATGCGCACCTTTTCGCCCAGAAACGATAGGCGCTAACACTTGTAATTTCGTACGTTCAGGATATTCAAGAACACGGTCTACCATCTGCTCTACTGTTTGTGACGTAATTTCAATGCCATGATTCGGACAAATTGGCGTACCAATTCGTGCAAATAATAAACGTAAGTAATCATAAATCTCCGTTACCGTTCCGACAGTTGAACGTGGATTACGACTCGTCGTTTTTTGATCGATTGAAATTGCTGGTGACAATCCTTCAATCGTGTCCACATCTGGCTTATCCATTTGTCCTAAAAACTGGCGCGCATACGCAGATAATGATTCTACGTATCTGCGCTGCCCTTCTGCATAAATCGTATCAAATGCTAATGATGATTTCCCCGAACCAGACAATCCCGTTACAACGACAAGCTGATTTCTCGGAATGGTTACATCAATATTTTTTAAGTTATGTGCTCTAGCACCTTTTACAACGATAAAATCCTTGCTCTTACTCACTTTTTTCACCCTTCCGCTTTTAATTCTAATAGTAAATCTCTTAGTTCAGCTGCACGCTCGAAGTCTAACGCTTTTGCTGCTTCTTTCATCTCTGCTTCCATCTTCGCAATTGTCTTTTCGCGCTCTTTTTTCGTCATTTTCTTAGCAGGAGTTGCTTCGTATGTTTCTGTCTCTTCAGCAGCTGTCGTTGCACGGATAACATCACGAACGCCTTTTTGAATCGTTTTCGGCGTAATACCATGCTCTTCATTGTAAGCTTCTTGTATACTACGACGACGCTTCGTTTCTTCAATCGCAATTCCCATAGATTTCGTTATACGATCTGCATACATAATAACGCGGCCGTTTTCATTACGCGCGGCACGACCGATTGTTTGAATTAATGAACGTTCTGAACGCAAGAACCCTTCCTTATCAGCATCTAAAATAGCTACAAGTGATACTTCCGGAATATCTAATCCTTCTCGCAATAAGTTAATGCCGACAAGTACATCAAATTTACCGAGGCGAAGATCGCGGATAATTTCAATACGTTCTAACGTTTTAATTTCAGAGTGAAGATAGTTAACTTTAATTCCTACATCTTTTAAGTAATCCGTTAAATCCTCTGACATTTTCTTCGTTAAAGTCGTAATTAATACACGTTCATTTTTTGCAATACGATCTTGAATCTCTCCTAATAAATCGTCAATTTGCCCTTCAATTGGTCGTATATCAATTGGTGGATCTAAAAGCCCTGTTGGACGAATAATTTGTTCTATTACTTCTGGCGACTGCTCTAACTCATACGGTCCTGGCGTTGCTGAAACATAAATAACTTGATTCGTTTTCTCTTCAAACTCATCGAATGTGAGCGGTCTATTATCTAAAGCTGACGGCAGACGGAATCCATGATCCACAAGCACTTGCTTACGCGCTTGGTCCCCGTTATACATCGCTCTTACTTGTGGTACTGATACGTGCGATTCATCCATAACGATTAAGAAATCTTTCGGGAAATAGTCTAATAGCGTATACGGCGTTGCCCCCGCTGGACGAAGTGTTAAATGACGGGAGTAGTTTTCAATACCTGAACAAAATCCCATCTCGCGCATCATTTCTAAATCATAACGTGTACGCTGTTCTATACGCTGCGCTTCTAACAACTTGCCGTTATCATTTAATTCCTTTAAACGCTCTTCTAATTCTTTTTCGATATTTTCAATAGCGACCTTCATCTTTTCTTCACGTGTAACGAAGTGAGATGCTGGGAAGATTGCTACATGATCACGTTCTGCTAATACTTCACCTGTTAACGCATTTACTTCACGAATACGATCGATTTCATCACCGAAAAATTCGATTCGAATACAATGCTCATCAAGTGATGCCGGGAAGATTTCAACTACATCTCCTCGCACACGGAATGTACCACGCTTGAAATCAATATCATTACGTCCATACTGTACATCAACAAGTTCACGAAGCAATTGATTACGGTCTTTTTCCATACCAACTCGAAGCGAAACAACTAGCTCGCGGTATTCTTCTGGAGAACCTAAGCCATATATACAAGAAACACTCGCAACAATAATTACATCGTCCCGTTCAAATAATGCAGACGTTGCCGAGTGACGCAATTTATCAATTTCATCATTAATCTGCGCATCTTTTTCAATAAACGTATCTGTTTGTGGTACATACGCTTCTGGCTGATAATAATCGTAGTAACTAACAAAATATTCAACTGCATTATTCGGGAAAAAGTCTTTCAACTCACTATATAACTGCCCTGCTAACGTTTTATTATGAGCCATAACAAGTGTTGGCTTTTGCACTTCTTTAATGACATTTGAAATCGTAAATGTCTTACCCGTTCCTGTTGCTCCAAGCAACACTTGCTTTTTCTTTCCACTATTAATTCCCTCTACAAGCTTCTCTATAGCTACCGGCTGATCACCTTGCGGGGAATACGCTGAGACAATTTCAAATTGACGTTCCAAGAAAATCCGACCTCCTCATAAAAATCTGTATTATTATTTTACCACGAATACCTATAAAAAACCTAAAAAAACGAACAGATATTCGGTAAAGTTTTCGACAATATACACATAGAAAAAGGAAGGAGTAAATACTTCCTTCCTCTACTAACTCTATTTTTTTGATACATATAATAAGTCATATCCATTGCGTCCATCTTCATTCGTACAATCTGTTAACCGATAAGTACTTTCTGATTCGCGCTGCTCTTTAACAATACTTTTACAACTATCTTTATGTAATCCTTTATGGTCACCAGCAAACTTGTCTTGTCTACTATCTAACACATAAAGGATATCTTTCCCACTATGCTCTAACGTTTGAAAAACCGGGTCACCTTCATCGGTATACTGTACAATTCTTATTTTATCAACTTCCCCTTGATCAACGTTCATAACGAACTGTTCGAATTTATCTAGATTGGAAGTTCCTACTCCCTTTACAATGACATCATTCTTCTTATCAATTGTAGTGCTAGATGGTGAACATGCTACTAAACTAAAGAGAAATAGACATATACAGCTGATTCTTTTTTCTATTGTCATCCTCTCCTATAAAAATTATTTGTATACCAGAAAAGCTACTTTCAACTATGAAAGTAGCTTTTCTTTTCCTTTCTCCTTCTTCGGAAAAATCACATATGAAAATGAAATTGCTGTATCAACTAAAAATACAATCGCCCACACTTGGCTCACGCGACTTGCAGCTTTATTTAAAACGATTCCCGATTCTAACCAATTACCCCATTGTTCAAATGGAATAAATCCATACGCGAAGAAAAAGAATATGTGCACACCAACGAATAAAACAAGATGTAATACCCAATTTTTTATTTCCTGCTTTGCATAGGCCATGCCTGTTAATTCTACCTGTTCTTCAATAATAGGCGCCGGTTCATTACGCCATTTCGCAACTGATTTTTGTGCAAATATATCAAGCTTCTTCAAATCCTTTTTCCCGTAGAAAACTGCATACAATAAAATAATTACAGTAATAATTTGAAAGTTAGAGAACTTTCCTGTTTGATAATAGTCCACTACTCCTAAAGTTAAAATAAACACTTCATTTACGAGGAGTACAATTCCCATAATAAAACTCGCCTTTTTCAAACGGAATCCGTAGCGAAGTAAAAAGAAACCGATAGCTGATAACCAAAATACAATTTCTGCCCCAATTAAAAAATACCAACGATATTCTGCAAGTATGCTCATTTATCCTTCTCCCTTTCATCATAAATACGAAAAGCCTCATCCATATACACTAAAAGTTCTTCTTCAATTGGATACATGCTCATTTTCTGTGAATCTTCCTTCGATTTTCTAACTTCCCATAACTTATCTAAAAACGCTTCATCACCATTGGCCATTTCTAAACACTTCTGCATTAATCTCTTCATTGCCCCTTGTACCTCATCACTAGCAACTTCTTTACCGTCTTTCATAAAAGTGCGTAATTGCTTTAATAAATCTACCCATTCTAAAACATTCGGATCTTCCTTACTCATGTTTGGTAAATTATGAAGCAATTTTTGTTCTTCCTTTGAAAATACTTCATTTTGAAATATTTCACGTATACGAGGAGACTGCTTCGAAAGCTGAATCAGTTCAAACATAACTTTCCAATCGAGTTCTCCCTCCACATCTACCGAATAAACAACTGCTTGTAAAACACTCTCCATTCGATTAAATTTCTTTTGTTCTTCCTGTACAAACCGAAGTTGTTTTTCAAGCGAATTTTTTAAATCCAGCTCACCTTTTACTAACATATTCGCAGTTTCTTTTAATGAAAATCCCATTTCTTTTAAAAATAAAATTTGTTGCAAACGAATAACGTCACTTTCACTATATAACCGATGTCCACCCTCTGTTTTTCCGCTCGGCTTTAATAAATCTATTTGATCATAATAACGTAGTGTACGTACTGTAACCCCTGTTTCTCTCGTCAATTCTTGTATTGAAATCACTACCATCACCTCTTCCCTTTCATTATAAAAGATGACGTTACGTAACTTTCAAGCTTTTTGTAAAAAAAATACAAAAAGCTGTTTATACAAAATGTATAAACAGCTTTTATGGAAATAACCCCTTTTGTATGGCGCGCCCACAAAATAAAATAAGTGCTCCAACAACAACACTCGTTGCCGTTTTATGATAATGGGCTAATAATAATAAATAATACGATAAACCTACAGTACCAATCATAATACAAATACTCGGCACTGGATTACGAGAAAAGTTTTGCATTCCCCAAAGAAGCGAAAATATAGCTGTAGCGACACATAACACCGGTAATCCCATCCCAGTTCCCCTTTTTCTATCTATTATTCCTTGTTGCTAACACACTCGTTGATGCGATACTAATTAATAAATCAAAACCAATCCTTATATATTTAAACGTTTACTCTAATTGAAATCTCTCAAGCTTATCATTTATTTTCTTTCTCCTTACTCCAGCGTAAAGATTTCCTCCACCTTCACCCCAAAATATTTGGCAATTTTTAAAGATAACTCTAGACTCGGATTGTAATGATGATTTTCAATCGCCACTATCGTCTGCCGCGTCACCTGCATCGCCTTTGCCATTTCAACTTGTGTTATATGATTTTGCTTTCTTAACTCTTTTATTTTATTTTTCACACCCATAAGATCCACCTTCAAAAGTAAAGATATCTTTACTTAAATTATAAATATTTTCCAGTTATAAGTAAAGATATCTTTACAAATTTTAGAAAAATGTTTCATTGAACATCTACTCTAACAAAGTACAAGAGTAATTCAATTTATATCAGCGACTTTCTAAATATATCAGCGCAACTTGAAATATATCGGCGATTTCCCAAATATATCAGCGCAACTCCATTTATATCGGCGATTTTCCAAATATATCGACATCCGTAGCGCTACTATAAACATAAGAAAAAGCTGTCCCCAAGCACCTTCGGGAACAGCTTTCTCCTCTACTACATAAATCCTAACGCATATACAAGAACGTATCCAAGAACCGATAAGCAAACCGAGCCAATCAGCCCCGCCACAAATGCTTTACTTCCTAATTTACGGAACGTTTTAAACTCTACATTTAAACCGAGCCCTGCCATCGCCATTGCGATAAGCATGTAAGCAAGAACAACAATGTATCCCGCAACAACTTCTGGAATAATCCCGAGCGAATGCACTGCACTCATCGCTAAGAACCCGAAAATGAACCATGGTATTGGAAGTTCGCGCCACGATTTCTTTTCTTTGCTACCTTCACTCTTACCAAACCATAGACCAATTAAAATCGCTACTGGCACAAGCATTGCTACGCGCGTTAACTTCACAATAACTGCGATGTCTACAGCAGTACTTCCTCCTGGCGCCGCAGCTGCGATGACATGAGCGATTTCATGAAGCGTCGCACCTGAGAATACACCATAACCGTACGGAGATAAACCAAGCACTGGATATAATAACGTATAAATAAGCGTAAATATGGTACCTAAAATCGCGATGATTGCTGCCCCAACTGCTGTTTCATCGTCCTTCGCTTTGACTTGCGGTGCAATTGCCACGACCGCGGCTGCGCCGCAAATTGCCGTACCGCATGCTGTTAAAATCCCAAGTTTCTTTTCTACTTTAAATACTTTCGTTAGTCCGTATACAACAAAAATAGTAAATGTAATAACAACCGCCGCGATGACCAATACTTTCGGTCCCGCCTTCGCAATATCAACAAGATTTAATCGCATTCCAAGTAAGATGATCCCAAAGCGCAGCAACTTCTTACTCGCAAAGTTCGTTCCTGCTATCGCATCGTGAGGAACTCCAATTGCAGCGCGCCAAACCATCCCAATTAGAATAGCAATTACTAATTGTCCCATAATATTTAAAAATGGAAGCTCTGCTAAATATTTCGCGGCAATTGCGATTAATAATGTAATCCCAATTCCTTGCGAAAATCCAAAACGCTTCTTCTTTTGTATAACAAGTGTTTGTTCCATTTTGAACCACTCCAATAATCGTATTGGAACATGCATGTTCTTTCTACTTACATTATAAGAGAGTTTCTATAATAAGTTTAATACCAATACCAAATCTCTATCATCAGAAATACTTATGATAAGATGATAGAAAAAGAAAGGAGCCCATTATATGAACGTAGACATTTTAAAAATTTTTGTTACTGTCGTTGAACAGAAACACTTCTCCCGTGCAGCAGAATTATTAAACCTTTCACAGCCTGGAGTAAGTATGCATATACGCAACTTAGAAAACGAATTTGGCACTACACTTATTCAACGCTCCCCGAAGCACGTCCAAGTTACGGAAGCTGGAAACATATTATATATACATGCAAAGCAAATGCTCTCTCTTTACGAAGATGCTAAACAAGAAATTAATGAACTACATAACGTTGTAACAGGAACACTTCGCATTGGTGCTAGTTTTACAATTGGCGAATACTTACTTCCAAAAATACTGGCTAACTATGCGAATGAAAATCCACACGTCGAAGTTCATACTTTCATCTCAAATACAGAAGACGTTTTGCAAAGCCTTCGCTCTAATCAAATTGATATCGGCTTAGTGGAAGGACAAGTCGTATACGCTGACGTTGACGTTGAAACGTTTATGCAAGATGAAATGAAGCTCGTCGTTCCGCCAAATCATCCATTGCTCCGCACAAATAAAATAAATGAAAGCACACTCCAAGATCAAGTATGGGTATTAAGAGAAAGTGGTTCTGGTACACGCGCTTATAGTGACCGCTTTATTCATCAACACCATTTAAAAATGAAACGATTCTTTACATTCAGTAGTATCCAAAGCGTAAAGGAAGCTGTTAGTGCCGGGCTTGGCATCGCTATCCTTTCTGATTGGACTGTACGGAAAGAGCTATTAGCAAAAGAACTATTCCACGTCGAAGTTCCAAATGAACAACTAATCCGTCCGTTTTCCATCGTACGCGGTAAATATTTCATTCTATCTAAAGCCATTCAAGTGTTCTTAAATCATGTAGATTCTTTTGCGAAAAAACAGAGTTGACCCTCACATTAGTGTGAAGGTTTACAATACATGTAGAAGGAGTGAAACGCATTGCGAATTGGAGAATTATCAAAAGAAACTGGCGTTAGTGAAAGATCACTAAGACATTACGAAGAAAAGGGCTTACTCCCTACTAAGCGCCTTGCAAATGGTTACCGTGATTTTGATGAAAGTGCCATCGAAAAAGTGGAGCTTATTCAAATGTACTTACAAATTGGCTTAAATTTAGAAGAGACGGCAAGGATGCTGCGCTGCCTTGAAATTGAACCGCACCTGTACGACAATCCGTGTAGCAGTATCCTTACGCTTTACGAAGATAAACTCAATGAAGTAACAAAGCAAATCACATTACTTTCCAACATCCAAGCGAATTTGCAAAAACACGTTTCACTCCTAAAACAAGCAAAAGAAAAGGAATGATTACATGTTTGTTATACATGGCAGTTCAAGACAAAACGGAAATACAGAAGCTTTAACACATATGATGATAGAGGACATTGAAACAGAACAAATTTATTTGCGTGATCATACCGTCTATCCTATTACAGACCAACGTCATGATGCAGAAGGATTCCAATCCGTAAATGATGACTATGAGCAGTTAACCAAACGCATGCTAGAGCACGACACGATTATCTTTGCTACACCATTATATTGGTACGGAATGAGTGGACATATGAAAAACTTTGTTGATCGCTGGTCACAAAGCTTGCGCGATACATCTCTTCATTTCAAAGAAAAAATGAAAGGCAAAAAAATGTATGTTGTCATCGTTGGCGGGGATAATCCAAAGCTAAAAGCATTACCGCTTATTGCTCAATTCCAATATATCTTTGATTTTGTTGGTTCTTCATTTGAAGGTTATGTTATTGGAGATGCGAATGGACTGGATGAAATTAAAAACGATGCTGAGGCGCTGGCAAAAGCACAATTGTATAATAATAAATTTAAAAATAGCGAACAGAAATAAGTTTGACAAACCCTTTTGTATGCGCATACAATAAAAGTAATATTATGAAAGGAAGGTACTTTGACCAATGAAGTTCTAATTCTCTTATTTATTTCATCCATCACAAATAGTGAACAAAAATGATGAAAACTAGCAGGGGATTAGTCTGTCCATTTGTCGATACTTTCTTTCGAAACGATCATGTAAAAAATCGTTTATTTATGTACGATTTTTTACATACAAGGGCGACGTTTATCCTCTCTAGTGAAACTAGGGAGGTTTTTTTATGACTATTTTATTCGCACGTAATATTGAAAAGAGCTTTGGTGATCGCACACTATTTACATTACCATCACTGGAAATTCAAGCACAGGATCGCATAGGAATTGTCGGAGTCAACGGAGCTGGTAAATCTACGTTATTGCAAATATTAAGTAAAGAAATAGAAGCTGACAGAGGCATAGTAACTCATCATAGTTCTATCGCCATCATTCCTCAGCTCAGCGAAGAACTACCGGAAACCGCTTCTTCTCTCGCAAAAGGAAAATGGAGTATTTCAAACGTTACCGACGCAATGAGCGGCGGTGAACGAATGCGACTAAAGATTGCGCATGCTCTCGAACAAAATGCAGGCATTTTATTCGCTGATGAACCAACAAGCCACTTAGATATGGTCGGTACAGAGCAATTAGAAAAGGCACTTTCATCTTATAAAGGGGCACTTGTTTTAATATCGCATGACCGTGAATTTCTAGATAATATATGTACCAAAATTATTGAAATTGAAGACGGTATTATTCAAGAGTACAAAGGTAATTATTCAAACTATCGAAAACAAAAAGAACGTGAACGAATACAAAAACAAGCAGAATATGAGCAATATATACAAGAAAAAAATCGTTTAGAACAGTCCATTCTACAAAGAAAGCAACGTGCTTCTAACATGAAAAAAATCCCAACACGGTTCAGTTCATCTGAATCTAGACTTTATAGGTTAAGTGGGGCTCATGGCCAAGAACAGGTTAGTAAAGCAGCGAAAGCATTAGAGACACGTCTCGAAAAACTAGAAAAGAAGGAAAAGCCAAAGGATCTTTCTCAAGCTCAATTTGACGTGCAATACCATACACCCATTCATAGTAAGGTGGCAGTACAATTCAATAAAGCAACAAAGAAAATAGGCGACCGTATACTATTTAAAAATATGAATGGAACTATTGCCCCTGGTGCAAAGCTTGCCGTTTTAGGGGCAAATGGAAGCGGCAAAACCACTTTGTTCAACATGCTTCTCACAAACGAGCGTGGCATGCAGCTATCGAAAAGTTGTAAAATTGGATACTTCGAACAAACATTATCTATTTTAAAAACAGATAAAACCATTTTAGAAAATGTTCTAGAAGAAACAAACTATACAGAAGCATTCGTTCGCACAATACTTGCACGACTTCTATTCCGCCGTGAGGATGTTCATAAACCTGTGCACGTTCTAAGCGGGGGTGAACGAATGAAGGTTGCACTCGCAAAAGTATTTTTAGGAAACTATAATATGCTTCTGCTAGATGAACCGACAAACTATTTAGACTTAGCAACGCAAGAAGAATTAGAAACCATGTTACAAGAATATCCTGGCACAATACTTTTCATTAGCCATGACCGTGCCTTTATTCGCTCTGTTGCAGACCATATTCTACAAGTAGATGAGAGTGAACCTAGAGTATTCCACGGTAATTACGAGCAATACACAAAAAGAACCACCGGAGATTCTGTAAACGTTACTGAGCAAGAGTTGTTACGATTACAAACAAAATTAACAGAAGTCATCGGCCGAATTTCCATACCAAATCATCACAATGATATCTCATCTCTCGAACAAGAATACGAAACATTATTAGTTAAAATCCGGAAATGTAAAGAAGCACTCTAATGTCTTCCCTATATATCGACGGGACCTTCCGCATTTCCCAAGAAATATTGAATCTTCGACATAGAATACAAAAAGCCGTGCATCAGCACGGCTTCTCACTTTAGATACGGACAGCAGTCCCGCTCACAGCAACCATTAGCATCCCTTCGCGAACTACTTCGTAATCCACGTCGATACCAACGATGGCATTCGCATTTTTTTGTCTTGCAAGAGTTTTCATCTCTTCCATTGCGATGTCACGTGCTTCTTTCAATTTGCTTTCGTAAGCGCCTGAGCGACCACCGACAACATCACGGACAGAAGCGAAAAGATCACGAACGATATTTGCACCCATAATCGCTTCTCCATTCACGATATCGACATAATCAATAATCTCTTTCCCTTGAATTGTAGAAGTTGTTGTTACAATCATACTTTATAGCCTCCCATATGAGATTTTTACCTACTTATGGTGCACTAATTCAGTACAAATTATATTTACGAACTAAACTGAGCTTCGTATAACCTACTGTATCCTCCGCTTTGCTCAATTAATTCATTATGTGAACCTTGTTCTGCAATACCATCTTTATTTACAACGACGATGCGATCTGCATTTTTAATCGTTGCTAGTCTGTGAGCGATAACTAATGTTGTACGACCAACAGATAGCTCCGCAAGCGATTTTTGAATCGCAAGTTCCGTCTCTGTATCTAACGCAGAAGTTGCTTCATCCAATATTAAAATTGGCGGGTTTTTCAAGAACATACGAGCAATCGCTAGACGCTGCTTTTGCCCACCTGAAAGTTTCACGCCGCGCTCACCGATAACAGTATCTAAACCGTCCGGCTGTGAGTAAATTAAATCTTCTAATTGCGCACGTTTTACTGCCTGCCAAATTTCAGCTTCTGATGCTTTTAAATTTCCGTAAGCGATATTTTCACGAATTGTTCCTGAGAATAAGAACACATCTTGCTGCACAATTCCAATTTGCTTACGAAGTGAAGATAATGTCATATCTTTCGTATCAATTCCATCAATTTGAATTGATCCAGATGATTGCTCATAAAAACGTGGTAATAGGCTACATAACGTCGTTTTCCCAGCTCCTGATGGTCCAACGAACGCAACTGTTTCACCTGCATGTATTTTCAAACTAATGTCATTTAAAATCGGTTCTTTGTTTTCATATCCAAACGTAATGTTGTTATATTGAATATCACCGTGTACATGCTTCACTTCCATTGCATCTTTAGAGTCTACAATGTCAGGCTCTGTTTCAAGAAGCTCTACATATCTTTTAAAACCGGCGATTCCTTTCGGATAGCTTTCGATTACCGCGTTAATTTTTTCAATTGGGCGGAAGAAAATATTCGTTAATAGAACGAATCCGATAAATCCACCGTACGTTAATTCTCCTTGCAGAACAAACCATGTACCGCATATTAAGACGAAGAGCGTTACGAGACGCATGAGCATATAACTAATTGACGAATTTAACGCCATAATTTTATACGCCATTAATTTCGTTGTACGGAAACGAGCGTTGTTCACAGCAAATTGCTCTTTCTCAAACTTTTCATTTCCGAATGCTTGTACAACGCGAATACCACCAACGTTGTTCTCAATACATGCATTGAAATCAGCAACATCTGAGAATAAACGTCTAAATGTACCTGTCATTTTTTTATTGAAGTACAGCGCTAACCATAATAGGAATGGAATGACGAAGAACGTTAATAACGCTAACTTCCAGTTGATCATCATCATAAATGAGAATGCCCCAACTAAAGTCATTACGGCGATAAATAAATCTTCTGGTCCATGGTGAGCAATTTCCCCAATTTCCATTAAATCGTTTGTAAGGCGTGAAATTAAATGACCTGTTTTATTATTATCAAAAAATCTGAATGATAGCTTTTGAATATGATCAAATAATTTCTGCCTCATATCTGTTTCAATGTTAACACCAAGCATATGTCCCCAATATGTAACGACATATTGTAAGCCTGCATTTAACATATAAACTGCGAGTAAACCGAAACAAGCCCATAAAATAAGCGTCCAGTTTTGCCCTGGCAATAACTTATCAATAAATTGATTTACGATAAGCGGGAAGCCGAGTTCTAATAATCCTGCGACAACCGCACAAGAAAAGTCGAGTATAAATAAACCTTTATACGGTTTATAGTACGAGAAAAATTTACGCAGCATATCTTACCTCCATTTTCCAAAATTAAAAAGACTCCCTAAATGATAACCATTATCAAATAATTATTCAAGTTATCCGTCTATGAAACTGAAAATAAGCTTTGCGATAGTTGTCGTTTTTTGCTGGAAAGTCGATATATTCGAATAATCGCCGATATATTTCGAGTTGCGCTGATATATTTGCAAAATCGCCGATATATTTCAAGTTGCGCTGATATATTCGGAAAATCGCCGATATAAATTTCATTTACTAACTACTCTCCCATCTCCCATCCCCCAAAAAAAAGGTACCACCACAAGGTGATACCATTCCTTCTATTACATCGCTTCCGAATCCCACTCATGCTCCTGTTCAACGAATACAATACCTAATTCGTGATGTCCACCAGCATATAATGCAGTTTGTGCAAGACGAAGCTCACCATTTGTATCTAATACTTCTAATTTACAAAATGCTCCTGTCGTCTTCGTTTGAAGCGCATCATAAAATTCCTCGGCGCTTTTTGGAATGACTCCATTTACTTTCGTAATAATTTCTCCAGGCAGTAATTTCAGCTCTGCTCCAATTGTATTTGGGATTGTATCTAGTACAACGAGCCCATCATTGCGTGCAGCAAAATACGCTGGTCTTGTTTCATCGGCAATTTTTTCTTGCATCGAAATTGTGAAACGCCCAAGCATAGCGACTCCCATCGCGATAATTGCAAGTACGTGCCACCAGTAACTTGCGATTCCTAAAACGAGCACAAGTCCTGCTAACCCATAAACACGTCTTCCTGTAAATAATAAAGCTTCCGTCGGCTCATAACTTTTAATATTTCTCATAAATCCAATTAAAAATGGAACGAGGAATAGAGAATATGTATTTGAACCTATTGAAACGACAGGCCACCATGAAATAAACTGCGTTACCGCATCACCCGGTACAAGAATAAAAATAGGAACGATCCATAAACGCTTTGATTCGTGTAAACCAATCTTTAATCCACGCTTCCCCTGCCTAATCCTCGGCGTCGAATATCCTACTGCGTTTTTAGAAATCAATAAGCCTTCTACAATAAGCATAACGCCTAGTAAAATAACAAGGGATACAATGGTACTCTCTTCACCTTCTCGAAGCTGTAAAAAGGAAACTGGTAGCTTAGAAGATAATAGAACACATACAATCGCAATGCTAAATGTATAAGCCGCCGATAAATATCGATACATAGCCGTTAATCCAAATAGTAACGTCCAAATTAAAATGGCCCATAAGCTTGCTTTAGAAACAACAAGTCCAAGCCCAATCGTAATAATAGATACTACTAATCCGTATCCAATCCCTGCAAATAGAGAGGTTCGCAGTTCAAACCAAATATCATAAACTTTAAAAGAAAAATCTTTTCGTTCTCTTAACATACGTAAGTATCCAACGAAGATACTACTTATTACAAATATATAGACAGCAGGGTGTAAGAAAAAACGTCCAACTGCCCGCATTATTTCAAAAATCCATGCCTCCATGAACCCATTCACCACCATTTATATCATTCTTTCTTTTTATATTATCATAACTAAACAAACGTTTGTTTAACACAAAAAAATACAGGCAGCAAACTGCCTGTATTTCTTCTTATTTTGCCATTAATTTTAATGCTGACTGTAATTGTAGATCATTTTCTCCAGAACGGATTTTTTCGATAATTTTAGTTTGAATCGCTTCAGCTGTCTTTTTATCAAGCTGTCCTGTCGCTTCCATTTCATTTGCATTTTGGAATGCTTTCAGAGCCGATTCTGTCTCTTTACTAAAGTATCCATCTTCACGACCTGGTACATAACCTAAGCTCTTAAGCATTTCCTGAGCATGTTTTACTTGTACATCATTTGAATTGTATGAAAGTGTTTTTTCAATTTGAATTGGTGTCGCATGATAATAATTTGGTTGCTTCACTTCTACTGTTGGCGCGATTCCTTTTTTATGAATCCAGTTCCCATCCGGTGTTAACCATTTAAACATCGTTAATTTAATGTTGCTGCCGTCTTTAAATGGAACAGCTTGCTGGACAGTACCTTTACCAAATGTCTTTTCACCAATTAAATCGTATCCTTCTCCTTCTTTTAACGCACCCGCTAAAATCTCTGAAGCAGAAGCACTTCCATTATCAATTAATACTGAAATTGGATATGGTTTTCTCTCTTTCAGTTCCGTAGAGAATTTCTTCTTCTCACCATTTCGCTGCTCTACTTGTAGCATCGGCTTTTTATTCGTCATAATTTCCCCTAGTATATCTTCTACACTATTTAAGTAGCCACCAGGATTACCACGCACGTCAATAACTAAGCCTTTTATATTTTTCTTCTCTAACTCTTTTAACTGATCCTTAAATTCTTTCGCTGTATTTTCAGCAAAAGAAGTAATTTGCATATAACCGATATCTTTTCCGCTCTCTTGCTTCACAGAACTAAACACTGTAAAGATCGGAATCTTTTCACGCTTAATTTTAAATACAATCGGATCAGTTACTCCCGCACGTTTAATTTCAATTGCGACAGTCGTTCCCTTTTTACCACGAATTTTTAATACTGCTTCTTCACGTGATAAGTCTTTCACACTGTTTCCATCTACAGATAAAATTTGGTCATTCGGTTTAATTCCTATCTTTTCTGCTGGTGAACCTTTAATTGGCGATACGATAATAAGCTTACCGTCCGTCTTGTTCACCTCAGCCCCAATCCCCTCTAATTCGGGATCAAGCGATTCACTAAACTGTTTGGCTGTTTCTTTATCCATATACGTGGAATAAGGGTCCTTCAGCGTAGACAACATACCTTGTATTGCACCTTCAACTAACTTTTCATCTTTCACGTCTTCCACATAACGTGAATCAATTAGTGCATACGCCTCATTAATTTTTGCCAAATTCCCTTGCGCAGTGCTAGCATTCCCACTCGAAATTGTTTGCGTTACTTCTGATGGGTTAACCCCAAATACAGACATGCCTGCAAACATTCCGCCAGCACCAATTAAAAATGCAACAACCATTCCAATAATTGCAACTCTACGTTTCAATGCGGAATTCCCCTTTCCAAAACACACAGGTGGTGTAGCAAAAGGCATCACACAGTGTGTGATGCCTTTACCTATTTCTACTATATGATAAGCTTGTACGAATTATGTTTGCAACTTTTTATACTTTTAAGAAGCGACGAATTGACATTACACTTCCCCACATACCGATTAAAGCACCGATTAACACTAGTAAACCAGCTAATTGGAATACGAATGGACTGTATGGTAGAAGCTCGAAAATTGTTCCGCCAAGTTTTTCATTAAACACACCTTGCAACGAATTATACGTAATTAGAATTAGGCCAATTGGAATAATTGATCCTAATACTCCTAAGAATAATCCCTCTAGCAAGAATGGCCAACGAATAAACCAGTTTGTTGCACCAACAAGTTTCATAATTTCAATTTCTGTACTACGAGCATAAATTGTAATTTTAATTGTATTAGAGATTAAGAACATCGCTGTGAATAAAAGACCAGCAATTAACGCAATCCCAATGTTACGACCAGTTTTTACAGTATCAAATAATCGTTCAACTTGCCCTTTTCCGTACTGAACATTACTAACAAACTGCATTTTTTCAACCTTCTTCGCGATTGTCGCTGTATCGGTTGGTTCTTTCGCTTTTACAACAAATACGTTTTTAAGTGGGTTATCTTGTTCAAATAACTCAAACGTTTTTCCACTATCACCTAAGCTTTTAATTAAACGTTTTAACTCTTCTTCTTTAGAAGAATATTTAATAGAATCTACTTTTGCAATCTTACTCATATCTTCTTCTAATTTCTTTTGATCCGCTTCTTTTGCAGCTGGATCAATGTGTACACGAATCTCTACATCTTGCTCTACTTTCGTCGCAAAATGGTTCATATTCATAATCGCTGTTAAAAAGACACCTACAAGTAATAATGTAACTGTTACTGCACTAACAGAAGCAAATGTCATCCATCCGTTACGTGATAGATTCTTTACACCTTCTCGCAAATGTCGACTAAGGGTCTTAGCCTTCATATCCGTATCCTCCCTCAATCTCATCTCGAACAATTTTTCCGCCTTCAATCGCGATTACACGATGACGGATTGTATTTACGATATCTGCATTATGCGTCGCCATAACAATCGTTGTGCCGCGCTCATTAATGCGAGTAAAAATATTCATAATATCAAGAGCTGTTTCAATATCTAAGTTACCTGTTGGCTCATCGGCAATTACAACCTTTGGTCTATTTACAATTGCTCTTGCAATAGCCACACGTTGTTGCTCCCCGCCCGAAAGCTCACTTGGAAGTGCGTCTGCACGATCTTCAAGACCTACAAGACCTAGAACTTCTGTTACACGCTCACGAATTGCATCCGGTTCTTCTTCAATTACTTCTAAAGCAAACGAAACATTCTCATATACCGTTAATTTAGGTAGCAATTTGAAATCTTGGAAAATCACGCCTAATTGACGACGGAAATACGGAACATCTCTTTCTGCCAATGTTTCGATAGTAAGTCCATTTACATTAATAGATCCTGTAGATGGTTTCTCTTCACGATACATCATTTTAATAAATGTAGATTTTCCGGCTCCACTCGGTCCAACTACGTATACGAATTCACCTTGTTTAATGTTAACTGTAAGACCAGCAATGGCTTTCATACCATTCGGGTACTCCTTATAAACATTCGTCATTTTTATCATTATTTATCACCCAATACTTAATGATTTTTTTCGAAATACTTTTCTGTACATCTGAAAACAAAAGACATCCTTCATTTTCATTTAGTCATCCTTGTTGAAGATAGTTTACTTATGCTTTCTCATAAGCAATACCACTCTATGTAATATATTTCAGCAAAATTCTACAAACCCCATTGTAACATCAAACGGTTTCCAATTTGGATACATTTTTGTTACAGTTATGTTACATACCAGAAAAAAGGAAAACGAGTTGACTATATTATCAACTCGTCCATTTCACCTTTTTTATTTATGTTCAGCTAACCATTCAGACACTTTTTTCGCATCTTCACCTTGAATAAGTCCTGGTGACATTGAACCGCGGCCTTTTTTAATAATCTCTTCGATATCTGCAGCGTCGTACTTACCGCCTACTTTTCTTAAATCAGGTCCAGTTGCCCCTGATAAATCTGTTGCGTGACATCCCGCACAACTTCTTTGGAAAATTTGTTCTGCGCTGTCTGTGCTTGCAGACTGTTTCGAAGACTTACTCTCTTCTTTATTTCCGCATGCTCCTAAAGCAAAAACAACCGATGTCCCTAGCGCAATAGCCAACAATTTCTTTTTCACTTCTATCGCTCCCCATTGTTGATATTCTTTTTATTCCTAACACACTCATTTTCATTATAAGCATTATCTTTATATAGAAAAACTAAGGTGTATTTCATATTCCTCAAAAATACAGTGAGAACCTTGATAAAATAATGCTTTCATAAGTTGTTTCAATTCTGTGAACAACTTAAAAAACTCCTATAAAGCATCCTTTTTAAAAGGAAAATTAGAAAGTTCTATATAAATCTTTACCATATTACCGCTCTATTTTACTATTCTCTACTTTTTACAAAACAATATACAGCATTGTAATCTACATATAATCCCATCAAAAAGAGAAGTTGTCGTTTCCAACTTCTCTTCCTCTTTACTTCATCTATAAAAATAAAATCAAATTCTTTATATCCTCTATTGTCCTCAGCATGCGCCAACAATTTCGTTGGCTTTTTTTCGCTTATTAGATGCGAGAACGTAAGTAAGCATCAATAAATGGATCAATCTCTCCATCCATAACAGCTTGTACGTTACCAACCTCCGTATTTGTACGATGGTCTTTTACAAGAGAATACGGGTGGAATACGTAAGAACGGATTTGGCTACCCCATCCGATTTCTTTTTGCTCTCCGCGAATTTCATCTAATTCTGCTTGTTGCTCTTCTAGTTTCTTTTGATATAATTTCGCTTTTAACATTTTCATCGCATGCTCACGGTTTTTAATTTGAGAACGCTCCGACTGACATGTTACAACCGTATTTGTCGGTGTATGTGTAATACGAACTGCTGAATCTGTCGTATTTACGTGCTGTCCACCAGCTCCACTTGCTCGGTACGTATCAATTTTTAAATCTTCTGTACGTACTTCGATTTCAACTTCATCATTGAACTCTGGTACAACTTCACAAGATACGAATGATGTATGACGACGCCCTGAAGAATCGAATGGTGAAATACGTACAAGACGATGTACACCTTTCTCTGCTTTTAAGTAACCGTAAGCGTTATGACCTTTAATTAATAAAGTTACACTCTTAATACCAGCTTCATCACCTGGTAAATAGTCAACCGTTTCTACTTTGAATCCGCGTTTTTCAGCCCAGCGTGTGTACATACGTAATAGCATAGAACCCCAGTCTTGTGACTCAGTTCCACCTGCACCTGGATGTAATTCTAAAATCGCATTATTTTTATCATAAGGATCACTTAATAGTAACTGAAGCTCATACTCATTCATTTCTTGAATTAAGCCTTTTACTTCTGATTCTAATTCCTCATGTAAATCTTCATCATACTCTTCTTTTAAAAGCTCATGCGTGATTTCTAAATTTTCGAACGTCTCATCTAACTGACGGAACTTTCCAACCATATCTTTTAACGCATTCGCTTCATTAATTACAGCTTGTGCTCCTTGTTGGTCATCCCAAAATCCTGCGCCCATCATTTTCTCTTCTAATTCTGCAATTTGTTTCTCCTTAGTAGGGAGGTCAAAGAGACCCCCTAAAAGCCGCTAATCGCTTAGCCATTTTCTCTAATTCCTGTCTAATTTCTACTAATTCCATTTCCTTCACCTCTATGTAATTGCTGTTACTTTCGTATGAAAACAAGGGAAACTCTCTCCACTTATTACGGAGAGAGTTTAATCCTTCTTAATTATACATTTTTGATATAAAAGTTTGCAAAACAGCCAAAGCTACAGTCCTATATTACTGAACGATACCACAGCAGTTTTTATATTTTTTACCACTACCACATTTACATAAATCGTTGCGGCCCACTTGGTCACCTTTTACAACTGGCTTTTTCTTTGCTTCTTCGCCATCGCTAGAAGGATGAACAGCTTCACCTTGAACAACTTCTTGACGTTCTAAGTTTTGTTCAATTTCAGCTTTCATAATGTAACGAGAAATTTCCTCTTCAATAGAAGCAACCATTGACTCGAACATCGCGAACCCTTCCATTTGGTACTCACGAAGTGGATCGATTTGACCGTAAGCACGTAAATGAATACCTTCACGAAGGTGATCCATCGCATCAATATGCTCTGTCCATTTCGTATCTACAACGCGGAATACAACAACCTTCTCAAACTCACGCATTTGCTCTTCTGGCATAAGCTTTTCTTTTTCATTGTATCGCTCAATTAATTTCGCAATAATTGGCTCGCTCATTTCCTCAGGAGCAAGGCGACGTAATTCTTCTTCTTTTACATCTCCGTCTTGAAGAAGGTTTGTATTTAAGTAGTCAACAAGACCTTTAATGTTCCAATCTTCTTCAATTTCCTCTTGTGTATGAAGGGCAACAGCACGTTCTACTGTAGATTTCATCATACCTTCAATAATGCCGCGTAAGTTGTCAGACTCCATTACCTCTTGACGCTGTTTGTAAATAACTTCACGTTGTTGACGAAGTACATCATCATATTGCAGTAACTGCTTACGTGCATCATAGTTATTTCCTTCAACACGTTTTTGTGCAGATTCTACCGCACGAGAAACCATTTTACTTTCAATCGGCTGAGAATCATCCATACCAAGGCGGTCCATCATTGCTTTCATATTATCTGAACCAAATCGGCGCATTAATTCATCTTCCATCGATAAGTAGAACTGCGTAACACCAGGGTCCCCTTGACGACCAGCACGACCACGTAACTGATTATCAATACGACGACTTTCGTGACGCTCTGTACCGATAACTGCTAAACCAACGTTTTTCACATCGTCTCCAAGCTTAATATCTGTACCACGACCTGCCATGTTCGTCGCGATTGTTACAGCACCTTTAATACCAGCCTCTGCAATGATATCTGCTTCACGCGCATGGTTTTTCGCATTTAAGATGTTATGACGTACACCTTTACGCGTTAACATTTTTGAAATAAGCTCTGAAGTTTCAATTGCAACTGTACCTACAAGAACAGGTTGTCCTTTTTTATGACGATTTACAATATCCTCAACAACAGCATTGAACTTACCTTCCATTGATTTAAAGATTAAATCGGCACGATCATCACGAATAATCGGTTTGTTTGTCGGAATTACAATAACGTTCATATTGTAAATGTTACGGAATTCCTCTTCCTCTGTTTTCGCTGTACCAGTCATACCAGATAATTTTTCATACATACGGAAGTAGTTCTGGAATGTAATTGTTGCAAGCGTCATGCTTTCATTTTGAATTTCTACACCTTCTTTTGCTTCAATCGCTTGGTGTAATCCTTCGCTATAACGACGACCTTTCATAAGACGACCAGTGAATTGGTCTACAATTACGATTTCGCCTTCTTGTACAACATAATCTGTATCACGATGCATAACAACGTGTGCACGAAGCCCCTGATTAATATGGTGAAGAAGTGCTACATGTTTTAAATCGAATAAGTTTTCAATATGGAAAGCTTTCTCTGCTTTCGTAATACCATCTTCTGTTAGCATTACATTTTTCGTTTTCACATCAAATGAATAATCTTTTTCATTTTCTAACGTACGAACAAATGCATTTGCAAACATGTATAGCTCTGTTGATTTTTGAGCTTGTCCTGAAATAATAAGCGGCGTACGTGCTTCATCGACTAAAATAGAATCGACTTCATCGATAATAGCAAAGTGAAGTGGACGTTGAACGCATTGCTCTTTATATAAAACCATGTTATCACGTAAGTAATCGAATCCAAGCTCATTATTTGTGCTATACGTAATATCAGCAGCATAAGCCTCTTGTTTCTCTTCGCGTGACATACTATTTAAGTTAATTCCTACCGTTAAGCCAAGGAACTCATGAAGTTGTCCCATTTCGCTCGCATCACGTTGTGCTAAATATTCATTGACTGTAACAACGTGAACACCTTTTCCTGTTAAAGCATTTAAATATACAGGTAATGTAGATGTTAACGTTTTACCTTCACCCGTTTTCATCTCAGAAATATTCCCTTCATGTAAGGCAATACCACCCATTAACTGTACGCCATATGGACGCATTCCAAGAACACGAGTTGCCGCTTCGCGAACAACTGCAAAAGCTTCAGGTAGTAAATCATCTACTGTTTCACCTTTTGTTAGACGTTCTTTAAATTCAAGCGTCTTTCCTTTTAATTGTTCATCAGTTAGTGGCTTAATAGATGACTCTAATGCATCAATTTGCTCAACTGTCTTTTGCATACGTTTAATTTGGCGTTGATTTACATCAAACACCTTTTTTAAAATACCGATCATAGGAAATACGCTCCTCTTTTTATTAAAATAAAACTTCCGATTGTTTTTCTTTTTCTCTATTACAATCAGTCGTTATAAAAATCAAATGTATGTTATGCCAATTTTTCTCCTAATTAAAAAAACTAAAATGTATATACCTAATGATAATTGTAACACTTGTCTTATAACTATGACAACAATCGGCAAGATGTCGGGCCTCATATTCAGAAAAAGTTTTTATTTCATTTGTTACGTTCCTTTTCTCTGTCTCGCTATTTCAATTTCACGTTACAAATTTCGTATTAAATCTAAGTCATATTCTTTCAAGTTTCCTTTTAAAGAATATGACTACCAAAAATTCCTTAATAAAATCTAAATCAACAATTACAAAAAGCCGGAAACTTCGCAGGTGTAGCATCCATAGATACTTACACCTACAAAAAAACCCCGACTTTAAAAGATATTGTTATGTTGCAAGATCTACAAACAACATTAAAATATAGCTGTATCAATCATAAATTTTATTAATTTATCGGTATTTCTAATTCATGATATTTCCCTTCCTTATCTTTTATACACGAAATGAATTTCACTTTAGTTGATTCATTTGAAAAGTTTTTATAATTTTTATAAGGGTCATCTCCTATAAAATAATTTGTCCCTATATACCCTCGTACTGTTTTACCAGCAGGTATTACAGGATCAAACTGATATTTTTTAGGTAATTCCATTGAATAAGGGATTAAATTATAAAACTCACCTATTTTAGAATAAAACATTGTATCGGAAATAGACTTATTACTAAGCAAGTTAATATCTCGATTTGTTGTATTTGTAATATCTAAAGGTAAAACATACGTCACTACTTCACGGTCTTCATAGGGGTCATAAACTTTTGTAGGATCAAGAGGATTAAGTGCATGAAACGTAACTCCTTGCCCATCTTCAAAAGTTCTATTAGATAAAAACTCATCTTTTACCACTTTATAAGATTCATTATTAAGATTTAATGTTTTAAATCTTAATAAACTAGCAAATATACATAGCAACAGACACAATCCAATACTTATTAAGATATGTTTTCTCGTCACTCTTAATCTACCAACTTTCCATTATTAACATGTACAATACGATCTACCATTTCATTATCTAGAACATGCAAATCATGACTGGCTACAACAATAGTCGTTCCCTTGGCTTTTTCTACTTTCAAAATATCTAAAACATCTTTTATCCCATCACTATCTAAAGCATTAGTTGGCTCGTCTAATAACAGTAATTTTGGTTGTTCCATTAAAGCTTGCGCTATCCCTAAACGTTGTTTCATACCTAAAGAGTATCTTTTATACTTTCCCTTATCTGTTTTATCAAGCCCAACCCTTTGAATAATATTATAAATCTCCTCATCGGAGATTTTATTGTTAATCGATGATAAAAATTTCAAGTTCTGAAAACCAGTATACCCTGGAATAAAACTTGGATATTCAATCAATATTCCCATAGAATCAGGAAATTGCTTTTGTTTTCCAATTATTTCATTATCTATATAAACAACTCCAGAATTCAAACGCATTAACCCTGAGATAGCGCGTAAAATCATCGTTTTACCAGAGCCATTATGCCCCTTCAAAACTAAAAATTCGCCTTTTTTTACTGACAAATTAATATTATCTAACACAACATTTCCTTTTAATCTTTTCGTCATACATTCACATTTAATATAATTGTCCATAAATTATTCACCTATCACATCTAGTTTTTTAAAACAAAAACTACCTAATAAAATCATTACAACAACAATTACTACCCCTATTAGGAGTAAATCATTCCATTGAATAGATTGATTATTACCTAAAGTCAATTGAATTGAACTGTGATCAACAAAATACCAACGATTTGGCATAACAAAAGAGCCTAAAAAATAAATACTATGAAAGAAAATAGACAAAAATAGGTACAACAACATTAGTACAAAAACAATAGTTATCGGTATATAAAAAGTTAAAAACTCAAAAATCAAAGCTAATAAAAAACTTATAATTATTTGAATTAGCATAGTACCTAATATTTTATAAGAAAATTGACTATATAAAGAACTCTCGCCAAAAGTAAGCAAATAGTACACCGTAAACCAAATAAAATACATAACAACCCAAATACAAACTATGTAAAAAAACAAAGATAGCATTTTCGTTAACCACAGAAAATGCTTCTTCTTAACACGAGGAAATAAATAAACACCATTCTGTTGAATATCTGAAAAAGCAAAATTGCCTACAAGCAACAAAGGAGTGATTTGAAAGAATATCCAATAAAAAGGGATAGAAAATCGCCCCTCCTTATAAAAATAAGATAAATCCACAAAGTCTACTCCATGAAAAAATCGATAAAAGGTAACATCTACTAATACAGATTCTTTACCATTACTAAGAGGCTGATTGTAAAAAAAAGCAATTGCAATAATAGCATAAATTAAGAATAAAAAAGCCATTATCTTGATGGAATCTCGAAACCTTACATGTAAATCTCTTTTTAACAAATAATATAAGATCATAATGTAAACTAGATCACCTCTGTCTCATCATTCATAGAAATATAACTTTTTTTAGATAAAATCCATACACTTATAAAAAAGATAAAAAGACAGACAAATAAGCGTATACATATACCAGTAGCATCTTCAAAGACATTTATATAAAAAGCATTTGTAAATAAAAATCCATGTAATATAAATCTATCTAATAAAACAGCAGTAATCATACATATTATTACAAGTAAACTAGGTAAAAATAATTGCAATAAAGCACTTATCATACATATAAAAACACTCGCAAATAATTGAATGCAAAATAATAATGGATAATTTACATCAACACTAGTTACAGCCATCATATTTGACATCAAAAACAACTGTAAAATCATACTCCCAGCAAAAAAGTAAACAAAAACAAATAGCTTCAAATAATATATGGAAACTAATTTCAATGCATTATTCACTCTGTAAACAACATAAATACTAAAAAAATTCGACATAGAATATACAGAAAAAACGATAGTTAAAGGAATAAATATAGTCGATAAATTATAAAACGACATAACCTTATACAAAACTTCCAATTCGTTCATTTTCTCTTTTATAATTCCGGTTTCAAAATAATTGAACAAACAACCAATGATACTGACATTAAGTAAAAAGAGAATACTTAACCAAACATATTTCATCCTTATAGTTTCTTTCATAACATTATAAAAGAACATGCTTCCTACTCCCCCGTAAATAAAGAACTACAGAACAAAACCAAATACATAACAGTACACTAAGAAAAATTTGTAATTCAAAAAAGCCAAAATCTTTAATTAAATAATCTTTAGGATTGAGAATCCCTTTTCCAATACCAAGCCAAAAAATATGTAAAATAAATGGAACTAAATAAACAAAATAAACTCGTTTTATAAAAAACGAAACTGATAAAGCTAAACTCGAAAAAACTGCACCGTATAAACTATTTAAAAATACATACATTAGAAAATATAAAGTAGGATACTCATAATAAACCGTATTAAATTGAGCTGTTGGTGAAACAGTAGCCGCCATATAATTTAATATCGGATGCGGAGCAACTGTCGGATAAGTCATCGCATATAAATAAAAATGAAATAGTAAAGGGACACTTATAATAAAAAAAGATACTATAAAATTAATACAATAAAGTAATCTAAAATAATGACGCGTTCCCATCTTAGAAATGACAGGATAAATAAATCCATAATTTTTATCAATTCTATAAATCCCAGCTACAGCCATTGCAGAAATCATAGGAAATATAAGTAGATAAAATTCACTATAAAATGGTAATCTATTAAAATGTAAAATGTTAGATAAATATGGAGATACCTTTATAATCCCAGCATCATTAAATCCTTTAGTTGTCAAAAACATAGCAATATATTGAGCAATAACAATTACTAACATAATAAATACAGACAACCAAAACATCCTACCTTTTAAAATCCTTCCTAAAAAGTAACTCATCTATAGCTCCTCCATAAACCATTAAATTTAAATCTTTTTTAATATGAACAATTGATCCGCAACACCATAACATTTATTTTCTTTATTTAACCAAATGTAACGAAAAGAAACATTTGCTCTCTCTCCTTCAAATTTAGGAAACTCAACTTCATACTGATAAACATCATTTGTACCTTTTCTTTTTACACTCTTAACTTCTTGTTTCCACTGAATTATTTTTCCATCAATTTGTTCAATCCGTCCCAAAAGATACGTTGGTTTTTTCTTATTCGTCACACCCGTTAAGAAAACATAATAATTTTCTGGTATCACTCCTGACTTTAATTTTTTATTTGAAAGCTTATCCTCTATTAAGCTATCATTTCTTTCTATTTGACCTTGAAAGAAATCATGACCATTTTCACTTTTTAAAAACACTTGTTCAACAATAGTATTTTTCTTAATTTCTTGTAACTGAATACTTTTCAAATTATCTTTTTCCGTTAAAGTATCTTCAATATTTACAATCGGTTCATCTACTTTCTTTTGACAAGAAACTAAGAAACTAATACTCAATATAAAAAAACAAACTAAAATATATCTTGAGATAAACCTCATTACAACTCCTCCTATTTTAAAAATGAAATAGCAGGAAAAGCCGTATAATCAAGACTCTGAACTATACGACTTTTTCTAGTACTACACAATAAATAATTTCTAAATCAATATTCAGTGTAAGGTCCACTTGGTCTTACACTATCAGGACTCCAAGCAGTAGGATAAGCATTATTTTCTCTAGAATAACCACCAAATCTCACAGGTACATTTTTTCCATAGTTTTCATATGCGTAATTTTGGAAAAGATACGTTTTACCTGGTTTCACCGTTCCTTCATGCTTACCCGACTCACCTGAAACATTTACCCAATCTCTATTACCTTTACCTTTATTTTTATCAGCTTCTGTCCAAACGTTAAAAGAACCACCGCCCTTCTCACTACTCTTTACACGCATATACATAGAAGTAGGTGTCTCTTTAGGACGTGCATTAGTAAAATCATATGCATTCCAAAGTCTAAAGGTAAATTCTACATGATCATCCTTTGTATCAGCCTTAGCAGGTTCGGTTAAAGCAAAAGTACTAGCTAAAATACCTAACGATAAAACAGATCCAAACATAAAACGACTTTTTTTCTTAACGCTCACTAAAAGCACCTCCGATAATTTGTAGCATTATATTGATTTTATTTTTTTACTAAAGAAACAAACTAAATCTATATAATGTAATTTTAAGATAACAAAAGCAAAATACACTATCAATTGATTCCAGAAAACTTAATATTTTATTTACAATTATAAAATATTGCTAAATTAAACAAAATTAGTATACTCCTAACAAGTACATACTTATGGAGATAATCACATTCAAAATCTCAATACAAAAAAGCGCAGCCATTTCGGCTACGCTTTCGAATTATTATTTAGTTTCGATTAAACCGTATTTCCCATCTTTACGGCCATATACAACATTAGTTTCGTTTGTATCAGCATTTGTGAAGACGAAGAAATTATGTCCTAGCATATCCATTTGTAGGATTGCCTCTTCAACGTCCATCGGTTTTAAATCGAATCGTTTTGTACGTACAAGTTCTAATTCATCTTCTTCTACCTCATCCAAAACAGCTACTGCTTCCGGAAGGATAAAGTTCGTTTTTATAGAACCTTTCTCACGTAACTTACGATTTACTTTTGTTTTATGTTTACGAATTTGTCGCTCAATTTTATCAACTACTAAATCGATAGCAGCGTACATATCGCTATTAGTTTCTTCTGCACGAAGTAATAAATCAGTAAATGGAATTGTTACCTCGACACGTTGCTTGTCAGAGTATACTTTTAAATTAACTTTAATCTCTGGGAATGTATCAAAATAACGCTCTAACTTACTTAGTTTTTTCTCTACATATTCCTTTAATGCTGGAGTTACTTCAATATTTTCACCACGAATGTTGAATTTCATAGATGAATTCCTCCTTTCAAGCCTATGTACTATAATTTCGACATTGGCTTAAAAACTCCTTCTAACTTTTTTAAAAAAATTAGTGGAATTGCGATTTTTTTATCGTTTTTTGTTGAAATGAAAAGATGCATCGTTTCTATCTTTATTTTATCCTATTAACATCGTGAATAACGAATATTTCTGTGGACAATTCGTTACAGAAAAGAAACAACTTTTTGACAACTTACCCTATAACAAAAACCCCTTGCGAAAAACAAGAGGTTCTACTACATATATATAACGTTGCCACAAACGCAGCTTTCTCTTCCCAAAACAATATACCCTACAGTTTCACAACATTAGCTGCTTGTGGTCCACGTGCTCCATCTACAATGTCAAACTCTACTTGTTGCCCTTCTTCCAATGACTTATACCCATCTTGTTGAATAGCAGAAAAATGGACAAATACATCGTCACCATCTTCACGCTCAATAAACCCAAATCCCTTTTCTGCATTGAACCATTTCACTCTTCCTTGCATGTTCATTCCATTCCCTTCACTCTAAAAATCAGGGCATTCGCCCCATATTTTGACTATAACGAATGACAACATATGAAGTCAAAGAAGACTTATCGCCTTTTTATTATCGCTTTCGACACTGTCATATTAACTTCTACAAAGTGTCAAACTAGATACTTCCCTTGCCCCTCTTTCATATAACAAACTTCCGATTTGCCTAACTGTAATCCCTGTCGTATACACGTCATCAACGAGTAAAATATGTTGCCCAGAAAACATCTCTTCTCCCTGAAAATAAAAAGGATTGCTTCCTGACACCCTTTCTTTACGTGTCTTCTTACTTTGCTTTTCTGTTTCCCTTCTTCTTAATGATGGATAAGAAATTTTGACAGGCAAACAAGTTGCTAATAACTCAGCTTGATTAAAACCACGTTCAATTTCCCTTTCCTTACTAAGCGGAACAGCGATAACAGTTGAAACATTGGCAAAACACTTTTGAAATAAACTTCGAAAAGGACGATAAAAAATGTGCACTAACTCTGCATCCCCCCGAAACTTAAACTGCGCTACTATTTCTTTCATCTCATCATCATACATATATAACGAACGGTTTTTAAAAGAACGATACTTCTCCTCTTTCATCCACCTTATACAATCTATACAAATACCGTCTTCTTGAAATGAGGCAGGAACAAATTCTAAAGGTCGCCCGCACTCCATGCAAATTTCTCCTATAATATAGGAAAGTTTCTGCTCACATCTATCACATATATATTTTCTATGACACTTTACAAAAAAAGTGTACCAACTAACCTTTTCTACAAAACACTCATCACAAAGTAAACAATGCATTAAT
Organism: Bacillus sp. cl96; assembly: GCF_900100505.1. NCBI lineage: Bacteria > Bacillati > Bacillota > Bacilli > Caryophanales > Bacillaceae > Bacillus > Bacillus sp. cl96. The sequence goes on from NZ_FNDM01000014.1 coordinate 63,824, forward strand.
CGATCAATCCTTGTTCTTTCGCATTTTTATTCATACCTTGAATATGTTTTTTCGCGCGCACCATCGCCTCTGTCTTGCCATAGTGAAAATAAATGACCTCTCCATATGGTGCTTCAAAGCTCCGCCCTGCTCGGCCCGCAATTTGTACGAGCGCACTTTCTGAAAATATTTCTTCTTCCGCCCCTAAAACTGCAACTTGCAAATTTTTCACCGTTACGCCTCGCTCTAAAATTGTCGTTGTAACTAATAATGGGATTTCTCCCTTTCTGAACGCTGCGACTTTCTCTTTTCTCATCGGATCTTCTGCATGTACCCCTTCAACTTTATTATGCAATGATTTCAATAACGAGCTTATTTCTTCTATATATCGTACATGGGGAACGAATAAAAAAACAGGATACTTTTTGTTTAAGTACATCTTTAACCATTGTAGTAAAACTCGAGGAATTCTTTCACGGTTGAGGCTTTTCTTCCAATTTCCGCACCAGCAAAATAGAGGAACTGGCAACGGATGACGGTGATATCGTCCAGAAACAATAACACCTTTTTGTTCACCTTTTCTAAATTTTCGCTTCCACGTTTCATCTGGAGTCGCAGTTAAATAAATACGCGCCGCTTTTTCTTTCATCGCTTGTTTTACCGCGTACTGTAACATTTGATCTGCACAATATGGAAAAGCATCTATCTCATCTACAACTATGACATGAAACGCCCTATAATAACGTAATAATTGATGCGTGGTCGCAACGACTAGTACTGCATCTTTTTCTTTATCTACACTCCCTCCATATAAAGCCGCTACCTTTATATATGGAAATACTTCTTGTAATCTCGGTGCTAATTCCAAAACAACATCTGTTCTTGGCGTTGCGATACAAACTCTTTCTCCTTTTTGAAGCGCTTCGTTAATACCGTAAAACAACATCTCTGTTTTCCCAGCCCCGCATACAGCCCAAATAAAAAATGATTCTTTTTGCTTAATAGCCTCTATAACTCCTTGCACCGCCAAATTCTGGCCAGTAGACAACGTCCCGTTCCACTGTAACAAATTTGAATTCTTTTCTCTCTTTCTTTCAGCAATCCCGCGAACAAGTACAGCACATTCACTTACTCTCCCCATCGTTATACACTTCCGGCAATATGTGCACACTTTACTGCACCTTTTACATAAAAACGACGCAAATAGCCGCCGATCTACATTTCCACAGCGTTGGCACATATATTTAGAATTCTTCTTTTTTACACCTTGTACACACACGACCTCTCCCTTCTTTTTTAAATCATTTAATTCCCTCTGTAAATCTGAAGAAAGTTCGTCTAATAGCAACTGTTTCCCCGCTACCATCAACAATCACCTCCAGCACTACTATAAACCTTTCTCATCATTTCGTAAAAACTCAAAAAAGCCGATAACCTACTTATAAAATAGTAAGCTATCGACTTTATACACTTTTTTTATTGAATTATAATTCTATAATCTTCCGTAACCTAAGAAATGTTTTTGGTTGTAAGAGCTATTTACGCTACCATAAGCAACGCCTGTTGACTCATCAGCAGCATGAATCATTTGACCGCCACCAATGTAAATTCCAACGTGAGATACGCCCGCTCTATATGTGCCTTGTAAGAAGATAAGGTCTCCTGGTTTTGCTTCAGATGGGCTGATTTTTTGTACAGAACTCCATAGACTTCTAGTATCTTGACGACCTAAACCGTAAACGTAAGAGATTAAACCACTGCAGTCAAAACCACCGTTTGAAATTGACGCACTACCCCATACGTATTTTAGACCTACTAAGCCTTTAGCTTTTTCAACAACATCTTGTCTTCCGCCACCATCATTTGTTACTACTGGTGCTGGTTTTTTTGCTTCTTCTTTTTTAGGTTCTTCTTTTTTAGACTCTTCTTTTGGAGCTTGTACAGCATTATTTGCTGGAGCTGCTGGTTGAGCTTGCGTTTGTGCTGGTTGAGCCGCCGCTGGTTGCTGTGCTGGCTGAGCTTGCGCGTCTTTAGCAGCTTGCTCTGCTTGCTTTTGAGCAGCAGCTTCTTGTGCAGCTTTTTCTTGCGCTTCTTTTTCAGCAATTTGTTGTAATTTTAATGCCTGTTGTTCAAGCTCTTTTAATTGGCTTTCCGTACTTGTCATTGTAGTTACAACTGTTTCCATTTTACCGCTTAAATCATTTACTGCAGTTTCTTTTTTCGCTTTTTCAGCGTCAAGATCTTTCTTAGCAGTTTCAATTTGAGCTTGTGCTTCTTTTAATTCTTTTTGTTTCTCTTTTACCGTTGCAACATCTTTTTTCACACTAGCTTGATCTTCTTGTTGTGTTTTCATGATATCTTCATCAGACTCAAGAATTTTAGAAACAGAAGTTAAACGATCAACTAAATCTGCAATGTTTTTAGAGTTTACAAGAACTTCTGTTACAACGTTCGTATTTGGTTGTTCTTGAAGTGCAACTAAACGCTTTCTTAATAGTTCTTCACGTTTTGCAATCTTTGTTTGTAATTCTGCAATATCTTTATTTTTCTTTTCAATTAATTGCTCAGTATCAGCAACTTTTTTCGTTGTTTCATCAAGCTTTGCAGCATTCTCTTGAACAGATTTATCTAAACCTTGAATTGTTTTGTTTAAGTCATTCATTTGTTTTTGTAATTCATCACGTTCTTGTTGTTGTTTATGTAAAGTGTCATTTTGTGTGTTAATTTGTGATTTCACGTCAGAAATTTTATCTTCTGCAAATACATTTGGTGTTAGCCCAGAAAACATTAATCCTGCAACTAATGCACAAGATGCCATTTTTAGCTTTTTCATTTTATTTTTTACACCGCTTTCTTTTTTCTTTTTCCGTATATAACCTATAAAATTTATACCATAATTCGGGATTTTTTTTGCTAATGTTACGTTTTTGTAAAACAAATGTAATATTATATGTAGCTCTAGCGCAAAATGCGTATATTTTTGTATGTATGTGTAGAAATTTATATACTTTTCTCACTTCTATAAACAAAGAAAAAACGTAAGGAATCCCTTACGTTTTATTAAATATACGAATACGAATACAAATGAAATACTACTTCATCCATTTCTCAGCCCAATTTTGGACCTCATCCATAACACTTTCTAACGCTTTTCCCTTGTCAGTTAAGCCATACTCGATTCGAACTGGTACTTCTGGATAGACATTACGAACTACAATGCCCTCGCTTTCCAATTCCTTTAAACGCTCTGACAACATACGATCGCTCATATTTGGGATAATATCTGCGATTTCTCTAAAACGTTTCGACTCTTCAAGCAAAGATTTAATAATTAAGCCAGTCCACTTCTTACTAAGCAGAGTAAAAGCTGACTCAAACTTTGGACATAAACAAGAATTATGCTCCATATGTTTCACCTCTCTTCTATTATAATATAGTTTCTTGTAAAAAGTAAGTTATAAAACTTTCCTCATTATTTTATTTTACGTACATTTTACCATTTCCAAATATTAACTTGTCAACTAAACGTAACATACCCGTAAAAAAACCCTCTTAAAAAGAGAGCTTTTTATATCTTTATTACTTCGTATACCATCCAAGACCTAATGCACCTTCACCTAAGTGTGTACCAATTACAGCTCCAAAATAACCTGTACGAATTGTGACGTGAGGATATTTTGCTTCTAATTCTTTCTTCCATTCATTCGCTTCCTCTTCACGTTGCGCATGAATGATAACTGCTTCCATAGGTACACCTTTACTTGCTTGCTCATCAAAAATTTCAATGATACGTTTCAATGCTTTTTTACGTGTACGAATCTTTTCAAACGGAATAATGATTTTATCTCTAAAATATAAAACTGGCTTCACTTGTAACAGACTGCCGATGAAAGCTTGCGCGCTATTCAATCGACCACCACGCTGTAAATGATGTAAATCATCAACTACAAAATAGGCGTCCATCGTTTTCTTCATTTCATCAAAACGAGCGATAATTTCTTTTGGGTTCTTTCCTTCACTTGCTAACTTTGCACCTTCACGCACATAAAATCCTTGTACTTCACAACTAATTTCAGAGTCATACGTGTATACATCAATACCCTCTACCATTTGTCCAGCTGTCGTTGATGTTTGATATGTACCACTAATTCCACTTGATAGGTGAATACTAATAACTGCATCATAATCTTTAGCTAGTTCTTCATATAGCTCAACAAACTTTCCGATTGCTGGTTGAGAAGTTTTTGGAAGTTCCTCTTGTTCACGTACTTTCACATAAAAATCATCTGCTGAAATTTCAGCTTCTTCTTGATAAGATTCTGTTCCAAACACAACGTTTAATGGAATCATATATATATTGAGTTCATCACGAATTTGCTTCGGTATATATGCCGTACTATCAGTAACAATAGCTATTTTCATTTTCGTACCTGCCTTATAAAAAGTTTTATTTCCTAATTTTACACGAAAACTACAAATGGTGCATCCATACATGAAAATGCCGGTTGAAATTATACCTACCATCTCGACAAATTACAACAAAAAGATAAAATACTCACCAAAAACTTCAGCATATTTAGAAAAAATGTTTGAATATAAAAAGGCTCGCTTTTAAAATGGAAAGTACTAGTCATTTTGATAGATAGGGGCGTACACAAGTGCTATTACAATATTTAACAATCAAAGACTACGGCGAACACGAAATCGTCATTCAAAAATCAAGATTTATTTGTTATATTAGCCGAGCAACGACTGAGGAAGAGGCTCAAGAATTTATACAAAAAATAAAAAAACAACATTGGAATGCAACACATAATTGTTCCGCTTATTTAATTGGCGAACAAGATCATATTCAAAAAGCAAATGATGACGGCGAGCCTAGCGGTACAGCTGGCGTACCAATGCTGGAAGTACTAAAAAAACGTGGACTAAAAGATACCGTTGTTGTCGTAACACGCTATTTTGGTGGCATTAAACTTGGTGCAGGTGGATTAATTCGTGCATATGGAAAGTGTACAAGCGAAGGCATTAATCATGTCGGTGTTGTCCAGCGAAAACTAATGCGTGTGATGCAAACCGAGATTGATTACACATTACTTGGCAAAGTGGAAAATGAATTACGCAATTCAAAATATGCCATTAAAGATATTCATTATCTAGAAAATGTCACATTTGATACGTATGTAGAAGAAGACGGCAAACAAGCATTTACAGATTGGATGATTGAATTAACAAACGGGAAATGTACAATTACAGAAGGAGATATGTTGTACTTAGAACAAGATGTTATCTAAGCATAACCCATTTATCACCTTCAAAGATTAATGTAGTGAATTACTTCCCTACAAATGAACTAACGAACTAAGGAGATTATATATGGAAGAACGTTATTATCATCTCCAAAATAGCAGAATAAAAAAGAAGCGAAGAAGGAAACTTTTCTTCTTCCTTATTTTCGCATTTTTATTTGGCAGTATAGGAGTTTATGTGTTAAATTCTTACTCTTCTCTTATGGGGATGTATAGTGGTTTTACTCGTGAAAAATCAGATTTAAGAAACAAAGATGTAGAAATTACAAAAGAACCTTTTACAATTCTCATTATGGGTATAGAAGATTATGCGACAGATGGTCAAAATGGTCGTACAGACTCATTAATGTTTGCAACAGTCAATCCAAAAACGCAAAAGATTTCACTTATGAGTATTCCTCGTGATTCTCGAGTTAAAATTGTTGGCAAAAATAAGGAAGACAAAATTAACGCTGCCCATGCTTACGGCGGAGAAGAAATGGCAATCAAAACTGTCGAAGGCTTTCTAAAAGTTCCTGTAGACCATTATCTGAAAATTGATTTCCAAGGCTTTAAAGGTATCGTTGATGCTGTTGGCGGCGTTACCGTTGACGTACCCTTCGATTTCTGGGAGCGCTCTGACGTGGATTACTACAAAAAAATTCAATTTAAGCAAGGACAGCAAAACTTAAACGGTGAAGAAGCACTTGCTTACGTCCGTATGCGAAAGCAAGATCCAAATGGCGATTATGGTCGAGCTGCTAGACAAAGACAATTACTGGCCGCTGTTGCTCATAAACTAAACTCCACCTCTACTGTATTTAAAATTAAAGATTTAACAGCTGTCGTTGGAAAATATATAAAAACCGACATTCCTATTTCAGACGGACTCGCTCTTTACAATAAACTTTCTGGATTTGATCCTTCTACAATGCAAACGTTAAAGCTTGAAGGCGAAGACAAAAAAATAGGCGGTATTTATTACTTCCTTCCAGATCCAATCAGTGTAGAAACGGTGCGTAACGAAATTGAAAAAGAATTAGGAGAAAAAGCAAAAAATCCAGCTACAAAAAACAACTCAAATCCTGATTCAAATTCAAGTTCTACCTCTAACGAACAAACAAAAAAAGAGACAAACCAAAATAACACACCAACTGATCCGCCACCTTCTACAAATGCTCATGCAGAGTGGATTATGCGCAATCAGCCGTAAAAAAAGGCCCAATCTATCCGATTGGGCCTTTTTTTATTTACTTATTAAAGTGCTGTAAAATCGCTTCTACAATACGCTCTGATGCACGACCATCACCGTAAGGGTTAGATGCTTTCGCCATCTTATCATGAGCTTCTTTATCTGATAACAACTCATCAGCAAGACCAAAGATTGTCTCTTCGTCTGTTCCTGCTAATTTCAGCGTACCTGCTTCAATACCTTCAGGGCGCTCTGTTGTATCACGAAGAACAAGAACTGGTACCCCAAGTGATGGAGCTTCTTCTTGTACACCACCAGAATCCGTTAACATTAAGTATGAACGAGCTGCAACATTGTGGAAATCAATTACATCTAGCGGCTCAATTAAATGAATACGGTTATGTTCACCTAAAATTTCATTTGCTATTTCACGAACAACAGGGTTCATATGAACAGGGTACACAACTTGTACATCTTCATGCTTATCAACAAGACGCTTAATTGCACGGAACATATTACGCATAGGTTCACCTAAGTTTTCACGGCGGTGAGCTGTCATAAGTACAAGACGATCATTTCCAAGTTTCTCTAGTACAGGATGACTATATGTTTCTTTTACAGTCGTTTGTAGCGCGTCAATCGCTGTATTTCCTGTAATGAAAATACGTGACTCATCTTTATTTTCCTTCTGTAAGTTCGTTGCTGATTTTGCTGTTGGTGAGAAATGAAGATCCGCCATTACACCTGTTAATTGACGATTCATCTCTTCTGGGTATGGAGAATACTTATCCCACGTACGAAGGCCCGCCTCAACATGACCTACTGGAATTTGATTATAAAAAGCAGCTAAGCTTGCAATAAATGTTGTTGTTGTATCACCATGTACAAGTACAATATCCGGCTTCGCTTCTTTCATTACTTTATCCAAACCTTCTAAACCACGCGTTGTAACATCAATTAAAGTTTGGCGGTCTTTCATGATATTTAAATCGAAATCTGGCGTAATTCCAAAGATACTTAATACTTGATCTAACATTTGGCGATGCTGTGCTGTTACAGTCACAATCGATTCAATTTTTTCTGGGTGTTTTTGCAACTCTAATACAAGAGGTGCCATTTTAATTGCTTCTGGACGTGTCCCGAAAATTGTCATTACTTTTAAACGTTCAGTCATGTGATTGCCTCTTTTCTTTCACTAATTACAGCTTCTATTATGACATATAAAAATATGCATGAGTACATCCCTTTTTAACGCATAATAGAAACATGTCTATTACAAATACTTTTTCTTCCCACCGAGTAATAATCTATCTTTTGTTTCTTAACATCTTCATCAGTATAACAATTTCTCCCATCAAATAAAATAGGCTCCCTCATAAGTTGTACGTACTTTTCTAACGGATAAGTTTGAATATCTTCCCATTCTGTTACGATAAAAACCGCACTCGCATCTCTAATCGATTCATCTATACATCTACTATATTGTATAGCATCTCCAAATATATTTTTTACATATTGAATTGCTTTTGGGTCGTAAAGAACAATTTCTGCACCTATATTAAGTAATGCTTCTATTATAATAAGAGATGATGCCTCTCTAATATCATCCGTATTCGGTTTAAAGGATGCGCCAAGAACTGCAATCCGCTTTTTACTCATGTTCATAACTTTTTTCGCTTTTTCAATCAATAGCAGCTGTTGCTTATTATTTACTTCAATAACCGCTTTTAACAAACGAAAATCATGAGCAACATTTCCCGCAATTTGCACCAGCGCTTTCGTATCTTTCGGAAAACAAGACCCTCCGTAGCCAATGCCCGCATTTAAAAAAGATGCACCAATTCTCTTATCCATTCCCATCCCTTTGGCAACATCCAATACATTCGCGCCTACCTTCTCACATATATTTGAAATTTCATTAATGAAACTAATCTTTGTAGCTAAAAAGGCATTCGACGCGTATTTAATCATCTCTGCACTTTTAATATCTGTAACATACGTTTCTAAACATAATTCACTATACAAACTCTCTACTCTTCTTGCTACTTCCTCGCTATCCGCTCCAATTACAATACGATCTCCATGAAAGAAATCATAAATACCTGAACCTTCACGCAAAAACTCTGGATTCGATACGATATGTACTGTATGCCTCCCTTTTAACTTCTCCTCAATCCATCCCTTCATTACATCATTTGTACCTACTGGAACTGTACTTTTCGTAACAACAATAATATCGTTCGTCGCATATAATCCAATATCGTTACAAGCACTCTGAATATACGTTAAGTCTGCCGTCCCATCTAATAAAGGTGGTGTTCCAACTGCAATAAATATAAACTCTACATCATCAAATGCCTCTTCTTTATTTGAGGTAAAAGTTAAAGCATTATTCTCATATGCATAATTTATTAATTCATGTAATCTAACCTCATAAATAGGTAAATCCCCTTGTTTTATCCGTTCAATTTTTTCATTATCTATATCAAAACATGTAACTGAATGCCCTAATTTTGCCAATCCTACTCCTGTAATCAACCCAACATATCCAGTACCTACTATCGTAATTTTCATTTCTTTTTCGCACAGGAATTTACAATAGAAAAGATATGAAAATTAGAATTCTCCCTGCGCTTCCCCCTCTCACGCTAAAAATGAGAAAACCCTTTTCCTTTTTCATTATATGAATTACTTCTCTTATTTTTTTTAAAGTTTTTGTAAAATTAAATGCACTATAAAGTAAAACTTAATCAGTGAGAATTAGGCTGCCAGGTCACGTGTAATAAATTCCCACATTTTAACACGAGACTTACTCATTTCTACGTGCAACACTTATAATACTGAAATAAAAGTATTCACTATCGAAGAAAAAGAGAAAATGTCACATTCCGAAGTCCAGTACGATTAACCTTCTTATATGATTCAACATTCTATATACAATTGTCATATATTTTATTCGCTTCCATTAACCGTAAAAAGAAAAAAAGATTGAATTCTAATCTTTTTGTGATACCATATGTTATGAGCCTGTAAACAAACATCATAATTTTCAGATAAATATATTTTCAAAAAAAAAAAATTACGTTAGACTATAAAGGGTGGGGTATTAATGGACTCACAAGTGATTTATGCCATTTTGGCATCTTTCATCACTGTACTTGTCGTTACTCCTTTAGTTATTAAATTAGCTTTTAAAATAGGAGCGACAGATAAGCCAAACGCACGTAAAGTGCACCAAAAGATTATGCCACGTCTTGGCGGGTTAGCAATATTTATTGGTGTAGCTGTAGGATTTGTTGTCGGTGGCTTATATGAGCAAAGAATGTTATCGATAACGCTAGGTGCAATTATCATTGTAATCATCGGAATTTTAGATGATATGTACGAGTTATCTGCGAGAGTAAAATTCGGTGGACAACTGTTAGTTGCCATTATGATTGTAAAAAGTGGATTATTAGTGCAAGTATTATATATCCCATTCATTGGGGATACTGAACTTGGATGGCTTGCTTATCCAATTACAGTATTTTGGCTTGTAGGTATTACGAATGCAATCAACTTAATTGACGGCTTAGATGGATTATCTGCTGGGATTTCATCTATCGTACTTGCAACGCTAGCATATATGGCCTTCACTAGCCCATGGGGTACTGGAACAGCTATTATCTTGCCACTTGCATTAATTATATTAGCAAGTACAATTGGATTTTTATTCTACAACTTCCATCCAGCAAAAATTTTCATGGGAGATACAGGAGCACTATTTTTAGGATACTGTATTTCTGTTATATCGTTACTTGGATTATACAAAAGTGTAACGTTATTCAGTTTTATCGTTCCAATTATCATTTTAGGTGTACCTATATTTGATACGATATTTGCAATCATCCGTCGTATCGTAAATAAAAAACCTATTTCAGCACCAGATAAATCGCATTTACATCACCGCTTACTTGCAATGGGATTCTCTCATCGCAAAACGGTACTAATTATATACGCATTCGGTATTTTCTTTAGTGTAAATGCCATTATTTTCACTACTGCAACGTTATGGTTATCCATTATTCTTCTTTTCGCTTTGATTTTCTTCACAGAAATCATCGCTGAAATAATCGGGCTTGTACATGAACGCTACAAACCAATCATTTCCTTTTATAAAAAAGTGAAAAAACGCGAAGACTAATTGTAGTATAACCTTTTCAATTATGAAATATTCAAATAGCATCCTCTTTCTTATAAGAGGATGCTATTTTTTATTCTCATTTTATATTTCCAAAATATAGATTGTTTGAGAGTTCCTCTATTGGAGAAAGATATACATAATAAGAAAAGTATCAAGTTTTCTTTTTTACATCTTGATTGTCAAACTGAGGGTGAATGTTATGATCAAGCGAGTATTTCAATGTATTATTTTATTTTTAACGATTACTATGTACGTATCATCTAATACTGAAGCAACAACTGTTATTCCTGCTGAATATCATCCAAATACTGAAACAACTTCTCCTACACAAAAAATTGCGTACTTAACATTTGATGACGGGCCAAACAAATATACTACACAAATTTTAAACATCTTAAAAGAAAAGAACGGCAAAGCAACTTTCTTTGTTATTGGCGGAAAAGTACCACATTATAAAAAGACGATGCAACGATTAATTAAAGAAGGACATTATATCGGGCTCCACAGTATGTCACATGATGTAAAACGCCTTTACACTGGTGACCCTTCCACTTTAATTGCAGAAATGGAGCAAACACAAAGCATTGTCCAGCAAGTTACGAAATTAAATACACATCTCGTTCGCGTTCCATATGGTAGTATGCCTTATTTAAAGAAGAATTACCGTGACGCACTTGTATCGGCCCAGTATAAAATGTGGGATTGGACGATCGATACATACGACTGGAAAAGCTATGACAATCCTTCTGCCATACTCGAAAGAGTACGTAATCAAAGTGATGAACAAGTCGAAGTCATTTTAATGCATGATTCGAGTGTAACCGTACAAATACTGCCAAAAGTAATTGATTACTTACAGTCACAAGGATACAAACTTCTTCCCTATAATCCTTCTTCTCATCTCAAGGTAAATTTTTGGAAAGACACAAGATTGTAACAGCTTTAGTGCCTATGTGCTAAAGCTGTTTTATTTTTCTCTTCCCACCCTTCCCATTTTTGTGTAAAATTTTAAATAGTGATGAAGTTTCGAGGTGAATAGAAATGAAACGAATAGATCTCATTTTTAACGCAATACAAAAAGGCAATTATACAGAAGGTGTAAACGCATCAGAACTCGCTACATTTCTGCAACTAGATCGCGCCAATGTAAGTAGCGATTTAAACAAACTTGTAAAAGATAAACGTTTATTAAAAACAAATACGCGACCTGTTCGTTTTTACATAGAAACGAACAGGTCGTTGGAAACGCATTCAAAAGACATAACTTCATTAGATACATTTGCAATTGAAAATACGAGCCTTAAAATTGCAATTGAAAAAGCGAAAGCTTCTATTCTCTATCCTCCAAACGGTATGCATACTTTACTACTGGGAGAAACAGGGGTCGGAAAGTCTATGTTTGCTTCTTTAATGCACGAATATGCAATTGAAGTTGAACAGCTTCCCAAAGATGCACCATTTATCGTCTTTAACTGTGCTGATTATGCAAATAATCCACAGTTACTACTCGGGCAATTATTTGGGATTAAAAAAGGAGCTTATACAGGAGCAAGTGATCAAAAAGGGTTAATTGAAAAAGCACATGAAGGAATTCTTTTCTTAGATGAAGTACATCGCCTGCCTCCAGAGGGACAAGAAATGCTTTTCACCTTTATTGACCGCGGAGTATACCGCCGCCTTGGAGAAACAGAGAACGAACGTAAAGCACAAGTATTAATCATTACTGCAACAACAGAAGAACCAAATTCATTTTTATTAAAAACATTTACAAGACGTATACCGATGACTGTTACGCTGCCACCACTTCGTGAGCGTACACATAAAGAGCGCTTTGCTTTACTACAGCTATTTTTCACAAATGAAGCAATTCGTCTGCGAAAAGACATTCACGTTAGCCCAAATGCAATGCGTGCTTTCGTCTTTTACAATTGTCCCAATAACATCGGTCAATTAAAAACAGATGTTCAAATTGCATGTGCGAAAGCCTATTCTGATTTGGTCACAAAGAAACGTGATTCTGTCTATGTTTCAAGTACAGATTTACCTTGGTATATGAAAGAAGGGTTGTTCATTGAAAGAAAGAGCCGTCACTTATACCAAATACCAAATGAAACATTTGTATTTACAGGTGAGGAAGGTTGGAGTAATCATAAAACAGAAGATGAAAAACGCTCTTCTATTTACGATTATATTGATTATAAATACGAAGAACTTCAAGCACGTGGTATTGAAGAGGAAGAATTAGAATTACTAATAGAAAATGATGTTCAAAGCTTTTTCGTACAATATTTTAACCAAATATCCAAAAAAACAAGCCATGAAAATGTTTTTAAAATTGTGGATCGTAATATCGTTTCCGTATGTGAAAAAATAGCGGAACTTGCTGAAAAGCATTTATCTAAGACGTTTGATGAAAAAGTATTTCTTGCTTTAAGTTTACATGTACAGACAACTCTACAACGTTTACAAAGCGGAAAACAAATACATCACCCACAATTAAATCAAATTCGTACGAAATATAAAGAAGCTTTTTCCGTAGCTATGCAATGCATTCAACTACTGGAGGAAGAATTACAAATAACAATGCCTATTGATGAAGCTGGCTTTTTAACAATGTTCTTCGTTGTTGATCCAATTCCTGCCTCACAAACAGAAGTAAAAGTATTAATATTAGCACACGGTAATGGCATCGCAACTGAAATGGCAAACGTTGCAAACGAACTTCTCGGTATTGAGGAAGTAACCGGTATTGATATGCCGTTACACGAATCACCGAAAGATTTCTTGGAACGTGTGAAAGTGTATATGAAAACACTACAAAATGTAAATGGGCTTCTCTTACTTGTCGATATGGGGTCACTTGCTTATATCGGTGACATATTAGAAACTGAGTTCAAAATCCCTGTACGTGTTCTCTCGATGACGAGCACACCACATGCACTAGAAGCAGCTCGAAAAGCTCAGCTCGGTTATTCATTAGATGCGCTGTATGAAACAGTAAAAAATTTAACACCGTTTTACTTAAACGTACAAGAAGAAAAGAAAAAACCTCTCTCTCCAATGAAATCTGTTATTTTAACAGCTTGTTTAACTGGTGAAGGAAGTGCTTTAGCTATTCAAAAAATGTTAGAGAACTATTTACGATTTGATAAAGACTTAATTGAAATTATTCCGATTAGTATCGTCCATGAAAAAGATTTAACGAAAATGATCGAGAACATAAAAAAAGAGCGTAATATCATTTGTATCGTCACGAATTTCGATGTGCAAGTGCCGTGCTTAACATATCATTTCCAAGACATCGTAAACTACACAGCAATTCAGCCCATTCAAGAATTAATTACGTATGAAGAAACATATGCAAAAATGGCGGATATTCTTGAACAACAAATGCAGCGTAACGATGGGGCATTACTTATTAAAACAATTCGTTACGCATTAAATACAATTCAAGAATTAATTTCCTTACAGCTAACTCCTGATAGCTTAATGGGGGTTATTCTGCATATGAGCTGTATGGTTGACCGTCTTCAAAAAGGAGAAAGCCTTCTTCCTCACCCTGATAAAGAGAAAAGAAGACAAGATGAATACTGGATGTATATGAAAGTAAAAAAAGCATTGCAACCGATTGAAAATACATTTGAAATACAAATACCTGATGACGAAGTATTTTACGTTATGGACTTCTTTATTAAAAATCAGCCTGTTAAAAATTAATTGAGGCCGTTTTTAAAAATATCGACCGTAACGTGAGTTATATCGGCGATTTTCAAAACATATCGATTTACCGACAATAATCGCTAAAACTAGCACCTTATATAATGAGAAAAGGCTGTTCCAACATATGGACAGCCTTTTCATCTACTTCTTTACTTTTCTAACTCGCCCTCTTATTTCTCCTCTTTTTTGTGATTTCGTATGGACATTAACATATACATTTGCTTGAATAATTTCTTGAAGTAAATGTACAAATGATTTCCCTTGTAAAGGTCCCTCAAAATCCTCTACATTCACTACACCAGTAATACTTCCCTCGTTCAAACTAATCCCTTGCTCCAGTGGACCATACAAATATAAAACAACAGGACCAATTTGAGTAGACTTCCCTAAATGAATTTGACACGATGTAACCTTTTCTATATTTTTTAGTATTACTCTGTAATGCAATTTCGTTAAATCATCACTAAAAATAAACTCTGCTACCCCAAAAGCTTCTGTATTTACAGGAGGCACTTCCCTCTTACCTGTTAACCTGGCAAAGAAATGTGTTGTCATAAGGCATTCTCCTTATATAAATTTCCCAGCACTACTTCTACTACTTTATGGTTTAGACATAATCATTTATGACTTTTTCAATTTTTAATTACAAAGAAAAGATTCACAAAATCTTTACATTAAAATCGTTCCTGTAGATTGAAAGTCTCTTGTATAATGCACATAGAAAAACATTATAGGAGGTTATTTTGAAAAAAAACAAACACATCTTTCACACATTATTAGAGATTTTTCTCGTCTCATTTAAATTAGGACTTACTTCATTCGGCGGTCCTGTCGCTCATCTCGGCTATTTTCACCACGAATACGTGCAAAAAAGAAAATGGATGGATGAACGAAGCTATGGAGATTTAGTAGCGCTATGTCAATTCCTTCCTGGTCCTGCCAGCAGTCAAGTCGGTATGGGGGTTGGATTATTAAGAGGCGGACTATTAGGAGCTATTATTTCATGGATTGGATTCACTTTACCGTCTGTACTTGTTTTGGTTTTCTTCGCCTCATTCCTTAATCAGTTCGATCTTGGAAGTGCTGGCTGGATTCATGGACTAAAACTTGTAGCAGTAGCTATTGTCGCTCATGCCATATGGGGAATGGCCCGAAAGTTAACTCCAGATCGCAACCGTGCGACGATTGCGATTGTAACTGCCGCAATTGCCTTATTATGGCCAAGTAGTTGGACACAAATCATCCTTATTATAATATGTGGCTTTATCGGCTGGTTTTTATATCGCAACCAACCAATTAGCCAATCTCAAAATATAAAAGTACCTATTTCAAAAAAGATAGCAGTTTCTTGTCTCGTCTTATTCTTTGGACTATTACTGCTGCTACCGATATTAAGACCGTTTTCTTATTACATCGCTTTATTTGATAGTTTCTATCGTTCTGGCGCACTTGTATTTGGAGGAGGACACGTCGTGCTGCCCCTTCTTGAAGGTGAGTTCGTACAAAACGGAATGATGACGAAAGAACAGTTCCTAGCTGGATACGGATTAACACAAGCAGTACCAGGACCACTATTTACATTCGCCTCTTATATAGGAGCAGTATTAAACGGGACGCTTGGGGCAACACTCGCAACAATTGCGATTTTCCTCCCTGCTTTCTTACTCGTTATTGGTGTTTTACCATTTTGGAACAGTGTGAGAAAAATATCATTCATACAAGGCGCACTACTTGGTGTTAACGCCGCAGTTGTTGGTATTTTAATTGCCGCTTTTTACGATCCTATTTGGACGAGTACAGTTATAAATGCTTCAGATTTCGTTTTCGCTTCGCTTCTTTTTTGCTTACTAGCTTTTTGGAAAACACCACCTTGGGTTATCGTTATACTGGGAGCCTTTGGCGGATATATTCTGTCCATTTTATAAATAAAAAACGACGGCATGATGTAGCCGTCGTTTTTTCTATTAAAACTTCACAAGCTCTATGCCTTCTGGCAACTCACTCTCTGTTAAAATACGCAATTCCTTCACACGATCCATTACGTAAGAAGAACGCTTCACAAGCTCTGGATCAATATATGCTGGATGAACCATAATTTCTACCGTTTGTTCACCTTGTACTCTTTCTTTTAACTTCACAAAGTAATCTTCCGTCACACCATCCGCATAAAAGTCACTGTAAAACACATCAGAAAATGGATGCACCGCTCTATCTTCCTCACAACGACGAATCGGAACATTATATTTAGCCGCTAATCTCTCAAGAACATCATGTAAAATCGGTAAACCATGCACATGATGATGACTATCTAAATGAGTTGGTGTTAATCCGTAAGATAAAAACTTCTCAATTTGAGCAGTCCATTCTCTCTCAACTTCTTCTGGATTTATATTCCCTTCCCTTACAACACTTTGTTTATGAAACGATCCGTTTTCCCCTACGAGTGACGGTACATCCTTTAACAGTGGTTCTCCTGCCGTTAATACGAGATGTACGCCTACTCCGAGTAGGTTGTACTCTTTCGCTAAGCGTACCGCATGCTCTGTTCCTGGCATATTCATCATCATCGTCGTTGAATTTACAAGTCCATTTATATGCCCATCAATAATGCCGTAATTTGTACCTTCTGTAAGACCGAAATCATCTGCATTTACAATTAACTTAATCATCATAATACCTCCTAATAGAATAAAAAAAGCGGGCTAAATAGCGCCGCTTTTACTTCTCTACCTTTTTGAAGAACTGCGGAAGATACTCTTTATGTGCTTCCAACATTTCATCTAAAATTTGTTTTGCAACTTTATCTGATGGTACAAGTGGATTGATTGTCATAGCAAGCAGCGCCTTATGATAATCCCCTGTAACAGCAGCTTCAATTGTTGTGCGCTCAAATGATTTAATTTGTTGTACTAAACCGCGAACTGGTACTGGAAGGTCTCCAACTGCAATTGGTTTTGGGCCTTCTTTCGTAATAATACAGTTCACTTCAACAGCTGAATCATGTGGTAAGCTTGCAATTGTTCCGTTGTTTCGTGTATTAACAGGCTGGATATCACCTTTATTATTGTAAATAGACGTAATTAAGCTACATGCTGCATCACTATAATAAGCTCCGCCACGTTTTTCTAATTGTGGTGGTTTAATATCTAAGTTCGGGTCTTTATATAACTCAAATAAATCATTTTCTAATTGTTTTACTACTTCTGCACGTGTACCTTTTTCAACAGAAGCTTCTTTCTCTTCTTCTAACATTTCACGTGTTTTGTAGTAGTAACGGTGGTATGGACATGGAATTGCACGAAGTCCTCGAATAAAGTCTGGTTCCCAGTTAAGCGCTGCGATATTTTCCATCGTAATTTGCTTTTCTGGATCTGTCACAAGCTCTAACACACGGTCCATTACACTCACGCCATCTAAATATACGTCTAATCCATATACCATATGATTTAAACCTGCGAAATCAACGTGAACACGACTCGCATCTACTTCAAGTAATTTTGCAAGACCCATACGAATTCCGATTGGAACGTTACATAGACCAACCACTCTTTGAATATTTGTATAACGAAGGACAGCTTCTGTTACCATACCAGCTGGGTTTGCAAAGTTAATTAACCATGCATTCGGACAAAGCTCCTCCATATCCTTACAAATATCTAAAATAACAGGAATCGTTCTCAACGCTTTGAATAAACCACCAGGACCATTCGTTTCCTGACCGATTACATCATATTTTAATGGGATTGCTTCATCTTTTGCACGTGCTTCTAATAAACCAACGCGAAGTTGTGTTGTTACGAAGTCAGCATCTTTTAATGCCTCGCGACGATCAAGTGTTAAATGTACCTCGATTGGTAAACCTGATTTTTTCACCATACGTTTCGCTAAGTTACCAACGATTTCTAACTTTTCTTTTCCTGCCTCAATATCTACTAACCAAATTTCACGAACAGGCAGTTCATCATAACGCTTAATAAATCCTTCAATTAACTCTGGTGTATAACTAGATCCACCGCCGATTGTAGCAATTTTAATTCCAGTCATGTTTTATTCCCCTTTCGCTTCAAGCTTTTTATAAAGATCGATAAACTCTGCTGCTAATTCTTTCACTGTAATCGCATTCATTAAATGATCTTGTGCGTGAATTAAAAGAACACTAACCTCTGTTTTTTCTCCTCTTGCTTCTGATTGTATGAGCTCTGTTTGGAAATGATGCGCTTCATTAATCGCTTCTTTTGCCTTTACCATCGCTTCATCTGCTTCTACCATTTTCCCCTGTTTGGCAAATTGAAGTGCCTCCATCGCAAAGCTTCGTGCGTTACCACTATTTAAAATCAATTGGAATGGAATTTGTTCTGCTGTAGTCATCATAATTACCGCCCTCTCTATAAGGTTCAACCGATTTAAATACCCCTTCAGTTTGAACATTTCTATTACATTATTATTTTATGAATGATAGTTTGGTGTTCTTGTAGATGAGTTTCATCTTTTTGAACATGATATAAAGGTAATTGTTCTCACAGATCATGTTGTCTGTGAGAACAATTATTATGTTACATAGGTACAGAGTTGTTATTTCCTTGTGCTGCTTTTTCAGTACGAATAACTGAGCGATCGCATGCGACAACGAATGGGAAGTAAATCGCCATTGCAATAACAAAGTTGAATAATTGTAAAATCGCACCAGAAGGATGTAAACCTGTTACAAGATATCCACTAATAATTGGTGGAACGTTCCATGGAACCATCGCTACTGTTTTTGGTACCCATCCTAAGTAAATTGCTGTATAAGATGTAATAACTAACACAACAGGTGTTAATACGAATGGGATGAATAAAATTGGATTTAAAACAATTGGTGTACCAAAGATTACTGGTTCATTAATGTTGAATGCACCTGGCCCAATCGATAGGCGAGATACACCACGTAATTGTGCACTTTTCGCTACAATTAATACAACAACTAAGAATGCTAATGTTGCACCAGAACCACCAAGATATACGAAAGTATCAAAGAATGGTTTTGTAACAATATTTGGAACATCAAATGCAGATGTACCATCTTGGAATAACTTAATATTTTTCTCTAATGCCGGTAAGTAAAGTGGCTCAATAATACCCCCAACAATATTTGGACCATGTAAACCAAAGAACCAAAGTACATGTACTAATAATGCAATAACAATTGCACTTGGTAGCGTACCCGCTAAACCTTGTAATGGGACTTGTAACGTATTAAAGATATACTCATGAACACTTGTACCTGCTAGTTTTACTGCTAATTGAATACTTGCAACACCTGTTAAAATCACAAATGCTGGAACTAACGCAGCGAAAGATTTCATTACTGCTGGTGGTACACCGTCAGGCATTTTAATTGTAATGTTTCTTTGTACGAAGAATCTAAATACCTCTGTAACTAAGATTGCAACAATTAATGATACGAATAAACCTTGTGCACCAGTCCAAGCTAAGTTTAAACCGCCCTCTTTTGGTGTTGTTGGTGTAAGAATAACTAAAGCACCAAATGAAATAATACCAGCTGACAATCCATCAACACCGTAAGATTTTGCTAAGTTATAACTTGTGGTAACCGCAACCATCAGAGCTAATACCCCAAAGGATCCTGTCCACATGCCACCACCAATTTGTGTCCAAGTTTCACCGAATAAATCTTTCATAAAATCTTGGAATGCTGGAATTGGTAAACCATTAACTAGTACTGCCATAGAACCCACTAAAATAAGTGGCATAACTGCAATAAATCCGTCACGGATCGCAGCTAAGTGACGTTGCGACCCGATTTTACCAGCAATCGGAACCATGTACTTCTCCATAAATGCAATAAATTTTTGCATTTCGCTTCCCCCCTAATTATTTTTTAAGTGTTAATGCATGATCTAAAACTGCTTCTCCATTCATCATGCCGTAGTGCATTGGATTAATAACGTCGATTCCAACGTTTTTCTCATCAGCAAGCGTTTTCATTGAAGAAAGCATGTAACGAACTTGTGGTCCTAATAATAATACATCTGCTTGATCGATATTTGTTTTTACTGCATCCCCAGATACAGCCCAAATCTTTCCTTCTAGACCGCGAGCTTTTGCAGCCGCTTCCATTTTTGTAACTAGTAAACTTGTAGACATCCCTGCTGAGCAACATAATAAAATATTCATTTGAAAATCCCCCTTGTGTAGTATAAAAAATTTATGTTTTATTTATTTTTCTTTACGCTATTTATTAATGCAATTAGCGTGCCAACTTTTTAAAACCACTAAAATCAGTGCTTTTTCGAGCATTTTCTTTGTGTGTTAACGCTTTCAATTAGTGTGTCGTCTAAAAAACACACAGTGTGTTATAAAACAACACGCTTTTAACACATAACTGTATGAAAATAGATTAGTGTTTAGTTGTCTAGTTATGTTTAATATGAAAAAACACTAAAAAAATTTTTTATCGTAGAAATCTAGTAAAAAACAACATTTTCTTGAGCTCAGTCTTCTATCTATTCTATTGTCCAAGCATACTCTACTAGATTACATAAAATAAAATAGAATAAAATAACACAATTCGAAAGGGGATTCCTATGCCAAAACATAGAAAACAAAGCAAAATAAAGATTTATAGAATAACAAGCTATAAAAAAGACAAGCGTTCTGAATTAGACTCTGACAAATTTGAACTAGAACAGCAGGACAAGCATGATATACAAGACAAACAGGACAAACAGGATGAGCAGAATAAGCAAGATAAGCAAGTACAATCGGAAAATGTAACTATAGTACCTACAGATTCACACAGCTTAGATGTGTGGGATGAAATTTCTCTAAAGGAAATACAAGCTGGTGAACATACGAGCCTATTTGAAGAAAAGAGTAATTATCAAAATATTAATTTAGTCCAAGTAAACGATGTTCGCTTATACTTGGACAAGCAACTACAATTCAGTTCCGTTGATGAGCAAATTTATCATGAAGCACTTGTACATCCGATTATGGCAAAAGTAATTGATCCAAAACGTGTTCTCATATTAGGTGGTGGCGATGGCCTTGCCTTACGAGAAGTTTTGAAATATGAAACTGTGCTACATGTAGACCTTGTTGATTTAGACGAGACAATGATTAATATGGCACGTAATGTTCCAGAAATAGTATCTTTAAACAAAAATGCTTTTTTTGATAATCGTGTGAACGTGCACGTATGCGATGCAAAAGAATTTCTAAATTCACCTTCATCTTTATACGATGTAATCATTATTGATTTTCCAGACCCAGCGACAGAATTATTAAGTACTTTATATACAAGCGAACTATTTGCTCGTATAGCTACATTCTTAACAGAAGATGGGGCTTTCGTCTGTCAATCTAATTCACCTGCTGATGCACCTCTAGTATATTGGAGTATTGGTAATACAATTGAACACGCTGGATTAACTGTGAAGAGTTATCATACAATCGTTCCTTCTTTCGGAACTGACTGGGGATTTCATCTTGCTACTAATTCTGCACATGTACTCGATCAAATTGAACAATTATATGTAGTACCAACTCCTCGAACATTGCCTGCTCTTCTTTTTCCTTTATTTCAATTTAAAGAAGAACATCTAGAACAACGTAACCTCGCTCTTTTAAATTCAGAATCAAATCTTATCTTACATCAATGCTACAAACAGGAAATGAAGTTTTGACAATATTATAATAAGGAGTGCTACCCTATGGAATATTCTACTTTTGGCAAGCATATAATAGTAGATTTGTGGGGAGTGGACTTTTCCCTATTAGATGATATGCACTTTTTAGAATATCATCTAGTTACAGCTGCAGATTACTCTGGTGCCCATGTTTTAAACGTAAGTAAAAAAGAGTTCCAGCCATATGGTGTTACTGTATTAGTGTTATTATCAGAAAGCCATCTTTCCATTCACACTTACCCGGAACAAAATTTTGCGGCTATTGACTGTTATACTTGCGGTACAACCGTTGAACCACAAATAGCGATTGATTATATCGTAAATATATTAAAACCGGAACGGATGCATATAAAAAGATTAATTCGTGGTATAGGAGAAATTGTTACTGCCGATTAATTATAACTCTTACTCATCCGAAAAAAGGAGGATTGTAAAATACCATCAGTGGGATGAACATTCCACTGATGGTACAGGCACATACATAAAATGAAATTTTAATTAGTGGAAGTTTTACTGCCCGTTAATTCGAGATAAAAAAACCTTGCATAAGCAAGGTTCATTCATCCACCGACATCTTCCTATATAACTCTACAAACTCACTCGCTAATTCTTTCACCGTAATTGCATTCATTAAATGGTCTTGTGCGTGTACCATTAAAAGAGTAACTTCGGTCTTTTCACCACCAGCTTCTTTCTGGATAAGCTCCGTTTGTACACGGTGCGCCTCTTTTAATTCCTCTAGTGCTTCTTGTAATTTAGCTTCAGCTTCTGTAAACTCCCCACGCTTCGCACAATCAATTGCTTCCATTGAACAACTTCTCGCGTTTCCCCCATGCAAGATTAAATGAAAAGCTTTCGTCTCTATCGTATCCATTTTAGTTCTTTACTCCCCCTTTTCTTCCGCCAGTTTTTGTTTATCCCATATTTTTAAGAACGGTAAATAAATGAAGAATGCTAGCGCAAAGTTAACAAGTTGTAAAATAACACCTGAAATTTTCCCGCCCGATCCTAAATATCCACTAAAAAGAATAGGTGTCGTCCAAGGTACAGCGGCCCCACTCGGACGTGCGACCCATCCCCATTCCATTGCAAAGTACGAAACAATTGTTAACACAACTGGAACTAATATAAATGGAATTAGTAAAAGTGGGTTCATCACAATCGGCATACCAAAAGTTACCATCTCATTAATATTAAATATACCAGGTGCAATTGACAATCTCCCTAAACTTTTTAATTGTTGACTTCGTGCAAATAGTAACATTCCGACAACTAGAGCAAGCGTTGCACCAGAACCGCCCATATAAATCCATAAGTCAAAAAACTGTGCCGTAATCGTATTTGGTACATCTTGCCCAGCTTGAAAAGCGACTCGGTTTTGATCCATTAACGACAACCAAACGGGGCTCATTACACCACCAACAATAGTAGCACCATGAATTCCACACGACCAAAGAACATGAACGAGAATAACTGCTATTATTGCGCCCCAAAGACTAGCACCAAGTACACTAAGTGGTTCCTGTAAAATTTGTCCTACAATATTATGGATACTGCCAAAAGAAGTATTTTCTATAATTAAGCGTAAAATCCAAATAACTGTTACAACAATAAATCCTGGAACAAGTGCTGCAAATGAACGCGTGACAGCTGGTGGAACTGTCTCTGGCATCTTTATAATTATCTTTTTTTGTACAATAAATCGATACAGTTCAGTAGATATAAGTGCAATAATCATTGCTACAAATAACCCTTGGCTTCCCATTAATGCAGCTGGGATAGCGCCTTCTACAAGTACACTTTCTTTTGTACTTGGTATAATATATGCAACTTGAAATGGCGTCGCAAGTAAAAACGTCACAAGCGACAATGCCCCGGATGCTAAAGCATCCACTTTATAATACTCTCCAAGCCTGTAAGCGATTCCAAAAACAGCTATTAAAGCCATTATATTAAAAGTTGCACTAACTGGATACCCTAAAGCTCTCTGCCAATTCTCACCAAACAAACCTGCCATAAACTCGTTATATCCGGGTATTGGCAGTGCACTAATAATGAGGAAAAACGATCCAATAATTAAGAAAGGCATCGTTAAAATAATTCCATCTCGAATTGCTTGTAAATGCCTCTGCTCTGCAACCTTCCCTGCTACTGGCATCACGTACTTCTCTAAAAACCGTATCATCTATCCCACTCTCCTCATGGTTTCATTGACAAAGCTGCTTGCAAGATAGCTTCTCCATTACAAAGTCCGTAATGAACGGATTGAATGACATCAACAGGTATCCCTTTATCCTTACATAATTCTTTCATTTTCGGTAATAAATAACGTACTTGCGGTCCAAGTAAAAGGACATCAGCTTTATCAATATGACTATTCACTTCAGAACCTGATACTGCCCAGATTTTCACTTCTATCCCTCTTGCCTCTGCTGCTTTCTCCATCTTTGTAACAATCAAACTGGAAGACATTCCCGCTGCACAGCAAAGTAAAATATTCATCCCGCTTCCCTCCCCTTTTTTCTCTACCTAAATTATGGTGCACTCCTTGCCACCACTAGGTTACAAATATATATGTCTAGATTTCCTGCTGTATGCCGAGCTTAAAAACAAAAATTTCTTGGTTTTCGCGCTATTCCATCTATCCGTATTCTCCTAGTAAAGAGAACTCTAACTCGCTATAATGATTCAGTATGACTTTTTTTAATTGATAGGAGGATATATTTATGAAGGCATATCGCTTTCCACTTATTTTATTATCTTCTATCCTAATTGGTGGTTTCATTGGTTATTTCATGGGTGCCGATGCAGTTGCTTTAAAGCCGCTTGGTGACATTTTCTTAAACTTAATGTTTACGATTGTTGTACCTCTAGTGTTCTTTAGCATCGCATCGTCTATTGCTAATATGGATGGATTAAAACGTTTCGGTAAAATTATGTCTAGTATGGCTGGGACTTTCTTATTTACAAGTATTTTAGCTGCTATTTTTATGATTATTGTTGTGAAAATATTCCCGCCAGCACAAGGTGTTGTACTAGAACTAACACAACCTGACAAAGCCGGCAAAGCTGTTAGTGTTGCAGATCAAATCGTCGGTATTTTAACAGTATCTGACTTCTCGAAGTTACTATCTCGTGAAAATATGTTAGCTCTTATTTTCTTCTCTATCTTAATGGGGATTGCAACTTCAGCAGTTGGCGAAAAAGGAAAGCCATTCGCTACATTCCTACAGGCTGGTGCAGAGATTTCAATGAAGGTTGTATCTTTCATTATGTACTACGCCCCAATCGGACTTGCTGCTTACTTCGCAGCATTAGTTGGTGAATTCGGACCGCAGCTTCTTGGAACTTACTTCCGAGCAGCAATGGTATACTATCCAGCGTCTCTCATTTACTTCTTTGTATTCTTTACGTTCTATGCATACCTTGCAGGTCGCAAGCAAGGTGTACAAGTATTTTGGAAGAACATGGTCTCTCCTACAGTTACATCTCTTGCAACTTGTAGTAGTGCTGCAAGTATTCCAGCGAACTTAGAAGCAACGAAGAAAATGGGTATTTCTTCTGACGTTCGTGAAACAGTTGTCCTTCTTGGATCTACACTTCATAAAGACGGCTCTGTTTTAGGGGGCGTATTAAAAATTGCTTTCTTATTCGGTATTTTCAACATGGAATTTGAAGGACCGAAAACATTAGCAATCGCACTTGTTGTTTCTTTATTAGTAGGAACAGTAATGGGCGCTATTCCAGGCGGTGGTATGATTGGTGAAATGTTAATCGTATCTCTATACGGTTTCCCGCCAGAAGCACTGCCAATTATCGCAGCAATTAGTACAATCATTGATCCACCTGCAACGATGTTAAACGTAACAGCAGATAACGCTTGTGCGGTAATGACAGCTCGCCTTGTAGAAGGTAAGAATTGGATCAAAAACAAATTTGCTTAATAGAAAGAGGATGCTCGTTTAGGACATCCTCTTTTTGTCTTTATTTATTGATTAGTCGATACCACTCATTCTCTCTCGCCACAAATTTGTTACAATCTTCACAAATATTCCACATCCATTATCCATTCTCCGTACTATAATCATGTATGGAAAAGGAGATGGAAATAATGACACAAAGCGCACCTGAATTTAAAGTTTTGCAAAGCATTGCATTTCTCGCTGTCGTTTTGCAAAGTTCCTTATTATATACAATGAATCAAGGAAATGTCTTACTTGAGCAATCCCTCATTATGGGCATGCTATTTAATCTTGCAAAATTCTCAGCACCAGCATTCATATTTATCGTTGGATTTCACTTAATTCGTCACTATACGAAGCAATTAGTATATAAAGAATATATTTCTGAAAAAGCGACACACTTACTCATTCCTTATTTCTTTTGGTCTATTCTTTACTTATTAACAACAAATGATCTTATTACATTACAAGGCGGAATAAAAAGTTTATTACTCGGAACAGCCGCGCCCCATCTTTGGTACGTTATTATGATGTTCCAAATTCACTTATTGTTCCCTTTACTATGCACACTTTTTTATTGGTTTCAAAAACGAACAGAAAATAAAAAAGACATATATAAATATATGACCTTTTTCGCTTGCCTATATTTTCTATTAATGTGGTTCTCTTCTCACTATATTTTTAATGGAGAAAAATTAACAAGCTCAACAATTTTACATTATACAGATCGATCATTTCTATTCTACTCATTCTATTTCGTTATGGGTGGCATTGCCGCTGTAGCACTAAAAACTTGGCGTCTATTCGTCATGAAACATATCCCGCTTATAACAATATTATTTTTCATCTTATTTTTATTCATCAATTATGAGTTGTTTAGTTTTTACGGAGCAAACTCTATTCATTTAACTGTTTCTACCTATTTAAAGCCATCTATGTTTTTATATATCGTATGCGAAATTATCATACTGTATGTGTTATCTATTATGATAGTACAGCGTCGTGGTTTCTTATATAAAACGTTACGTTTCATTGGAAATTACACGTATGGTGCTTATTTAGCTCATTTATTCTTCTTGCAACTATGCACAAAGTTTCTTTCTTTATTCACACTGCAAGAAAATACTATATTATATAGCCTATTACTATTTGTGTTAACGGCTATTATCTCTATTTCAACAATGGTCATTTGTAGCACAATACCATTTCATACTTGGATTACAGGTCCTTCTCCTACAACAAAGATGAAATGGACGAAGGTTGTATTCCGAAAAAATCATAAAAAACTATTCAAGCCATATATTTGATATAATGATACGCATATAAAAAGAAAGCGAGAGACACCTATGATTAATCAAGTTGGACAAATTATGCTATATGTAAATAACCAAGACGAAACAGTACAATTTTGGACAGAAAAAGTAGGGTTCCAAATCATTGCGGAAGAAAATAACGGAAATGGCTTCCGCTGGATTGAAATTGCACCGGCGAAAGAAGCAGGAACAAGCATCGTCCTTCACGATAAAGCGTTAATCGCGAAGATGCAACCTGAACTAAACCTAAATACACCTTCACTTATGTTCTTCTCAAATGACTTAGACCGTCTATATAAAGATCTTTCTGAGAAAAATGTCACAGTTGGACAGGTTGTAGATTTACCTACTGGTAGAGCATTCAACTTTGCTGATAATGAAAATAATTACTTTGCAGTAATGGAACGTAAATAAAAAATAAGCTATCCGAAAAAATCGGATAGCTTATTTCATTTTAAGAAACTTGTTCTGCATTCGTTTCTTTATGCTGTATATGACTCGTGATCCAAGCAATTCCACCGGCAACAACGAGATAACATAACAATATTAAAATTTGCATTTGTAATTGCGACCAATCTCCTAAAGAAATAACATCTTGTAATCCTCTAAGAGAATGGGACATTGGGAGAAATTGTCCAATTTTACTAAGAACAGCTATATTTAATTCTCCTGGGAAAGTACCTCCGCTCGTCGCTAATTGCAGGACAAGAAGGGTTACCGCTAAGAACTTTCCAACAAGACCAAATACTGTTACTAACATAAGAATAAATGTCATGAACGTAAAGGAAATAACAATACTTGATAAAACAAAGAGTGGCACACTTGCGACTTCTAATTTCATAACACCTAGCACAACTACATCTACGAGTAGCGCTTGAATAAGTCCAATTAAATATACCAATCCTAGTTTATTAATAAAATGTACCGTTCCGCTTACCTTCATATTTTGTCTGCGGCCAAGAGGTAAAATATTCGATGCCATAATTCCGCCAACATAAAATGCAAGTGATAAGAAATATGGCGCAATGCCTGAACCGTAGTTAGGAACGTCAGAAACTGTTGACTTCACTAACTGAACTGGCTCTGAGAACATCGTATTATGTGCATCATCATTACGAACATCCGCTATCTTCTCTGCGCCCTCTCCCAATTTCGTAGAAAGTTCTTTCGCACCATCATCAAGTTTAACAAGTCCATTTGTTAATTTACCAGCACCGTTATTCAGCTCCGTTCCACCACTCGCAAGCTGATTTACACCTTCTTGCAATGATGTAAACCCATTTCCCCACTTCGTAAATCCATCAGCCAAATTCGATGCACCATCTGCTATCTTTTTCGTTCCAGCAGTAGCTTCATTTAACTTAACTCCGAATGTATTCATGCCTTCTTCAATCTTATGTTGACCGTCAGCAATCTTCTTCGCACCTTGTGTCAATTGTTGTTGGCTATTATTTAAAGTATTTGTTGCTTTAGCTAGTCCATCAGACGTAGCAACAATTTTTTGAAAAGCGGGATCTTGCTGCACTTCTGGATGATTTTTCACGTACTCTTCTAATTGTTGTTTTACACTATTTGCCGCATTGTCCGCTTTCGCTTGCCCTTCAGCAAGTTTTTCATTTCCATTCACCCATTCATTTGTACCAGCACTTAATTCACTAATTCCTGATTGTAACGTTTTTTCACCTTGTGCTAGTAATTCCATACCACTATGAAGTGATGTCGCTCCTTGACTCAGCTCATTTGCTCCCCCGGTTAAAGCAGATTGACTGGATGCAAGCTTGTCACTTCCTTCTTTCAATTTCGATGTCCCATTACTTAAACGATCAATACCATCCGCAAGCTGATTCGCTCCATTTCTTGCATCGGTCGTTCCTTCATGTAACTTCTCAGCACCATTACTTGCATCACTCAATCCTTGTGCCAAATCTTGAAACTTTGAAAAGACACCTTCTGTATAAGATTTCGTAATACTATTCGAGATTTTTGTTTTCATATTTTCAACAGCTGTCGTTCCAATTTGAGCTGCTACAAAGTTTTTACCTGGATTTACTTTGTACTGCAACTTTGCCGGCTCTGGTTTCTCATCCATAAGTGTACTTACCTTTTTAGAGAAATTCTCTGGAATCGTAACAACCATATAATATTTATCTTCTTTTAACCCTTCATCTGCATTTTTTTCTGATACGAAATGAAAAGCTAGTTCCTTATTCTCTTTTAAATTTTTAACAAAATCGTCTCCTGCATGAATTGTTTTTTCATCCATCATAGCACCCTTATCTAAGTTCACAACTGCAACAGGTAATTTATCTAATCTTCCGTACGGATCCCAATATCCAGCTAAAAAGAATCCTGAATAAATTAACGGAACGATTAATAAAAAAATTAAAGCGATACGTCCATGTTTATGGTGCCACATCGCTTTCCAATCTTTAAATATAAGTTGAATTCCCTTCATGAAACATACTCCTTCTCCGAATTTAACACCATTAGAATGGTTTAACAGATTTACTATACACGTCACTTTCCATACTGTATAATACATCTTTAATTATCAATTCATTCCTTTTGGTCTATAGAAAGGAGATTCGAAATGGAACTGCTCCAGTTAAAATACTTTCAGACAGTTGCACGACTAGAACATATGACAAAGGCAGCTGAAGAATTGCATATCGCGCAACCTTCACTCAGCAAAACAATCGCTAGACTCGAAAAGGATTTAGGCGTCCCTTTATTTGATCGCCAAGGCCGACAGATTACTTTAAATTCTTTCGGAAAAGTATTTTTAAAACGAGTAGAGCGTATTTTTCATGAATTAAGTGAAGGGAAACGAGAAATTAAAGATTTAGCCGAATTACAACAAAGCTCTATTACACTGGCCGTTTCTATTCCGAGAATATTACCAGAACTACTTGGCTCTTTTTTAATAGAACATCCTAACGTTCGATTTCAACAATTTCTTGCATCTACTCCTTCTATGAAACGACAACTAGATAATATAGAAATTGACTTTTGTATCTCCTCTGTGCCAATTGAAGGTGAGGAGATTGTTTGGGAACCACTTATTACAGAAGAAATTTTCTTAGTCGTCCCTTCAGGCCACCGTTTATCCGGCCGAGAAAATATCCACCTCCATGAAGTAAAGGACGAACCGTTCATTAGTATGAACACTGGCTATGGATTTCGGCACTTAACAGATGAATTTTGTAAAGAAGCTGGTTTCACTCCGCATATTGCTTTTGAAGTCGATGAACCGACCGTAATTAGCGACCTCATTAAGCAAGGTCTCGGCATCGCTTTTGTTCCAAGTTTAACTTTATTAAAAAACTCTACTTTAGCATCAAGAAAGTTGCGTATTATTGAACCCACTTGTCAGCGAACCATCGGATTAAGTTGGTCAAAAAAACGCTACTTATCAAAAACAGCTCGGCAATTCCGTGAATTCGTGATTGACTACTTCTCTAATATTAGGACGTAAAATTATATGAACAAATAAAAGGTGCCACCCTCATATGGTGGCACCTTTTATTGTTCACTCTTTTTTAATTCTATTTCAGCTAAAAGTGGTAGTACGTTATCAAAAATATGCGTATTATTATTTTCACCTGTTACATATCCACCGTAATATCTACTAAATACGTTGTCATTTCGTAATGTGGCCATATGATCATACAATTCCTTCGCAAACTTTGTATCACCTGTTTGTAGTACGTACAAAATCGTTAGTCCGTACGCGGCCGGCGATTCATAATTCACAGTTTGTTTTCCCGTTTCTAAATTGTAACGACCGTATAGCTTTCCATCCTCCTGGAACTTCTTCTTTATAAATTCCAAATAAGCAGCTGATGAAAGACCACCTAAACTTCGATGATATGCAACGTATGATTGGTCAATAAGATTCACTTCTTTATCGTACGTAAATGTACCATCTTCTTTATACTCTTTTGGGAATGCCCAGCCATGCCTTGGATAATCTGCTAAAAATTGAACGACTTCCTGATATTGCTGAGCAGAAACTTTGCCGTACTTCTTCATATAGGAGAATGCACGCGGATTTATGTATGATGTTGTTACAAAATTATTTTGTTTTCCTGCATCTGCATCATAATAATCAACATAATAATTATCTTTTTTATTATAACGAAGTACAGCATCACTTAATTGATCGGCAAGGTTTTTATAACGCTCTTCCTTATACATTTCATAAGCACGATATAATTGTTCTATAATACGAAGATCATCTATAAGTGCATTTGTAGCTGACTGCCTCTCTCCCTTTTCAGAGAGTTTCCATAAAACGATATGATTCTTATATATGAAATTATCTTGAATAACCTTTACTTGCTCATCAAATAACGCCTGATCATCTTTATCAAGTGTATACTGTAACCATAATCCCGCCGATTCTGATAAAGCTTCGCGTCCCTTAGCTTCACCCGTACCTGCCTTAGTATCTACTAAACGATACGTGGCAAGTGTTCCATTGTCATTCACCATATGTCTTAAAATAAAATTTTCTGTACGGTTTCCTTGTAAAGCTGACCAAAATACAATTCCACCTAAAGCGATTAAGAAGATAACTCCAATCCCTATATATAAACGTTTCCGCAATCTTTTCACCTCCCTAGTAAGGCTAACCTTAATTTTATCAGAACATACATAAATTTAAAAAAGACAATCTATTAGATTGTCTCCCGCATTTCTATCCCCCGCAAACCTCTTTAGAAGGTTTATATAGCGATTGTACAAGTCGATCATATTCACGACGTGTAATTTCTTTATTATATAGCTTCAATAATAAATCTCTATGCTCTTTTGAAAATGCCATCTTTTTAATGACTTCAGGATACATAAAACACCCTCTCCATTTCACATAAACTTCTTGATTCCGAAAAACAGAACTTATGTTCGCATAAAAGATTATAAAAGATTCCTGAGCAAAAAACAAACAAAACATGACCAACTATTTATTTCTTTCTATTCAAAATATTACAACATTATATTATCATATTCACTTTTTAAATACATATATATTTTTGGTAGTTTTTTTGAATAAATCTTCCAATTCAATCAGAAAATAATGGCAAAAAAGAAGAGGAGTTTACATATGGATACGGTAACATTAGCAAGAGCATTTTTTGGTTCTTCATTAGCATTCCACATTATCTTTGCAACACTTGGTGTCGGTCTTTCATTGATGATTTTTATAAGCGAAATACTCTATCACTGGAAGAAAGACTCCGACTATGCCATTATGGCGAAAAGATGGACAAAGGCGTTTGCTATTCTTCTCGGTGTAGCAATTCCAACTGGAACAATCGTTGGTGTGCAAATCTCACTTCTTTGGCCTGGTTTCGCCAAAATTGTTGGGCAAGTTATTTCTGTTCCCTTCCAAATTGAGATTTTCGCCTTCTTTTTGGAGGCTTTATTCATGTCGATTTACGTATATGCAGCTGATAAACTTCCTCCATTTATGAGATTAATCTCGCTATTTTTCGTCATGCTTGGTGCCACGGCATCCGCCGTGCTCATTACATCAGCAAATACATGGATGAATACACCAGCAGGCTTTTCAATGAATCCAGATGGATCTGTTTTTAACGTTGATCCGTGGAAAGCTTTCTTTAATCCAAGTTTTGGCACAAGTGCATTCCATGTTGTTATTACGGCTTATGCAACTGGTGCGGCTGTCATTGCTTCTATCGCTGGATTTAAATTATTGAAGAAAAATTTAAGTACACGTGAAATTGCTTATCATAAAAAAGGGCTACTATTAGGGCTTGTCGTGACATTTATTACAGGCGCTACGATGTGGCTTTCAGGACATGAATCAGCGATCGCCTTACATAAACACTCACCTGAAAAACTTGCATCTGCTGAAGCTTTATTTGAAACGACATCACACGCACCGCTATCCATTGGCGGGGTTGTGGATCCTAATACACTTGAACTAAACTATGCACTTGAAATCCCAAACATGCTTAGCTTATTAGTGGGACTAGACCCTAGCACTGTCGTAAAAGGTCTAAATGAATTCCCACAAGAAACATGGCCACCATTTTATACACATACACTGTTCAACTTAATGGTCGGCACTGCTGCGTTTACCTTTGCAGTTGCAGCAATTGCTCTCTTATATTGGTACTTCGTTTACCGAAAAAAGGGGACAGAACTACCGAAGTGGTTACTTTTGGGGGCTGCCGCATGCGGACCAATTATGATGCTCGGTATTGAATTCGGATGGATTTTCAGTTGTAGCGGTCGTCAGCCATGGACAATTTATGGTATGCAACGTACAGTCGATGCTTCTACTCGCGCTGATTTCGTCGGTCCTTTATTTGTTTTATTCATCATTTTATATATTGGACTCGCTATTTTAACAGTCATTGTTCTACGGACATTCTTTAGAAGACATCCATTAAAGAATGATTTACAACACCAAGGAGGCGATTCTCATGCATGAGGAAAGTATTGCAATCATCATCTTATGGGCCCTTATTTTCGTATACAGTATATTAGGGTCCATCGATTTTGGAGCTGGTTTTTGGGGCATGGTATACGCCAAACATCCAACTCTCGCTGCCAAACTTGCGAATCGGTACTTATCACCCACTTGGGAAGTAACAAATACGTTTCTTGTTTTCGTCGTTGTCGCATTTCTCGGCTTCTTTCCGAAAGCGGCCTTTACTCTTGCGACAGTAATGTTCGTACCAGTTATGTTAATTTTAGTGCTCGTTGCAGTACGTAGTACGTTTATGGTATTTGCTTACTCCTTGCCAAAATATCAGTACCTTCTTCGGGTTATTTCAGGTATTACTGGTCTCTTAATTCCAGCACTATTAATTACCGTTTTACCCGTTACAGAGGGAGCCTATATTACAATGTCTGAAGGAAAAGAAGTACTTCTGTATGGAAAACTTCTTTCTAGCCCGGTTATCTACTGTTATATGCTTTTCGGACTAACGTCTGAACTATTTCTCTCCTCTCTCTTTCTTGCTGATTTTGCGAGAGAACAAAGTTCAGAAGATACGTATAGAATTTATAGAAGAAATGCTATCATTCTTGGTCCTGCAACGCTCGTTACAGCAATCATCGCCCTCGTTGTAATGGACCCAGAAACACATTGGCTTATGCAAGGATTAATAAAGCAATTCCCGTGGTTTACAGTTTCTATTGTTTTATTCGTTATCGGATACTCGTCCCTTTGGTGGACAAACAAAAAATACAATACACTAGGATACCCTCGCATTGCCGTTTTAGCTGTCGTCGCTCAATATGCATTTGCAAGCTACGCTTACGGCGTCGCGCATTTACCGTATATTATTTATCCTGACGTAACTGTATTTACAAGCTTCACAACGACAGAAACGTTCTATGCACTGCTCATTCTATACGCAATTGGGATTGCAATTTTATTACCAGGATTTATTTTCTTCTGGAATTTATTCTTGAAGGATCGTACTTTTTTGAAGGAAAAATAATATAGTCTTGGAGTCTGTCCCAAAAGGCATTTTGGAATAGACTCCTTTTGTCATGTTTTGTCGATAAGTCGATATATTTTAAAAATCGCTGATATATTTTGAGTTGCGCCGATATATCTCCATAATCGCTGATATATTTTAAGTTGCGCCAATATATCTCCATAATTGCCCATATAAATTTCATTTACTATTTTACTGCCCCAATAATTTATAGACTCCTCTCATAATAGTTATTTCACTATTCGTGACACTTGTCCTTTAGCATGAAAAACACATATTCGGTTCATCTCGTTATACGTCTAGTTCTTCTTATTTTTTGCTGAATATACTACCAATATAAACTTGAGACAAGCTACATCTGTTCAAGGGAAAATAGAAAGGTAGGCAAAATATGAGCATTGAAATATGGATTACTATTATTGTATTCTTCTTAACGATGATTGTTATCTTTTGGCGGCCTCGCGGTTTAAATGAGGCGTGGCCAGCAGCAATTGGTGCTGGCATTATCCTAATTACTGGACTTGTGTCAAAACCAGACGTCATAGATATTGTTAGTAAAATAGGAGGGGCCTCCATAACAATATTAGCGACCATCGTCATGGCAGTTATATTAGAAAGCTTCGGCTTCTTCCATTGGTCCGCAGCGAAACTAGCAAATCTAGCAAAGGGTTCTGGACGCCGTCTATACTGGTATATTCAATTATTATGTTTTCTTATGACTCTTTTATTTAATAACGACGGTAGTATTTTAATTACAACTCCCATTTTAATTCTTCTTCTAAAAAACCTTCAATTAAAACCACATCAACAAATTCCTTATTTATTAAGTGGCGCTTTAATCGCTACTGCATCTAGTGCACCAATTGGTGTAAGTAATATCGTAAACTTAATTGCATTAAATATCGTTAATATGACTCTTTATATGCATACTGCTATGATGTTTGTACCTGCAACATTAGGCTTATTATTTATGTCATGGCTCATGTATACAGTTTTGAAGAAAAAACTTCCGAAAAAATTACCTGTTTCTTCATATGATATTGAAGAAATTTTCTTCACGAAAAACTTCCATCCACTAAAAGGAAATAATTCTGTTGATACGAAACAAAAACGGACAAGATTCATGTTAAAAGTATTAGGTTTCGTCTTCCTGATGCGCTGTCTTCTATTCGTTGCATCCTTCTTATCCATCCCAATTGAAATCGTTGCAGTACTTGGTTCACTTGTTCTTCTCATTTGGAGATGGTACTACTTACGAACAAACCCTGTCGACATTTTGAAAAAGACACCGTGGCACATTTTAATTTTCGCCTTCTCTATGTACGTCATTATTTACGGACTCCACAACGCAGGATTAACAGCTGCACTTGTACAATGGCTCGAGCCAATTGTGAATCAGCACCTACTCTATGCTAGCTTTGCAATGGGCGGACTTGTATCCATCCTCTCTAACGTCTTCAATAACCATCCTGCCCTTATGATTGGTACAATCACATTAACAGAAATGGGACTAGATCCAGTCACATTAAAAACAATCTATCTTGCAAACATCATTGGTAGTGACATCGGTTCACTATTACTACCAATTGGTACACTAGCTTCACTCATTTGGATGTATATTCTGAAACAAAACAAAATTAAAGTAAAATGGAAAGACTATTTAAGTGTATCCCTTATCGTTATCCCGCTCACAACAGTCGTCACACTATTCCTCTTATTCTACTGGGTACATCTCTTCTTTGCCTTATAAACAACAGAAGCCCCATTTGCTACCGTCTTAGCAAATGGGGCTTCTTCTATAATAAAGTTAGGTACTACAGTGTGATCAATCAAGTAAAGAGGTGTAACATGTTATTGATATAAATGACTACCAGCTTCTTTAAATTCTTCTGCTTTCTCTTTCATTCCTTTTTCAATTGCTTCTGTCGTTTCTAAATCATTTTCTTTTGCATACTCACGAATATCATGTGAAATTCTCATACTACAAAACTTCGGTCCACACATTGAACAGAAGTGAGCTGTCTTTGCCCCTTCTGCAGGCAACGTTTCATCATGATATTCCATCGCACGTTCAGGATCTAAAGATAAATTAAATTGATCGCGCCAACGGAATTCGAAGCGTGCTTTTGAAAGTGCATCATCACGCTGATGAGCCGTTTTATGTCCTTTCGCAAGATCAGCCGCATGCGCTGCAATTTTGTACGTAATAACACCCGTGCGTACATCATCTTTGTTTGGCAAACCTAAATGTTCTTTCGGCGTTACATAACAAAGCATCGCTGTTCCAAACCAGCCAATCATAGCAGCTCCAATCGCCGATGTAATATGGTCATAACCTGGTGCAATATCTGTCGTTAGTGGCCCAAGTGTATAAAACGGCGCGCCCTGACAAATATCAAGCTCTTTCTCCATATTCTCTTTAATTAAGTGCATCGGTACGTGTCCAGGTCCTTCGATCATAACTTGCACATCATGTTTCCAAGCAATTTGGGTTAATTCACCAAGTGTTTCAAGCTCAGAGAATTGTGCTTCGTCATTTGCATCTGCAATCGATCCTGGACGTAATCCATCTCCAAGAGAGAACGAAACATCGTACTGCTTCATAATTTCACAAATCTCTTCAAAATGAGTATATAGGAAGTTTTCTTTATGATGGAATAAACACCACTGCGCCATAATCGAACCACCGCGCGAAACGATACCTGTCGTACGCTTTGCCGTGATTGGAATGTAACGAAGCAATACACCAGCGTGAATTGTAAAGTAATCAACGCCTTGCTCCGCCTGCTCAATTAACGTATCACGATATACTTCCCACGTTAAATCTTCTGCAATTCCGTTTACTTTTTCCAGCGCTTGATAAATCGGTACAGTTCCAACTGGTACAGGCGCGTTACGAATAATCCACTCACGCGTCGTATGAATATTTTTACCTGTAGATAAATCCATAATCGTATCTGCACCCCAGCGCGTTGCCCACGTCATCTTC
Organism: Bacillus sp. cl96; assembly: GCF_900100505.1. Lineage (NCBI taxonomy): Bacteria > Bacillati > Bacillota > Bacilli > Caryophanales > Bacillaceae > Bacillus > Bacillus sp. cl96. Next base: position 101,619 of record NZ_FNDM01000014.1, read on the forward strand.
TCTACTTCTTCTGCAATCGAAGAAGATACAGCTGAGTTTCCGATATTCGCGTTTACCTTCACATGGAAATTACGCCCGATGATCATCGGTTCAGCTTCTGGATGATTAATATTCGCTGGTAAAATAGCGCGGCCTTCTGCGATTTCCTTACGAACAAACTCCGGCTCTACCCCTTCACGAATCGCAACATACTCCATCTCAGACGTAATAATGCCATTACGTGCATAGTGCATTTGCGTAACGTTTGCACCTTGCTTTGCTCTAAGTGGCTTGCGATCCATCTGCGGGAAAACAGGTGTATGTTTCGAAGCCACTTTCACACCGTCATCCTCTGGTTTCACTTCACGCCCTTCGTATGCTTCTACATCACCACGCCCCAGAATCCAAGAATGGCGCGGCGTTGGAATCCCCTTTTCTAACTCCACTTTATACTCAGGATCCGTATAAGGGCCGCTCGTATCATACACACGAATTGGCGGATTTGGAACGCCATTCGTTTCGCTTTGTTCAATCTCACGCATCGGTACTTTCATGCCTTCTCGTGGTCCATCCACATATACTTTCTTACTCCCTGGTAAACTCGATTTCAATTCAATTTGCTCAGCTGAAACAGATTGTTTCATAAATTTTATTGCCCCCCTGTTCGTGACAAGGACGAGATATGGCCAGCGCATGCCAAAATAAAAAGAGCCAGGTCCATAAAAAAATAAGGACCTGGCTCATAAAGACATCATTATGTAAAGCCGTTAACTTCCCTACGCTGGTACGAGCCAGATCAGGTCCAAAGGGTTAAGAAGTTCACGCGCTTCTCTCTCAGCCTACGCATACGTTAGGCACCCCTAGTTTATCACTGATTTAATTTTCAATACTTTCCCATCATACACCATAATCTGAAAAATTCAAAGCTTATTTCTTTTGCTCTTTACGGAATCATCCACGTTAAATAATACGCCTGCACATACGTCATAATACCAACAATAATTACGAAGAATAAGCTATGCTTCACTGTAAAACGGAACAAATCCGATTCTTTTCCAGCAAGACCAACCGCTGCACAAGCGATCGCAATCGACTGCGGGGAAATCATTTTACCTGTTACACCGCCTGTTGTATTTGCTGCAACGAGGAGCACTTCAGATACGCCGACTTGCTGCGCTGTAATGGCTTGTAAATTTGAGAACAGTGCATTCGCAGACGTATCAGACCCTGTTAGGAATACGCCAATCCAGCCTAAGAATGGTGAGAAGAACGGGAATAGGCCGCCAGTTCCGGCTAATGCTAACGCTAACGTGGAAGATAGACCAGAATAGTTTGCGATAAATGCAAACCCTAGTACGAATCCGATAGATAGAATTGGCATTTTTAATTCGCTTAACGTTTCTTTAAATGTCAATACTGCATCTTTTACATTCATTTTCAAAATAAACATGGAAATGATACACGCAATTAAAATCGCTGTTCCGGTTGCCGATAATACATCAAACTTCAAAATTGCCTCGTAAGGCGTTGGTTTATTTACAATTGGCTCTGCTTTCATTACTAGATTATGCAGACCTGGAATTTCAAACTTAAATACAAGACTTTCTAAAGCCCCTCCTGGAGTGAATAATGCCTTAAAGAAGCTTTGGCTCCAAATGACTACCATAACCGTTAATACGATAAATGGGGACCATGCCTTCACTACTTTTCCAAACGTTAATTTCGGCATCGATGCCGCTGTCGTTGTTGCTGCTACTTCACTATTTACTTGCCCAGATTGATAAATTTCTTTCGGCTGCCAAACTTTTAAGAACAGCGCTAAACTAATTAAACTTACAAGTGCCGATGTAATATCCGGAAGTTCTGGTCCTAAAAATGTCGCTGTAATGAACTGCGTAATCGCAAATGAACTACCCGCTACAAATAACGCAGGCCACGTTTGTCGTATCCCCTTAAATCCATCCATTAAAAATACGATAAAGAATGGCACAAATAATGATAGGAACGGTAATTGATGCCCAGCCATTTGTCCAATTTTATGTGGATCAATACCTGTTACTTGTCCAGCAACTGTAATCGGAATTCCCATCGCTCCGAACGCCACTGGTGCAGTATTTGCAATCAAACAAAGACCTGCTGCGTATAAAGGATTTAACCCAAGCCCCGCAAGAAGTGCTGCTGTAATCGCTACTGGTGCCCCAAATCCTGCCGCTCCTTCTAAAAATGCTCCAAATGAAAATCCAATTAAAATAACGAGTAGACGATGATCGCTCGTAATCGATAATACCGATGCACGAATCACATCGAATTGACCTGTTTTCACAGAAATTTTATATAAAAATACCGACATAATGATAATCCAAGCAATTGGCCATAATCCGTATAAGAAACCATATCCGGTCGCTGCCATTGCCATCGTGAACGGCATTTTATAAGCGAATAACGCTACTAAAACTGTAAGTACAACTGTAATAAATCCTGCCACATACCCTTTCATGCGGAAAACTGCTAAAGCTAAGAAAAAAAAGATAATCGGAATAAGTGCTACCGCTGCCGAAATCCAAATGTTTCCGAATGGATCATAAACTTGTGTCCATGTGTTCATTGTTCTCTCCCCCTAAAGAATCCCCTTTTAAATAGAATAACCTCATCAATAGACTATCAGGTCATCATACCTTTAAGTCTAAAATAAAAAAACGTTTAAGAAAACGTTTTCAACAACTTTCATTTATACTGTACCATAACAATTTCCATTAAAAAAGATTTTTTTGAAAATTTTATCATTTAACGAAAAAATCTTACAAAATCGTCATGTTCCTGTAATGTTCATCGATAGAAAGCTTGCAAAATTTATTGCATAATAATAGTATAACAACGGACATTATTTATGAGGTGATATATATGAATGGAAACAAAATATTAGCTGCTTTATCGTACTTTAGTGTACTATTTGCCCCTATCTTATTCCCAATTATCGTTTGGATTGTGGGGGACGCTGAAACAAAGCCACATGCAAAACGTGCTCTATGGACACACATCATTCCAAGTATTGCTACATTTATCGGCGTAGCCATTTTAGGAATTATGGGCATGGGATCTGACCAAGCAGATGTAACACTTGGAATTGGATCAATGATTGTCTTAGCTATTTGCGGAATCATCAGCTTATACTACTTCATCTGGAACATTGTAAAAGGAATTAAAGTACTGAAAGCTTAATTTTAAACAAACGTTTGTTTAAAAAAGGACCCTTGCAAATTGCAAGGGTCCTTTTCCTAATTCGTTCACTTTATCTTCTGCGTTTCTTCTTTTTTCTCATCATTTTCTTTCGGCGCGTATTCACTTTATCCGCTATAATGTGAAGCGTACTTGCCACAACAATTCCCATTAAGAACGTTACAATTTCAACCTCATGTTTCTTCGCAATTTCTATTAAATTACCATCCAGTGCGATTACATTTAATAGAAATAAAAATGGAGAAAAGACGATTAACATGTACGCAATACGAATCACATCACCAAGTATAATCGTATGCGTAAAGAAAGATCGATGCGGCATTACTTTTTTATAAGGATACCAAAATATACGTAAGAAACCCCATTTGTTATAAGCATTACTGTACGTATCTAAATCTGGTGTTAAAAATGAAGTACCTACTAAAAAACCAATTGCAAAAGTTAATAAAAAATCAAAATTTGTTAATCCATACGAAAAGAGAAAAAACAAAACAACCGGAAGGGATATTAAGTTTATTTTCGTATGCGTTCTTCCTGATGGCATAATGCACTTCCTCGCTTACGTTCGTCCTGTCACCTTATGACAGGTTTCACCTATTGACCTAATTTCTGATCGATAAATGTTGTGTCTATATCCGAACCAAACCATTCTGCCAACTTCACTCGTGCCTTATCTTTCACATCTTCATTGACGTATAACGACACCTGTATTAGTGCGGCCGTTAACGCCCCTAAATCATCCGTATAGCCAATTCCAGCAATGAAATCTGGAATCGCATCAATCGGTGCAATAAAATAAGCAAGTGCTCCAATTACAATAATTTTCACTCGTTTTGGAACATCTGGTCTTTGCAAAACGTAAAACAGTAATAAACTTGCATAAATGACCGACTGCCCAGCTTGCTTTGCAACATGTTTTACTTTCTTCCAAAACGCTTCAACTGAAAATTTTTGTTTCATGTAAAAAGCCTCCCTATTTTTAAAAAGAAATAAGCTACAATATGTTATCAGTAAAAGTTCATGGAAATTACACAAAACCTATCAATGAACTTTTATTGTAACAAACAAACCAAAAAAGAACAAGTGTTCGTTAATTTTCACACGATTTCCTTCATATAATAGATTTCTAGATAACCCTTACCCATCTTCGTTTCTTATTTCTCAACAAAGAAAATTTTCACTTCTACTTAACATTCTGCTCTACCTTTGTTATATTTTCTAGTTGACGGACATATAAACGAATGTTAAAGTTTTCTCTGGTAGTGACAAATCTTATACAAAAAATGTAAAATGTTATAGTGTTTCTCAGAAATGAATTTTGTTGTATAATACAGAAATGACGTTATGCTTATGAGCAACAAAAGAAACCAAAAGGGTATGCATAGTTATAGTCGTATATGGGTGAATATAGAACCTTTAATTATGGCCAAGAAAACTATGTATTTTTTATTTTAGCATTTTTCGCTCCAAAATCGACCAAGCCTGATAGAGAAAGGGTGGAAATGAATGAAAGAAACCTTGAAATCACAATTTCAAAATGTGCGTTTCACTGTATTCGTAGCTTTAGCCTTATGGCTAAAAACTTACCTTATTACACGCACAAGCTTTGACTTAAAACTTGAATCTTTCATGCAAGAATTCATTTTATTCCTTAGCCCATTAGCAGCATCATTACTGCTTGTTGGTCTTGCATTATTTGCAAAAGGGAAAAAACGTAACTATATAGCACTTGGAATTAATTTTGTCTTAACAATCGTTCTTGTTGGTAACGTAATGTTCTACGGATTCTACAATGACTTCGTTACATTACCGGTGCTAGGACAAACATCTAACTTCGGAAGTTTAGGTTCTAGTGTGAAAGAATTATTTAACTACAAAATTATCCTTGCATTTGCAGACATTATCGTTTTCTTCGTTCTATTAAAGAAAATGAAGAACTTTGCACCTACAGAGCGTGTAGCACGCCCGATGCGTTCTCTATACTTCGTATCAACAGTTGCTATTTTCTTCGCAAACTTAGGACTTGCAGAAGCTGAACGCCCAGAACTATTAACACGTTCATTCGACCGCGTTATGCTTGTTAAAAACTTAGGATTATATGTACACCAAGTATACGATCTTGGCTTACAAGCAAAATCAAGTTCACAAAAAGCGTTCGCTGACGGTAGTAAATTACAAGAAACAGAAAACTACGTAAAAACAACACAAAGTAAACCAGATCCAAATATGTTCGGTACTGCAAAAGGGAAAAACGTAATTGTTGTCTCTCTTGAGTCATTACAAACATTCTTAATTGGTGCAACAGTTAACGGACAAGAAGTTACACCATTCTTAAACCAATTTACGAAAGAAAGTTATTACTTTGATAACTTCTTCCATCAAACTGGTCAAGGTAAAACATCTGATGCTGAATTCCTAGTAGATACTTCGTTATATCCACTAGACCGCGGTGCTGTATTCTTCACACACGGTAACAATGAATATACAGCAACTCCAGAAATTTTACGTCAGCAAGGGTATCACACGTCGGTATTCCACGCAAACAACGCAACATTCTGGAACCGTAACATTATGTATCCAGCACTTGGTTATGATCGTTACTACAACGAACTTGACTACAAGATTACGCCAGAAACAAAATTAAACTGGGGATTAAAAGATATCGAGTACTTCGATCAATCTATTGATATGTTAAAACAAGTGAAGCAACCATTCTATACTCGCTTCCTTACTTTAACGAATCACTACCCATTCACTTACGATGACAGTACAAAATTAATCGACGAATACAATTCTGGTGATGGAGTATTTGACCGTTACATGGTAACTGCTCGTTACTTAGACGAAGCAATGAAACACTTTATTGAGCGTCTAAAAGCAGAAGGTATTTACGACAACTCAGTAATCGTATTCTACGGTGACCACTACGGTATTTCTGAAAACCATAACCGTGCAATGGCACAGTTCTTAGGAAAAGAAGAAATCACTGCATTTGACCATATGAACTTACAAAAAACACCGATGTTTATTCACGTTCCAGGTCAAAAAGAAGGTAAAACAATTTCGAAACCAACTGGTGAAATTGACATTAAACCAACTATTCTAAACTTACTTGGTGTAGATTCTACAAATGACGTTCGATTCGGTCATGATGTATTCTCACCTGATAATAAAGGATTCGTTGTTCTTCGTGACGGTAGCTTCGTTACAGATAAATACATGTACACAAACAGTACATTCTATGACCGTGCTACTGGCGAAGTTGTACAATTACCGAAAGAAGAATCTCAACCACTAATTGATCGCGCCCAAAATGAATTGAACATGTCTGATAAAATCATTGAGGGTGACTTACTTCGCTTCTCTGAAAGTAATAAGATCAAAACTGGTGAAGTAAAAACAGTTATTAAAGAAGAAAAGAAGAGTGCTGAGTAATCTCAGCCTCTTTTTTTATTTTCTTCCATACAACTACTTATATTCATTAACTTTAAAATTACATAACCTTTACCAAATATTCACATAGTGTTAATGAAAAATCTCTATAATAAAATATGTAAACGAGGTTCTACATATTTCTTATCTCTCATCTTTCGTAAGATCCCTTAAAGAAGTGTGTAAATCTTTTGTTTCTACTTTCTTATAATTGTCTTTCAACATGTTTTGTTTCCATACACAAAACATTCAACGAGACAATGTCCCTATGAAAGATAGCTACCCTCCTTGTGCAGCATTCCATAAGAATGTTGCTTTTTTTTATTTAAAAGCAGGATTCTCATTCTTATTTTCGAATTTGTATATACAAAATGCTGTAAAGTGAAACTTTAATCAGCCCTCACCAATCGGGCAGCTACGGGCAGTTATTCGCCCAATTCACTTCTTTGCTCCACCCGAATTTTTAAGTAGGAGTTTTACTGCCCGTTAATGCGGGGTAAACCATCCTTACTTCTCTATGATTTACAAATACATATACGGTCATATGTAGAGAATTGCTTACATAAAAATTACTATAGTGATTTTTATCTCGCATGAATGAAAGTTTCACGTTACTTACGTACTTACGAAAGGATGGGACGGAAATTGGCATACGAAAAATTTGTACTTTGGAATGATGAAGTTATTGATACAACAAAACAACAAACGTACATAGAACTTGAAGAAAGAGGTTTGCAGTTCGGAGATGGTGTCTACGAGGTTATTCGCCTATATAAAGGGAACTTTCACTTATTAGATCCGCACATAACGAGATTATATCGATCCATGGAAGAAATAGAATTATCGCTCCCTTTTTCAAAAGCTGAGCTCATCACTTTACTTTACAAATTAATTGAAAGAAACCATTTCCACGAAGATGGCACAATTTATTTGCAAGTATCTCGTGGTGTACAAGCTCGCACACATGTATTTTCATATGACACCCCTCCGACAATTTATGCCTATATTACAAAAAAAGAAAGACCAGCCTTATGGATTGAATATGGTATACGCGCTATATCAGAACCCGATACTCGATGGCTACGCTGTGACATTAAATCATTAAATTTATTACCAAACGTACTAGCTGCTACGAAAGCTGAACGAAAAGGCTGTAAAGAGGCACTTCTCGTAAGGAATGGTATTGTAACGGAAGGAAGCCATTCCAACTTCTTTTTAATTAAAAACGGAACTCTTTACACACATCCAGCCAATCACCTTATTTTAAATGGCATTATTCGTCAATATGTCCTTTCTTTAGCGAATACTCTTCACATACCTGTACAGGAAGAACTTTTCAGCGTTCGTGACGTTTATCAAGCAGATGAATGCTTTTTTACAGGCACAACGATTGAAATTTTACCAATGACCCACCTTGATGGAACCGCGATTCAAGATGGGCAAGTTGGGCCTATCACCAAAAAACTGCAAAAATCATTTAATCAAATCTTGTTACAATCCAATATGGCATCTTCTTAAACCCGAATAATTTCTGTCCTTTCACATTCAATATATGCATTTAAATGGAAATCAAGGTGTAAATTTATGCCTTGATTTTTTCTTGTAATCTTTTTGTCATATTCAGATTCCCACATAAGCCTTGACAGTAATCGACATGCTCTTTAGAATTTTTAACAGTTGGTAAATATTTCTTCACTACATTACAGACAGAAAGGAATCGACAAATTATGAAAAAGTATCTTGCCGGTCTTGCGGCAGTGTCTGTAGCAGGAGGAGCAGCACCTACACTTGATAGTGTTCAAGCTGCACCTGAACAAAATACACAAAAAGCTGCTACAACTGTCCAAGCTTCTGCGTCAAACAACTCATCTTATACGGTAAACGCGAGCGTCTTACATGTTCGTGCGGGATCAAGCACTTCTCACGACATCATCTCACGCGTTTATAACGGTCAATCACTAAACGTGATTGGCGAAGAAAATGGTTGGTTCAAAATTAACATTAACGGAAAAACAGGCTTTGTTAGTGGCGAATTTGTATCAAAAAGTGGAGCAGCAAACAACAATGTAAGCACAGGTGGAAACAATAAAGTTACCGCTGATGTATTACGTGTACGTACAGCTCCTAACACTTCTAGTTCTGTTTCTGGACGTGTATATGCAGGACAAACATTAAACGTAATTGGACAAGAAAATGGTTGGGTGAAAATTAACCATAATGGACAAGTAGGTTATGTAAGTGGCGAATTCGTATCTGGCGTTTCTTCTACTGGGGGTTCTTCAAACAACAATACGAATAATAACAACCAAGAAGTAAAACCAGCAAGCGGAAACTATACAGTAAATGTATCTTCCCTTCGTGTTCGTACAGGTCCTAGCACTTCTCACACAACTGTAGGTTCTGTCAAAAAAGGACAAGTAGTACAAGTTGTTGGCGAAGTTCAAGATTGGTTCAAAATCAATTACGCAGGACAAACTGCTTATATAAGCAAAGACTACGTAACAAAAGGCGGTTCTAACGAAAACGTTACAGAAGGCAACAAACAAGAGCAAAACAATAATGGAAGTATTCAAACTGGCGGTTCTTACGTAGTTAACGCTACATCTTTACGTGTTCGTACAGGCCCTGCCGCTTACCATAGTGTAATTGGTGGCGTTTTAAACGGTACAACATTAAACGTAGTTGGATCTGAAAACGGTTGGTTTAAAGTAAATTACCAAGGAAAAACAGGCTTTGTTAGCAGCGAATTTGTAAAATTCGTTAAAGGTGGCACTACTACTCCTGAGCAACCAAAACAACCTGAAAAACCTAACCAAGGTGCGATTGGTGACTACTACATTAATGCTTCTGCACTAAATGTACGTAGCGGCGAAGGTACAAATTATAGAATCATAGGCGCACTTCCACAAGGTCAGAAGGTTCAAGTAATCTCTGAAAACTCTGGATGGAGCAAAATTAACTACAACGGTCAAACTGGTTATATCGGAACACGTTACCTATCTAAAACACCAGTTGGAGGCGCAGTAGATAATAAGCCTAACAATAACCAAAATAACAATCAAAACAATAACAACAATAATAATACAGGTAATAATAGCGGCGACAGTTCTTCCGTACTTGCATACGCAAAATCAATGCAAGGTGTACCATACGTTTGGGGTGGAACTTCTGCTAACGGTGTTGACTGCAGTGGTTACATCTACCACGTATTTAAGAAATTTGGTCATAACATTAGCCGCCAAAGTGTTGCAGGATATTGGAGTAGCCTACCAAAAACTTCAAGTCCACAACCTGGTGACTTAATTTATTTCCAAAACACTTATAAATCTGGCCCTTCTCACATGGGTATTTACCTTGGGGGCGGATCATTTATCCAAGCTGGAGATAAAGGTGTAGCAATCGCTTCATTAAGTAACTCTTATTGGAAGAGCCACTTCTTAGGATACACGAAAGCACCTTAATTAATAGTTTCAAAGCCTTCTAGTTTACTAGAAGGCTTTTTGCTATGAGTTCAACATATTACTCCCTTTCCCCTAGCTTCCCTCTACAAAAATAATGTATCTATTCTTCCATTTCATACACTTTATTCTGCAAAAACAATCCATAACGTTATCATAATGTATATATTCCCATAAAAAACATAACCTATTTCATGTCTATTTATTTCATATGTGTTTTTTTGAAGAATTTTCTTTTTATTTAAACTTTTCATTAGACGTTTGACCTCCGATGTCCATTATGATAAGTTACTTAAGATGTTATATTCGTAAACGTATAGACAACTGGTTTATACACTGTTTTTACTATGAGGAAGGAGCATACACTGCATGAATCTTTTATGGGGAATTGGCGGCGTGATTGGAGTATTAGCAATTGCATTCTTACTATCTTCCAACCGCAAAGCTATTAATTGGCGCACAATTTTAATCGCGCTAGCATTACAAATGTCATTTTCATTTATCGTATTACGATGGGATGCTGGTAAAGCAGGTTTAAAACACGCTGCTGACGGTGTTCAAGGATTAATTAATTTTTCTTACGAGGGAATTAAGTTCGTTGCTGGGGATTTAGTCAACGCAAAAGGACCTTGGGGATTTGTATTCTTTATTCAAGCACTACTTCCAATCGTATTTATTAGTTCATTAGTAGCAATCTTATATCATTTTGGTATTATGCAGAAATTTGTTAGCGTCGTTGGTGGCGCATTAAGTAAACTTCTTGGAACTTCTAAAGCAGAAAGCTTAAACTCAGTAACGACTGTATTTTTAGGACAAACTGAAGCTCCAATTTTAATTAAACCTTACTTAGCACGTTTAACAAATAGTGAATTCTTCGCTATTATGGTAAGCGGTATGACAGCTGTTGCTGGATCTGTTCTCGTCGGTTATGCAGCAATGGGTATTCCGTTAGAGCACTTATTAGCGGCTGCAATAATGGCAGCTCCATCAAGCTTATTAATTGCGAAACTGATTATGCCTGAGACAGAAAAAGTAGATAATAACGTTGAACTTTCTACAGAACGTGAAGACGCAAACGTTATCGACGCAGCTGCACGCGGTGCATCTGAAGGTATGCAACTTGTTATTAACGTAGCAGCAATGTTAATGGCTTTCATCGCATTAATCGCTTTATTAAATGGATTATTAGGATTGATTGGTTCTCTGTTCGATATTAAACTTAGCCTTGATTTAATCTTCGGTTACTTATTATCACCATTTGCAATCTTAATCGGGGTTTCTCCTGGTGAAGCTGTACAAGCAGCAAGCTTTATTGGTCAAAAACTTGCAATCAACGAATTCGTTGCATACGCAAACTTAGGACCACACATGGCAGAGTTCTCTGACAAAACAAATCTAATTTTAACATTCGCAATCTGTGGATTCGCAAACTTCTCTTCTATCGCAATTCAATTAGGTGTAACAGGAACTCTAGCTCCTACTCGCCGTAAACAAATTGCACAATTAGGGATTAAAGCAGTTATCGCTGGTACATTAGCGAACTTCTTAAATGCAGCAGTTGCAGGTATGATGTTCCTATAAACTTATATAGAGTCTTCTCTTTCTACAAGAGGAGACTTTTTTCATGCAATCCAAATGTCTTTTGTGCATCTATTAATCACTTTATGCCAAATATAAGAACATTATGATACAATAATGTTTAAGTCTTTTTATTTTTCTAATGAAAATAGAGATACTACTTGTTGTTGCCCTTCAAAAGAATGTAACGACATGGTCAATTTCTTAATAATTGCGCATACTACAAGTATCTATTGATGAAATAGCTTTAAGGAGGAAAGTTTTGTGAAAGATAAGTTCTATAAAATCCTCTCTATGTGGATTTTACAAATTGTATTTTATTTTACTACTGTACATGTGACGAAATATGAGCATGCTCTTATTTTTACAATAATATACGTAATCGTAAATGTACTATTCTTATTTTTAGCTGACAAAACAGCATTTGTTTTCTTCATACTAGGAACCATTATTTCCGTATTTTATTTGTTCTATCAAGCATGGCTTCATTTATGGAGTACATCAGATCAATGGCAATATATGATTATCCACTTCCTGATGGCAGCTAACTTCTTCATTGTATATATAACAACTCACCTATTGAAAAAAGTGATTCATGAAAATAAAACTTTAACTGAGCGTGTGAGAACGTTAGAACAATATATTGGAGAATCAAAATTACTAACAAGACAAGAATTCGAGAGACGCCAAGCATTATTAACAACTGCAATGAATCGTCGTAATGAAACAGGCGTTATCATTTACTTTGATTTCACTTCCTTTAGTAAATATACGAAGGAAAGTGTTATGGACCGTGTAGCTTCCTTATTAGTTGAAACGGTAAGGAATGATTTTGACCTTGCTGCTGAATATGATAATAATACGCTAGTTATTTTATTACAAAACACAAATGAAGCTGGTGCTGACATTGTAATGAACCGCCTAAAGCCAAAAATGGAGCAATGGCTTGCTGCTGAAGCAATCCGAGATATAAAAATTTCACGCGAGCACATTGGAAACAAAGGACAGACACTGTTATGATGACTCTCGTTATACTTCTTTTATTCCTTCTGTTTTGCGTACTCGTTTTTTGGATTAGTATCACATTTTCAATTAAATATGTACTTATTTTTACGGCCTTTCTATTCTCTGGTTTACTCGTTTACTACTCTTTCTTAACAATTGCGGGCTTAATTCATCGAAATAGTAAACGAAAAGATCGTACGCTAGAACATTATCCGAGCGTCGATATTTTCATACCTGCCCATAATGAAGGCGTCGTTATTAAAGATACTTTAGAGGCGATGGCGAAGATTGAATATCCTGGAAAGCTAACTATTTATTTATTAAATGATAACTCTCAAGATGAAACACCTGAAATCGGCGATGATTTCGATAAAGCTTATGCTCATATTCGTCATATTCGTGTTCCCCCCGGTGAACCGAAGGGTAAATCACGTGTACTAAACTATGGGCTTAGTATTTCAGATGGTGAATACTTCTGTGTGTACGATGCAGATAACCAACCTGAACCACACGCACTGCGAATGCTTGTAGAGCACGCTGAAACAACTGAAGATGCTGTTGGAGCTGTTGGACATGTTCGTACAGTAAACGAAAAGCGAAACTGGCTGACGCGAATGATTTCACTGGAATTTCAAATCTTCCAGCTCCTTATGCAATCTGGACGCTGGTTACTATTCCAAACAGGCTCACTGACAGGAACAAATATGCTTCTTCGTCGCTCCGCACTAGAAGAGCTTGGTGGCTATGACCCTTATGCAATTGCAGAAGATGCTGAATTAACATTACGAATTACACAAAAAGGTTATCTCTTACCAATCGTCCCAGAATCAGTTACTTGGGAACAAGAACCAGAGCATTTAAAAATTCTTATTAAACAACGTACACGTTGGCTCCAAGGGAATTTATACATTTTAGAAAAAATGTTCTCGTCATTAAGTTTCTTTAAAGGAAAACTTCTCGTCCATTCCTTACAACAAGTTCTAGTGTATGTTGTATTTTGGCTATTCCTAATCATTTCAAACGTTTGGTTTGTAATTGGGCTACTCGGGATATTCCAAATTCAATATAGCATTCCGCTACTATTTATGTGGTATGTCGCATATATTACATATGTTTCTCAATTATTTAGTGCCCAGAGTGTCGAACGAACCTTTACACCGACTAATATTTTTATTAGCGTTATTATGTACTTTACGTACGCACAGCTCTTTACGTACTTATTTATTCGTAGCGTAATCTTATACTTACGTGCAAAGAGCAAGAAACAAGTCATTGGCTGGGATAAGACAGTTCGATTCAAAAAAGATAAATAATAACAATAAGCACAGAGCGCCGTATGCTCTGTGCTTATTTATTGCCGTATAAATTATATATCAGACAATACCCCTTAGCTGAAAGTAATTTCACGTCCATCCCCCAACGAACGATCGACCTTCATTTATATACGAAAAAGTGATTGCTATTTTTGTAGAACCAATTGCTTCTCTTGCTGTTCTTTGCGCGTTTCAGTCTTAGGTTCCGTGCTTTCTTGGACACTACGATGTGCCACACGTTTCAAACAAATATGCTTCCACTTTCTTTCGTAACGTTTCATTATTCTAGATGTCCCCCTTGAATGCGCTTTAAAACTATTTGAAATCGCTTACAGGAAATAATATAGCACATATATATAAACGTGACAACACATTTCCGACATATTTTTGACAAAAATACGAATAGAATTCGTAAGGTATCGAATATTGTCGAAACCTATCGTTTTTTCTTCGTATAAAAGGCATACTACTTATATGGTAAAGTATTTTATTTCCCCTACCCGCATTTCAAATTCCTTCTATATAAAGTGAAACTTTCATTAGCCATCATCAATCGGGCTTTTACAAGCAGCTCGACTTATTTGCTTTTGCTGAATTTTGAGATGGGGTTCTTACTGCTCGGCAAATAGAGGGATAAAAAAAGAGCTGATATGAAATCAGCTCTTTTCCTTCTATTATTAATGACGCTTCATACGCCCTTCTTTTTGTAACTCTTTAAATAATGCTGCCATCATAAAGAAAATAACAAAGACGAACGGGAATGCTGCAATGATAGCTGCCGTTTGTAAGGCTTCTAATCCGCCAATATATAATAGCGTAGAAGCTATCGCGGCTAGAACGATACCCCAAATCATTTTAATACGATTGGGTGGGTTTAAACTACCATGTGTCGTTAACATCCCTAAAACGAATGTTGCAGAGTCTGCAGATGTAATAAAGAATGTTGCAATAAGTAAAATACCTAAAACTGATAAAGCTGATCCAAAGCTGCCCATCTGATCGAACATAGCGAATAATCCTACTTCTGTTCCCATTTCTTTCACTTTGTCGAAGATATGTGCATCACCAAACAGCTCCATATGAATACCTGTTCCGCCGAAAACAGAGAACCAAAGTGCACCAATTACGGTCGGCACAAGTAACACACCGATAACAAACTCACGAATCGTACGACCTCGTGAAACACGAGCAATAAACGTACCTACGAACGGTGACCATGCAATCCACCATGCCCAATAGAAGATTGTCCACGATTGAATCCATTGGTTTCCACCTTCGTCTAATGGACTTAAACGGAAGCTCATGCTTGGCAATTCTTGAATGTAAGAACCGATTGTTGAAGTGAAGTAATTCATAATAAAGTTTGTTGGACCCGCAAATAATACAATAATCATAAGTG
Organism: Bacillus sp. cl96; assembly: GCF_900100505.1. Taxonomy (NCBI): domain Bacteria; kingdom Bacillati; phylum Bacillota; class Bacilli; order Caryophanales; family Bacillaceae; genus Bacillus; species Bacillus sp. cl96. The sequence goes on from NZ_FNDM01000014.1 coordinate 117,020, forward strand.
CAAACGCAAAAATAATGTTCGTATTACTTAAATATTTAATTCCTTTATCAAGACCTGTTTGCGCAGATAACATAAATAATACTGTTACGATTGCAATAATAACTAACTGAGTGGTTAATGAGTTCGGGATAGATGTTAAATAACTAACACCACCTGCAATTTGTTTCGCACCAAGACCTAATGACGTTGCAACACCAAACACAGTCGCGAAAACAGCTAACACGTCAAATAAATGAGCAATACGTCCGTGGTCCCCACCTTTAAATAACGGTCCTACTGTCGCACTAATCGTACTTGCTTTTCCTTTTCTAAAGGTAAAGTAAGCAATACATAACGCTACAAACGCATATAGTCCCCAAGGATGTAATCCCCAATGGAAAAATGAAAAGCGCAGTGCAAGGCGCGCACTTTCCTCAGTTGCGCTATCTCCAAACGGAGGTGCGTATAAATGGTTTAATGGTTCGGCAACGCCCCAGAAAACTAAGCCGATACCCATACCAGCACTAAATAACATAGCAAACCATGTCATATAACTATAATCAGGTTCATCATCATCTTTACCTAAACGAATAGAACCGTATTTCGAAACAATTAAAAAGATAGAAACACCTAAAATAATAGACACGGAAATAATATAAAACCACCCGAACTTACTAACTAATGCAGTTTGAATTGCGGTTGTTACATTTCCTAAGCTACCTTTTCCAATAATAGATTCGGGAATAATCCCCCAAATTGTAAATGCAATACATAATGTTAATGAAACGATGAATGTTTTTGTCAGTTTCCTCATCAAATCCCCCTTCGTAGGTTTCGCTTTTGTAAATAACATAAATTCCGATATGTAAAATCGGATAGAAAACTATAATTTTGCGGTGATTTTCTTACTTTCACCTTCACCAATTCGAATTCTTATGGACAGCCTTACCTTTCGTATAACCTTTTCACTCTGCAAGAGCTACAAGTTAGAAATACTGCTGTCAAATTGTGTGAGAAAAACGCGGATAGGAATGTATTTTCCTAAAAAAGGATGTGTTACATATGTAAAAAAGGGCAAAATCCTTCCTTGCAACCCTTTCGTTTTGTAACAATTATGCGGTTTTTTTGCTAGTATATAGCACGTGTTTATAGCTTCACAAACAAAATGTTTATGTTTATATAACTATATTACCCATAAAACGGTAAAATACTCAAGGAATGTAATCGTTTAGTAAACATCATGTAACATTCCTGTAATATTTTTATTTACGTCGAAAAAAACATGTTGTATTAAATATTTTGAATATAACTAGAAACCTATGAGTCATATAGAATGAAAAACGCTTTCCTATATTTTTTGTTATATTACAGGATGTTAACGACTTATTACGAATGGTTTGTAATTGTGTGTTTTCCCCAAATCCGAAAAAATCTGTTGCTATAATGAGGACACGAAAACAAACGCAATGGAGGCTATCATGAAAAAATTAATTGGTATAGCAACAGCAGCAGTTTTTGGTCTTGGGATTTTCACATCATCTGCTAATGCAGAAACTGTTGTAACAACAGACGTACTAAACGTACGCGAAAACCCTACTACTGAATCAAAAGTTGTCGGTAAATTACTAAACGGTAATAAAATAGATGTTCAAAATACAGAGAACGGATGGTCAAAAATTACTTTAGACGGTAAAGACGCATTCGTAAGTGCAGAGTTCACAAAAAGCATCTACTACGTAACAGCTAACGTATTAAACGTACGTGCTGAAGCGAACACAAACTCAGAGGTTCTTGGAAAGTTGAAGAAAGACGATGTAATCGAAACAACGAACCAAGTACAAAATGAGTGGTTACAATTTGAATATAACGGGAAAACAGCTTATGTTCATGTTCCTTTCTTAACAGGTACAGCACCTGTAATTGAGAAACAAGAAACAACTGCTCCTTCTAAAGCTGCAGCACCAGCTAAGGCTCAAGCACCTGTAGCACAAGCAAAACCAGCTGCTAAGCCTGCTGTGAAAGCTGCTGAAACTAACACACCATCTGGTGGTCGTGAGTTAACAGTTGTAGCTACAGCATATACAGCTCACCCGAGCGAAAACGGTGGCACATATGGCGGCCGTGTATTAACTGCAATGGGTCATGATTTAACTGCGAATCCAAACATGAAAATGATCGCTGTTGACCCGAAAGTAATCCCATTAGGATCTAAAGTATGGGTAGAAGGTTACGGAGAAGCTATCGCTGGAGATACTGGTGGTGCAATTAAAGGTAACCGTATTGATATCTTACTTGGATCAGATAGCGCTGCTCAAAAATGGGGACGCAAAACTGTTAAAGTGAAAATTTTAAAATAACCAATGACTGCTAAATTACAAGCCGGTTCTCTTTATTGAGAGCTGGCTTTTATTTATTTATAATACATATAAGGAGGCTACGCCCATGAATGTACAAGCAAAAGTAGACTGGATTGGTACGCCAAAACCGTACATATATAAAGATGAAGTAACATATAACGCTACTTCTATTGATTTCTCACTCGCTGGCGATGATAATCGCTATAAGTTAATTGTGCTCAAGTCTGAAAACAATACACATTACAAAATTGTGCAATATGGAATAAAACCAGGCTCTCAAAAGCCATTTCCTATCGACATTCCATTTGAACAAAACATGTTACCCATTATAGAGCAAATATTACATGATCCATATGTACAAGCGATACTAAAGGAAACACACTCATAATTGTAAAAAAATATATCAACGATTTTTCGATTATATCTATCATAACTTACGATATATCAACGGTTCGACACGAAATATCGATTTAGCTACAAAAAAGAAGCTGTTCAAATATTGAACAGCTTCTCTCATATTAACGAGTTGGACCAGATACATCTTCTGATTTCAACGTATTATTTGCACCAAGAGAATGATACAACATCTTTCCATTTCCATTCACAGTTACAATATGTTCGTTATTAAAACTTTTGAACTTCACAGATCCATCACCGTAACGAATATGATACTCTTCATATGTCGTTACTTTATATTTCGTAGCACTTTGACGCTCTACATTACGAACTTCCATCGTTAATAAGTCTTCTGTAATTCCTTTTTTGTGTAAATACTGTATATAATCACGGTCTTCCTTATACGATTTTCCGCTCTTATCATAATTATTTTCAATTAAACTAAAATCATTTAATGAAATTGCACGTACGTTATCATAAATATGATTTCTTACAAATTCGCCCACTGCTGAACTTGATGTTTCTTTCGGGAATTTTAAGTAATATGTGCTTTGGTCTCCAATTTTAACACTTTCAGATTTCATCACACCAAAATCAGTAGTTTTCTCTAAATGTACTTCTACTGTTTCATCTGTGGATACAGGGCCAAGCTTATAACTTCCATAATTTAATTTTCCACGTTTTTTCCCATTCACAAATACAGTTGCATCACTTTCATCAGAAGAAATGCTTACATACTTGCCTTCAAGCGATAAATCCACTTTCACCTTCTCGCTCTGTTCATCCGCTAAATCTACTTCTTTCTCTGTTTCTAATTCAGTAAGTTCTGTCTTCGCCGTTGCCTTTACAACATATGTACCTGGGAAGTATGGCCCCAACTCTTTCGAATTTTTATCACTAGAAAGCTCTGTTTCTTTTTTGTCATTCACATATATTTCTGCATTCTTTGCAGTTGTACTTACATTCATATAATAAGATTTCATGCTGAACTTATACTTTGGATATAAGAACCACTCTTTTCCCTCTTCTACTATTTCCCCGTCTTTAAATGCAGGTTTATCTTTTGTTAACTTTTGATCTACTGTCTCTTTCTGTAAATAAGACAGTAATTGTTTATTGTAAGAAGGATTCTCTTTTAAATAACGCATGTACGCTTTAATATCCTCTGTCTTAATCTTTAAGCTTGAATCATTTGCTTTTACAAACTCATCAATTGCATTAATATCTTTCTTTTGGAATGCTTCAATCATTACATTTACTTGCTTTTCTTTTGAAAACTTATATGCTCCAAATTTATATGCCCCAAATAATAATGCAGCAATAATGGCAAAACCAATGATTAAAAATAAATTTTTCTTACTTTTCACTGGTTTTGTCTCGCTTTGTAATTCTGTATATGAGGCAGCAGTGTTATCAACGATTACTTCTACTTTACTCCCACACTCAGGACAAAAGTTCAAATGGTCTGCAACGTTCTTTTTACATGTTCCACAAAACTTCAACGTGCTCTCCTCCTATTTTTTAGCTAATTTCATTCCAGCAAATGCTGCTACATATGTCACAATAAAACTAAACAAAATTAAATATGTAAATGAATTTTGCATAGATAGTACTGTTCCGCTTGTTCCAAATAAACTTGTTACAGTTCCTGAAACATTAATTTGGAACTTAGAAATCATATTCATTACAATCATCATAATTGTGTAAGAACCACTGCATACCGCTAATGTAATATATATATTGGCAGTCGGTAATTTAGCTAACTTTCTTCCCGCTCTAAACATAAAGAACAATGGAATAATAAGCAGTAATAAACCGTAATGGAATACGTTATTCACTTTATCAAATTCTGCAAGGCTTCCCTCATTTGCTCCTTTTGAAATCAATATCTCTCTAAGCTCTACGCCATTTACAGAGACGCCTGATATAAATGAAAACGATAGTGTGCTCTCATATGCATTTGATTTCTTACCAATTCTAGTAAATTCCTTACTAAGTGCTGGACTTGATACTTCTAATGGCGCAAAATGAGCCATACTCCATAATTGAGGTGTTAACTCTAATGCTAATAATGTACTTTCAGATTTTAAAGTTGTTATTTCTTTTAATGGTTCAATACCGTCTTCCTTACTTACTAACGCCATAATACAAACCGCTACTGCTGTTACTAAAAGTCCTTTTATCATAGCCGAAACACCGTAATAAACAGACGCTCCATATGGCATTAACTCTTGAAATGCTGCTGCCATATTGTTTTTGCTTGTATGAGCAATAAATCCTAATAAGGTAAATAATGTCCCACATACAAAACCACTCAATAAACTCTTCATCGCTGAATAGCCAACCGTAATCTTACCTGCTTCTGAGAATGGGATTGCAAAAGATTGTGATGCTATAAAACTTATAATGAATAAAAAGACTCCATAAATAATACCAACTGTTGCTGCCATAAAGATTTGATCTTTAATCGTTTTCGCAACATGCTGTTTCCCTAACCAAATTCCTGTACCAGCGAAAATAATAAATGGAATGATTAATAATAATGTAAATGGAGTATGCCAAGATAAAGAAAATATCAATCCACTATCATCGTTAGCTGTAAAACCAAGTAAATGGTAACTTAACATCGTAGAAGTTGCACTCGAATAAAAACTTGGCAACATTTCTAATTCTTTCGCAAATTTGCTAAACATCTCACTTAACATAGAGGCAAATAATAAACTACCAATCCAACCAGCAATTAACATGAGAATACTTGCAACAGCCCCACCAATAAAACCTTTTTGTAAAACGGCTTTATCTGCTTTAAATTCAACTTTAGGAGCACCATCCATTGTAGGCAATTTTACAGTTTGTTCTTTTTTCTTCACAACAGATAAAGAATACCCACACTTTTGACAATATAAATTTTTTTGAGCATTTTCACTGCCACAACCTCTGCAGTATTTTGCAGTATCTTTTTCTAATGTTACTGCATCTATAGCTCCTGCAATCTCCATACTACCTTCATTTGGACAATAATTTACTTCTTCACCATGTTGTTTTCCACATGTGCGACAATACATTTAATTCACTCCCCACTTTGCTTAATTCCACAAACTGGACAGTAAGTAGAGTTTTTATCGATATGCTCATTACATGAAATACAATTTACCGTTTCACCTTCATTTTCTACTGTTAACATCGGGTTAGGCTTTCCACACGAACCACAAAACTTATCATTTATTGATAAAGGTCCACCACATTCACATGTAGCTTTTTCACCTTGTTGTTTTTGCAATTCAACAATGCGCTTTCTTGCTTGATAAATAGCTACATCAAATTCTTGAACTGGAGCAATCATTTCTTTTAAGCTCGCTTCATTTACTCCACTTCCTCTTAATTGAACATACACTTGCTGTCCAACCTCTAATAGAACCTCTGCTTTTTTCTGCATTTGCACTTGCATTCCCTTTTTCAATTGAGCAATTTCTTGTGCAACTTGCAACTTCATTTTCCCTTGTTCTATTCCTTCTTGTAACTTATTCATTCCACTACCTAACTTCGTCTGTAAATCTGACAAATCATTTCTCCTCCTATACATATATATTTATATATGAAATTAACATTTTATATATTACCATGATTTTCAAGTTATGTAATCCAAATTTCATTTTTTCTGTTTTGAGCATTTTTTGTTTATAATGGTAAAGGAAAGAAATATGTGTACGGAGGAATATTATGCTGCAACACTCAATTACGAAAGATGAAATTATGATGATTGCGAATGAGTTCGTTCAAGGACTAGATCCACAGCAAACAGCTGATCAGGAACATGTCGCTACAGCTCGGCACCTATATCGTAGTGGTGTTGTCTACAACGTTGACTTTGATGGTTATACACTATCAGGAACTGTAGATGCGGAAGGCAACGTATATAGCGTTCATATTCCGATTCGTAATGTCGCTGAAAGTTATTGTGATTGCTTCGCACCAACACAATGTGAGCATATGCTCGCTGTATTACTATCTGCAGCGTCTAGTTTCGGGCAAGTAGGAGATGTATTAACTTTATTTAAAAATAATACGAAACCTTCCCTTCCTCCTATTCGAACTGCAAGACAAGTATTGCAATCATCAGCTTTTGAAGAAACGGATTATAAAAGTTGGGAATCATATTTTGAAAAAGAATATGAATCATTTAAAAAAGAACAAGCTCGCCTTACTTATAAACAAATGTATTTTCTTATGAGTATCTTTACAGATTTCTATACGAAACTTGAGCGGAAAGCTCCGCGCGTCATCGCCATACATGAATTATTCAGGTTACATGCAGCACTTTACTGCTTTCAAAAATTATTAGAAGAAATTCAGGCATTCGAAGCAAACAAAACGTATTCTTATCACCAACCTGTTAATGTCGTTCGCCTATTTGTAGATAAAGTGGAATCCATCGTTCGGGACTTACAATCAGAAGCGATTCCTTCAGAATCTGAAATAATTTTGCAAGAAACAGCTCGTCTCGTTCATGAAGTATTCTTCTCTACCGACGCTTATACGCAAGAGCGATTTTTCATTTATCGCCACATATGGAGTGAACTTTTAAACAATAAAGAGAAAATGCAAGAGGAAGAAAAACGAATCGATACGAAAATTAATCCACTATCTAAAGCGTTAGCGTCTTCTCACCTTCTCTTTTTAAATGAAGAAGATCTACTAGCGATGGACTTACTAAAGAAACAACCTGCTTCTGTTGTGAGTCTATACTTCTATTGGTTAGAAGAACTATTAAGTGCCATGCAGTGGGATCGTGCGAAAAACTGGCTTTCCTTTACGTATAAACAAGTAAAGAAAACGATCCAAGATCACGAAAATACGATTTTTATAAAAGATATCGTTCGGCTATTTGTAATCATGTATGAAACATACGCAACACATACAAATGAACAAGCTGGTTTTGAAATGATCTTGCAGGAACTATTACCGTATAGTTTCACAAACTATGAACAGTACGTACTCGCGAAAAAACAGTATCGTACATGGGCAGAGCTCCATCTCTTATATGGGTTTGAAGCAATTGAACTGTTAAAAGAACCACTGAAAGATATTGAAAAAGAAGCGCCAGAAGCAGCACTTCCTCTTTATCATCTTGCTGCTGTAGAAGCAATTGAAGAACGAAATCGTAAATCATATAGACGCGCAGTTCGTTACTTAAAGAAATTACGTACATTATATAAACGATTAAAACGCACCGATGAATGGGATGCTTTCATTATTCACATCGCCAATCTCCATTCACGTCTGCGTGCACTACAAGAGGAATTACGGAAAGGAAAATTAATCGATGATCAATCAAACTGAAGTAACAATTAGGCTCCAGCATGTTAGTCAAGGTTGGTTCCTTTGGGGAGAAGATGACAGCGGTACTCCATTATCCGTAACAAGTTGGAAACGAAATGCATTCACATGGCACTCCACTTCTTTCTACGGTACGTTTCTAAAAGAAGCAACCTTCGAAGGAAAACAAGGTGTGCTACTAACAAATGCACAAGCCTTTGAATACATTGCAAACAAACCAATGAATTCCTTTGCACATATTCAACTGAACGGCCCTATTACAGCACTTACAAAAGATGCAAATGAATTATGGGATGCCTTTACGAGCGGTAGCTTCGTACCAGATATCGAGCACTGGCCCAAACAACCATCTTGGAAAGTTCAAAATACGCCAATTGAAGATGACACATTAGCATCTCTTTTCTCAGCAGCAGTTAATGAAAGCATATTACAAGATAATCGCTCAAATGACGGCTGGGAAGATGCTAAAAGACTATATGAACATTACGACTTTACGAAAAGACAATTGGAAACAGCACTACATGAAGAAGATTGGCTTCGAAAAATTGGTTATATTGAAGATGATCTTCCGTTTACAATCGGACTAAGACTGCAAGAACCACAAGAAGAATTTGAAATGTGGAAACTTGAAACAATCGTGACACCAAAGCGCGGGGCGCATCGCATATATGTATATGAAAACATCGATTCCTTACCGAAAAGATGGCACGATTACGAAGAACGGATTACAGAAACACAAGAAGGTTTTAGTAAGCTCATACCGTGGTTAAAAGAAGGAGATACATTCCGAAATGAGCTCTTTGAAACAGAAGCTTGGAACTTCTTAACAGAAGCAAGCGATGAATTACTTGCAGCCGGCATTACAATTTTACTACCATCATGGTGGCAAAATTTAAAAGCAACAAAACCGAAATTACGTGTCCAGCTGAAGCAAAATACAGTACAAACACAATCGTTCTTCGGTATGAATACGCTCGTTAATTTTGACTGGCGAATTTCGACGAACGGCATTGATTTATCAGAAAGCGAATTTTTTGAACTCGTTGAACAAAACAAACGTCTATTTAATATAAACGGTCAATGGATGCGACTAGATCCAGCCTTTATCGAAGAAGTAAGGAAACTCATGAACCGTGCCGATAAATACGGACTAGAGATGAAAGATGTCCTGCAGCAACATTTATCAAATACGGCTGAAACAGAAATTGTAGAAGATGATAGTCCGTTTACTGATATTGAAATCGAACTAGATGGATATTATGAGGAACTATTCCAAAAGCTACTTCATATTGGAGATATTCCAAAAGTAGATGTCCCTGCTTCACTAAACGCAACACTTCGTCCGTATCAACAACACGGCATTGAATGGTTGTTATATTTACGAAAGCTTGGATTTGGAGCATTGCTAGCTGACGATATGGGACTCGGGAAAAGTATTCAAACAATCTCTTACTTACTATATATAAAAGAAAACAATCTCAAAACAGGCCCTGCATTAATCGTAGCGCCGACATCTGTTCTTGGAAATTGGCAAAAAGAATTTGAGCGTTTCGCACCGAATTTACGTGTTCAATTACATTACGGAAGTAATAGAGATAAGGGCAATTCTTTTGAAGATTTCCTTCAATCAGCAGATGTTGTATTAACATCTTATGCATTGGCCCAACTCGATGAGGAAGAACTAACTTCATTATGCTGGGATGCTGTTATTTTGGATGAAGCACAAAATATTAAGAACCCACATACGAAACAGTCGAAAGCAGTACGAAACTTACAAGCAAATCACAAAATCGCTTTAACTGGTACGCCGATGGAAAATCGCCTCGCTGAACTTTGGTCCATTTTCGACTTTATTAATCATGGATATCTCGGAAGCTTAGGGCAGTTCCAACGTCGCTTCGTCACACCGATTGAAAAAGATCGTGATGAAGGAAAAATCCAGCAAGTTCAACGGTTTATCTCACCATTTTTACTGCGCCGAACGAAGAAAGATCAAACGGTCGCATTAAATTTACCAGATAAACAAGAACAAAAAGCTTACTGTCCTCTTACTGGTGAACAAGCTTCCTTATATGAACAACTTGTTCAAGATACACTGCAAAATGTCGAAGGATTAAGTGGAATTGAAAGACGCGGCTTTATATTACTTATGCTGAACAAGCTAAAACAAATTTGTAATCATCCAGCTCTTTATTTAAAAGAAGAAGAGCCACAAAATGTCGTTGAACGCTCTATGAAAACAAAAACGTTAATGGAGCTCATCGAAAATATAAAAGATCAAAATGAAAGTTGCCTAATCTTCACTCAATACATCGGCATGGGGAACATGCTAAAACGTGTGCTAGAAGAAAAATTCGGCCAGCGTGTCCTCTTCTTAAACGGTAGTGTGCCGAAAAAAGATCGCGACAAGATGATTGAGGAGTTCCAAAACGGAACGTATGACATTTTCATCTTATCCTTAAAAGCTGGCGGAACAGGATTAAACTTAACCGCTGCCAACCATGTCATTCACTACGACCGTTGGTGGAATCCAGCTGTGGAAAATCAAGCAACAGACCGCGCATATCGCATTGGTCAAAAACGATTTGTTCATGTTCACAAACTCATTACAACAGGAACATTAGAAGAAAAAATTGATGAAATGCTAGAAAGAAAACAATCTCTAAACAATGCGGTCATCACAAGCGATAGCTGGATGACTGAACTATCAACAGACGAACTAAAAGAATTACTTGGTGTATAAAGTGAAACTTTAATCAGTGGAGGTTTTACTCCCCGCAAAAAAAGCGCTAATCTCAAATGAGATTAGCGCTTTTTTCTATTCCAAAACCAATTACTTATTATAATTCCCGTTAATCCGCCGCACGTATCAAGCAATGAATCTTGCCACATTGGTGTGCGGTCTCCCGTATACCATTGGTGAATTTCATCAAATGTTGCATAACCCGCAACGAAAAGAAGGGCATATATAAAACATCTTTTCCTCGAATGACCTGATCGATGAAAAGCGTAATAAATCAATGAACCTAGCATAAAGAACACCATAAAATGAGCACCTTTACGAAGGAAAAACTCAATAAATCCGCCTACACCTTTATTCGCAATACTAACAGGGGTTCCTCCACCATAATCAATAGATACCCATGAAAAATGCTCTTTCACAAATTCAACATTTACATATTGTTCAATATCTGAACGCATATCCTGCTTTTTATATGGTTGTGCCGAAGAATAGAAAATCAGCCCCATCCATAGTAATACAGGAATCCAAAATAACCATTTACGATTCATTATCCAGAATTCTCCTCTCTTAATCTTTTAAGGGTACCAAAAAAAAGAAAAAATTTCACGCCAAAACATGACATTTGTACCCTATTTATAAAGTGAAAGGAGGTGATACACATGGCAATTGAAACAATCGTAATGGATTTAACTTTACGTCTTGTCTTAAACAACGGATTAGATAAGAACGGCAAAACAGTTTTCAAGAGCAAACAATTTAAACGTGTTAAAACAAATGCGAGCTTAGATCAAGTACACAACGTAGCTCATGCTCTAGCTTCCTTACAAGCATCACCACTTCACGCTGTACAACTTGTAAGCACATCAGATCTTTCTAAACTATAAAGTAAAACTCGGATCAGTGGGGATTTTATTCATCCCCGCTGAGTATTAGACCGCAATTTAACCGGCAGACCCAAATCCCATAAATAGCTTGATAAATACAAAGGAGGGAATAACACATGCAAGTACTAGAGTTGATTTTCGCAAAAGAAGATGGAAAAACAGTCGTTTTTTCTATCGATACGCCCATCACACCAATCGATGCACAAGTCGTAAATCAAGTAATGGATACAATCCTCGCCTCATCTGTATTTTCATCCATTGATGAAAATACACGAAAAAAGGGAGCTCGCCTTGTAGAAAAAAATGTATCTGAAGTTCCAATTACTCTATAAAATGAAAAAGGCGAATCTGCATCATTTTGCAGATTCGTCTTTTTTCTTCGGCATTTCAATCGGAATAAAAATCTTTGAGAAACCGACGCATACGTACTTATAATGTTCTTCACCTATATCAAACTCAGTCGTATATGTTGAGAAGAATATATAATCATTTCGCTTCGTATAATGATCAATTAATAACCCAACTTGTGGCTCAACATACTTTTTCGCTAACTTTTTACCGGCCGATGCCAAGTCGCCAAGGAGACCCTCTTCATTCTCTTTTTGAACTTCATCTAGCTTCTTACTCACATCATTACGCTTCATAAACTGCTTCGCTGCCCATTCTGTATATTCGCCCTTACTCGGATTACTGTTTGCTAAATATACTAGGAGAACGACAACTAAAGCCATAATAATATACTTTTTCTTCATACTATATCACCGCCTACTCTTTTCTATTTTCATATATATGTACAAGCGATGCAAATTAGAAAGACTATCACCTATTGATTGTAAACGAATAGCCAAAATTTACAATACAAAACAAAATATTAACACCAAGTTTACTTATTCCGTATATAATTATATTCGAAATATTAATTTCATAAGGGAGGACTTAAAATCATGAATGATGAAAATAACATTATTATTTCTAGTTCTACTATGATGCTTGTTCCATACAATCACCCTTATTATCGTACAAAACTTATCGACAGTAGCGGAAATGATCTTCGTTCCTGCCAAACCGCATTACAACTTATCAAAAAATCTTGCTTAACCCATATTCACTCTACTTATCAAGGTAGACGTAATGCAGTCCAAACAAATTTTAGATTCAAACAAAACGTTCCAATTCCAATTAATCATCGGGAATACATTTGTACTTTTCCAACAGAATCTCCTTCATCTCCAAACTGTATATGGCTATTTTATAACCACATACACGATATAGACTTTTGCCAAAAGATTAAAAAGGCTAAAATACATTTTTCAAATGGCACTACAACAACAATATCTATCAGTCCCCATAAATTGCAGCAACAATTATTAAAAGCTGGATACATACTATCTCGTATGAACATGCAAGATTCACTACAATTTAAAAACCCCTTGTTACATTTACTACATTAAACTAACAAATAGAATGGAAAGCAACATCTCTTGCCTTCCATTCTTATATTAATATTTATCCTCTTACACTATCTCGCATTTTCTCAAGTGCTTGCCGATACATCCATCTTACTTGATAATATGTCATTTCCGTCTCTAAAGCGATTTCTCCCATCGTCTTCCCTACAAAAAAACGTTCAAAAATAATATACTTCTCCTTCTCATCTAACACGCTCATAAAATCCTTCACTCTTATTTCAACATCCTCAAAATGAAAGATATCCTCATACTCACCTACACATACACATCTCTCCTGCACTGCGAACTCTTTCTTCAATCTCTCTAATATATAACCACGCACCGTTACAACTGCATATGCAGGGAAATACCCCTTCTTTGCATCAAATCTTTCATACGCATGCCAAAGACCAATTAAACCACATTGATAATACTCTTCATAATCTTTACGAATACCTAATTTCTTTATTTGATTTACAATCATCCCTTCATACAAAACAACTGCCTCTTTAAAAGTCGCTGGCTTCACACAGTACCCGTTTCTAAAAGGTATACCTTTCTAGTATTCCGCGGTACCTTCACAATATAAAAATAAAGAAAAGATTTCACTGTGAGTCATTTCAAATACTACCGACGGAATCTGAAATTACACTATGTAGAATTTGAAATTCTGTTGGTGGTATTTGAAGTAAGGGTAAAAATAAAAAAGGTGACTCTTGGAAGAGCCACCTTTTCTATCTTATTTCCTTATTGGAACATACCTTGTAAAGCTCCGATTCCAAGAGTTAAAACAAAGAAAACAATAGTAATAATTGTTGCCTGCTTTTTAGTCAAACCTGCTGTAATTTGAAGACCTAGCCATGTAACTACATATCCCCAAATTGTAAACACTTCAAATTTACTTACAATACCTTTTACAACACCACTACTCGAGGCGAAAATTGGTCCTAGGCCAGTGTACATTTCTTGACCCGATCCACCTAAAATATAAGCTAAAATTATATTTATTAATACACCAATTAATGAAATAACACTTGAATATACAGTAATCGCCAATAATTTTTTATAAGAAGTATCATTGCTCATAAACACCATTAAGACTTTATACACTACAGCACTTAGTAAGAAACTAAATCCCATACCAAGAGCACCTACACCGAATCCCATACCATATGTCATTCCAGCTGAAACAGTAACACCTAACTCCTTATTGAGCTCAATTGCTTCAGGTGTTAGAGAATATACATAAGCAGCAAATCCCCCAATAAGTCCACCTAATAAAACAAGTAGCCAAAACGCTCCCCAAACTGCATTACTCGTTTTCATTCTTTCGAACTGCACTCCAGGAGAAGTGATCATTCCGAACAATGATGGCTTTTCTCCACCAACTTTTTGCGTATTCAAATTAGCTTCCATTATAACGCCTCCTTCTATTTATATAACCCGTTCTAACGGGCGGTTCACTTCCTCACGCAAGAGGCTACGAACCGCCCACTAGAACGGTAATGTGTAGTTCTACTACACTATTAATTACTCATAACGCAATGCTTCAATTGGATCTAATTTCGCAGCTTTGTTCGCTGGAATTAATCCGAAAATAATACCAAGTGTCATCGAGAACAGTACGCCTCCAACGACAACTTCCCATGAAACGAGTGGTGGCCATTTTGCGAATGTAGAAACGATATATGCTCCGCCATACCCAAGGCCAATTCCGATTAAACCACCTAGAAGCGTCAACATAACTGCTTCAATTAAAAACTGTAATAAAATTTTACTACGCGTTGCTCCAAGCGCTTTACGTATCCCAATTTCGCGCGTACGCTCCGTTACAGATACAAGCATGATGTTCATAACACCGATACCACCAACGACTAATGAAATACCAGCGATACCACCGATGATCATTGTCATAATGTTAGTAACTTTAGAAACATTTTCTTGGAATTCTTTTAAATTAACCAGTTCATATTTACCCGGAATTTCACTTGGCTTACGGCTATTTAATACATCAACAGCTTGTTTCCCTGCTGCTTCTAAATCGTCTACATTTTTAGCTTGAATTGCGATACTTTGAATTTCATCTGTTCCGTATAAAACAGGCCATAACGTAAGAGGGATTAACGCTTCTTCCATTTCAAATCCCATAAATTCATTATCAGATGTATACACACCGACAATTTGCATCGGTTGTCCTTTCATCTCAATAATTTGTCCTACTGGATTTACACCCTTAAATAACGTCTCTTCTGTTTTTGTACTAATCATCACAACGTTATTTGCATGAGAAATATCTGATTCATTTAAAGTACGTCCCTTTACGACCTTTACTTTATTAACCGCAAAATATTCATTATCAAGACCAATAACATTCAAATTTGCTTTTTTATCATTTACATCAAGCACCTCTGTCGTCTGGTTTGTCGTAATAACATGTGAAACATCTTTCACTTGTTTTACTTCCAAAATATCCTCTTCCGTTAACTTCGGCATTTCAAATCCACCTATAGCAAACTCATCATTAATATCTGGTTTAAATTGAATTGGCATAAGGTTATTACCACCAGAACCTGCGAATTTCGACTTCAGCATCGCTTCTCCGCCTTGCCCAATTGCAACGACTGTAATAATCGAACCTACCCCGATAATAATACCGAGCATCGTAAGAGCTGAACGTAATTTATGAGCTAAAATAGAAGATAGGGCAATTTTTATACTATCTAGTAAACTCATACCGCACACCTTCTATCTTCTGTAACTTTCCCGTCTCGCAGTACAATGCGGCGGGAAGAATACGCTGCCACTTCCTCTTCATGCGTAACCATAACAATCGTCGTACCTTCTGCATTAAGCTTCGTGAAAATATCCATAACTTGCTCACCAGACTTCGTATCAAGTGCACCAGTCGGTTCATCAGCCATAATGAACGTTGGATTATTTGCAATCGCTCTTGCAATCGCTACACGCTGCTTCTGTCCACCTGATAACTCATTTGGTAAATGATGCACGCGATCTGCCAATCCAACTTTACCTAACGCCTCCAAAGCACGCTTGCGACGCTCCGCTTTCTTCACGCCACCATATACGAGCGGAAGCTCAACATTTTCCACTGCGGAAAGACGAGGTAGTAAATTAAAATGCTGGAATACAAAGCCAATATATTCATTACGAATTAAAGCAAGCTTTGACTCGTCTGCTGTTAAGATATTCACGTCATTCAGCATATATTCGCCTTCTGTTGGACGATCTAAGCAACCAATAATATTCATAAGTGTCGACTTACCAGAACCAGACGGTCCCATAATCGAAACGAACTCACCGCTCTGAATTGTTAAACTAATACCATGCAAAATCGGCACTGCCAATTTTCCTTGATAATACGTTTTAGCAATATTATTTAACGTAATCATTTCTCTTTCACTTCCATTCCGTCATACACATCGTCGGAAGGATTTTTAACCACCTTTTGCCCCACTGTTACGCCTTCAGTAATCTCTGTCCAGTCTCCATCAGTAGAACCTTTTTTCACATTTTGTTTACGAAGCTTTCCTTTTTCCTCAACATAAACAAATGCATCATCGCCTTTTTCTACAATGCTTTTACTTGGAACAGCAATCATCGTCTTATTCTCTAAGTTTACTTGCAGAGAAACGTGATAACCTGGAGATAAACCATCTTGACTATCAAGGCTAGCTTTATATGTATACTGAGACATATTTTGAGTTGCTTCACCCATGCCGCCAGCTTGCGCCATCTCTGCACTTGTTGGGAACTCACTTACCTCTGTAATCTTACCTGTCCACTTCTTCTTATTATTTGCTTTTGCAGTTACAGTGAATGTTTGATCCTTTTGGATTTGTGACTTTTGAAGCTCAGTTAACGTACCTTGAACTTGGAATGGATCTTTAGAAGCTACTTGTAAAAACGCTTTTCCTTGACCACCTAACGCTTGAGATGAACTTTGTGCCGCATCTTTATCTAACTTTTGAACAACACCAGCAAAATTGCTATAAATCGTAAGTTCTTTCTGCTTCTTACTTAACTCTTCTTTCTGCAACTTTCCTTTTTCTTTCTCAAGGTCAATTGTTTTTTGTCCTATCTCTAACTCGTTTACTTGCTCGTCCATCGGATCTGTTACTTCTTTCCCCGCTCCGCTATCTTTCGCCTTCTTAATTTCTTTCTTCAACGAATCAATCTTCTTTTTCCCTTGATCATAACGCATATCCGCCATCTTCTGATCAAGCTCAGCTTGCTTCATTTGAAGGTTAATCTCTTCATTATCATAAGAGAATAACTTCGTGCCTTTCTCTACCTCTTGCCCTTCTTTTACCTCAATATCTTTCACTTTCCCTTTGGCCGGATCTGCATAGAAGCTTTCAATATTACCAGGCTTCACCTGACCAGAAATTAACTTCGTATTATTCAGCTTACGCTCTGTCACTTTCTCAAAACTTACAGCATCAGCATTTGTTGATGCGCCCTTCTTCTTACCTTGCATAACAAAAATATTAATTGCCGCTACAATAACAATTAGTGCAATAACCCCAATAATAATCCATTTCTTCTTCTTGTTTGGAGTACGAACCGTATTTGGTAACATATTCTCTCTCCCTTTATAAATTAATAGTTTAATAAATAACATAATTGTATAAAACTTTCTGAAAATAAACTGTATATTATTACAATCTTTTTACAAAGTTTTACACATCCATTTATATTGTAACAAAAATTCCAATGATTAGAAATATGACATTATATCTTTTAAGATAGATTTAAGGAAAGATTATATTATATAGAAAAAGCCATCCAAAATGATAATTGGATAGCTTTTTCAAACAAAATATTATGCTACTTTAGGGTCTTTTCTCTCATGTCCACGTTGAACAATAAATAAGAAGATTGTTGATAAAACCGCTCCTGTTAATAGTAAGATGAAACAACCATCCCAGCCAGAACTATCAACAATAACACCAATTGCTGCGTTAGCTACAAGACTTCCGCCTACATAACCGAATAGACCACACATACCAACTGTCGTACCTACTGCAAATTTCGGTACTAATTCCATCGCACTTAAACCGATTAAGAACTGTGGTACATAAATTAAACAACCGATAATAGAAACTGCAATACTTACAACAAGTACGCTAGTTGCTTGCCAATATATAAACGTACCAATAACAACTCCAACCATACTAATAATACATAATGGCATACGTTTTCCTTTAAATAATTTATCACTTAAAAAACCAACGATTAATGAACTTGGAATTGCCATACCTTCAAAGATTGCATATGCCGCATGCGCTTCTGCTTTTGAAAATCCTTTAACTGTCGTTAAATAAAGTGGAACCCAGTTAATAACACCGAAACGAATTAAATAAACAAAAGCATTCGCAATACATAAGAACCATACAAATTTATTTTTCACTACATACTTCATTAAAATTTCTTTTGGTGACATCTTGTTAGCATTATCTGCTTTTTCAAGATTTTCATAGTCATTACGATACTCATCAATTGGAGGAAGACCTTCAGATTCTGGTGTATCCTTCGCATTGATCCAAACAAGAACTGCAATTACCATTGCGATAATCGCAGGGAAAATAAACACGCCGCCTTGCCAATGATTTTCACCGAAAATACCTACACCAATTCCGACAAGTGGTGGCACAAGCATTCCACCAACGTTATGTGAAATATTCCAAAGACCTGTTTTCGTACCACGTTCTTTCTTCGAGAACCATTTCGTCATAACAATACTACAAGGTGGTGCTCCCATACCTTGTACAATACCGTTAACAACAAGTAATGTAACAATCATCCCAAATGATGAGGCAAAACCGAAACAAATATTTACAAGCCCTGATAAGAATAAACCGACTGCGATAAAGCGCTGGGCGAAAGCTTTATCTGATAAATTCCCCATAAAGAACTTACTAAATCCATAAACAATTGCCATTACTGAACCTAGTAGACCAATTTCAGCTGTACTAAAACCATATTCTTGTACTAAATACGTACTTGATAACGTAAAGTTACTACGAACTAAATAATAAGCAGCATATCCAACTGAAATGCCGATTAACACACGAATACGTAGTAATCGATATACACGGTCGATCATATCCGCTGGCAATCTTTCAATTGCAGGTGCTGGCTTGAGCCATTTAAACATATATTTTCGTCTCCTTTTCTCACTTCAGAGAGAGACGCTGTCTATTCCATATCTCGATTATTCCGCTATTTGATATATTTTGGTTTGTTCTTCTAACCGGCTGTCCTTCTATTTCTTTCTCATTCTTCGCAAACATCGTTGGTACGCCAAACGACACTTTTTCTAAAATATGCCCCGCTTCTTCTGATAAACAATAATCAATAAATAAATCCGCAATAATACCACTCGGTGCACGTTTTAGTTTAGAAATCGCATTAACAGATAACCCTGTTTGCTCAGGTTCGTTACTTAAAATCGGAAAGCCTTGTTTTTGAAGCATTCTCTGATCTCCCATAAAGTTAATGCCTATCATATATTCACCGCTCGCAACAAGTTCTGCTGGGATGTAACCATTCACTGTTACTTCTCCAACTTGTTCCGCCAGATTCTTCACATATTCCTTCGCTTCCTCTTCACCTAACGTATCAATAAGTGATTGAAAAAACGTATATGCTGTACCTGAAACATTTGGATCGGGCATGACAATCTTTCCTTTATATACTGGATTCAATAAATCTTTCCATCTTAACGGATACGAGAGACTGAGCGGCGCTATTTCCTCGTTCCACCGCTCTTTATTAATCGCAATTGCCAGCTTCTCCACTTCATAACCGTACCAATAACCATCTTTATCTTTAACAGTTTTTGAAATACGATTTGCATGTTGGCTTATCACAGGAATAGAAAGGTTTTTTTGCTTCATCATTTGATGCGCATCTACTGTACCGCCAATAATAATATCCGCCTTCGGATTTCCAGCTTCTTCTTCCACTCTACGAAGAAGTTCTTCTGTTGAAAGACGAATAAATTCATACGTACATCCGCGCGGCTTACAAAATGATGAAAGTAACGCTTCACCAACTTCCTCACGAGCCGCCACATACGCAACAATATGACGATCATCCAAAATAGGGAGACCATTTTCACTATATTTAATAGAGGTTGTATCTCGAGAGCAACTAGACATCGCTCCTCCAATTACTAGCAAAAAGAAGAAAAAGGCTATCTTTCTCATGACGCATTCTCCTTTACGAATAACTCTGCTAGAGAGCTTTTCATATACATGACATTTCCGTTATTATCACCGAGATATTGCACAACAAAGTACGATGGATACACAGAAATCGTAAGAATATCTTCACGATCATTCTTTACAAGCTTACCTGTTTTATAAGCTGTAATATAAGCAATCGGTTCATTCTGCGATTGTAATAACTTCTGAATTTCTCCGTAATCTGTAATTTGCTTTGCGTATCGAATAGAATCAAGTATGTGCGTAAGATTGATAGTACGTACCACATCGCCTTGACGTACTACGATATCCTTTGCTGAAGCAAAGAAATCACTAATACGCTCTGGCGTGTAATACAGGCTTAATAAATACGTTTGAAGTGCTGAAATCATCGGATCCATGCCATTCTTTCCGTATACATTTTCCCCATACTGGAACAAGTCACCTACTGCAAAAGTACGCTTATGTCCATTCAAGTACGTTACTTCTCCAGTAAATACTTGTTCTTGGCTCTTAACGCCCTCAGGCTCTATTCGAATTCGGTCAAAGAATGAAACAATCGTATGCAAACGAACTTCATCCGTTACAACAATTTCTCCCCACTTTTCATGTCTTACTTTCACTTCAATTGGAAGAGATTCATTCACCCTTTGTAAAACGGCTTGTTTATCATTTACAATGTTGATTCGATTATAGATTTGCTTCTCCATAACATAAAACAAAACAAGAGAAACAATCATACAAATGACAAACATAAGAATTTGAAATGATAGCCTTTTCATTTCTGCCTACCTCCAAGATAAAAAAACGTTGTTTCGAAAATACCGCATAATTGTTTCATAAATGTATCATTTAACCGCTTTCAAGTTTTTTATGTCTTCCATCCTTCTCGGAAGCAAAAATGTAATGAATATTGTAGTACCTATTTCTTCACTACTCTCAATCCGCATGCTTCCGCCCTGCTTACTCATAATCTCCTGACAAATATACAAACCATAACCATTCCCGTAACTAGAAGGAAGTGCCTTTCCTTTCGGAGACTCATTCCACTCTGCAAGCACCACTTCATCTATACCAATCCCATCATCATGAACAAAAACCTTCGCCTCATGCTCATTTACAATTACATTCATACGAATATGCGAAGCATCACTATACTTAATTGCATTATCAAGCACATTTAAGAAAATTTGCTTCGTCTTATCAAAATCCGCAACAACATGTACATCTATTAACTCATTTATCACTTCAATTTCAAACTGATTTAGACGAGGCTTCACAATTGAAATTGCTTCCTCTGCCAATTCCTTTATGTTCACAACTGTAGGAGACACTTCAAACGTACTCGTTCCATATTTCGAGGACTTAAGCAGCTCCTCTACAAGTGATAATAAACGCTCACTTTCCACAGCCACATAACGGAGACTTTCCTGTACATCTTCTTTCGATTGTAACTTCGGAATTAAATCAACATAACCGATAATTGCCGTTAGCGGTGTTTTTAACTCATGCGTAATGCGGTCTAGGAAATCTTTCTGCTTCTCTTTCTCCTCCTGCAATTGCTTAATATGCAGCTCAATTCCATCAGCCATCGCATTAAAAGATGCTGAAAGCTGAGCGATTTCCACGTACTCATTTAACTCAATCTTACTCTTATAATCACCATTCGCGAGCCTTTGTGCCATTTGTCTCAACTGATCAATTGGTTTATGAAGAGACTTCGCCAAACGAATCGCAAAGAAAATACCGGTAGCTACTAAACAAAGAGACGTCATTAAGAAAGTCCAGCTCACATTTGTTAAAACTTCCTTCTCACCCGTTAACTCATTTATAAAACGAATACTTCCAATGACATCGTTTCCATAATAAACCGGGCTTGAAAACAAAAGAATGGGAGCGGGATCCGCCTCCTCAAAAACATAAGACTTCTTCCCCTTCAAAGAACTCTCAATGTCGATGTTACGGTGAAGCAATGCTCCTTTTTGTGTATCTGCAACAACATCGCCATTCTTCCCAATCATCTGCACACGGACATCCATACGCTTTGCTAAATACGACGCAATTAAAAGTGAATTCGGACCAAGCGTATCCACTTCTGCTTCCTTCTCTAAATAATTCATCGTATAAATTTGTGCTTCTACACTTAACTTTTCTAAAGAATCTGCTGCGTTATGATACATATTCTTTTCTAACGTAATATAAACAACTGCATATAAAAGAACAAAAATCGGAATTAACAGCCCAACTATTCCAAACACCATATTTCGCTTTAAAGACATACCATCACCACTTAACAATCCAGTTTATAGCCAACGCCATAAATTGTCTTAATATATTCTCCACTCGTCCCAAGCTTCTTGCGAAGTCTCTGCACCATAATATCAACTGCTCTCGTATTTCCGATATACTCAAATCCCCATACTTTCTCAAGCAACTCATCCCTCATAAACACACGCTGCGGATTTGAAACAAACAACTGACATAAATTAAACTCTCGGTACGTTAACTGAATCTCTTGTCCACTCACATGTACCTTTCTTTCCTTAGGACAAATCACGATCTCTCCAGCCTCAATTACTTCATGACTTACAGCCGCCTCCGTCTTCTTTACACGCCGCGCCATATTCTTAACCCGAAGAATAAGCTCCGCATAATTAAACGGCTTCGTCACATAATCATCAGCACCAAGCTGCAATCCAAGCAACTTATCATTCATCTGACTCTTTGCCGTTAACATAAGCACCGGAATATCCCTATCCCTCTCACGGAACAAACGAAGCAACTCATACCCATCCGTATCCGGAAGCATAACATCCAAAATCAATACATCTGGCCCTTCATTCCATCGCTCCAAAGCTTCTCTCCCGTCAGCCGCTGCCAATACTTCATAACCTTCCATCTCCAACTGCATCCGAATCAAATTACGAATACTCGATTCATCATCAACCACAAGTATTTTCATCATTCTCCTCCTTCCATCATGTATTATAGTACAGTTTAGTATAGCAAAAATCCTATAAAAAAAGAGAGGGTATGGTCGAACATATTTTGTCGACCATACCCTCTCCTGTTATATTTTCTCTTACACACTCGCAACAATAACTTCAGCACGCCCTACAATCTTATATTCCCCAAAGTTACTTGGTAATATGAAATGATCCCCTTCTTCAAATCGATACGTTTCATTACCATGCATTAACTCTCCTTCTCCATCTATTACACTTAAGAGAAGAAATGGACTTTTTTGCGTTAAATTAACCACTCCATCTAAATTCCATTTATTCACGGAAAAATAAGAGCACTCAATAAACTTGGTTACACATAAATCTTCTATTTCTTCATATTGAACAACTTGTTGACTTGAAACAAATGGCGTTTCTATTACTTCCATACTTTTATCAAGATGAAGTTCACGTAAATTCCCCTCTGAATCTCTTCTATTATAATCATATAATCGATAAGTAGTATCAGAGTTTTGTTGTGTTTCTAATATTAAAATACCTTCACCAATTGCATGAACAGTCCCGCTTGGAACAAAGAAGAAATCACCTGGCTTCACCCTTACACGTTGTAATAGCTTGTCCCACTCTTCTTGCTCCACCATCTCTACTAGTTCATCCTTTGTCTTTGCATGATGCCCATAAATAATTTCAGCACCTTCTTTACAATCAATGATATACCAGCATTCAGTCTTTCCTAGCTCACCATTTTCATTTATACGTGCATATTCATCATTTGGATGCACTTGAACAGATAAGTCACGATTTGCATCTAAAATTTTTGTAAGAAGAGGGAAGCAATCCCCCTCAATATCCCCAAATAATTCTCGATGATTATTCCACAATTGTCCTAAAGACAAGCCTTTATACTTTCCATTTTTAACTACACTTTCTCCATTTTGATGCGCAGCAAAAGCCCAACATTCTCCCGTTTGTTCTGATGGTATTTCATATCCGAAAGAAGTTAATTTCGTACCACCCCAAATTCTTTCTTTAAAAATGGGTGCAAAAAATAACGGTTCTGTCATGATTAAAATCCTCCATTTTATACGATGTCATCTAATAACTTATGTGCTTCTTCTTTCGTTTGGACAGATATTAATCTCTCTCTATAACTATCATCCATAAGTTTTCTTGAAAGCATTTGAAGAATCTTCAAGTGCTCATTTCCTTCACTCTCTTTTGGAACTGCAATCATAAATATTAATTTTGCATCCGTTCCATCTAAACTCTTCCAATCTACCCCTGATTGTTTAATTCCAAATACAACACTCGGTTTTTTTACTGCATTCGACTTCCCATGAGGAATCGCAATATTCATTCCAATGCCTGTACTACTCTCTGCTTCGCGACTCATAATTGCTTGCTTAAACTCTGAATCAGAATGTAAAACACCTACAGCATTTAATTTCTCAATCATTTCATCAATAATATCGTCACGTGTCTCTCCTGCTAAATTAATATCAATTAGCTCCAGACTCGTTATATCTGTTAATTTCTGAATTTCAACCTTTTCAGCTTGCTTTTCTATTACTTGCCCTTGAACTTCTGCTACTTCCTTTGTTGCTGACACTTCTTTCATTTCTTTTAATTCCTGTGTTTCTTCAGCTTTTGAAATATCTTTCTTTAATACATTCACAATAACCGCTGTAACAAGAGAACCTGCAATAATAGCAATAAAGAACATAAACACGTTATCTACAGCTCCTAGTACCGCAACAATTGGTCCACCATGTGCTACTCTATCCCCTACGTTACCAATCATTGCAATAACAGCACCTGTCATCGAACCAGCCATAATACTTGGAATAACACGTAATGGATCCTGCGCTGCAAAAGGAATAGCTCCTTCTGTAATACCGAATAAGCCCATCGTAAATGAGGCTTTCCCCATTTCCTTTTCCGACTCTTGGAACTTTCTCTTTCCTATAAATGTAGCAAGTCCCATCCCAATTGGCGGAATACAAATTGCTGCTGCAATCGGTCCCATAATTTCATAATTTCCTTCTCCAATCATTGCGGAACCAAATAAGAATGCCACCTTATTTACTGGACCACCCATATCAAATGAAATCATTGCACCTAAAATTAAGGCTAAAAGAATCGAACTTGAACCTTGCATACCAGATAACCAAGCTGTTAACGATTCAAATACTTGCGCTACAGGAGCACCAATAATAAACACAAACGCTAAACCTACAATAAGTGATGTAAATACCGGAATAATAATAATTGGCATAATTGGTTGAATTGCTTTTGGCACTTTTAACTTTTTAATTCCCAGAGCTACATAACCAGCTAAGAAACCTGCGATAATTCCACCTAGGAAGCCAGCCCCACTCTCACTACCATAAAAACTTCCCGTTGCTGCGATATATCCGCCAATCATACCAGGAACTAGTCCAGGTTTATCAGCTATACTATACGCAATATAACCAGCTAAAATTGGCACCATGAATGCAAATGAAGCTCCACCTATTTGCTCAATTGTTTTCCAAAAAGATCCTTCTGGTATTACTAAACCACCAGGAGTTTTTTCGCCGCCAAGTGTCAATGCAATTGCGATTAATAATCCCCCAACAACTATGAAAGGAACCATGAATGATACACCATTCATTAAATGACGGTATATAGGGTTTTGTTTTTTTCCTTGTGAATCATTTCCTGTTTTTTGCACCTCCGAATGATACACAGGAACATTACCATCTACTACTTTTTGAATAAGTTCCTCTGGTTTACGAATACCCTCTTTAACTCCTACAACTAATAACTTTTTACCTATGAATCTATCTTTATTTACTACTCGATCCGCAGCTATAATGATGCCATCTGCTTCACGAATCTCTTGCTCAGTAAGTTCATTTTCAACACCTATACCACCTTGTGTTTCAACTTTCATTTTAATCCCTAATTTATCCGCTGCTTTTTGCAAGTTTTCTGCAGCCATATACGTATGGGCAATCCCATTTGGACACGATGTAATCGCTAATACTTTCATTTTAATCCTCCTTACCATTATGTAAGCGCCTACAAATAATATATATCAATATTTGCTTCATAAAAGTTTTCTTTTTTACCGTAACTTCTGGAAAAAACATTATTTTACCGAAGAAATCAAAAAAGTAAGGCTTCTCGCCTTACCTATTCATATCTTAAATAAGATAAAAACTTCATTATATTGGTTTCCTTTATAAGTTTCTGTACAAAAACAGGTTGTTCACTTATAAAAGACAACTCATGAAATAACTGCTTCGTAACTTCCTTACCATCACTCTTAACTGCTAACATAAATACGAGCGATACTTTCTCTACTCCCCAATCCAACGGCTCCCTAAGCGTAGCCACTGCAATTGCGGATTGTTTAATTAGCTTAGGACTTCCGTGCGGAATGGCAACCCCTGCACCAATTGTTGTTGCTGACATTCTATCTCTAGCAATCGCACTTTCAATATATTCTTTCTCTACATATCCCTTTTCATAAAGAGATCTCGCCAATTTTTCAATTAATTCGTATCGATGTTCTACTTCTTGTTGTAAAAAGACTAAAAAAGGCGTTGTGTAATTCAATAACACAAAGTCCTTATTTCCGTTAGACGGTAGTTTATCTAATTTCTTCATAAAATCCTCTAACTTACTTTCTTCACTCCGCTCTAATAAAGGAGATACAACAAAGTGAGGGATATTTAACGGCGGGAGATCTATCGTAGAAATAATAAGCTCTACCTTTTTATTTTTCATTAAGTATCCTTCTAAATCGGACTTTGCGATACAATCCATCACATGGACATACCGGAATTTCCTTTCGATTTTTGTCCGTAATAATTGCGACATCCCTATTCCCATATGACAAACAATAATTACATTTTTCGATACCTTTTTATCACTCAAACGATCCATTGCTGCCTGAAAATGTAAAGTAAGATAGGCTGCTTCTTCCTCAGGGATTTGTAGACTTAATGATTTATTAATATCATCCAGCTCATGAATTAACATATCAAACATATATGGATACATTCGCTTAATTTCATGAAGCATCGGATTCGAGACAGAAAGATTATACTGCAAACGATTTAATGTCGTATACAAATGCATCTGCAATCCCTCTAATAAATACGTATCCTTCTCGAAATCAATTTCATTCAACCTAGACATACGATCTATTAAATACGATACAATTTGTGAAAGCACAGGACTACTCACATTTAACTTACTTCTTTCCCATCTATCTTGATAACGAAACTTTCCACCTAAAATATGAATGGCTAAATAAGCTACCTCTTCCTCAGTAAAATGAACCGTAAATACAAACTCTAACCTTGTTAAAAAATCTAATGTCCACCCATACTCTTTCGTCTCCTGCACAAAGTTCAAATCATCTTTAGACATTGAAATTGGTTGTTTTAACTTCATCCTCCGCACCATGATTAATGTATGTAATAAAAGGTTCTCTAACGTATCGTCTGTAAAAAACGTACCATATCTTTGTTGTAACGCTTTCAATTCAGTCATTACAAACTCAATTTCATGATACAAAAATTGCTTTTTAATAAATCGATTCATTAATTCACAATTATTAATTAAATCTGATAGTTTAGCTAATGCCTTCCTCTTACTTCTCTCATCGCTCCCTACCGTTAATCCTATCCTTTGCTTTACAACTAAATCTAACCCTAGTTCCTCAAGCCACGTTTCAATTCTATCTAAATCTTTCTTAACCGTAGCTCTATTAACAAAATACTGCTCAGCAAGCTCCTTCACTGTAACCGGCTTAACATTCATCAACAAGCTATACGCAATTTGCAACACTCTCTCCTCGTCTGATGCATAGCCTACATCCTGTTTTACAGCATATAATTTATTGAACAAACTGGACTTATCATAATCCTTAATTTCTAAACAGACACCTAAACCCGGTCTCCGAATAAGAAGTGCATCTGAATACTTCTCTAAATATCCCTCAATCACCTTAAAATCATTACGAATCGTCTTCTCCGAACATTCTACCCTATCAGCAAGCTCCTTCACTAACAAATACTCATTAGACTCAGATAATAAAACTTGTAAAATTTCTTGTTGTCTTTTATTCATCTATTTCACCTGTTTCTTTTATCCTTTACAAACGATATATTACTAACTTAGTGTATTTATCATAGCATATTGGTAGATTAGTGAATCAGTGGATTTTATAGTTTGAAATTTGTTCATAAAAAAGAAGAGTTCGATATTCAACCGAACTCTTCTAAAATTTATTATAAACGATTCATAATGTCTTCTTTAATAGTAAGTAACTTTTGTTCACTATTTTGTAAAGAACTATCTTTCACACCAAAGTAAAACTTAATCTTCGGCTCAGTTCCAGATGGACGTAGGCAGAACCATGAACCGTCCTCTAATTGATATTTTAACACATTTGATTTCGGTAAGTGAATCTCTTCTTTATGTCCATCTTGTAAAGATGTAACGATGCTTGCTTTGTAGTCTTCAACTGCTACGACTGTTAAGCCAGCTACTTCTTTCGGCGGATTCTCACGGAACGTTGCCATCATCTCTTGGATTTTTTCCGCTCCATCTTTTCCTTTTAACGTTAACGATACAAGGTCTTCACGGAAGAAACCGTACTTCTCAAATACTTCTAATAGACCGTTATATAACGTTTTCCCTTGTGATTTGTAGTATGCAGCTACTTCACATGCAAATAGGACAGATTGTACTGCATCTTTATCACGGCAGAATGGGCGGATTAAATAACCATAGCTTTCCTCATAACCGAATTGGAATTCATATTGTCCGCTTTCTTCATACTGCCTAATTTTCTCACCGATAAATTTAAATCCAGTTAACGTATCAACTGTATCTAAACCGTATGCTTTCGCAATTGTACGACCAATCTCAGACGTTACGATTGTTTTTAATACGGCACCGTTCTCCGGAAGCGTTCCGTTTTCTTTCTTTTGAGATAGTAAGTAATCAAGCATTAATGCACCTGTTTGGTTTCCTGTTAATACTTGGAACTCACCATTATGATTGCGCACCGCTACACCTAGACGATCTGCGTCAGGATCAGTTGCGATTAATACATCTGCGCCTACCTTTTCACCATCACGAATGGCATACTCAAACGCTGCGTGCTCTTCTGGGTTCGGTGATTTTACTGTAGAGAAGTTTGGATCTGGTAACTCTTGCTCTTTTACAACTGTTACATCTGTAAATCCAACTTCTTTTAAACCACGGCGTACAGAAATATTTGATGTTCCGTGCAATGGTGTAAAGACGATTTTTAAGTCTTTGCCGACCTTTTGCACCATTTCTTTATTAATGATGACATTGTTCAATTCTGCAGCATATGCATCATCTACTTCTTGTCCAATAATATGTAATAAACCGTCAGCTTTTAATTGCTCTACATCAGCGACTTCAACTGTTAATTCATCTTCTACTGCATTTACGTAGCTAATTAACTCATCTGCTTCTTTTGGAGGTAACTGTCCACCATCTTCACCGTATACTTTGTATCCGTTATATTCAGGCGGATTATGGCTTGCCGTAAGAACGATTCCACTTACTGTATGTAAATGACGAACTGCGAAAGAAAGTACTGGCGTTGGACGTAAGCTTTCAAACACATATGTTGTGATACCGCGTGCCCCAAGT
>NZ_FNDM01000013.1:0-142428 GCF_900100505.1 Bacillus sp. cl96
GTATCTCAAGAAAAGGATCCTCAAACTAATCCTTCATGGAAGCCAATTGGTACAGAGCAAGGAGCAAAACCTGATATGAAATTTAAAGAAGGAACAGTAGATTGGAGTGAGATGAAAAAAGCAATCTCTTATGCTGTTGATGTTCCAGAGAGCCAATTAATTTTCGATTTTATTGGAAATAATGGTAATAATAAAGCCTACGGTAATGTACGAGATAAACAAAGTAATAAAAAATATAAGGTTAATATTGATTGGGTAGAGAATCAAGGGTGGAAACCAGCATCTGTACAAGTGGTAAAATAAATAATTGAGATTAAAAAATCCAATATCCTTTAACTTTTAATTATTCCAGTAAAAGGCTAGAGATTAACTATTGAAATAGATAGTCTCCAGCCTTTTTTTATTAGTGGGGAGAAAAGGGTTTTATAAGGAGTGCTTAATATTCAATTATTTGTTAAATTATTATTCGAAATATATAATTAAATCTTATGGAAAAGTTTTGATATAAAGCACATAATATTTTTTTGAAATTCATTAATTTTAATATGAGGTGTAGAGAATGGGGAAATCTCGCGAACAAACAATTGAAAATATTTTAGAAGCGGCTAAGAAAAAATTTGGAGAGAGTGGATATGATGGTACAAGTATCCAAGAAATTGCAAAAGAAGCAAAGGTGAATGTTGCTATGGTTTCGTATTACTTTAACGGAAAAGAGAATCTTTACTTAGAGGTATTTAAAAAATATGGTTTTGCAAAAAAACTACCGAATTTTCTTGAAGAAACGAAACATAATCCTAAAACTGCTCTAAGACAATATTTAAATTTCTTTATTACACATATAAAACAACATCCTGAAATTGGAACGCTTGCATATGAGGCAATTATCAAAGAAAGTTCACAATTGGAAAAAATAAAACCATATATTATTGGGAATTTTGGACAATTAAAAGAAATCTTATTGGAAGGGAAGGAACAAGGGGTTTTTCATTTCTTTTCGACAAACCATGCTATTTATTGGATTACCTCCATAGTCTTATTTCCGAAATTTAAAAAGTTTATTGATTCGATGAATCAAAGTGATTCCGACGATATGCAAACAGAGTGCATAACAGATGATCTTGTAAATAGAATTATTTCTTCATTAATACATAATCCTACATTATAAAATATCCCTTATTTAAAAATGAATCTACAACTGATTCAATTTCCCGATTCATGAAATTACTAAAAAGTATTTGCAGTTATACCCACTGGTATTTCACATCCTTAAATAATTGTAAGTGCTATTATTTAGAATGTATCGGTATAAAAGTACATAATTCTTTTTTTAGATGATAAAAAATTAAAAACTGCTAGTGCCATGTGTATGTGTTGAATAGGATTAGTTACGTTATAATTTGTAAGTTTATAAATTATATTAGGTAGAGATTTAAACATTTTACATTTCTAAATAAAGCCAAAAATCAACACCTACAGATGTATTTATGGGTGTTGATTTTTTAATTTCTCAGAGTAAGTGACTAAGACTCCTATATCATAGGAGGACTCTTAAAACAGTATGCATATTGTAAATTGTGTGTATACAAACATGAGGTAGTATCTCACTATATAGATATGTGATTAGGTATATTTTATTTGATGAATTATAACTATTATCTCCAAATATCTAACGAGACCTTACTAGAGATATTGGATTCGTATAACGAATATGTAAATACCAAACAAAAAAATTAAAATAATTCATATGAAAGGTTGGGAAGAAGAAAGTAATTCAATAATGTTACTCCTTGAATTATATTATCAATAAATGCATGTAATGTAATATGAAATATTACATATTCAACTAATTAGTGTATATAAAATGTTATATTCTTTGATGGAATATATAATTGGAGGAAACATCATGAACAAGAATTTGAAATTTACTCAACTGATACTTGGTATTAGTACAATGGCATTATCAATTGGAAGTATTCAAACGCAAGTATCAGCAGAGGAAAAAGCACCGTATAATGTGTTACAAGTGAAACCAATGGGCACAGAAACTTCAAAAGATGAAATTGTACATGCTACAAAAGCAGACGAAACATTGACTTTTGAAGAGCGATTAAAAGTAGGCGATTTTTCACAACGACCTACTCCGGTTATGAAACGTGATGAAAGTCAATTAAAGAAAAGCTATACGCTGGCAGAACTAAATAAAATGCCTGATAGCGAACTCATTGATACACTATCAAAAATTTCTTGGAATCAAATTACTGATTTATTTCAATTCAATCAAGATACCAAAGCTTTTTATCAGAATAAAGAACGTATGAACGTTATCATTGATGAATTAGGACAGCGAGGAAGGGCGTTTACGAAAGAGGACTCAAAGGGTATTGAAACATTTGTTGAAGTATTACGTTCCGCTTTTTATGTGGGATATTATAATAATGAATTAACTTACTTAAAAGAGAGAAGCTTCCATGACAAGTGTTTACCAGCATTAAAAGCAATTGCAAAAAATCCAAGCTTTACATTAGGTACAGCCGAGCAAGATAGAGTAGTAGCTGCGTATGGAAAATTAATTGGTAATGCTTCTAGTGATACTGAAACAGTACAGTATGTGGTAAATGTTTTAAAACAATATAATGATAACCTTTCTACGTATGTAACCGATTATGCGAAAGGACAAGCTGTATATGAAATTGTAAAAGGAATTGATTATGATATACAGTCTTATTTACAGGATACGAATAAGAAACTTAATGAAACAATGTGGTATGGAAAGATTGATAACTTTATAAATGAGGTTAGTAGAATTGCTCTCGTGGGGAATATAACAAATGAAAATAGTTGGTTAATTAATAATGGCATTTATTATGCAGGACGTTTAGGGAAATTTCATAGTAATCCAAACAAAGGATTGGAAGTTATTACACAAGCGATGAACTTGTATCCTCGTTTAAGTGGAGCTTATTTTGTAGCAGTAGAACAAATGAAAACAAACTATGGTGGAAAAGATTATAGTGGAAATGCAGTAGATTTACAGAAAATACGTGAAGAAGGGAAACAACAATACTTACCTAAAACATATACATTTGATGACGGATCTATTGTCTTTAAGACGGGAGATAAAGTAACAGAAGAAAAAATTAAGAGATTATATTGGGCAGCCAAGGAAGTAAAAGCACAATATCACCGTGTAATTGGAAATGATAAAGCACTAGAACCGGGTAATGCTGATGATGTACTAACAATAGTAATTTATAATAATCCAGATGAATATCAATTAAATAGACAATTATATGGATATGAAACAAACAACGGTGGAATTTATATTGAAGAGAAGGGGACTTTCTTTACATATGAGCGTACGCCAAAGCAGAGTATTTATAGTTTAGAAGAGTTGTTCCGTCATGAATTCACTCACTATTTACAAGGAAGATATGAGGTTCCTGGTTTATTTGGAAGCGGAGAAATGTATCAAAATGAACGATTAACTTGGTTCCAAGAAGGGAATGCAGAATTTTTTGCAGGATCTACACGTACAAATAATGTTGTTCCGCGTAAAAGTATGATAAGTGGTTTATCATCTGATCCAGCAAGCCGTTATACAGTAAAGCAAACTTTGTTCTCAAAATATGGATCATGGGACTTTTATAAGTATTCCTTTGCACTACAGTCATATTTGTATAATCATCAATTTGAAACATTTGATAAGCTTCAAGATTTAATTCGTGCAAATGATGTGAAAAAGTATGACTCGTATCGTGAATCATTGAGCAACAATACACAATTGAATGCAGAATATCAAGCGTATATGCAGCAGTTGATTGATAATCAAGATAAATATAATATACCGCAAGTAACAAATGATTATTTAATTCAACACGCACCGAAGCCGTTAGCTGAAGTGAAAAATGAAATTGTGGATGTAGCAAATATAAAAGATGCACAAATTACAAAATATGAGTCGCAATTCTTTAATACATTTATTGTGGAAGGCAAGTACACAGGTGGTACATCAAAAGGTGAGTCTGAAGATTGGAAAGCGATGAGTAAACAAGTAAACCAAACTTTAGAGCAGTTATCCCAAAAAGGGTGGAGCGGCTATAAAACAGTTACAGCTTATTTTGTAAACTATCGTGTAAATGCAGCTAACCAGTTTGAATATGATATTATTTTTCATGGTGTTGCGACAGAGGAAAAAGAAAAAACGACTACTATAGTAAATATGAATGGACCATACAGCGGGATAGTAAATGAAGAGATTCAATTTCATAGCGATGGTACAAAAAGTGAAAATGGAAAAGTTATTTCTTACCTATGGAACTTTGGAGATGGTACAACAAGTACAGAAGCTAATCCTACCCATGTATATGGAGAAAAAGGAACTTATACTGTGGAACTAACAGTAAAAGATAGTAGAGGTAAAGAAAGCAAAGAACAAACAAAAATTACTGTAAAACAAGATCCGCAAATAGGTGAATCCCTTGAAGAGGAGAAGGTACTCCCGTTTAATAAACTTGTAAAAGGAAATCTGATTACTCCTGATCAAACAGATGTTTATACGTTTAATGTTACAGATCCAAAAGAAGTAGAGATTTCTGTGGTAAATGAACAAAATATTGGGATGACATGGGTACTTTATCATGAATCAGATATGCAAAATTATGTAGCTTGTGGTGAAGATGAAGGAAATACTATAAAGGGGAAATTCGTAGCGAAACCAGGGAAATATTATCTGAATGTGTATAAATTTGATGATAAAAATGGTGAATATTCACTATTAGTAAAATAAATTTATTTCCAATATGTATATAATC
Source organism: Bacillus sp. cl96 (assembly GCF_900100505.1). Taxonomy (NCBI): domain Bacteria; kingdom Bacillati; phylum Bacillota; class Bacilli; order Caryophanales; family Bacillaceae; genus Bacillus; species Bacillus sp. cl96. The sequence goes on from NZ_FNDM01000013.1 coordinate 4,812, forward strand.
ATTGTTTTTTTTAGAAGGGGTCTGTCACGATAGACTCCTTCTGTTTTTTTATTCATACGGTCTTGGAATCTATGAAACTAAGCTTCCAAGCAGTGTCCCAATATGGGAACATACAGGTGACATTCCAGGATTCATTACTTTTACTAAAGGTACACTTGGCGGTAAACATACGTTGGCTGTCAGTTTAAACAGTATGTGTAGTGCTAACAGTCCAAATCCTTTTAAAAATATTTTCATTGCTGAATCTAGCAGGTAGACAAAGAAAAGAGCGTGTTTTGAAAAAAATAACCAAAACACGTTCTTAATATTTTCAGTTGATTATTTTTTATAAAAAGTTTAATCATTTCTACTTATATTGCTCAACTATTTGACCCATTACTTTAAGTTTAAAAGTCATTGTGGAAAATTTAAGTGCTTATAGGGAATACTCAGCTAACTGTTCACCCCAAGATGATAATTCGGTTTCAATAAATCCTGCTTTTTTATATACAAATTTTGCAGTAAGGTTTTCAGGATTATATCCAATCATGATTAACGGAATATTGGTGTAATTATTTCGTCTTATCTCATCAATAATTAGATATATAGCTTGTTTGCCTATACCTTTCCCTTGAAATTCTTCATCAATCATAAGTCTATAAATCCAATAATTTTTATCATCAGGGTCTATCCCAAACATAGTAAATCCTATCATTTTCTCATCAAAATAAATACCTTTTGCATAGAAGTTATCTAGAAATTGAACTTCTGCAATAGAATAAAGGTTGGATGCAATAAATGTTTGTTGTTCTTTTTTAACAGAAAGTCTAATTGCTTCTTTCCAATTACTTTTGTCAATAGCCTTTAAATAAATTTTCTTCAATCTGATACTCTCCTTCCAATGTTGAGGAGGAACCACGTAGTTTATGGGTTAGTGATACGTTATCCACTTGTTTTTTCGCTCAATGAAATAGAAATATTTTCTCATTGACAACGTCTCCTTAAAGGTACAATTCAAAACACATTAATATAATTATATTCTTCCTACTATAAATTATTTTCCTGTTAAAAAAATTCTATTTCTCTACCTAATTTAGCTAAGGTATATGATACCAAATATCGGAAGAATCTCTTTGCAAACAATTTTATTTCACCTTGAATAATGAAAGATTGGTCAGATTTATATTATGGTGAAAACTTCAAACGATTGACTCAAGTGAAAGCTAAATACGATCCAGAAGATATTTTCAATTTTCCATAAAGTATTCCACCTGTTTATAAAAAATAGAATTCCTTGCCTGTTTTAAATTTTGCAATTTATAAAGAATAATAGATAAAAAAGATTGCACGGATAATGAATAAACATGAATCAATAAAAAAAGGAGCACATCACATCGACTTCAAGCTAAGATTTTACACTATCCATAAAGTAAAAAATACGTTATTCCTTTCTCTAATTATGCAGAAGGAATAACGTATTTTTTCATTTTAAGAGGAATTTTATTTTCTTAGCTTGATAGAGATATGTTGTTACTCCATTGGTAAAATAAAGAATTTAATTAGCTTACTAAAAAATTGATTTTAAGTAAGAGGTATATATACAGAATACCACCAGCATTTCTCTCATTTTCCACTTTAATATATGGACTTCAGTATTTGACGCAAATAATTTCTTCTAATAATAAGGTAGTAAATTATTTGTACACTAATAAAGCTCGTGAAGATGAAAATAGAATTTCCTGCAATAGGTAAGTCTATGTGCCTGCTCTGTGCTAAAAACCTTATTGCCAAGAAAGCCACGCTACTGTGAAGAACAGAAATCACAATAGGTATAAAAAATAATATACTAATTTGTTGGGTTACAATTTTTTTTATCTCTCTTTTAGTTAACCCTAATTTAGAAAGCATTTGAAATTGGCTTTTATCTCGATCTAAATCTGTAAATAAACGGAAGTAAAGAAAACTAATTGTAAACACGAAAAATACAACTCCTACTAGTACACTAAGAATAGATAGTATCGCATTCACTTGTTTACCTTCTAACCATTTTAATACCGGGGAATCAAATATAAATGGTGGGCGTCCGTTTCTATAATCATTTGGAATTATCTCTGTAAGTTTTTTAGCCACATCTGCTGTTTCATACATGTTTTTAATTAAGAAACGATAGTCTATATACTGATCGACCTTTGCTTCTTCTAACGGTGTATTTAGAATTGTTTCGTACATTGAATCCGAAACAACGACAGAAAAATTATTAGATGGGCTGATAATATTATCCATTAATATTTTATTACCAGAAAAATTATAATTCATATTACCGTGTTCCAGTGTAAGGGATGAAGACATTTTCTTTAATTCCTCTTGAGAAGCTGCTCTCAAATATATTTTTGATGGTAGGATTAGACTGTCTGTTTCCTTATTTAACGTTTCTGCTGAGTATCCTAGTGTTTTTGCAGTTGCGTTGTAATCAGTCAGTTTCATAATTGGTGTTGCGTGACTTGTTGTATCAAAACCAGTAGAAGTTACTAATTTATATGAGAATCCATCATTATGTAATTGTTTCTCTATTTGAGAAATATGAAATGCCTCCTCCTTGTTGTGTTTATATGATTTATATTCAAATGCATAAGGACTGTTAACTTCCGCTAATGCGCCATTTCCAATAGAAAGGCAAGCACCAATAGAGGTAAAGGCAACTGCGGAAAGTACACTTACTAGAAAGAGTGTTCTTGCGTTATCTGTCATTCGATATGTTAACTCTGAAATCATTAACATATTGGTTTTTTTAAAGAAAGTGTATTGACGATTTTTCAATATTGTAATGACATAAAAGCTGAGCTGAGTAAATAAAAAGTATGTTCCTAATACAGTTAAGAAAACACATAGTAATAGAACATAAATCTCAATTCCTTTTTTTAATGCTATATCCAAATAAAACGCTGAGGCATATCCAATGCAAATAAAAAGAATTGAGAAGAAAGCTAGCCATTTAGATGACTTTGGTTCCGCTTTTGGTTTTTCTTCAGATTTCATGAGTTCAATTAGCTGTGATACCTTCATTACTCGTACAGTGAAAAAAGAGACAAGTATAAATAAAATAAAAAACATAAGAGATGTCACTAAAATTGCATTAGTAGGAAAATGAAATGGAAGCCCACCTTTTAACAGGAAAAGGGAACCACTTATTAGTAAGATTAATTTTCCAAAAACTAATCCAAGTCCAATCCCAACAATAATTGCAGAACATCCAATTAACATATTTTCCATGAAAATTAGCTTTTTTAATTGTGCGTTAGACATGCCATGGAGTAATAAAATCCCAAATTCCTTTTTCCTTGTTTTTAAAAACATAGTAATAGAATAGAGAATGAAAAAGAAGGAGAAAAATATAATTAGATATTGAGCAATTTTAAATCCTTTTGTACTTAAAGAACTCATGGTCTCACTGGTCGATACAAGATTTCCAGTGAAATTAGGATGAAATGCAAGCAATTCAAAAGTAAATAGAATCATCACGGCAAATGTACTACTCAAAAAATGTCCAAGGTATAATCGTTTATTACGAGTGACATTATTATATACAAGTTGACGAAAATTCATGTTAATTACCTCCTAGTAAAGATAGTGCATCTGTAATATCTTTGTGAAATTTTGAACGATTGTCATCGCAATAAATTTCATTATAAAAAGATCCATCTGTAATGAAGATTACTCGATCACAGTAACTCGCAGCTACGGGATCATGTGTCACTAGCATCATAGTTACTTGTTGATCTTGATTTAATTTCTTTAGGAGTTCCATCACATCATTTGCCGCTTTTGAATCTAAATTTCCTGTTGGTTCATCTGCTAATATTAATTGAGGAGAATGAATAAGGGCACGAGCAATGGCGGTTCGTTGAGCTTGTCCTCCTGAAATTTCATAGGTTCTTTTATTTAAAATCTGTTCAATCCCTAGTTTTTTGGAAATGACTTCTACTTTGTTGTTCATTTCATTCAAACTTATATTATCTAATGTAAGTGGTAAAACAATATTCTCTTTTACAGTTAGAGTATTCATAAGGTTAAAGGATTGAAAGACAAACCCTAGTTCACGGCGTCTAAATAATGCTAAATCATTAGAAGATAAACAATGGGGATTTTTTTCGTTAATAAATACTTCTCCTGATGTTGGTGCATCAATAGTAGAAATCATATTCAGTAAAGTTGATTTGCCACTTCCTGATGCTCCCATAATTCCTACAAATTCTCCTTTTTGTATTGTCAAATCAATATTGGAAAGAGCTTTATAAGATACTTTTCCTGTATTATAAATTTTACTTAAGTTACGGACTGTTAATATACTCATAGTTGTTATCTCCTATTCTTTTATTGGTTATATATAATTTAATCTAAAGTATTATAGTCCTCATATTGAATTGTCTTACATTTACCTTACAAGCATGTAAGATTTCTATCTTTTAAGAGAATTGTTTTAGAAGAGGTTGAAGATCTAACTCACCATATTTACAGTGTATAACGTCTGTTAAATTAAAGGAAGGAACCTATCATATTTCCTAATAGGTTCCTTTTTTAATACAAAAATTTCAAATATATAGAGTTATGCTTCGAATCGTTTGTATTTTTATAAAAATCTTATAAAGTTAAATTTCTTGTTTTATTTTAGCTTTATATTGATAAGGTACTAGCATCCTATTTTTTTATTATTTAAATTAGAATAAATATCTACTGTCGTTTAATAGGTAATGAATAATAACCAAAAGCTAAATCCAGCAAGGAACTTGCTTCTTGACGCAGTAACACATCTTTCGGACGGAACATAAAAGATCCGTCAGCATTGATGGAAGTATCAGGGTCTAGAATTCCTTGGGAGGCAAGTGCTTGAATAGATTGGACTGCCCAATCATCTGCGGCATCAAGTAATTTAACTTTACTAGATTTATCATTTTGAATCATTTTCAAGTCTTGAATTTGCTTTACGTTTTGAATCATGGTTGCTGCGACCTGTCGTGTAATCGGGGTAGCACGATTATACTCTGGAATTCCATTCATCATTTTTTCCCTGGCCTCCTTGGATTCGTCTGGAAAACCGTTCCATCCGTGAGCAAGTAACAGCATATCCGCAAATTCTCCTTGTGTCATGGTGTCCATCGGATTAAATAGATTATCTGTTTTAGCACCCATAATGTTTAGAGCATGAAGGTTATCAATGTGACTTCTATATTTACTCTTTGCTGGCACGTCATCAAACGGTGATTTGTTGTTAATTTTCTGAGCATCTGCTACAAAATCAAGGCTTTTAGGAGAGGTGTAGTGAAAATATGTGATTTCTCCTGCTGAATTCTTTTTGAAAGCGACTTTATTGCCTTCTGAATCCTCAAATAACAATGCATGAATCATTTTGAGAACTTGTTTTCCCGTTGTTCCACCCTCCATGATCAAATTCCCATTTTCATAAGTAAAATGAGTGCGAATGGCAGCGAAACGCGTGTTCTGGAATAAACCCAAGTATTTATGAGCCTCTTTTTCCTCTAACGGGAGATAACTTGTTTTTACTTCATTCTTCTTAGCGGGGAAATAGTGATCCATGAGAGCTTCATATATGTCTATACTCATCATTGAATCATTATTGTAAGACATGAAGAATGCTGTTTTTTGTTCAGGCACTAAAATCAGCAGTGATTGATGCCCAGGCATACTTCCACCTTTCATTACAACATGTTGACCGTTAGCAAATTTATTAAAAGGCGTTTCAAATCCAATTGTCGCAACAGGGACTGTCTTATCATCAAAAACTTGATAGGCATGCATCATATCTATGCCTTTTTTACTTATAATTTCTTTGTCTTTAAACGTTCCTTTCTGTAGTTGCATAATCATGTATTTTGACATGTCTTCCGCAGTAGATAAAATGCCTCCTTGTGGTGTATCCCTTAAACCGCTCCCACTTGTTGGAATCGGATCGCCAGTGGGACCATAATGTGTAGCCATTCTTTTGAGAAGGTCAGGCGTAAAGCTCATACTCGTAGATTCCATATCTAATGGTTTGAAAATATTTTTTTCCATATATTTTGAGAAAGGGGTGTTAGTAGCATTTTCTACTGCAAACCCTGCGAGCGCAAATGAGACGTTGTCATACGTATAAACTTCCCCTGGTGGCCGTATCACCGTTGGCATATGCTTAGAGAAAAATTCTTTCATTGGTATACTATTATGAACGTATTCGGGTCCAGTTATATTTGTGAGATCCGGAAAATCTACCCCGCTAGTATAAGTAAGCATATCAAACAGGGTGAGAGGTTTCCCTGTTTGATTAGGAATTTGTAATCCACCAAGGTATTTTTGTACATCTTGATCTAGTTTAAGCTTTCCTTTATCGACTTGCTGCATCACAGCCAAAGCAGTAAAGGTTTTTGAGACTGAAGCGATTTGAAAGACCGTGTCCTTAGTGACAGGGATTTTCTTTTCTTTATTGGCATATCCATATCCTTTATTGACAACGACCTTTCCATCATGAACGACGACAAAACTAGAACCGTTCACATTATACTTCTTCATTTTTTCTTCAAATAACGGGTCTGCAAAAGATTCTATTTCTTTTTTATTATTAGGTCCTTCCATCATTTGAATATTAGTTGAGGATGCTAATGGTTTTGATTTTTCAGCTTCTAATAATTGTTGGGAACACGCAGAAATCATTGTTGAAGAAGAAAGAAGAACTGCAACGATCCCCAGTTTGTTAATTGCTTGTTTCATTTTTGTAAGCTCCTTTAATTGATTTTTTTGTTAGCGAAACGAGTTAGCACCCGTTAGCGTATGAACAGAGTGTAGCAAGAGGCCAGTCATAGTAGGTAGTGAGTTTTTGTCATATTTATAAAGGAGAACAAAATTGAGTGGATAAGGCTGTATTAATAGTTATGTCATAAAAGTCATGACATTTTGACACTACCGTGTGTGACAGAAAAACATTTAGAATCAAGGAGCAGTTTTTAACGCATTAACAATAAATGGGGAGGGGAGATCTACATTGTGTATGTTAAAAAATATAATGAGGCGTGAAAGGGGAAATAGGCATGATTTATTTATGAAAAACAAACCAGTAATAAGAGTGGTTCTTCTAGGGTTAACATACATGCGGAAAAAGAGGGATTTATCGTTTGTTAGAATACAATTGCATTTATGAAAAAATAATTAGCAAGATAATTACAAATGTAATATTGAACTTTTAATAGAGGTGATAGCTGTGTGCTTAGTATGAAACAACTAATAACCATCTACACAATATGAATAGAGGAGAGGGAGAATCTTATGAAAACAAGTAGGCAAATTACGAGTGCAAGTCTGACCCTTTTAATGGCTGGAAGTTCTTTGTTATATACAACACCAAGCTCAATTGTAAAAGCAGAGCCCAATCAAAATGTATCTAATTCGTTACAAACAAATACTCAAAGAGATCGTACTTCCGTCAAGAAAGCAATGCGGGATACACTACAACTTGGATACCCAGGGATACTCGCCAAAATTTCAAAGGATAGAAAAACGTGGAGTTATGCTGCTGGGGTAGCGGATCTGAGAACCATTTCATGTGTTTTACCGAAACAAGTACAACTTTCTAATAAACAAATTCGTCTGTGTATTGTCGATGATCATTCTTTTATCCGAGAAAGTCTTCATACAATTTTGAGTGGACTGGAGGATTTACAAGTAGTGGGAATGGCTGAAGATGGAGAACAGGCTTTGGAATTGTGCGGGAGACTAAAACCAGATGTAGTATTAATGGATTTAGAGATGCCAAATCTGGATGGGATTCATGCAACTAAAATGATTAAGAAAAGATGGCCGGAGATTCGTGTACTCATTCTGTCAACCTTCCAGAATACAGAAAGGGCAAAAGAAATCATACGAAATGGTGCGGATGGATATGTATTGAAATCCATAGATTCGCGTGAACTAGCTGAATCAATTCGTCTAGTCTATCGAGGAGGGGCGATGATTACTCATGACTTATTCCATAGGATGTGGGAAGAGAATAAAGAAACAGGATTATTTGAATCACGATCAGATGGAATAGAGTATGGCTTGTCGAAAAGAGAATTAGAGATTTTGGAACTATTATCACAAGGAAGCCGTTATAAAACAATAGCTTCGACACTTTACTTGTCAAACGGAACAGTAAGAAATTATGCCTCCAATCTCTATGAGAAGCTAGGAGTTAAAAATCGAGAAGAAGCAGTACAAAAGGCAAAAGATATAGGATTACTTTCATGACTCTCCTACTTGAACTAGTTAGCTGAAGTTAATGGGGAACTTACAGATAATGCAGAACATCACTACCCAATCCCAAATTTGAAACTACAATGAAAAATAAAGATTTGGAACGCTTCTACTTTTTTGTGAACAAAGTTGTTTAAAAAGGTTATTTGGATTCTCATATCGAAAAAGTAAAACACTATAGACGAAGACTATAAAATGTGTAGACTATAACTAAATTTGAAACAAGGTTTAAGGTAGATGAATGTTTTATTGAAACCTATCTTTACAAAGGACTGGTAAATAGTTTTCATATTTGTTAGTACATCGGTTCTAAATTTAAAAGTAAAATAGGTATTTGGGTCAATAACATCTTTGATTTAGATGTTATTGACTCAATTTAGAAAATATCTATTAAGTTGCCATGAGTAATTTTAGAATTGAAAGAGGGAATTTCGTAAATTCGGGATAATAGTACTCACTAAATTAAAGCTCTCTATAAAGAGAAGAATTTAGAAACTAAAGAAATCAGTGTGACGGTGCTTGATTGTAGTCAAATATAAAATATGTTGTTTTGAGTTGAAGTAAGATGTGTAATTGAAAAAGATAACAGGATAATATATTTCTAATCATTTAAAGGGAAGGGGATGTGATTAAGGTGAATAATACATATAATGAAAAGACGCATACATTGATTAAACAATTATTAAAAAAGTTTTCACCAAAAGTTCCTGGCTTTGCATATATGGCCAGTTTTGATAGCGGAGTAACGTATAAAGGTGCAGTTGGCTTAGCTTCTATAGAGGAAAATCTACCGATAACCACAAAGAGCGTTTTTAATATCGCTTCAGTTTCTAAACAATTTACAGCGTTTTCTATATTACTCTTAGAACAAGAGGGAAGATTGAGTTTAGATGATTCAATTGTAAAGTTTGCCCCTTCTATAGGAACATATGCTGAACCAGTAACATTGAGGCATCTAATTCATCATACTGGCGGACTAGTTGATTATATGGAATTGGCTCAAGCAGAAAATATTAAATTTACTGATATATTAACTGTGGAACAATCGCTAAAACACCTTAATGGTCATCAAATTGCAAGGTTCCCTGTTGGCACAAAATTTGAGTATAGCAATACAGGATATTTTTTATTGTCATTGGTGGTAGAGAAGGTAAGCGGGAAGTCTTTACGTCAGTTTGCAAAAGAACGTATTTTTGATTCTTTAAATATGAAAGACACAACAATTGTAGATTGCTACCCAACTACTATATCAATTGCTAGGGGGTATTCAAAGAATGAACAAGGAGCATATATGGTCTATGAAAGCCCTTGGGAACATACAGGTGATGGGGCAGTTCATGCAACAGTCGAAGACCTGGTAAAGTGGGGAGAAAATTTAACTACAGGTACCGTTGGCGGAAAAGAACTTGTTAAAAGAATGAGCGAAATAGGTCCGGAAATTTCTCCAACTGGGGAAACAATTATTGACAATGAAGATTATGCTTTTGGGCTAAGGCTTGCAGAAGGTTTTAACTGTCGATACTTGGAACATTCAGGTAGCTGGGCAAGTTATCGTTCATACTTCATGCGGTTTCCAAAAGAATATTTGACTGTTGTAGTACTAAGTAACTATGATGGATTTGACTCTAAAAAATATGCTAATGAAATAGCGGGAATTATTTTAGAAAAGTAAAAAATAGAGTGTAGGAGAGTATCTGGATTTGGTTAACCACAAGTTGTTTTAGGTGTAATTGATTTTGGGAACGGAAGGCAGGCATATATTTATGCCTGCTTTTTTGTATTAAAATGAACATAGATATTAATTTTTTTGTAAATATGGAACAATGTCATTACTTACAATGTCTATTAAGCGTTGAAACATTTTTTATTTAATAAATTAAGAAAGGAATAATGATTTTTAATTAAGGGAGAAGATTGAATTGAAAAAATTATGGATGCTGTTTTTCATTTGTTTCGCAGTTATGTTGGTAGGATGTAATAAAAACGAACCACCAAAACAAGCATTTGAAGAATATATCAATTTATGGAATGATAGAAAATTTGCAAATATGTATGATCATTTATCAGACCATGCCAAAAAATCGATTTCTAAAAAAGAATTCACAGAAAAATATCAAAAAATCTATGAGGGGATTGGAGCTAATAATTTAAAAGTTAAAATGAAAGGAGAGAATACGAAAGATAAAGAGCTTTTTCTTTTTGAAGTTAAGATGGATACGGATGTAGGACCAGTTTCATTCATCCATGAAGCAAAACTTGTGAAAGATAAAGAGTCTTGGGAAATAGATTGGACACCAGACTTCATCTTCCCAGGTATGAAAAAAGATTACAAAGTACGTATGCAAATAGAGCAAGGAAAACGCGGAGAAATATATGATCGAAATGGAAAAGGGCTTGCAACGAATGGTAAAGCGACTGAGGTTGGAATTATTCCAGAGAAACTAGGCGAAACAGCAGCGCAAACGAAAGAAATAGTAGCACAATTACTTGATATGTCTATAGAAGAGGTCGAACAAAAGCTCACAGCGAAATGGATAAAACCAGACTCCTTTGTACCAATTGGCATTTTAAAAGAGGGAACCAGACAGAATGATTATATTGAATTAGAAGGAGTTTCATCTCACCCAGTAAATATTCGTACGTATCCATTAGGTGAAGCAGCGGCACACTTAACTGGATATATAGGAAAGGTGAATGCGGAGGAGTTAAAATCACTTCAAAAACAAGGTTATCAAGCAGATGATTTAGTAGGTAAGACTGGTTTAGAGAAAGTGTTAGAAAATAAATTGCGTGGTGAAAAGGGTGGACGCGTATTTATAGAAGATGAGAAGGGGAAAGAGATTAAAAACGTAGCAAAAAAAGAAGCAAAAGAAGGAGAAAATGTTACGTTAACAATTGATGCTGCAATTCAAGAAAAAATCTTTAATGAGATGAAAACTGAAGCAGGGTCTAGTGCAGCGGTCAATCCTAAAACAGGTGAAACAATCGCACTTGTAAGTAGCCCTGCTTATAATCCAAATATAATAGTTAGAGGAGCATCGAAAGCCCAACGAGAAGCATGGAGTAACGACTCGAAACTACCAATGACAAATCGCTTTACACAAGCATTTGTACCAGGTTCCGTATTTAAAACGATCACAGGTGCAATTGGTTTGGAAACAAACACAATAAATCCGAAGGAAGAATTTAAAATTCAAGGATTGAAGTGGACAAAAGATTCATCTTGGGGAAATTACTATGTAACGCGTGTAAAGGATGCAAGTCCAATTGATTTTGATAAGGCAATGAAGTATTCTGATAATATTTATTTTGCTCAACAAGCTTTGAAAATGGGAAAAGATCAGTATGTAAAGGAATTTAAAAAGTACGGATTTTATGAAAAATTACCAATCGAATACGAATTTCCTATTTCAATCATTGCAAAAGATGGGATAAAAAACGATATTCAACTAGCAGACACGGGCTATGGACAAGGACAAGTATTAATGACGCCACTTCATTTAGCATTAACATATGCACCGATTGTGAATGAAGGGAATATTCCGTCGCCACATCTTTTAAAAGAAACAAAAGTAGCGGGGAATTGGAAAGAAAATGTGGTTTCTAAAAAGAATCAAGACATATTAAAGAGTGCATTAATCAAAGTCATTAATGACCCTGATGGCGCAGGGAGAATTGCAAAGGTTGATGGTGTTACGCTTGCTGGTAAAACTGGTACAGCAGAACTGAAAGAGTCTAAAGAAGCAGACGGAAAAGAACTGGGATGGTTCGCAGCTTTCGATGCAAATGCGCCAGACATGATTGTTACCATGATGATTGAAGATGTAAAAGGAAGAGGAGGAAGTAACGTTCCAGGTGAAAAAGTAAAACATGTATTTCAGAATTAATACTTAATTATAAGGTGAATTTTTTGACTACATTTATTACATGTTTGCTTAACTCAAAGATATAAATTGGGGGAATATAGAACAATTAAATTTCAAAGAAGCATTCTTTCTAATCGAGAATGCTTTTTTGCTGCGACTCTAGAAAGTTAATACCTTATCTTAATTTTCATTTCTGAAAAGTTGGCATTGCTAATGGTAAATAGAAAGAGTATAGCAAATTGAAATGGACAAGTGGAGTGTTACGTTAAATTCAAAAAACAGATTTTCATGAGTAGAATTTTATCATTGTATGCTTTACTTGTTTTTTAGTAGTATTATTCTGCTTGAAAAAAGATAAACAATGGAACAAATGAAACTTGTATCTTGTCTATATATTGAAACCATAATAAAAGTGAGGGCAGTTTTTATGTTTATTCAAATAAGTTTGAGGTGTGGAAATGGAACAGACGTTTATTGAAAAGTGTAATCATGATGAGCTGGACTATGTTATAAAAGACTATTGGCAAGATGTATGGAATTATTCATTTATTATTACGAAAGATCCACACTTATCAGATGATATCACGCAAGATGTATTTATAAAGGTGTTTAAAAATTGGAATTCATTTCGAAAGGAGTCATCTATTAAAACGTGGATTTTAAAAATCACAAGAAATACGGCAATAAACTATTTGAAATCCTCCTATTTTAAAAGGATATCTTTAATAGGATTTTTTAGTGACGATAAGCAATCCCTGTCAGCAGAACAAGAATTTTTTAACCAAGAAGAGATGAATGAGGTGTGGAAGGTTGTATTAAAACTACCTAAAAAGCACCGTGAAATAATTATATTGGACGCAAAATATGAATTATCATATGAAGAAATGGCTGAAACATTAGGAGTATCCATTGGAACTGTAAAATCGAGATTAAGTAGAGCGAGAAGTAAGGTTTCAAAATTAATAGGGGAGGGTAGTAGTGATGAACAATAAACAAAATCCTGACTGGTATAGAAAAATAAAAAAAGGCCCAATGGAGAATCGTAAAGATGAAGAAGAATTTATTTCTAAAATAAAGCAGTCTATATACGAAAATAATGAAGTGGATTTTGTAAAACATAAAAGACCATTTCGTAAAAAAGCATTACCTATTGTAGTTGTTTTAGTTTGTACAATGTTATTTTTCATTGTTCAACAACCTTGGCTTGATGATAATGAATCACCAGTACAAAGTAGTACTCAAATTAAGCCTAAAACAAAAGATGAGTCTGCTCAAGATCCATCATTAAAACAATTTATGAATGAACTATATCAAAGTACGAACTCAAAAAATGAAAATGACCTGTACAAAGCGTTAAATGATGAAGTTCTATTTAAAGGGAAGAGTTATAAGAAGGATGAACTGAAGTTTGATGAAGATATTTTTCATGAGTTGCAAGTCGCCCTTACAATGGGGGGAGAGTTTGCAAATGATACAAAGCAAGTATATAAAGTACCAAGTGGATTGACGGAAAGTAACCAACGAAAGCAAGCACATTTTATATATGCAACTGTTACTGGAAATAAAACAAAAATTTTAGCAGAACCAAAGCGAGAATCACAAGTTTTATATGAAGTATCTAATGAAATGGTAAAAGCTTGGATTCCAGAAAAAGTGCAGAATGATGGATATATAAAAATATCGACAATTAACGGTAATACTGGATATGTACAGAAAGAGTACGTTTTAACTGATATTAAATATTCATTTATGTTCGAAAAGAATAATGAAGGTATATGGAAAATAATAAATATAGATTCTATATGGTAAAAGAGGAAGGTTCACTTTAATGAACCTTCCTCTTTGTTTTTATTCTCTTTTTGAAGAGTATTCCAGTACTCTAAAATTTCTGATGTAACGAGAGCGGCAATGTTTTTTTCGGAATTACTGCCAGGAATAACGACAGAAATAGCAATTTGTGGATCTTCAGTAGGAGCATATGCAATGAAAAGAGAATGATTTATCATTCTTTCTTGCTCATTTGGAAAACCTGTAATACCTGTTTTACCTGCGACGTCAAAGGGCAACTTTTTAATTTCCTCTATATTTTGACTCATTCCACCTTGCACGACACTCCAAAAGTTCATCGGGTAACGATTTGAACTTTCTAAAATGGTTTTAAACTTTTTGGTTTCCTTACCATCTTGACCAATAATCGCACTTACGATTTGAGGTTTATATTTATCACCTTTACTTGCCAATGTTGCTGCATATTGAGCGAGTTGAAGAGGAGTATGCACTTCATTTCCTCCCCAAGAGGCATTTAATAAAGCAGAAATCCCATTTTCAAATTTATTAGATGGATGGAATTCATATTGTCCGTCTTCTTCAAAGGGCAAATCAATCCCGGTTTTAGAACGTAGGCCGAATTGCATTAAATAATCTGTCCATATATGTGCCACTTTTTCTATATTTCCATTATTTTGGTTGAATAAGGGCAGAGCTACTTTTGCTGTCATAAATGTGTTAGATGAATTAATGATAGCCTGCCTCGGTGTAATCTCACCTGTTGGTGTTCCAGGTGCATTCGTAATGTTATTTTGATTATCATACTGAAAAGTACCTTTATCTAAATAAGTATCTTCGGGTTGAAAAAGTTTTTCGTTTAATCCAATTAAAATAGTAAGTGGTTTTATAGTAGAAGCCATATTTACATAAGATTCACCATACTTTAATTTTTGAATCGCTTTATTTTGCGAAAGAGATTTAATATTTTCTTTTCTAGAAGATACATGTGTATTTAATATATTTGGATCAAAAACTGTCGAGTTGACCATAGTTAAAATCGCGCCAGTTTTTGCATCGCTCACTACAGCATAACCAGCTTTAGCATCAGGTGTTTTCTTAATTTGCGATCTTAATGCTTCTTCTGCCTTTTGCTGCAACTCAGAGTCTAAAGCTAGCCGTACATCTTTTCCTTTTTGTACTTTTTGAATGTTCCATAAGAACTTTTTATTATTCAATTTAAAAATAAGAGTTTTACCTGGTTTTCCTTTTAAATCATTTTCATATTGCAGCTCAATCCCGCTTTTTCCAACAGCCATATGCTTTGAATTAAGGTCATTTTCTACATACCCAATTACTTGTGAACCAATTTCGTGTTTAGGATAATATCGAATCCATTCATCTTTAATTATTACATTATTGGGTTTGTTTTTGTTTATGAATGCAAGTTCATTCTCAGTTATATCAGAGTATAACGGTATATCATTCATAGTCTGCTTTTTACAAGATTGTTGTAATTGAGATTTTATGTTCTCTGTAGAAATATCATGTTGAAACTCGCTTGAAAATTGATTAAAAAAAGCTAATGTGCTTGATGTATCTTGTTTCGATAGCTTTTCATCATTAGAAGTGCAATATAGAGACTTAACTTTCTTATTTGTAGCTAGTATTGCACCATTTTGATCAAAAATCTTTCCTCTTTCAGCTGAAGAAGTTGCGATAGTAATTGAAATGAAGTTGATTTTTAATAAAATTAGTAAAATCAAACCTACAATAGAAAGAACCGCAAATAATCTCCATCTTTTTGTATGTAACATATAACCCTCCCTTATGTAGCCTACTTCATCTTATATTTAATTATTTTTTTTGTAAATGTGGAACAACTGTATTGTTTAGGTTGTCTATTAAGTATTACAGCATGAAGAAAGGAATAATTAGCATGAAAAATTACTAGCACGTCTATATGTAAGTTTAATAAGAGTCATTATACAGTTTAGCACTTCTAATGCAAGTGGCAAAAAATAGAGAGTAAACAAGAAGGGAGAGTTATTAATTCCATAGTTAAACGAAAAGGAATGGATGCTTACAAGGATTAAGCAAAAAAATGAGGCGATATTTATAACCGATTATCGGTATCTAATATATAAGGAATGCTTTTAGTATTTGTAGCAATTCCTGAAAGGATTAAATGGAGGATTTATGAAAGAACAAAAAGGCAAGAAGCAGAAGACATATATATCTATTCGATTAAATATAATGTTCCTTTGTATATTTGTACTATTCTCAGCTATTATTATGCAGCTAGGAAAGGTACAAATCGTTGAGGGAGAGGCTTATAAGAACCAAGTGGAAAGTAGTCAAAATGCAATAACTAGTATTCCAGTTCCACGTGGACAAATTTTAGATCGAGAAGGGAAAACAGTTGTTAATAATAAATCTCTTCGCACAATTACGTATACAAGGGTGAAGGGAATTACGAGTGAAGATATTTTAAAAACAGCAAAAGACTTGGCGAAAGTACTTGAAATGCCTGAACAAGATATAAATAAATTAACAGATATCGATAAAAAAGATTTTTGGATGCAGTTGAATTTGAAACGTGCGGAGACAAAGATTACTAAGAAAGATATAGAAAAGTTTAAAGAAAAGGGTATAGAGGGAAAAGAGTTAGATAAAAAAATAGAAGACTTAAGACGAGGTCGTGTTACAGAGGTAGAATTAGCAGAATTAACAGCACAAGATTTAAAGGTGTTAGCTATTAAAAGTAAAATGAGTTCAGGTTATCAACTAACACCACAAATTATTAAAAAAGATGTAACAGATGAAGAGTATGCGCGGATAAGTGAAAACCTTGCGAATTTTCCAGGAGTAGATGCAACTGTTGATTGGGAACGTAATTATGTAAATGGTAATTTATTTCGTTCTGTATTAGGAAATATTACGAGTAGTGAAGAAGGATTACCGAAAGAAAATTTAGATTCTTATTTAGTACGTGGATATAACCGTAATGATCGTGTTGGAAAAAGTTATATTGAACAACGATATGAAGATGTATTACACGGCACAAAAGAAGAAGTGAAAAATATTACTGATAAATCAGGAAACATTGTTAGCACAGAAATAATCTCTAAAGGAAAAAGTGGTAATAGTTTAACATTAACGATTGATATGGAATTACAAAAGAAAGTGGAAGAAAGTATAGAGAAAAACTTGAGAGCTTTTAAGAGTTCAGAGCCACTGCTCGATCGAGCTTTTGTTGTCATGACGAATCCAAATAACGGACAAATTTTATCAATGGCAGGCAAAAAGATTGTAGAAAAAGAAGGAAGAATAGAGGTTGAGGATTTGGCATTAGGTAACATGACAACTTCGTATGAGCTAGGGTCAGCTGTAAAAGGTGCTACTTTATTAACTGGATATGAGACAGGGGCAATACATCCAGGAGATCAATTTTATGACGCGCCGATGAAATTTAAAGGTACACAAGCTAAGAAATCGTGGAATGTATCCGGATTTGGTAATATTAATGATTTACGGGCTTTACAAGTATCTTCGAATGTATACATGTTCCAAACAGCTTTAAAAATTGCGGGAGTTAATTACGTACCAAATGGCTCATTGGATATTAAACAAGGAGCATTTGATACGATGCGCTATTATTTCAAGCAATTTGGTTTAGGTGTCCCAACAGGTATTGATTTACCGAATGAAATAATGGGACAAACGAGAAAAGTAGATAGTCAACCTGGTTTTTTACTAGATTTTTCTATCGGTCAGTATGATACGTATACGTCGTTGCAATTAGCACAATATATTTCAACGATTGCGAATGGTGGTTATAGAATGCAACCTCAAATTGTACAAGAAATACGAGAACAATCAATAAAAGAAGAGGTTGGCAAAGTTATACGGTCCATAGAGCCTGTCGTATTAAATCGAATTGATATGAAGAAAGAACATATTGATCGGATAAAAGAAGGGTTTAGATGGGTATTCCAAGAAGGTGATGGAACTGGCGTGAAGTATTTCAAAAACGCGCCATATAAACCAGCAGGAAAGACAGGGACAGCCCAAACTGTATATGGTGGAGATGACCCGATTGGCAGAAATGCAAAAGGAGAACGTATGGAATGTTACAACTTAACGTTAATTGGATATGCTCCATATGATAATCCAGAAGTAGCATTTTCCGTAGTAGTTCCATGGCTTCATGATGATAAAAATGGAATTAATTCTATAATTGGAAAGGAAGTATTAGATGTATACTTTGATTTAAAACAGCAACGTATACATGGTGAAGCTACTAGTACAGGTAGTTCTAAGCAAAATTAAGATACTTTTCTCAGGGAAGAGAACCTGTTTGTATAAAGCCATTTATAAGAAAAAATGAAATGTGAAATAAGAGATAGCGGCGATCATAGCTACTATCTCTTATTTTGTTAATAACTCTCATACTAGCTATAAAATTTTTTTCAGTTTATGGAACAAATTTGGTTCGGTGATTGTCTATTATGTGTACGTATAAAAAGGTACTAAAAATTTGGAAGGAATGATGATTTTGAAAAATAAGAGGATGCTAAAAATAGGAATATGCGTTGGTATATTAGGTTTAAGTATTACAAGCCTAGAAGCTTTTACAGGAGGGGCACTGCAAGTTGAAGCGAAAGAAAAGACTGGACAAGTGAAACATAAAAATCAGGCGACGCATAAAGAGTTCTCTCAACTTGAGAAAAAATTTGATGCTCGATTAGGTGTATATGCGATTGATACTGGTACAAATCAAACAATCTCTTATCGATCTAACGAAAGATTTGCCTTCGCATCAACCTACAAGGCTTTAGCAGCAGGAGTATTACTACAGCAAAACTCAATTGATTCATTAAATGAAGTAATCACATATACGAAAGAAGACTTAGTGGATTATTCACCTGTTACAGAGAAACATGTAGATACTGGAATGAAACTAGGAGAAATTGCTGAGGCAGCTGTTCGTTCAAGTGATAATACTGCAGGGAACATTTTATTTAATGAAATAGGAGGACCTAAAGGATATGAAAAAGCGCTTAGGCATATGGGGGATCGGATTACTATGTCTGATCGCTTTGAAACAGAATTAAATGAAGCTATTCCAGGAGACATTCGTGACACTAGTACAGCGAAAGCTATTGCTACGAATCTTAAAGCTTTTACGGTCGGAAATGCACTTCCTGCTGAAAAACGTAAAATTCTTACAGAGTGGATGAAAGGAAATGCTACAGGAGACAAACTTATTCGTGCAGGCGTACCAACTGACTGGGTAGTTGGAGATAAATCAGGTGCTGGCAGTTACGGGACAAGAAATGATATTGCTATCGTTTGGCCTCCAAATAGAGCACCAATTATCATCGCAATTTTATCTAGTAAAGATGAGAAAGAGGCAACTTATGATAATCAACTCATTGCAGAGGCAACTAAAGTTATAGTTAAGGCTCTTAGGTAATAGTATTTTAGTTTTCGCATTTTTAACATGAAAGTATTAAAAGTATAAAGTTAGAAAACGACTCTTTTCGTGTGATAAGAGTCGTTTTTGTATTCTTATTATTAAAAAGGTAAAAGTAAAAATATAACGAATATATATGACATATCTCATATGAAATTTCATGTATTGTATTATTTTATTAATTTAAATAAATTTCAAGAAAGTATAATATAATTCAGTTAGCATATAGAAGTGTTTGATGAGAATGTAAAGGAGAAAATATGAAAAAGAAGATTAATAGAATTGTAATGATTATTTGTATATTAGTAGGTTTTACAATCTTTTTATATTTACAGAACAATTTAATAAGTATAACTGAGATTAAAATAACCTCTAGTAAAATACCATCCTCTTTTAAAGGGTATAAAATTCTACAAATTTCAGACTTACACAATAAAAAATTTGGCGATAATCAAGATGTGTTAATTCAAAAAATGAAAAGTATAGACCCAGATATTATTGCAATTACGGGTGATTTAATTGACAGTAAATCATACGATGCAGAAGTTAGTATGCAATTAATACGAGAAATGGTAAAGAAGTATCCTGTATATTTTGTGACAGGAAACCATGAACAATGGTCTGGAAAGTATAACAGTTTAGAAAAAGAGTTGAAGAAATATGGTGTCAATGTTTTAAGGAATGAACATGTAGGCATTCGAAAGGGTGAGCAAGAGATAAACTTGCTAGGTATTGATGATCCAGAGTTTAGTACTGGAAACCGTGATGAAGGAAATATTATAATAGATGAAATTAAAAAAGCAAAAATTGAAATGCAGCCAGATAGATATAATGTATTATTATCCCACAGGCCTGAATTTATAAAGGAATATACGAATGAGCGGTTGGATTTGGTTTTATCGGGACATGCTCATGGAGGGCAAGTTAGATTGCCATTTATCGGTGGATTAGTTGCTCCAAATCAAGGTGTTTTACCTAAATATACAGCGGGTTTATATGTAGAACAAAATACATCAATGGTAGTGAGTAGAGGATTAGGAAATAGTATCATTCCGCAAAGGATTTTGAATAGGCCAGAAATTGTAGTCGTGCAGCTAAATTAAGCTGTACGATTTTTTTTATACAAAAATGAGTAAAGGGGCTTTCTGTATTTTGCAGGAGTAAACATTACAATTTTGTTAAAAATTTTCTACGTTACATAAAGTAACAAAATTTGACCCTCAGTGTTTGTTATAGTGTAAATAATCAAAAAACTTAAAATTTGTCGAGTGAAAATTGTGATAAGTAATTCATATAAAAAACTTAAAGGGGTGTACACATGCATAAAGAATATGAAATTGAAGAATACACGGCGATTGAGGAACAAATCCATTATTATTGTAAATGTTTATTAGTAAGTCATCCTGATCAAATAATAAAGTATTTAGAAAAAAGGTTAGAAAAATATGCAGAAACATTACAATATGCACATTTATATCCTGACACAGTTATTTTACCGTTACAGCAATTAGTTATCGAATATTCTTTAGACGTTGCTAGAATTCGGAAGTATATGAATTTAAAAACGTAAAGTGAAATTTATAGTTTAAATGAAACAGAGTCGACTTTAGGAAATGAAATTCTAATGTCGACTCTGTTTCATTGTTTAATATCGGTGATTGAACATACATACTAATCAACGAAGTTTGACATATAATTAAGCAAGAGTAAAATAAAAGTGAGTACTCACTCATTTTTATTAGAAAAGGAGGATGAAACGTGCAACAACCTTCAATTATTTTACGGACTGTATCAAAAAGTTTTGGAAAAAAAGAAGTGTTACACAATCTTTCATTGCAAGTTGAAAAAGCAGAGATTTTTGGTTTTGTTGGACCTTCTGGATCGGGGAAAACAACGCTCATTAAAATGATTGCAGGTATTAATGAGGCAACGAAAGGTGAAGTGCTTGTTAATAATACTAATATGCCTAATTTAAATGAAATGAAACGAATTGGTTATATGGCCCAGGCGGATGCATTATACGAAGAATTATCAGCATATGAAAATGCAGATTTTATAGCAACGATGTATGGACTAAAGGGAAAACGTAAAAAGACAAGAATTGCAGAGGTTTTTGAACTTGTACAATTGTCACAGTATATGAAAAAGCAAGTACAACAATTTTCAGGTGGAATGAAAAAACGCTTATCATTAGCAATAGCGCTCCTTCACGAACCAGAAATATTAATTTTAGATGAGCCTACAGTGGGGATAGATCCGCTTCTTAGAAAAACGATTTGGGAAAAATTTTATGATCTTAAAAAGAAAGGCACAACGATTATTGTAACGACGCACATTATGGATGAAGCTGAATTTTGTGAGCGTCTAGGGTTAATTAGAGAAGGGAAACTAGTTGCGGTTGGAACAACTGAAGAATTGAAAAAACGCGTGTCATCTGGACGGATTGAGGATGTCTTTTTGCTAGAAGAGGTGGTGCCATCATGAGAGTTACTGGTGTAATCATACGTATTATTCGTCAATTTTTTCGAGATAAGCGTTCGTTAGCAATGATGTTTGGAGCACCGATGTTATTACTTTGGCTTTTGTCACTAGTGTTTACACAGAAAGACTATATACCGCAAATTGCTGTTGTTGATATGCCCGCTCAAATAGTAAAAGTGATGAAAAATCAAGAAGCGTCAATTTATGAATACAGTAAGGAAAAGGCGATTTCTGAGTTGGAAAAACAAAAGGTAGATGCAGTATTTCGAATAGAGAATGGAAAAATGAAACTTCTGTTGGAAGGTAGTGATTCGTCAAAAAATCGTGCTGTACTTCAAGTATTGCAAAAAAGCACAGAGAAGAATGATGTATCGATTATGAAACCTGAAGTAAATTATTTACATGGCTCTAAAGACTTTACGATGTTTGATGGGCTTGGTCCTGTATTAATTGGTTTCTTTACATTTTTCTTTGTATTTATATTATCAGGTGTATCTTTCGTAAGAGAACGTTTAAGTGGTACGCTAGAAAGGTTATTATCCACCCCAGTAAGAAGATGGGAAATAGTCGCAGGTTATATTATTGGTTTTGGAATCTTTGCCTTTATACAATCCATTATTATCGTAAGTTTTTCCGTTTATATTTTAGATTTATACGTAGCTGGCTCCATATGGCTAACGTTACTTATTACATGTATGCTCTCTTTAACTGCACTAACATTAGGTACGTTTTTATCGGCATACGCAAATAATGAGTTTCAAATGATTCAATTTATACCGCTTGTTATTGTGCCACAAATCTTCTTTTCTGGATTGTTTCCAATGGAATCTATGAACCTACAAATGTTAGGGAAAGTATTTCCACTCACATACGGCGCTGACGCAATGAGACAAGTGATGATTCGGAATCAAGGGTTTACAGAGATTGTATTAGATCTTACTGTATTATTACTTTTTTCACTATTATTTGCAGTAGGAAATGTATTTGCTTTAAAGAAACATCGCAAAATATAATAATGACAAAAAGGAGCTTTATAAATGCAGAAGGATTGGCTGGAGGAATTAATAGCTGCAACTAATACGGATAAACGAAATGAACGTCAAATGCGAATATTAGAGGCGGCTGTTGATATGTTTGGAGAAAAAGGATACGCTTCAACTTCAACAAGTGAAATTGCAAAGCGTGCTGGTGTAGCGGAAGGAACCATCTTCCGCTACTATAAAACAAAAAAAGATTTATTACTAGCGGTCGTAATGCCAACTTTAACTAAGTTCGCTGCACCATTTTTCGTACAAACCTTTGCAAAAGAAATATTTAAATCGGATTATGAATCATACGAAGGACTTTTAAGGGTTGTAATTCATAATAGGTTTAAATTTGCTCAAAAACACTTTCCTATGATAAAAATATTAATTCAAGAGGTGCCATTCCAACCAGAACTGAAAAATGAAATACAGCAATTAGTAGAAACAGAACTGTTTTCACATTTCAAAAAGTTGATTGTGAAATTTCAAGAAGAAGGGGAAATTATTGAGATACCACCATCTTCCGTACTACGTCTTACTTTATCAGCTGTATTAGGTTTATTATTAACACGATTTTTATTATTGCCTGAAGAAAAATGGAATGATGAAGCGGAAATTGAAAATACGATTCAATTTATATTGTATGGATTAACTCCACGATTTTAATCGTTGAAGTGTGAATTACATACATTACTTTTAAGTAAAAATAAATCGCCTTTAAAAAGGCGATTTATTTTCATTATATATTTTTGATAAATAAGTACTTGTTTACTAAAAACATTCTAAATCAGCGTGTTTCTTTGTCTCTTTTTCTAAGACCTAATAATCCTGCTAGTCCTAATAAACCAAGCCAAGCCCAATTATTATTTTTATCACGATTATCATTTAAATCATTTGTTGTATTTACATTTCGAGTTCTTACATCATTATTAACTCTGTCTAAGTTATTGTCATTTACTCGAGTTGAAATATCAGTGTTATTAACTCTATTCATATTATTTCCATCGTATTCAGCTTGCGTAGATGTACCTAAAAACATAATAGATAGTGCTAAAACACTTAAGATAGATGATAATTTCTTTTTCATAACAATCCCTCCTTTCTTAATCATTAATTTCTCCGAAGCATGTGTGTATTATTCATTTCACAATATCTAAACCCTCATTAATAGGGCGCACATTTATAGAAAATAGAGTTGAATGATTGTTAATATATCATTGGATATATATTTCTCATAAAAATAACTGAATCAAACTTTGCTTAAAATGTTAATCTTAGTACAATTTATATTATACGGGCTAGCAATAAGGAGGTAATAAGATGCGACAATTTGCAAAACCTACAATCGTCGTAAGTAAGTGTTTAGAATTTGATGCTTGTCGTTATAATGGAGAGATGATTCCAGATGTAACAATACGAAATTTGCAGCCATTTGTTACATTTATACCTGTTTGTCCAGAAGTGGAGATTGGATTGGGGACTCCTCGTGAAACGATACGAATTGTAGAAGAAAATGGTGAGAATAGACTTGTGCAACCGTCGACACGAGAAGATGTAACTGAAAAAATGGAGCAGTTTTCAAATGACTTTTTACAAACGATACCGGATGTGGATGGTTTTATTTTAAAGAATCGTTCACCAAGTTGTGGTACGCGTGATGTGAAAATTTATTCTGGTTTTGAAAAAGCGCCAGCAAAGGGAAAAGGAGCTGGCTTATTTGGCGGAGCAGTAGTAAAAAAATTTTCGCATCTTCCTATTGAAGAGGAAGGTAGATTGTCGAATTTTATTATTAGAGAGCATTTCTTTACAAGGTTATTTACAATCGCATATTACAAAATGATTAAACACAATAAAAATATGAAAGAACTTGTATCGTTTCAGTCGGACAATAAATATTTATTTATGGCATATAATCAGGTGAAACAAAAGGAATTAGGGCGTATAATTGCAAATCAAAAAAATGAAAAGATTGAAGTGGTATTTGAAAACTATGAGAAGACTTTATATGAATTATTTATGCGTGCGCCCCGTTATACATCGAATGTAAATGTATGCGAGCACATTTTTGGATATTTTAAAACAAAGTTAAAAAAACAAGAAAAAGATCATTTTATAGAACTGTTACAAAAGTATGCAGAAAAGAAAATACCACTTAGTAGTTTACTTACAATATTAAAATCATGGGCTATTCGATTTGATGAAAAGTATTTATTAAGACAAACGTATTTCGAACCATACCCTGAAGCATTAGTAGAAATTTCTGATTCGGGAAAAGGTAGAGATTATTAAACAATAAATTACATAATTCGACACAAAACCTCCTATGTTGTTGTAGAACAATGTAGGAATTTTTTTGTGCATTAGTACAGAATCTGTTTTAAAATTAAGTTATGACAGAATTGTAGCAATTGTCTAACTAATATTCTTGTCTTTTAAGTTGTTATGTTTGTAGTAGAAACTCGCACGCTGTCGAAACTCAATATTCGATAAGGGGTGTGTAGCGGAATGGAATTTACTCTAACTCGCGAAAAACAAATGATTAAAGAAATGGTACGTGACTTTGCTGAAAAGGAAATCGCACCGAAAGCTGTATATTATGACAAAACTGCAGAGTTTCCATATGAAACATTTCAAAAAATGGGCGAACTAGGATTATTAGGCATCCCATTCCCAGAAGAGTATGGAGGTTCAGGTGGCGATACGGTATCGTATGCGTTAGCAGTTGAAGAAATTGGTCGCGCTTGTGGTGGCACCGGTTTAAGCTATGCTGCAACAATTTCATTAGGTGCTTCTCCAATTTATTATTTCGGTACAGAAGAACAAAAACAAGAGTATTTAGTTCCAATGGCGTCAGGTAAAACATTAGGTGCCTTCGGATTAACGGAGCCGAATGCTGGATCAGATGCAGGTGGTACTCAAACGAAAGCGGTATTAGATGGTGATGAGTATGTAATCAGTGGTGAGAAGTGTTGGATTACAAACGCAGAGTATGCAAATACAATTATTGTAACCGCTGTCAACGGTATTGAAGAGAATGGTAGAAAACGTATTTCTGCATTTATCGTGCCTACTACGAGTGAAGGATTAACGATTTCAAGTCCTTACGATAAGATGGGTGTTCGCGCTTCTAATACTTGTGAAATCGTACTTGATGGCGTTCGTGTACCGAAAGAAAATATTCTTGGTGATGTAAATAAAGGCTTTAAACAATTTTTATATACACTTGATGGAGGGCGTATTTCAATCGCAGCATTGGCAGTTGGTATTGCGCAATCAGCCTTTGAACGTGCATTACAATATGCGAAAGAACGTCAACAATTTGGAAAGTCAATCTCTAATTTCCAAGCGATTCAATTTAAATTAGCTGATATGGCGACTGAAGTAGAGCTAGCACGCAATTTAGTACATAAAGCAGCTTGGTTAAAAGATAACGATAAACCTTTCGGCAAAGAAGCGGCAATGGCAAAACTATTTGCATCGGAAGCAGCAAGCCGTATTGCGAATCAAGCAGTACAGATTCATGGTGGATATGGTTATATGCGTGAATATGAAGTTGAACGACATATTCGTGATGCGAAACTATTAGAAATTGGTGAAGGAACTTCTGAAATTCAACGTCTCGTAATTGCTAGACATTTAGGATGTAGATAAAAGGGAGGAATCACTATGTTTCAAAAAATATTAATTGCGAATCGCGGGGAAATCGCTGTTCGTATTATGAAAACTTGTCAAAAACTTGGCATTCGCACTGTTGCTATTTATTCTGAAGCAGATGAAAATGCCCTTCATGTGAAAATGGCAAATGAAGCTTACTTAGTAGGTGGACCGCGTGTTCAAGAAAGCTATTTAAACCTTGAAAAAATTATTGAAATAGCTAAGAAGACAAATGCAGAAGCCATTCATCCGGGTTATGGTTTATTATCAGAGAATCCGTCTTTTCCGGTTCGCTGCAAAGAAGAAGGAATCGTATTTATCGGTCCTTCAGAAGAAATCATTACGAAGATGGGAAGTAAAATTGAATCACGTATCGCAATGCAAGCAGCAGATGTCCCAGTAGTCCCAGGTATTACTACAAATATTGAAACTGCTGAAGAAGCAATTGAAATTGCAAAACAAATTGGTTATCCATTAATGCTTAAGGCATCCGCAGGCGGCGGAGGCATTGGTATGCAGTTGATGGAAACTGAGCAAACGCTCACCAAAGCGTTTGAAAGTAATAAAACAAGAGCGCAAAACTTCTTCGGTAACGGAGAAATGTATTTAGAGCGATATATAGCAGATGCGCATCATATTGAAATTCAGCTTTTAGCAGATACACATGGTAACACAGTGTATTTATGGGAGCGTGAATGTTCGGTACAGCGCCGAAATCAAAAAGTAATCGAAGAAGCACCTTCACCATTTTTAGATGAAGGTACACGAAAGGCGATGGGAGAAGTTGCTGTACAAGCTGCCAAAGCACTTGGCTATACAAATGCAGGTACAGTTGAGTTTCTTGTAGATAATCAGAAAAATTTCTATTTCTTAGAAATGAATACGAGATTACAAGTAGAGCATCCAGTGACAGAAGAAATTACGGGATTAGACCTTGTAGAACAGCAACTCCTTATCGCAAGTGGAGAGAAACTATCATTTACTCAGGATGATGTAAAACGTAGTGGTCATGCCATTGAAGCTCGTATTTATGCAGAGGATCCGAAAACATTCTTCCCGTCACCTGGGAAAATTACAGATTTAACATTACCGTCAAATGTACGAATTGATCACTTCTTAGAAAATCATGTAACGATTACACCTTTCTATGATCCAATGATTGCGAAAGTCATTGCACATGGCGAGACTCGTGAAGAAGCAATTTCGAAATTACATGATGCTCTAGAAGAATTAAAAGTAGAAGGTATTAAAACGAACACGCCAATGCTACTGCAAGTTTTGGAAGACGAAGTGTTCAAAGCGGGTATTTATACAACGGGTTTTGTAACGAAACAACTCGTTAAAAAATAAGATCTAACAATATTAAGGGGGAAAAAATGATGACGAAAGTATACGCATCGATGGCAGGAAACGTTTGGAAGATTGTTGTAGGAGTAGGAGATACAGTAGAGGAAGAGCAGGATGTCGTCATTTTAGAATCTATGAAAATGGAAATTCCAATCATTTCAGAAGAAGCCGGCACAGTTATGAAAATTAATGTGCAAGAAGGCGATTTTGTAAATGAAGGAGATGTATTATTAGAAATTGAATAGGGAGATATAGGGGGAAGCGAATTGAAACTACCTAATTTTGCTGTCATTAAAGAAGTAGGACCACGTGATGGTTTACAAAATGAAAAAAAGATTGTTGGCACAAAAGATAAAGTAAAATGGATTCAACTACTTACAGAAGCAGGATTGTCGTATGTTGAAGTTTCCTCATTCGTTCACCCAAAATGGGTCCCAGCATTAGCGGATGCAAATGATGTGTTTTCTGAGCTGAAAAGGGATCCAAATGTTACATATGCTGCGCTTGTTCCGAACCAAAATGGTTTGGAACGAGCTTTTTTGCAAAATGTAGATGAGGTGAATGTTTTTTTATCAGCAAGTGAATCTCATAATAAAAGTAATATTAATAAATCGATTAAAGAAGCGTTAGTTGTAATCGAAGATATAACAAAACAGGCATTATTCGAAGGGAAAAAGGTAAGAGGTTATGTTTCTACTGTATTTGGATGTCCTTATGAAGGGGATATAAGTGTCACAGCAGTTGACGAATTATGTAATCAACTATTTTCATACGGCATTTATGAAGTTTCTCTTGGGGATACAATCGGTGTAGCGAATCCATTACAAGTAGAACAAGTATTAGAACATCTATTAAAGAAGTATGATGCTTCGCAGTTTGCCATGCATTTTCATAATACGTATGGAATGGCTCTAGCAAATGTAGTTAAATCATTAGAATACGGTATTACAACATTTGATAGTTCTTGTGGTGGACTCGGGGGCTGCCCTTATGCACCAGGAGCATCAGGTAATGTTGCTACTGATGACCTAGTACATATGCTCCATAAATTAGGAGTTCAAACGAATATAGACGAAGAAAAGTTATTGCGAGCTAGTCAATTTATTCAAAGTAAGCTAAATATCCAATTACCGAGTCATGTGTATAGAGCGCTTCAACATAAAACGATAAGTAGGTGAGAAGATGCTACAATTACAAAACATTTCAGTTGATTATGTAACACCTCACGTTGTAAAGATTTCGTTATATCGTGAAAGACAAGCAAACTCATTATCTTTAGCGTTATTAGAAGAGTTACAAAACATATTAACTCAAATAAGTGAAGAGTCCAATACGCGTGTAGTTATTCTAACAGGTGCTGGTGAAAAAGCATTTTGTGCTGGTGCTGATTTAAAAGAACGTGCTGGTATGAATGAGGAACAAGTTCGCCATGCTGTTAGTATGATTCGCACGACTATGGAGATGGTTGAACAATTACCACAGCCAGTTATTGCTGCTATAAATGGAATCGCACTTGGTGGTGGTACGGAATTAAGTTTAGCTTGTGATTTTAGAATTGCTGCTGAATCTGCAAGTCTTGGTCTTACTGAAACGACACTTGCAATTATACCAGGAGCGGGTGGTACACAGCGCTTACCGAGATTAATTGGTGTTGGTAGAGCGAAAGAATTAATTTATACAGGTAGACGTATTTCAGCGCAAGAAGCAAAAGAATATGGTTTAGTAGAATTTGTTGTACCAGCTAATTTACTTGAAGAGAAAGCGATTGAAATAGCAGAGAAAATTGCTAGTAATGGACCTATTGCTGTTCGATTAGCAAAAGAGGCAATTTCAAATGGTATTCAAGTTGATTTACATACCGGATTACAAATGGAAAAACAAGCGTATGAAGGTGTAATCCATACGAAAGATAGATTAGAAGGATTACAAGCATTCAAGGAAAAACGCACACCAACGTATAAGGGGGAGTAAATATGTTAGATCAAAAACAACAATCTAATTCATTTGAAGAACGAGTTGAAACGATTAAACAAGGCGGCGCACCAAAGTATCATGAACAAAATAAAGCAAAAGGAAAATTATTTGTTCGAGATCGTTTAGCGCTTCTATTTGATAATGGCGAATATGTAGAAGATGCATTATTTGCTAACTGTGAACAAACAGGCTTACCTGCGGACGGCGTTGTAACGGCAACGGGTAAAATACATGGTCGTACTGCATGTGTAATGGCCAATGATTCTACTGTAAAAGCTGGATCATGGGGATCACGCACAGTTGAAAAGATTTTACGTATTCAAGAAACAGCTGAAAAACTACGTGTTCCGTTATTTTATTTAGTCGACTCTGCTGGAGCGCGCATTACAGATCAAGTAGAAATGTTCCCAGGGCGCCGTGGTGCAGGAAGAATCTTCTATAATCAAGTGAAATTATCAGGTAAAGTTCCTCAAGTATGCTTATTATTTGGACCTTCTGCAGCTGGTGGTGCCTATATTCCAGCCTTTTGCGACGTTGTAATGATGGTAGAAGGAAATGCATCTATGTATTTAGGATCTCCTCGTATGGCTGAGATGGTTATCGGTGAGAAGGTAACTTTAGAAGAGATGGGCGGAGCTCGTATGCATTGCTCTGTATCAGGATGCGGAGATGTTTTATGCAAGACAGAAGAAGATGCGATTACACAAGCAAGACAATACATTTCATATTTTCCAAATAACTACTTAGAAAAGACTCCATTGGTTACACCTCAAGAACCGAAACAATTCGATAAAACGTTAGAACAAATCATTCCAGAAAATCAAAATGCTCCTTTCAATATGAAAGATCTCATTAATAGAGTTATTGATGAAGGTTCATTCTATGAAGTAAAAAAATTATTTGCTCAAGAGCTAATTACAGGCTTAGCACGTATTGATGGTAAGCCTGTTGGTATTATTGCAAATCAGCCGCGTATGAAGGGCGGCGTATTATTCCATGATTCAGCTGATAAAGCTGCTAAGTTTATTAATTTATGTGATGCATATCATATTCCATTATTATTCCTTGCGGATGTACCAGGATTTATGATTGGAACAAAAGTAGAGCGTGCTGGTATTATTCGCCATGGTGCAAAAATGATTTCTGCAATGAGTGAAGCAACTGTACCGAAGATTTCTATCGTTGTTCGTAAAGCATATGGTGCTGGTTTATATGCGATGGCAGGTCCAGCATTTGAACCAGATTGTTGCCTGGCATTACCGACAGCCTCTATTGCGGTAATGGGTCCAGAAGCTGCGGTTAATGCTGTATATGCAAATAAAATTGCAGCTTTACCAGAAGAAGAGCGTGCTAGCTTCATTGCTGAAAAACGTGAAGAGTATAAGAAAGATATTGATATTTATCATTTAGCATCAGAGATGGTGATTGATGGTATTGTTCATCCAAACAATTTACGTGAAGAATTAAAAGGACGTTTCGAAATGTATATGAGTAAATATCAAGTATTCACGGATCGTAAACATCCTGTATATCCAGTTTAAAAGCCCTATTTAGGGCTTTCTTGCTCAAAAAGTTAAGGAGGGGAAAATATTGAAACAAGCAGTTTGGTTTCCAACAGAAGAGTACAAGGAAAAAACACGTTTATATGGTTGGATGAAATCATTGGGATATGAAGATTATGAAACTTTTTATAATAAATCTATCGAGGAAACAGCTTGGTTTTGGGGAGAGGCAGAAAAGGCAATAGGCTATCAATGGATGAAACCTTATACAGACGTGTTAGATTTAGAAAATGGTACACCGTTTGCACAGTGGTATAATGGCGGAACATGTAACGTTGTAGAATCAGCTTTATCCCGCTGGCTTGCGGATGAAGAGACGAGAATACAGCCAGCACTTCAGTACGAAGGGGAAAATGGAACTTCAAAATCATTTACATATGAAGAGCTTGACAACTGGGTAAGTCGTGTTGCAAATGGTTTGAAACACGCGGGTATTGAGAAAGGTGACCGTGTAACAATTTATATGCCGATGATTCCAGAAACAGTTGTTGCGATGCTAGCTGTAATGAAAATCGGAGCAATTATTTCACCAATATTCTCAGGCTTTGCGTCTGATGCAGTCATGACACGTGTGCAAGCGGCAGGTTCAAAAATGATTATTACCGCAGATGGATTTTCACGCCGAGGTAAAATTGTTTCTTTAAAAGATGAAGTAGATAAAGCTTGTGAACATTGCCCAACTGTTGAAAAAGTTGTTATCGTTCGTCATGCAGGAAATGATTTTACACCACATAACTATGACTTTTCGTGGAGTACGCTAGAAAAAGAAAAACCATTCATACATGCCGAGGAAATGCAAAGTGATGATCCATTAATGCTCATTTATACATCAGGAACGACTGGTAAGCCGAAAGGAACAGTACACACGCATGCAGGATTTCCTTTGAAAGCAGCTTTTGATGCAGGATTTGGAATGAATATTAAACAAGGTGATCGTGTATTATGGGTAACTGATATGGGCTGGATGATGGGGCCGTTTCTATTATTCGGTTCACTCATTAATGGAGCAACGATGGTTATGTACGAAGGTGTTCCAGACTTCCCAGAAGCAGACCGGTTATGGGAGACAGTTGATAAATATGAGATTACTCATCTAGGTATTTCGCCAACGTTAATCCGAGCATTGATGGCAAAAGGTGATGAGTATGTCAATAAACATTCTTTAAAGAGTTTGGAAGTATTCGCATCAACAGGAGAACCTTGGAATCCTGATCCATGGATGTGGCT
Organism: Bacillus sp. cl96; assembly: GCF_900100505.1. Lineage (NCBI taxonomy): Bacteria > Bacillati > Bacillota > Bacilli > Caryophanales > Bacillaceae > Bacillus > Bacillus sp. cl96. Next base: position 37,447 of record NZ_FNDM01000013.1, read on the forward strand.
ATTTGAAACGGTTGGAAAAGGAAATGTCCCAATCTGTAACTACTCAGGTGGAACTGAAATCTCTGGTGGGATTTTCGGTAATGTTCTTATTAAGCCAATAGCACCGATTAGTTTTAACGCATCTTTACCAGGAATGGCAGCTGTCGTACTGGATGATCAAGGTAAACCAATTCGAGATGAAGTCGGAGAATTATGCTTAGAGAAACCTTGGGTAGGTATGACGAAAAGCTTCTGGGAAGATGATGAACGTTACGTAAACACATATTGGTCGCGTTTTGAAAATAAATGGGTCCACGGTGACTGGGTCATTTACGATGGTGAACAATATATCATCACAGGGCGTTCAGACGATACGTTAAATATTGCAGGTAAACGTATTGGACCTGCTGAATATGAATCTATTCTTGTGAAACATAACGATGTAATCGAAGCTGCTGCAATTGGTGTACCTGACGAAGTAAAAGGTGAAGTTTGTCATTGTTTTGTAGTGTTAAGAGATCATGTAACATTCACAGGAGAATTAAAGAAAGAATTAATGAGTTTAGTAAACTCTCATATTGGAAAAGCGTTGTGTCCTAAAGACATCCACGTTGTAGAAGATTTACCGAAAACACGTAATTCTAAAGTAATGCGCCGTGTTATTAAAGCAGCTTACTTAGGAAAAGAATTAGGTGATTTATCATCGCTTGTAAATCCTGAAGTTGTTCCGTTTATTCAGGGGTTACAGTCTAGTAAATTATAAAGTTAGAAAGGATCTCTATATAAATAGAGATCCTTTTTTTATGTTTATAAAAAGAAAAGAAGTGAATTTGATGAAGAAGAAAAATTTTACTATTAGTGTTAAGTATGTTTTTTAGTTTTAATCAAAATACGATATTATGGAATGTCTATTCAATGTAGAAATACTAATTTACAACAACAAGGTGATGACAAAGCGTGACTGCTTATATGTCTGTTTAAACCTTTACGTGTTAATATATAAAAAGCTGACTATAAGCAGTCAGCTTTTTATATATTACATTCTAGTATTTGCCGGGCAGTAATGCCCCCATCTAAAAATTCAGCAAAAGCAAGGAAGTAGGTGAGGGATCAACTTTCCGGAAAAGCCCGATTGGTTCCAAAAGACATATTCTTTCCTTTACGTTGACATTAAAAATATTACTAATTTTTTCTTTTACAATGGCAACAAATAAAGAAACATTTACAACGACACTTATTTCGTTTAGAACTCCAATTATCATCACGATGACACTTTTCTTTAGATTTCCACCAATCATCATTACAATGTTTTTCCTGAGAACTCCAATCGTCATCACAATGACACTTTTCTTTAGATTTCCACCAATCATCATTACAATGCTTTTTCTGAGAACTCCAATCATCATCACAATGATGCTTTTCTTTAGATTTCCACCAATCATCACAGCAATGCTTTTTCTGAGAACTCCAGCAATCATTTTTCCAGGACATTTATTTCTACCTCCTTTCAATAGTGTTCATATTATTCTATGTTTTAATAAAAAAATGGCTTGTTTATTAACCTACTATTTTATCTTTATATGATAGAGTGTCTTCTACTCGATATAGAATTCATACAAACTATGCTAATTTTTAAGAGAAAGTGGAGAGAACTACTACTAGTTATGGTATTTTTCAATAAACACTTGTTGAAGAAAATGTTCTGATTACAAATAATATCTTATTTTCGAGTACGCTTTTTAAATGTATATTTCACAATGAAAAATGGGAAATCCACAAATAAAGTCTATGTATATGTGAGTTAATGGGAAAATCTAGTGTGTTTTTAAGGGGCGTCTTATTTTAAAAAAAGGTTTGTTTTAGAAAGTGGTGTCTAAACATTAAATGGAGTAGGACTAAATTCACGGCCGCTCATTAAAAAGCTTTTAATTAGGAGAAGTCTGTTTTTATAATGAATAATGAAAAGAAAGTTTGGTACAATTGTTTGTTTTTTTCTTTTTATGTGTTTGCCTCGTACCCTTTTAAGCTAGTGGACATACTTTACTAATAGAAAGGATTAGGGGGTGAGGTATTGGGTTCTCGATTTAATAATTGTAAAAAGAAGTGTACATGTAAACAAGATGATTGTTGGGAAGTATTCGAAGAGTGTAAAAAAGAACAGCATGAGAAATGTGATAATTCTTGTGTACAAGGAATTAGAGATGAACTTAAGAAATTAATTAATCGAACAGTTCAAATTAATACAGAGGGACGTACTTATGTAGGTACTGTTTCGTCTGTCAGTTGTGATGTAGTTAGGCTTGCGGCTATTCCTGGATCGGTTGGAGTAATTATTTCCATTTGTAAAATTGAAGCAATCTTCCCACCTGTTACAACGGTTACTGCTGACTTTGATTTTAATGGTATTGATGTAGCAAACAAAGCATAATTATGCTGCTTTTTTGTAAAGCCATTCACATGAATGGCTTTATTTTAATTTCATATAAAAGGAGAATATATTCTTTATATAGAAATAAGTTTGAGGTTATAAAGCATGATGTACGAAAGGAGCAAGGAAGTGATTAAACTAGAAAGTTTTAAGAAATCTGATTTTAAACAATTAATAAATTGGATTAATTCCGAAGAATTTCTAATACAATGGTCAGGAAATGCATTCACATTCCCTTTAGACGAACAGCAATTAGAGAAGTATATAGAAAGTGCAAATACACTCGCTTTCAAAGTGGTAGATGAAGAGACTTCAGACGTTATTGGTCATATTTCGCTTGGGCAAATAGATAATATTAATAAGTCCGCTAGAATTGGAAAAGTATTAGTTGGTAATACGAAGATGAGAGGACGTTCTATAGGAAAACATATGATGAAAGCAGTACTTCATATTGCTTTTGACGAATTAAAACTACATAGAGTAACTCTTGGTGTGTATGATTTTAATACATCGGCCATTTCATGTTACGAAAAAATAGGGTTTGTAAAAGAAGGCTTATTAAGAGAGTCAAAAAGAGTAGGAGAAACGTATTGGAATTTATGGGAAATGAGTATGTTAGAATATGAATGGAAGAAGTAGCAACAATAGTAATTTATAATTATATTATGTTAACAAAGGGGCTTGGTGGGTATAGTGGATAATAAAACAAAAATAATTTCAATTGCAGCTGTTTCAGGGGGAGGTAAAACTACAATTACAGAAAGATTAAAGCATAAGTTTAAAAACTCAAAAGCTCTATATTTTGATAGTTATACATTTGATAACTCTCCTGCTGATATTTGTAAATGGATTGATGATGGGGCGAATTACGACGAGTGGGTATTAACACCATTAATTCATGATATTGAGCAACTTATACAAAATAATACCTTAGACTATATTATTGTAGATTATCCTTTTGCATACTTAAATAGTGAGATGCGAAAATTCATTGATGTAACTATATTTATTGATACGCCTTTAGATATTGCGATGGCTAGAAGGATTTTGCGAGATTTTAAGGAAGGTACAATAGATGAAATACATAATGATTTGGAACATTACATGACATATGCGAGAAAAGCTTATTTAGAGGCAATTCATACTGTTAAGCCGAATTCAGATATCATATTGGATGGTTCTTTATCTGTAAGTGAAATAATTAATCACGCTGTAGAGGAACTTGGCCGAAGAGAAGTGATTGTCAATGGTTAAATGTATAGAGGAATATATACAAGTTGCTGATTTTAAAATGTATACGAAAATATTCCAAGGAAAGAAGAAGCAGCCTGTTATTATATTGGAATCAGGCTATGGTGATTATTCGAAGGCATGGAATCAAACTGCTGAAGAACTGACGGAATATGGTACGGTACTTACATACGATCGGGCTGGATTAGGCAAAAGCGGGAAGAGTTCCAAGAAACGTATTAGTTCTGAAATGGTAAAAGATTTGAGAACATGCTTAAATCTTTTACAACTGAAGCCACCTTATATTTTTGTAGGACATTCTTTTGGTGGTATAAATGCACGTTTATTTACTGATTTTTATCCTGAAGATATGTTGGGAATAGTTTTGGTTGATTCGACACCAGAAAATTATAAAGAAGCATTTTTGCCAATCATGTCTCCAGAATTTCAAGAAGCTTACTATAAACAATTTGTACATGAAAGTTCTTATGAAGAGTTTATGTTTAGTCTGGGTGAAGCAGATAAATATTGTCAGTCGACGAGAGATATTCCACTCGTCGTGTTAGCTGCTGGTAAAAAAGCTTTTTATTCGCAAGATGCACAAATAAAATGGTTACAATTGCAAGAAGAATTATTAAGATTATCAAACAAAAATAAACTAATAATTGCAGAACAAAGTGGTCATTATATTCAAAAAGATGAACCACATTATATAACAGATGCTGTTAGGTGGATAATTGAAGTAAGGGAGAGAGAAATGTGTACACTTTATTTCAATATAATTGGCAAGTAAGAGATGATTGGTTTAAGTGGTGTGAACAACTTTGAGAGGAAGATTTACTTTGCAAACTGGGGGTATGTTAGAAACATGATTTCAAGTATAGTTGGATTAGTGCTCTTCAAGGAGAAGAAGATAGCGAACCGCGATTTAAAGATTATCAATCGATTCAAAAAGTGAAAGCGTTATCTGATTTATATAAACGAGAACTTGAAGTTTTTTTTGCAGTCATGATCATCTAGCCTAGAATGCTAGCACACTTAAAATAAGCCGTATAAAAAGTTAATCATTGGTGCTTTGATTATATAACGTCTGCGAAATAAATAGTGTGAAGGACAGCTATTCTAACAAGTATTTTATGTAACGTTCGTATATTTAAATTTTTTTGTAATTAATCGAATTCTAATTTTTTAGAAACGGATAATGAGGTATGGGTGGTGCTCTTTTTATTGAATAAAATGAGTTTATTTTTCGGAATTTCCTTACAATATAAAAATTAAAATTTTATTTGTTGTTAAGAAAATATATGAGGAAAATAAAAAAAGAGGGCTAATGCCCTCTTTTTCTTTTAATTTGGTAATTAATCACAGATTGGTATCCCAAGCACTCTTAGAGCTAATGCTACTTGAAGGGAAATCTCTAATCTAGCAATTTCAATACCAGCTACTGAAAGAACTAAAAAAGGTTGTCCGTTTACAAATACAACGCAACTATCCATAGTTAAGCCTCCTTTCTAGTAATCTACTATAGTATATGAGTAGAACTTTAAAGTGTAATAGTTAAATTGTTGGATTTAATAGAATTAATAGATTAACCCATTTAAACTAAACAAACGAACACAACGAAAGGAAACAGAGATGGATGTATGCCTCAAAAAACATAGGTTTTAAGACATGTAATGGGATATGAAATTTATCATATTGGTCAGCTATCTATATGGGCGAGAGAGTTAAACTTGCAACCAGTTTCAGCAAATTTGCTTGGAAGAGGATGATAGAATTAAAAACCGACTTGCATCTCAAGCGCAAGTCGGTTTTATATATATAAGAAGATTTCTTAATTGAAATCCTCGGATTTTTTCTGACGTATATGTAAAAACATTAAGGTGGTAATGATTAAAAAAATCATTATAGTTTGTATAATTAAATTTTTAAACTGAAGCAATATTGTCCAAGATGTAAGGGCGTCTTTAAAAGCTTGGAGTGCAGAGTACGAGGAAGGATCAAAACCATACTGGAGCAACTTTTTTGTTTCAATAAATGAAATGTTTTCTTCATCTGCATCTAATATTACTGAAATTAGTCTAGTATCTCCAAGTTTTGCTGTACTGACAAAACTATAATTACCGTTAGTTGAAAAACTAGTTTGTAAGCCATCAACACCTTGAAGTTTAATGTTTTCATTAAGGGAATATATCATTTTATTCGTATTGAAAACCTGGGAATCTTTGAAGGTAAATTGGTAAGAGGTTAGTTTCGTAATATTCAATACATCTGGAAAATCTTTTACTAATCGTGCTGCTAGTTTAGCTGCGTCTATCGCTGTTGTAGTTGATTGTTTATTTGTATTATTATTAATTCCAGTAGAGTTTAGAAATGGAGATGGTTGTAATAACTTTAGTTCTTTTGCTTTTTTATTCATTAATACTGTAAAGTTATCTTCATTTCCAGCAATGTGTTCTGCTAGGGCGAGTGCAGAACGATTATTCCCTGCCAGTAGCAATGCATGAAGTAAATCACGAACCGTTGTTTTATCATTCGATGTTACTTGTATAGGGCTTGTTTCTACTCGGAAAACTTCGTTACTTATTTGTACTAAGTCATCTAACTGTATTTTTCTATCATTTAGTTGCTCCAATACGATATATTCTGTCATTAATTTAGATAAAGCAGCTGATTGTACTGGAGTTTCTTCATTTTTTTTATAAACAATTTCACCTGAATTAGCATTTATTAAAATAGCTGATTTAGCTTGAATAATCGGACCATTTACATAAAGATAAAAATATAAAACGATAAGTGCAGTAATAAAAAAAGATAATAATAAAATAGCGAATGTCTTTAAGAATTGCATAAGCGATCCTCCTATTATGACATCAATAATAGTATTGTAAAAAGGAATGCTTAATTAGGAAGAAAGAAAAGGTAAAGAATTTCTAAAGAATTATAAAGGATTATTAAATTTAGGGTAATTATGGAAAAAGTTCAATTTCTTATATGGTAAGAAATTGAACTTTTTATTTGTAATATTAACATTTGTATGGGAGTAGTTTTACAGTGAATGTTGTTTTTTCGTCATCACTATATACTTCAATTGTTCCTTTATGCAATTCGACTATACTTTTTGCAATTGCTAATCCAAGTCCAGATCCACCAGTGTTTGTAGAGCGAGATTTCTCAACGCGATAAAAACGTTCAAAAATATGAGGTAAATCCGTACTAGGAATAGGTTGTCCGTAATTTGTTATATCAATTGTAATCATATTATTGCTTTCATAAGCAGTAAGGTCAATATAGCGACCTTCGCTTCCATAAGCGATAGCGTTTATAATAAGATTTTCAAACACACGCACTAATTTGTCACCATCAGCTAATACCATGAGCTTTTGAGACGGGAAAGAAGGCCGACATTCTATATTAGCTTCTTGAAATTGTATACGGAATTGAACAGTTAATTGTCCAAGTAACTCTACAATATCAATAGGAACAGAATACAAGCTTAATTCTTTATTTTGAACACGTGTATATTCGAACAAGTCATTCATTAATGCATTAAGACGAGTTACCTTATCGTAAATGACTTGAATATAGTATCGCAATTCCACTTCATCTCTATAATTATCATGATGGATTAAATTTACGTATCCAACTATAGAGGTAAGGGGAGTGCGTAAGTCATGTGATACATTTGTAATAAGTTCACTTTTTGCTTGTTCAGCTTGTCTTTCTTCATCAATGGAGACTTTTAATTGTTCAACAATTTCATTGACCCCGATTGCTAATTCTTCTAGATAATTATGATTTACAATAGAAACTTTATGATTGAAGTTTCCATTTGCAATATAACGAATTTCTTCTATCATTTTTTTTATACAAGTTTCATAATAAAGTTTTTTCTCGTGACGATAAAAAATGTAAAGATAGGATGAAAAAATAGAAAATAAAAACAAATAAGATACAATCATCATCCATAAAGACTCTTTAATCCCTTTATACTTTTCATAACCAAAAATTCGAATGAATTCTTTACCGAGTTCGGTTAGAGTAAGTGAACTTTCAATTACACTCGTAACGAGGCGATAAATAATTAATTCAGTAATAGGAGTGAGTGTGATAGCTAATAAAAGCCAAAAAATAAGTTTCCATTTAGGAATATCTTTTAATATATCAAATGCTTCATTTCTCAATTTTATAGCCAACTCCCCAAACAGTATGAATAAATTTTTCTCCATTTATTACTGTTTCAAGTTTATCTCGTAAGTTGCTAATATGGACCATTACCGTCTTATTTGAACCATAACCATCTTCATTCCAAACGCGTTCGAAAATTTCTTCTGAACTAAATACTCTTCCTGTATTACTCGCAAGTAAATATAAAATATCGAATTCAATAGAGGTTAGTTTAATGTACTCTCCATTTACTTTAACTGTATGATTATGTTTGTGTATTTCAACAGAGCGAATACGAATAATACCATCTTCATTCTTTTGCGAAGTAGCATTTTGGAAAGAGGATCTTCGTAATAAAGCTTTCACTCTAGCTACTAATTCTAATGGATTGAATGGTTTGATCATATAATCATCAGCACCTGTCATAAGGCCTAATATTTTATCCATATCTTCTGCTTTTGCACTAAGCATTAGAATTGGTACAGTATTATTTTCACGCACTTCCTGACAAACTTCTAATCCGTTTCGTTTTGGCATCATAATATCCAAAATCATAAGGTCAACTTCATATGTAGAAACCTTTTGCAATGCTTCATCGCCATCATAAGCTTTATAAATGTTATAGCCTTCATTTCGCAAATAAACAGCAAGTAATTCAACAATTTCTTTATCATCATCAATAATTAATATATTTTTATTCATTGTGTAGTTCCTTTCCTTACAAATCATCAACATTACTATAATATCAAACATTTATGTACTTGTAGCGATGATTATGTATAAAATTTCATGTAACGTATTAAAAAGGAGTAAAAAGATTAATAACGAATATAAAATAACAAGGATATTTAGATTCTACATTATAATGAAAGTTAGTTATAAGGGGGATTTTCTATGTTATGTAATGATATATATTCATTTACTCTAACTGGAAAAATAGACAATGATATTAAAGCTTTTCTACTAAAATATAATAAAGAGTTTACATATAAACATTCAATTCGTGTGGCAAATGAGGCAAAAAAGATTGCAGAAAAGTTTCACGTAGATAAAGAAAAAGCAGCAATTGCAGGATATTTACATGATATTAGTGGCATTTTTCCAAACGAGGAGCGGATTGCAGTTGCTGAAGAATTTGGTGTAGCAATAGTGGAAGCGGAAAGAAAGTTTCCTATGATTATTCATCAAAAATTATCGAGGGTAATCGCAAAAGAAATATTTAAAGTCGAAGATGAAGAGATTTTAAATGCAATTTGTTGCCATACAACGTTGCGTAAACATGCAACGAAGATGGATTTAGTATTATTTGTTGCAGATAAAATAGAATGGGATCAAAAAGGGACACCACCATATTTAATAGAAATAAAAAAAGAATTGGGAAAATCTTTGGAAAAAGCAGCTTTTGTATATATTTCATATTTGTGGGAAAGGAAAGATACATTGAAAGTTATACATCCGTGGCTAGAAGAAGCATATTGGGATTTAAAAAGAATTGTACAGTAGAAAGGACAAGGAAATGCAATTAAAAGAATATATGAATCAAACATTTCCAGGAGTTACATTAGGATCCTACTTATATTCTCAGTGGGAAAATCATTTACATTTTGATTTCGGAAAAGATAAATATCAAATTGTAGAAGGAACCGACGATTTAAATATGGAATACTTTTCTCAACTTTGAAGACATATTTTCAAAAGAAGATGTAGTGTTTGTAGTGACAAATGTTTATAGATTTAAAAAGGAAAACATAAAAACTTCACAGAAAATAAATATATACAATAAATATATTAAGCAAAGAGATTTAAGATTTCATATAAGATAAGAAACGTTACCGTTTTTATTTGAAGATGAAGAAGCAGATTTATCCCGCTATTTGCCGGGCAGTAAGACCCCCCACTGATTAAAGTTTCACTTTATATTGTACATATCAATTTTCTTTTAAATGTCTTGCGGAAGATATTAAATATGAACCGCTGATACAAGCTGCTAATCATGAGGATTTTTCTGATCTGTATCTTCGATTTGGACGAAAAAAAGAAATCTCTTATCCAGATGTATTTCTCATAAATGCAAAGAAAGATATTGTGATGTTTATGTATAATGATAGAGGATGTGAAGTAATTGCGAAGAATAAAGAAATAATACGAGATTCATATAAGAAATACAAAGAATGGATTCCAGATTATGAACGAGAAAGTATAGATAACTTATTTAAATGACAATAGGGGAAGTGAAGCGTGTAATGAAACGTATTGCAATTGTATCTGCATGGGAACCAGAACTGACGTATTTGCATCAACATTATCCGAGTGAACGTGTTGAAAAAAGAGCAGCTTGGGAATTTCATTTTCATACTATTAATGAGCTGGAAATTATATCAGTTGTTACTGGTGTCGGTAAAGTAAGCTGCGCTAGTTGTGTACAATTGTTAATTAGTGAGTTTCAGCCAGATGAGTTGTTTATGACAGGAATATGCGGAAGTTTATCAAACAAGGTGAAAAACGGTCATATTGTAGTGGCACTAAACGCAATACAACACGATGTTACTGCAGCTGGCTCAGGGGAAGATGTTTTTAATTTATATAACGGTAGAACAGCACCTATTGAAACAACAAAATCACTTGTAAGAAGAATAAAAAAAATACGATCATATGATCCAATACATTTCGGTACATTTTTATCCGGAGATCAACGTATTCGTAGTTCAGAAATGAGATATTTACTCCATACCGTATATGGAGCATTGGCAGTTGATCAAGAAGTAGCAGCTTTCGCCTATGTGTGTCAAATAAATAAAAAACCATTTCTCTGTTTAAAAGCTGCTTCAGATCAAGCAAATGATAAAACGAAAGAAGAACAAAAAATCTTTAAAATGCTAGCATGCGAAAGAGCATGTGAGCATTTAATTGCCTTTTTACGTGTTTATGAGATTAATGTAGTAAATAATAGATAGTTAGAGGGTTTTAACATAAGTAATTGGAGGCATAATTATATTATGATTCAATATAAAAGGTGTAGTGATGTAAATATTGATTTAGTATATGAAGCTTTTAAAGTTGGATTTTCAGATTACATTATTAAAATGGAAGTTTCAAAAGGGGATTTTATACAACGTTTTTTGGGACCAGAAGGTAATTTGCTAGAACATTCTTTTCTTGCTTTAGAAGAAGGCAAACCTGTTGGCGTAATACTAGGTGGTATAAAGGATTATGAAAGTATTAAGACTATGCGCTGTGGAACATTAGCGGTTCATCCTAATTACCGCGGTATTGGTGTGAGTCAAAAATTATTTGAACTGCATAAAGAAGAGGCGATTCAACATGGATGTAAGCAACTTTTTCTCGAAGTCATTGTAGGAAATGACCGAGCGATTCATTTTTATAATAAGTTGGGCTATGAAAAAGTGTACGATCTTTCTTATTATAATTTAAATGATTTGACTAAAATAATGAATAAAGATTGTAAGGATATTGAAGTAAAACAATTAGAATTTCCAACTTTTAAAGATGAAATTCAGAAATGGTTAAACTTCCATATAAATTGGCAAAATGATATTGATTATATCAAAAAAACAAATAATGTATTTTATGGTGCATATGTCGATAATGACTTAAAAGGCTCTCTATGTGTAAATAAACAAGGTAAAATTAGTTTTATTTTCGTAGACAAAGATTATAGAAATATTGGTGTTGGGATGAAATTATTACAAATAGCAAGAGAAGAATTAAATTTATCAAGTTTATCAATTGGGTTTCCTAACAATAATTTACTGGAAGGTTTTCTTAAGAAATGTGGATTTGAAAAGAATTCTTTAGCGCAATATGAAATGTATTTATTACTCTAAGAGCGGAAAGATTTATTCTTTTCGCTTTTTATTTTGCTGTTACGTTGGTAAATGCTCCGCAACTATAATTTATAATGAGAGGGATTTTGTTTATCCTTAAGTTATTTTTTAAATTGTCAATTTCATGCTAATAATTTTCTTTGTATAATATTCTAATTTTATGTAGAATAGATACGATGAGAGGGGATGAAATGAATAATGGATTAAAGTTTAAGATTTTTGAATTGCATTGTCTCGTTCAAAAGACTTATTCTGATATTAAAATAGCGTGTGATATTGCTATTTATCAAGAAAACACTTCTAAATATTTAATTTCATTAGGATTTTTAAATAAATCATATATGACTTATATAGAAGCAAAAAGATTCTATCGCGAAAATGAAGAGCTTGTAAGTGTAGAATTTGATAATTTCTTTGATATGTATGATAAATTAGAAAACGAATTAAAACAAGTTATTTCAACTGAAGATAAAAATCCTTCATTGTTACATAGCAGACTTGATCAGTTTCAGCAGAAAGTTGAAAATATAAATGACCTAATAAAAGTATTGCAAAATGCTCGTTAATGAATGCTTTTTTCTGTTCGTATAGAAATTATGTATTAAAAACATTTTAGGGATATTACATATTGAAGAGGTGGCTTTTGTAGATTACAAAAGTCATCTTTTTATGTTAGGAATAGATTGTATACATTTTAGCAGTTTCATATAAATAATAGAAATTTATACGAGGTAAATATCATGGGAAATAAAAAAGAAATAGCTATAGTTGCATTAACTACAGGATTCGTTTTAACAAGTGTAACACCATATGGAGTAGGTCATGCAGAGGAACCTGGTCAAATGCAAGTTGAAATTCAAGAGGATTCGTTCCGTACAGGTGATCTGACACAACCATCAAAAAAGGCACCAGAGAATGTAGTGAAAGATGCACTTAAGGAAAATACGGAGCATGCTTTGTCTCCAAAACAAGTTAGTGCAGAAACAGGAGTAGATTACAAGGTTCTTCAAAAACGTGGTTCTTATGATGGAACTACACTTGTGCGCATGCAACAAATATATGAAGGAAAAGAAGTATATGGCCACCAGTTGACTGCTCACGTAGATAAAAAAGGTATTATTAAAAGCATTTCAGGAGCTAGCGCACAAAATTTAACACAAGAAGATTTAAAGAAACCTATTAATTTATCAAAAGAAGAAGCAAAACAATATATTTATAAAAAGTACGGAAACGATACTAAATTTATTTCTGAGCCAGAAGTTAAGGCAGTTATTTTTGTTGATGAAAATCATGGGCAGGCTAGCAATGCATATCAAGTTACATTTGCTGCTACAACACCAAATTATGTATCTGGAACTTATTTAGTGAATGCTCATAATGGTGAAATGTTAAAAGATATGGTACAAGAATCAAGTTTGAAAATAAGTGAAGAGTATGTTGAATCCGTTAAGGAAAATAAAACTAGCAATTTTACATCATTAACTGGAACGGGAAAAGATGATTTAGGCGTAACTCGTACATTTGGTATTTCTAAACAGACCAGTGGGAATTATGCGCTTGCTGATTACACAAGAGGACAAGGAATTGAGACATATGATGTAAATTATAGAGATATTACAAATGAAGAAAGTTATTATCCTGGTATACTAGCAACTAGTGTTTCAACAACATTTAATGATCCAAAGGCGGTAAGCGCTCATTTCTTAGCAACAAAGGTATACGATTTTTATAAAGAAAAATATAAGCGTAATAGTTTTGATAATAAAGGAAAAAAAGTAGTTTCAGTTGTACATGCATGGGATTCTGGAGGAACAAATGATCCTGAAAATTGGGAGAATGCATTTAGTACTAATATTAATAACATTAGTATGCTTTTATATGGAGATCCCATGGTAAAAGCGTTCGATATAGCCGGTCATGAATTTACACATGCAGTTACATCAAGTGAATCTAACCTTGAATTTTCAGGAGAATCTGGGGCAATTAACGAGGCATTATCGGATATTATGGGAACGGCTATAGAGAAATACATAAATAATGGGGAATTTAACTGGACAATAGGAGAACAAACTGGATCGACTTTTCGTAATATGAAAAATCCAACTGCAATTAATTTTTCAGAAGGACTACCGTATCCGGATGATTATAGTAAATATAATGATTTAAATGGAGAGGATTATGGAGGCGTTCATTTTAACTCAAGTATTATTAATAAAGTTGCGTATTTAATGGCACAAGGTGGTACTCATAACGGTGTAAATGTAAATGGTATTGGTGAAGATAGAATGTTTGATATTTTCTATTATGCAAATACTGATGAATTAAATATGACTTCTAATTTCTCTGAATTGAAATTGGCATGCCTTAAAGTGGCAACTAATAAATATGGAGCGAACTCAATTGAAGTTCAAGCAGTCCAAAATGCTTTTGATGCGGCAAAAATTACAGGAACGGTGAAAGAGAACGAAAAAACAGCAGAAAACCAAGCTCCAGAGTTAACTGTACCGTTTACGATTACACTACGTGTAGGTGATACGTTTGATTCAATGAGAAATGTAAAAGCTGTTGATAAAGAAGATGGTGATTTAACAAATAAAGTAAAGCATAAAGGCGATGTAGATACTTCAAAACCAGGTACATACATTGTGGAATACATGGTTGTTGATTCTCAAGGACGGAATGCAACGGCAACACAGACTGTAATTGTAGAGGGAAATGGAGAAACATCAGATTTAGAACCTAAATTAACAGTGCCTGTTGGAGCGACAATTCATGTTGGAGATTCATTTGTTCCAATGGCAGAAGTATTAGCTATCGATAAAGAAGACGGTGATCTCACTTCTAAAATCAAAGTTGATGGTGAAGTAGATACAACTAAAGCCGGTACTTACGTATTAACGTACACGGTTACAGATTCTAAAGGTCATGAAGTAACGGCGAAGCAAACTGTAACGGTCAAAGTTAGAGAAGAAGTTAAAAATGATAAACCAATACTAAAAGTACCTGCTACAACTTCAATTACTGAGGGTGATCAATTTGATTCATTGGTAGGGGTATCAGCTACTGATAAAGAGGACGGTGACCTTATTTCTAAAGTAGCGTATGAAGGAACTATAGATACAACTAAAGCTGGTACTTATGAAATAATATATAGTGTTAGAGATTCCGTGGGTAATGAGGTAAATGCAATACAAAAAGTATTAGTGAAAGATAAAGAAACTAGCAAAGCTAATGGCCTTGCTAATAAGGAAAATAAGAGTAATATCTCAAACAACAGTAATAGCGATAAAAAAGAATATACATATAAGGAGCTTCCAAAGACGGGTGTAAGTACAACTAACAGTGCAGCAATCGGCATATTGATGATTATTACAGGCACAGTACTCACTTTTGTTCGCAAATTTAGAAAGATACAAAAATAATAGTAGGGATCATTCGTTTGAAGAAAAGAGTTCATTATTCAAAAGAAATAAAGTAGAAAGTAAGTAAAACAAAATATGGATTTTTTACTTAATAAGATTTTAGTAGTTAAGCGGTGCATTTGGCTTCTATAAAAATTTGTAGTTGGATCATGTTCTGTCTACAAAACTACATTACATAAAAAACACGTTACTATTCTCATTAAAATAAAAGAATAGTAACGTGTTTTTTGGTTTGGAAAAAGCATAAATCCTATAGTTCATGAATCTGGGAGTGCTTCTAATCTGCCATTGATGAGTTACTGAAAACATTTTGTTTTAATGGAAGTTTCACTCTAAATGACAACATGAGATTTTCGATATTTACCAGGTGTTTCATTGGTGAATTTTTTAAAAATTTTAGTGAAATAACTTTGATCGCTAAAATTAAGCGAAGCGCATATGTCTGATAAAGGATAGGTGGTGAAAGTTAATAATTTCTTTGCTTCTTCGATTCGTTCACGTTGAATGTACTCAATTAATGAAATACCGACTTCTTTTTTAAATAATATAGATAAATAATCTGAATTCACATTTGCAAATTTAGCAACTTGTTTAACAGATATTGGATTGTAAATATTTTTAAAAATGTAGTTTTTGCAAATAGCAATAGTCTGTGAATGTTGCTGTGTTTTTTGTGCCTTTACACGGTCTGCAAAGGTACAAAAAGCATTTTTTAATAAATCCCAAACAGATTCTTTGTCTTTTAAATCTTCTGTTCTTTGAATATGTAAATCATAAATTTTGTAAGCAATCCCAGATGGAAGTCCCCCTTTTATCGCATATCTAGTAGCGAGCGTGATGGATGAAATACAAATGTTTTTATGACGTCTTAATTGATGGAATGAAGATAAAGATGAAAGAGTCTCTTGTTGGAATTCGTAATAATATTTGAGTACGGTTTCTTTATCCCCGTGTTCTATAGAACTAAGTAGTTGCTGCTCTATATATAAATTATGATAAATGGATTCGTCTTTTTGCATTGAAATATATACATCTTCGTTTAAGATGCTGCTATGACTTATATGAAGTGAGTCACTGTTATTTGAAAAGGTGCTTACATCTGAATTTTTTTTATAGAGAATGTTATAGAACAATATCGCTATATTTACAAAGAAATTTTGATCTTTGACTGACAATGAAAAATAATGGTCTCTTGTTCTTTTATAATTTGGAATAAAATTAAGGTTACTATCCGCTTTACTTGTAGAAGAATTCACATGTGTCAAGGGCCCAATAATAACAGTACCGTTCACCATATAATCGCTCTTTATGTGAATTAAAATAAAGTGCCCTAGATATTCGTGAGTTCTGAAGATGGGGGAATTATATGTATCATTTCTCTGAAAAAGCATATGTAACTCTTCTATTTTTGATGTATATAACGAATGTGAATCATTTTTTGATTTAAATTCTAAAAGAATATTTTTGTTACAATCTAAAAAACAAACTGGAATTTCGAAAGATTGAAAAAACATATTGCAAATGTACTCTATCTCAACTAGACTGAGTTTTTTAGTCATATTCTTCCTCCTTACAGTTATGCGTAATAGTTAAATAAACATATATTCCTTTTTCATAAGTAGATACGGAAAACCTTTATTAATAAAAAATATAAATAAAAGTTATAAACTTCTAAGAATAATACCATAATTTAACATGAATAGCACATATTATTTGAATATACAGGTAACAGTTTTGGACAGTAGCGTAAAATATGAATCGTCACACTTATTTGTTGGTTATTACTTATATGTATTAAAAAATGATTAAGATTGGATTTTAAATAGGGATAGGAAGTGAGAAATGAATAGATTGACAGTAAGTGACTAGTCGAAATTAGTAGTGAAAGCTATTGTGTAACAAATGTAATGATTCTTGAAATAGGGATATAAGTGTAATTTAGGGGAGAAAATTACATATATCATGTGGAGAGACAACGTAATAATAGAAGATAAGAAAAGTGAATAAGTGATTGTAAACAATGGATTGTTGGACGACTATGTTTTATGTTATTCGTTTAAATCTGATACTTGGCACACTATTGCTTTTAAGAAGGTAATAGTAATAAAGAAATTTTTAAAATGATAGAAGTAGTAAAGGGGATAAGAGAAATGAAAAAAATATTTAGTGTGCTTTTAGTGTTTTTCTTAACATTTTCTACATGGTCTAGTGTATTAGTAAAGGCGGATTCACCATCTAAAGGTACTTTAACGATTCATAAGTATGAACAAGAAAAAGATGGAGCGCAGGGACTAGAAGGTGACGGTTCTGCAAATCAAGAGGTGCCAAAAGATGCGAAACCATTAAAAGGTGTAACGTTTGAAGTAAAAAAGGTTGCTTCTTTTGAAAAAATTTCAAACGATGGGAAAATCGTAAAAGAAGACGTGAAACCTGTAATGGGAGCCACTCCCAATCAAGTAGTAACAGATGATAACGGACAAGCTGTATTAAAAGATCTTCCGCTAGGACGTTATGAGGTGAAAGAAGTGGCAGGACCTCCACATGTTAATCTAAATCCCAATACGTATACAGTAGATATCCCATTAACGAATAAAGAGGGTAAGGTGCTAAACTATGATGTTCACATGTATCCTAAAAATGAGGTTAAACGTGGTGCAGTTGATTTAATAAAAACTGGTGTAAATGAAAAAGCATTAGCAGGTGCAGTATTCTCTTTATTTAAAAAAGACGGTACAGAAGTGAAAAAAGAGTTAGTAACAGATGCTAATGGTCATATTCGCGTGCAAGGATTGGTGTATGGAGAATACTATTTCCAAGAAACAAAAGCTCCGAAAGGCTATGTAATAGATCCAACTAAACGTGAGTTTTTTGTTAAGAACTCCGGAACAATTAATGAAGATGGAACTATTACTTCTGGTACAGTAGTTAAATTAGAAGTGAAAAACTATGAAGAACCAACAATTGATAAAAAGATTAACGGAAAATTGGAAGCGTTACCAATCAATCCGTTAACTAATTATAATTATGATATTAAAACATTAATTCCAGAAGACATTAAGGAATACAAAAAATATGTGGTAACAGATACTTTGGATAATCGTTTAGTGATTCAAGGAAAGCCAATCGTGAAAATTGATGGAGCAGAAGTAAATGCAAACGTTGTTGAGGTAGCTATAGAAGGTCAAAAAGTAACAGCTACAGTAAAAGATTTCACAAAATTAGATGGTAAAAAAGAATTTCATTTGCAAATTAAATCCCAAGTAAAAGAAGGAGTACCATCTGGTTCGGAAATTTTAAATACAGCAAAAATACATTTTACAAATAAAAATGATGTAATTGGAGAAAAGGAATCTAAACCTGTAGTTGTTATTCCGACAACTGGAATAATTGAGTTAACAAAAATTGATGGTGCTAATAAGAATAAATTAAAAGGTGCAGAGTTTGTACTTAAAGATAATAATGGAAAAATAGTTGTCGTAGCAGGAAAAGAAGTAACAGGTGTATCAGATGAAAATGGTGTTATTAAATGGTCTAACATTCCATATGGAGACTATCAAATTTTTGAAACGAAAGCACCAACATATACAAAAGAAGATGGTACAAAAGCATCTTATCAATTATTAAAAGACCCCATTGATGTAAAGATTAGTGAAAATAATCAAACGGTTAAATTGACGATTGAAAATAATAAAAGTGGATGGATTCTTCCGGTAACGGGTGGTATAGGAACGACTCTTTTTACTGTAATAGGCCTTACTTTAATGCTTACAGCGGCATTTGTTTTCTTTAGAAAAAAGTTTGCTAGAAATTAAGATTTTAGGAACATGTAACCATATGAAAAGGGGAGAAGCAAAATGCTTTCCTCTTTTCGATATTTAAGCGTATACAGAGGTGGAAATATGAAACGAAATCTTGTTTTGGGAGGTATTTTCTTATTTGGATTAGGTATTTTTTTATATCCTACTATTAGTAATTGGTTGGCGACCCGTGCACATTATTCTGAGATTAGCTCTTACGATAAGAAGATTAAAGCATTACAAAAGAAAGAAGTCGAACGTAGGGAAAAAGAAGCAGCCGAATATAATAAACAAGTTCAAACTTCTGCGAAAACATTTACAGATCCATTTTCTGAAAAAAAAAGTAATCATCAAGCGTATGCTGATGCGTTAAATTTAGGAGATGTAATGGGGTATATTGAAATATCGAAAATTAATATAAAACTGCCAATCTATCAAGGGACCTCTGAGGAAGTATTAAGTCGCGGGATAGGTCATTTAGATTTTTCTTCGCTCCCGGTAGGTGGAGAAAATACGCACACTATTTTAACAGGGCATCGTGGTTTACCATCAGCAAAATTATTTACAGATTTAGATAAGTTGAGTGAAGGAGATCTTTTTTATATTCATTCTTTAGACAAAGTTCTTGCTTATAAAGTAGATCAAATTAAAGTAGTGTTACCACACGAAATGGAAGATCTACAAATTGTAGAAAATAAAGATTATACAACTTTAATTACGTGTACGCCTTATGGAGTAAACACCAATAGATTGCTAGTTCGAGGTGAGCGTGTGGAGTTAAACGAGAAAGAAAAACCAAAAGTGAGTACAGAGATATTTATGTTTAATAAGTGGACTGTAATAGTTCCACTCCTATTGTTATGTGTGTTTCTAGTCGTAATTTATAAGAAAAGGTTTACTCGATAGAATGTATGTATTTATCCCGCATTAATGGGAAGTGGGACCGTAAATTCAGAGATAAGTAAAGAAGGTATATAGGGGATTGAAGTAAATCATCATTAATAAAAATTTCATTTTATTCGACTATAGAAAAAATACGGTAAAGGTGGGAACAAAGGAATTGAGGCTACGATTAAAGCTGGTAAGTATTCATTTTATTGTTTTGTTAATGTTAAGTGTAAGTTTTGTCGTATATGTACCAAAAGAAGCATATGGATCCACGACTAACTTAGAAGGTCTAGGAGATATATCGCGTTATAATGCTGTTGTCTTTGGTAACCATAAAGCAATAGGTGGCGACATTGAAGGAGCAATTGCGGTTCAAGGTGATATGGATGCATCGGGGTATACGATTGTAGGTGCTGCAGCGGGAACATCTAATATAGTAGGTGAAAAATGGGGTGATGAGGGATATCCGTCCTTGTTATTGTCTGGAAAATTTAAGAAATCAAGAGAAGAATCTTTTATCATTCAAAACGGAATAGTCGTAATGACAAAAGAGAGTGATCCAGATCGCATCATACAATCCTCTTATGATCGTATCGTTTATAAAGAAAAACTAGAAATTGACGCGAAATTTAATGAATTTCGCAATATAGTGAACCAAGTCAGTAAAAATGCAGGTCAATATAAAACGAATACCCCAATTCCAAATATGAGTCATGGAATCGGAAAAGATATAAACAATCCTAATATTTATGTTTCATCAGAATTGACAGGGAAAATTAATTTAGATATAAGAGATGTATTTTTACCAAATGCTAAGGACAAAGATTTTATTGTTATGTATTCGGATGCAACAGAGGTTACATTTAAAAATGGGTCTATTCTATATGACAAGAACAATATTGGAAGGGCTACAGATATAGTTCCTACATCACAACCATATTCTCCTAATTCCCCGTTTACTGAGCTATATGGGAAAGTGATTTGGTTTTTTCCAAATGCGAAAAAAATTATAACAGAGGGATATGGTGTCGTTGGTAGTGTGTTTGCTCCCAATGCTGTATTAGAAACAAAAGGCGGTTCGATTAATGGACAAGCATTTGTCGGTGCGGTACAACAAACTGGTGGATTTGAATTTCACAATTTCAAATTTAACTGGCAACATTGGAACAAGCCTAGTACAGGAAAAGTAAAAATAAAAAAGGTTGATAGTAATAATGATAATAAAAAATTGGAGGGAGCAAAGTTTAAAATTGAAGATTCAAAAGGAAAAATAGTTGGAGAACTAGTAACAAATGAAGAAGGAGAAGCGATATCAAAAGACTTACCAATAGGAAACTATACCTTAGTGGAAAAAGAAGCACCTAAAGGTTACGAATTATTAAAAGATAACATAACTGTAAAAATAGAAAAAGATGCAGTAGTAGAAATTAAAATAGGAAATAAGAAATTGCCAGATCTAATGGGGAAAATGAAGCTTGTGAAAGTAGACATAAGTGATAAAAATAAAAAACTAGCAAGAGCAAAGTTTAAAATAGAAGATTCAAAAGGAAAAATAGTTGGAGAACTAGTAACAAATGAAGAAGGAGAAGTGATATCAAAAGACTTACCAATAGGAAACTATACCTTAGTGGAAAAAGAAGCACCTAAAGGTTACGAATTATTAAAAGAAAAAATAACTGTAAAAATAGAAAAAGATGCAGTAGTAGAAATTAAAATAGGAAATAAGAAATTGCCAGATCCAATGGGGAAAATGAAGCTTGTGAAAGTAGACATAAGTGATAAAAATAAAAAACTAGCAAGAGCAAAGTTTAAAATAGAAGATTCAAAAGGAAAAATAGTTGGAGAACTAGTAACAAATGAAGAAGGAGAAGCAATATCAAAAGACTTACCAATAGGAAACTATACCTTAGTGGAAGTAGAAGCACCTAAAGGTTACGAATTATTAAAAGAAAAAATAACTGTAAAAATAGAAAAAGATGCAGTAGTAGAAATTAAAATAGGAAATAAGAAATTGCCAGATCCGACTGGGCAATTTGAAATTGAAAAAGTTGATGATATGGATAGTGAATTAAAGCTAAAAGGCGCTGTATTTCAAGTGTTAGATAAAGAAGGGAAAGAAGTTAGTAGATTAATAACGGATGAAAAAGGAAAGGTGATTTCCAACCAATTAGCAATTGGAAAGTATACGATTAAAGAAATAAAAGCACCGAACGGATACATGTTACTTAGAGATCCAATAGAAATAGAAATTACAGAAGCAGTAAAGACACAAAAAATAACAGTGAAAAATGCGAAGAATAACTGGGTAATTCCTAATACTGGTGGGAGTGGAACAACAATTTTTTACGTAATTGGTATTATGCTAATGTTTGCTGTGCTATATTTCTATAAGAAAAATCGTATATTATGAACTAATTTTATAGAGTTAGACAGATCGTTGCGTTAGAGAGTTTTTAGGACATGAGTTCGGTATTGTACTGGACTCATGTTACTAAATTTGTTGAAGGAGGAAGGATAATAGTAAACATAGAATATGTTAATGAATTAAAATATTCAAGAGGTGAACATGGTGGCAATAAAACAAGACGAAATTAAAGTAGTTGTCGGAGCTGGAGTGTTTAATAATAATCCAGGTTGGATTCAAACGCAAGAAGATGAACTTAAATTACTAGATAAAGCTACGTGGGAAGGAAGATTTGAATACAACTCTATTTCAGCTATTTTAGCTGAGCATGTATGGGAACACCTTACTTTTGAAGAAGGTGTAAGAGCAGCTGAAATTTGTTATGAATTTTTAAAACCATCTGGTCATATTCGATGCGGAGTCCCTGATGCATTCTTTCAGGATGAGGCATATCAAAATATAGTTCAAATAGGGGGCCCCGGTCCGAAAGATCATCCAGCAGCAAGTCATAAAATCGTTCATAATTATATAACATTAACGAAAATGTTTGAAACTGCTGGATTCGAGGTAGTTTTACTTGAATATTGTGATGAAAATGGTCAGTTTTATTACAACGAATGGGATGCAAACGACGGTGTTATTTTCCGTTCGAAAAGGTATGATTCTAGAAATAAAGGCGATAAACTTGGTTTTCCATCGCTAATTGTCGATGCGATTAAGCGCTAATCATTCAACAAAAAAGGAGTTAATCCTATGATTTCATAAGTCGCAAATGCGGCTTTTTTATTTGTACATAAATCTATATTTAATTTTCAATATTATATAACTCGATTTAGAAAATATTTAAGTTTTTCTCAGCACCATTCACTTTAAATTAACACTTCGTTGACATAAATATTTATTTTATATTTATATTCGTGTAAAATGAAATGGGAACATATATTCTATATAAGGAGACAATCAAAATGATAGCTGAAATTAGGAAACTAACTGATGGATATATTGTAAAATTTGAACGCCAATTTCCATATACGGCAGAAGAAGTTTGGTCTGTATTAACAGAAAACAGTAAGCTGAAAAAATGGATGCCCAATTTACAGATTGAAAGCCTTAAAACTGCTGGAATAATAAAGTTCGACATGATGGACGGTTCATTCATAAATATTGATATTTTAGAGTGTCAACTAAACTCAGTACTTGAATTTACTTGGGATAAAGACCGTGTCAGATTTGAAATACATAATGAGGAAAATGGTACTCTTTTACTTCTTAAAGAGTACATTCATGAATTAACAGATCATACACCGAGAGATGTAGCTGGTTGGCATATTTGTTTAAATCTTTTTTCTTTCGTTTTAGAAGGAGAAGAGAAAGAATTTTCTAAAGATGAATGGCAACAGTGGTTTGAAATATACAAGGATAAGATTCATGAAGTGAGAGGATAATTGCATAATAGGTAATATTCATTATGTAATTATTATATTGTAAAAATGCTTTTGTGAATAAATAAGAATAGAGGTTAATATGAAAGTAAATCAATTAATTGCTAATAACATAAATAAATTAGATGCAACTATACCGTTTAATAAATCGTTTGGAATTGCTGGTTTATCTGGATCGGGTAAAACAACTTTTTGCCAAACAATTGGTGAAGAATCAAAAAAACGATTAGTTTCTTTATTACCAAAGGCTGAATATCAATATTTATTTCCTAACATTATGGAAACAAATTTTAGTGCCATTAAGATGGAAGAAATGCCTTTAGTACTTTTTCTAGGAAAATCATCGATTTCGTCTAATCCGCGTTCAACGATTGGTACTCATACTGGTGTTTTTACAGAGGTTCGGGAAAAACTTGCTGAAGTATTTAATCTTTCTCCAGAGGTCTTTTCATTTAATAATCAATTAGGCTGGTGTACTGGTTGTAAAGGCCGTGGTACTACAAAAAATGTTGAGTGTAAAAAATGTAAGGGAAAACGTTATAGTGAAGAAATTGAACAACATGAAATTAATTTGCTGGACAAGCCACATTCAATCTCAAATATTAATGATTTAAGTATTGAATCTATTCTTTCACTAGCAAAAGAGTTAAATATTAGTGAAGAAAAACAGCATATACTGCAAAATATTATTAATATGAACATTGGTTATTTAACATTAAATCGAATTATGGGTACGTTATCAGGTGGAGAGTTAACACGACTTTATTTGGCCGAATTCATGGCAGTAAGTGAAAATGCTGTAATTATTATTGATGAGATTTCAGTTGGACTTGATCATGAAACTTTATTACAAATTTTAGAAGAGATTAAACGATTAGGGTGTAAAAATCAAATTTGGCTTATTGATCATTCAGATACAGTACTAGATACATCTGATGAGCAATTGTTCTTTGGACCTGGTAGCGGAAAATATGGCGGGAAAATTGTGGAAGAATCACCAAGACCAAAGTCAATACTGTGGGATGGAAATAAAGAAATACCAACAGAATTTTATACATTCTATGATTTATATTGCCGTAATATCCAAATAGCTGAGTTTCAAATTCCTAAAAACAGGCTTGTAACAGTTACAGGAGAATCAGGATGTGGGAAATCTACACTTGTCAACGAATGTCTAGCTACAGATTTTTTGAAACGATATCCAAAAGATAAATTAGTTATGGTAGGACAAGACCGAAATCAATCAATTACAAGTCGATCAACTGTAGCAACTTTCCTAGATATTAAAAAGAAACTGACAAAGTATAGTGAAGACATTGATGATATTTTTGAGCGCTCGATTGAGGATATTATTGATGAACTTCCAAATGAAGATATCGCTTATAAACGTTTGAGCCTACTAATTAAATTAGGACTTGGCTATTTAACATTAGAGAGAAAAACACAAACATTATCGACAGGTGAGTTTCAATGTGTTCATTTAGTTTCGGAATTATTTGCAAACACTAGAAATCCACATACATTATTCATTTTTGATGAGCCTTCAAAAGGTTTATCACAAAATATTTTAAATCAATTTATCGATAGTATTAGAGGTATTCTGCAAGATGAATCAGTTTCTATCATTATGATTGAGCATAATCGTTACATGTTAGAAAGCTCTGATTATATAGTTGATTTTGGAAAAAGGCAGAATGAATCTGTAGAGCATTTGGATGTTGTTAATCATGAGGATTACTATCGTCAAAAAAGTAATGTGAATAGCACAAAGAAAATAAATATCTCTTCAATGCTTAAGCAGAAAAAAGGAGTTCACTATTTAGAAGAAAATCATATTAACTATTTTAAAAATGCCGAAAATGTTTATAAGGGCGGTATTTTAAAAAGTTTATCATCAATGGCTAGGTTAATTTATGGTGAATATGAATCTGATACAATCGCACCTGTTATTGCTATTGATCTTGAAAGACATTTATATAGTCAATATAGTTTCTTATATGAGATTGGTGGATTAATTAATCATATTGTAGCTGCTCATCCAATTAATAAAGATACGAGAAGTTTTGATTTCTATTCACAGGACAATCATTGTCCATCTTGTTCTGGACGTCTTCAAATTGAAGTTTTTGATAAAGATATTGCCATTCAAGATAAAAGTGTTCCATTTTGGGATGGGCTATTCGATCCAGAAATCATGAAGGTATTAAAATTTTATCAGCATGAAAAAATAGAATTTCTATTCGAAGAAATAAAAAATGAGCTTGGTCACGATTTGTCAAAGAGCTATAATGATATGTCAGAAGAAGAAAAGCATACGTTTTGGTACGGATATTTTGAAAAATCATTTTATGATAAAAAAGGAAAGACACGCAGAACATGGGTAGGATTTAATACAATTATTGGTGGATATATTGTTATTTCAAAAGCACCTATTAAAGAAGAAATTAAGAGTTCAAAAAAAATGATGAAATGTCCAATTTGTGAGGGGACGGTTTTAAATCATCATAAGCCACTTAAATTTGGTAACGTAGATATTCGTGAAATAATCAATCAGCCTATTAATAAAGTATTGAAAACAGTAGGTGATTTACCGGCACTTGTTAAATTGAAGTCTATTGTTGGTGGCGATATGGTATTGACGGAAGATGTTTCTTTATTGCCAAGAAAAGCACAAGTTGCATTGAAAATGTTTGAATTAGAACAAGCAAGCTTTTCAAACTATGAAATGGTGTTACAAAATGTCTTACCATTCTGGAGCGAAATAAAAGGAAATATCGAATCCATTAGTGTTAATAATCAGGTAACTGTTTGTGATTTCCCTAATGTTTATGAAACGAGAGAAGCCATTATAGATAAGTATTTCACAAATGGTAAATATAAAAAACTAACGTATGTATACGAAGCGTTTGGATACAAAAAATTAGTTACTCAAATTAATAAAATTAAAAAAAGTAATCCATGTCCATTTTGTAAAGGTAAGAAAGTGATAACCGAAGATAATCTACATGATGGTGTCTTTAAACTAACAATTCCATGTGTAACTTGTAATGCAAGTGGTATTAATGACGAAGGGTTAAAAGAAGTTGTTGAGGGCGTGGATGTACAAACGTGGTTAACTGGAAAAGTAAGTGATGTTGTGAATGAAAGCTTATTAACAGAAGCTGTTGGACAAATACCAATTTTTAATCGCATACGTGAGTTGGATAAACGAGATATGATGGCGGTTTATGAATGTCTTGAGAGTAATCAGTAAATTTTATTAATATAAATTAATAAAACATATATTCTTTATAATGTATATATTAGCGCAGTATAATTAATACAAGGTAATGAAGGTAATGAAAGAAGATCCAATTTCTTAATATCAAAATTAAGAAATTGGATCTTTTAGTATTTTTATGCCTCCATACAATATTTTTCGATAAGAAAAGAAGTAATATGGAAGGAGAGATAAAAAACTAATAGTGATAAACGATTAATATATTATGTAATTATTATATTATAAAAGCTAAAATTAAGGTTGAAAACGGTTCGTAAGTGATATATTTTGTTTGTTAATCTATTTTGCATTGTCTGATTTTTTAAATTTAACAAAAATATATACTTGAATGAAGTATATATTTCTGTTAAATTTATCCTATGGATAGAACAAGTTTAATTAAAGGTCATTTAGAAATGTGTGTATTATCTATTTTGTCGAAAAAGAAAAGTTATGGTTATGAGATTATGAAAGAACTTGAAATAAACAATTTAAAATTGAAAGGAGTAGGAAGTATTTATCCTATTTTAACTAAGTTGAAAAATCAAGAGTGGGTTAATACTTATCAAGAGGTAACAGACAGTGGTAAAGTAAGGATTTATTATGAAATTAATGAAAATGGGAAAATACGTCTTGAGAAGAAAATTAATGAGTGGTTAGAATTGCAATTGGACATTCAAACATTATTAAAAAGCGGTTTGAAAGGAGACCTTCTGAAATGAGGAATAAATTGATAGGTAAAGAAAAGCAATTTTTAAGAGACGTACTTAAGGAATTAAAGCAATACGATATTAGTTTAGAAGAAAGGGAAAATATTAAGCGACAAATATTAGAACATATTCAAGAGTGTCGTGAACATGGTGAAGACAGTATAGATGATTTAGGTACCCCTCAATTATTTGTTAAAGATTTTATAGAAATAAATGAAATTGATTTACAAGTTAAAATGAAACAACTTCAAAATGAAAAAGGAAAATTCAACACATTTATCTTACGTGGCATATTCATCGCATTTATTACTTACCTCATCTCGCAAACTACATTTTCAATATTTTTAACTGAATCATTTAATTCAACTAATAGCAAAAATACATTTAATTATAATATTTTATATCGCATATCAGAGAATCAATGGTGGAACGTTTTATTAATAATGATTAGCTTTATGCTCTCTGTAGTAGTGTTTATTAGCTTAGTAAGTTATAAAAAAAGAAAGCTATCTAAAGTATAATGAAGAAAACTATCTATAAACTATTTCAAATCTATATTCTTTGTAATGTAATAGTATTATGTATCATTCATCCAAAATCATATGCTCAGCAAGATATTAAAGCTACTTTAGATAAGTATATTGAAAAATTTATAAAAGAACAGAATATTCCAGGGGCTGCTGTTGCAATTGTACATAATAAAGATGTATTCTTCACTAAAACGTGGGGGATTACTGGGGAATCTGAAAAAAAAAATAACTAGTAAAACACCATTTGCAATCGGATCAATAAGCAAATCTTTAACAGCTTTAGCTATAGTGAAATTAATAGAAGACAAAAAGATAAAATTAGAGGATTCAGTTCAACAACATCTTCCTTGGTTTAAACTAAAAGATTCTCAAATATCCTCATCTATAACAATCCAACACCTTTTAACTCATACAAGCGGAATAAACACATATGAAGGCTTATTAATATCAGATAAGCAATCCAAAAGTTCTACAGCATTAAAAGAAAATGTAATGAGACTTTCAAATGTAAAATTAACTGCTCTACCAGGAGAAAAATATCAATATAGTAATGCGAATTATATTGTTTTAGGTGCACTTATTGAGGAAATTACAAATGATACATATTCCTCATATATGGAAAAACATGTTTTTCAGCTATTAAATATGAATGGTGCGGCAGCAAGTAAAGAAACTGCATATGAAAAAGGCTATTTAACAGGTTATCAGTCATGGTTTGGCATACCAAGAAAAAGTGTAGTGTCCTATGATAATGCCGGGGCACCGTATGGTTATATTACCGCAAATTTGGAAGATATGATTCAATTTATTATGTTTTTGAATCGACAAGAAGATACTCAATTTTTAAAGAAAGAAAACATCGACCTTTATCTTACACCACTTTATAACATAAATTCAGAAAAAAGCTATGGTTTTGGATTAAGAACAACAAGTATAAATGAAAGCGAAACGATGATTTGGCATTCAGGATCAACGCCCGATGCTCGTACAGAAATATTTACTTTAAATAAAAGTGGCTGGGGTGGTGTGATTTTAACAAATAAAAATCATGTATTAGAAGAACCAGCACTTTCAGTATTAAAAAAGGGGATTATTAATATTTTGAATGAAGAAGAACCGGTTGATCCCCATAAAAGCATACCATTTACACAAATTGTTATGTCTACAGTTATACTCGCGCTTTTCATTTCATCAATTATGTTAATTAAAAAATATAAACATAAGAAAACTGTAAAAAAATTAACTTGGTTATTCGTAGGGACTCTATTCCTACTATTATCTATTATTTTCATCCCACTTCTTACTTATTGTACAAGCTCACCATGGCGTACGATAAAAATATTTGCGGCAGATGTAGGTTTACTTACAAGTATTATAGTAATTTTATTAGCTGTGAACGGATTATTATCAATCTTTATAGGTATAAGACAGAAGAGTGTATAAGGGTAAATAATTAAAGAAATATAATTCAAACGTTATAAACAGTTGACCCTCACACAATGTCATTGTTTAAGATAAAGTTGAGCTTCAAAGTAGATGTAACTTATAGGAGGAAATCATGTTTAAAATAGGGGATTTTTCAAAACTATCTTCCATTAGTATACGAATGTTGAGACACTACGATAAAGTGGAATTACTACAACCAGTAAAAGTCGATGAGCAGAGTGGATATCGATTTTATTCAGCAGACCAATTAAAAAAAGTAAATCAAATTCAAACGTTAAAAGCTATGGGGTTTAATATTGCTACCATCAAAGAAATAATAGAATGCGATAATATAGATACCATAAAAGAGCAATTTTTAAATCGTAGTGCTCAAATTAAAGAAGACATGAATAACCTCCAAAAACAATTACGTCTCCTCGAAGACTCAATGAAAACGATGAGAGAGGATGTTGTTGAGATGAATTATCATGTTTCAATAAAAGAAATTCCAGAAAGAACTGTAGCTAGTGTTAGAAAGATTATTCCATCGTATAATTGCGAAGGTGATTTATGGAGTGTATTAATGCAAGAAATTCAAATGAAAAATATTAGTATTGCCCAACCGAGTTATAGTATTGCGGTTTTCCATGATCATGAATACAAAGAAAATGATGTAGATATAGAAATACAGCTAAGTATTCTAGGTAAGCACGAAAATACAAAAGACGTTACATTTAAAAATATGGAATCGACTAATGTAGCTTCTATAACAGTTAATGGAAGTTATGAACAGATGACAGCTGTAAATGAGGCTGCGGCAAAATGGATTGAGACAGAGGGTTACAAATTAACAGGCCCGATGTTTAATATTTATCATGTGAGCCCAGCGATGGAATTGGATCCTAATAAGTGGGTTACAGAAGTTTGTTATCCAATAAACAAATAAGTAATAAAAAAAGGCATGTTTTATGCCTTTTTTTATTTTGTTAATATCTCAAAATATCTTTTCCGATAAAAAAAGAAACAGCATCCTTCATTCAATTTGAAGTAACACCTTATACAACAATTATTTTTCAAGAAGTGTATGAACCAATTGCACCTGCGCACTTTGCTTTTGAAATCCCATATTCAAAATTTCATGAAACAGCAAGATGGCTTGAGGAGTCTGGATTACTCGTTGTGAAATGGAAAGATGGTCATATAATTGATGAAGAGGATGGTCGATTCAATTTATACTTTAAAGACGGAGATGGAAATCTACTCGAAATTATCGCGCATAGTTATGTTAAAGAAGATGTATTAGTACCGCAGTCACCTTTAAACATTTTATATGTAAGGGAAATTGGTCTTCCCGTTAAGAGTGTACCTGTTTTTACGGAATGGTTAAAATCAAATCTAAATATGAAAACGATGGAAGATGGGGATATTTTTAACTTTGTTATAGGTGGCACTGCATATATCGTCGCGACTTGGTGGCAGCGACCTTGGATTCCAATCGCGATGAAAGCTTTACCACCGAAAGTACACGTTTCTTTTGGAACACCGAATCCAGCATTTTTACGGCGCATCCAAAATAACTTTAAGAAAAATAATATTCCCTTTGAATGTAAACATAATGAAGTATCATTTATTGAGCAGGGATATACATTTTCTATTGTGTATACACCAGAGTTTCATTCCGATATTCCTAGTAAAATAAACTTACCGCTTTCTATATAGTTATAGAAAGCGGTAAGTTTATTTTGTTTTAAGGAAAATTAAAGTCTAGTTATTATGTTGATTTAACATTTGAGCTATTCCTTGACCAAATGACCAATTCTCCATAGGTGTCTCGTGTAGTGTAATGAAAACATCAGCAGTAGAGATTTGTAAAATATTAGCCGTACTAGTGGCTATAGCTTTATATAAATCTTTTTTTTGATTAATTGTTCTTCCAGGTCCACATGTAATAGAAATATAAATCATATTATTGGATCGTTTTAACGAACCTTTTAAAAGATAAGATGAATTATAAAAAAATTGATGAGAAGGATAAGGTAAAAACATTTGAAAATAATCATTTTCAGGAATATTGAAATGTTCAATTAACGAATGGTGAATTTGATTGCTTACATTTTTTAATAACTTATTATCGGATAATTTTTCAGGATGATAAACAGTGACAAATGGCATAGTAGATGACTCCTTTCCTTTTTATTTCATTTTACTTCCAATATTTCCATTTGTATAATTGAAAATATATTAACTGATTATCAATAAAATCGATGAAGGTGGTGTATGAAATGGAAATAAAAGAGTTACTTACATTTAAAAAAATTATTGAAGAAGGTACGTTTTCACAAGCTGCTAAAAAATTAAACTATGCACAATCAACAGTAACAACACATATAAAAAAGCTGGAAAATGAAATTGGTTTTCTGTTATTTGAAAGAGGATGGGATGCAAGATTAACAGAAGAAGGAAAACTTTTTGCAGAGGAAGTAGAAAACTTATTAACACATTGGGAATATTCTATAACTCAAGCACAACGTATTAGTAATGAAGAGAAAGGAAGTTTGAGAATAGGCCTATTAGAATCCGTTGCTAAAAGGTTAATACCAATAATATTAAAGTTTTTAAATGCTGAAAAACCATATATACATTGTGATTTTGTAGTGGGAAATACAGCACTTTTATCAGAAATGATAGAACATAATAAGATTGATTTTGCGGTGTGCGGAAATAATGAAAATAAATCAAAGGTAAAATTCATCCCAATATGTGATGAACAGATTGAATTTATAGTGAATAATCCCAAGCATCCTTTGTTACAAAAAGAATCCGTTGAAGCATTTGATATTATAGATTATCCAGTTATTGTAGGAGAAAGTAATTGTTATTCCTATCAATCTGTAAGTTCTTTCTTGGCGGAAAACAATTTATTTTTTAAAAGAATTTACAACTGTAGTGCTTTAAACCTCATTCCAGAAATGCTTTTTGAAAATGCGATAGGAATTATCCCGAAAGGTACAATTTTGAATGAAGAAATACTATCTTTTAAGATTAAGGACTTTAATTCTAAAATCCTGATTGGTATATTAATTTCTACTAAAAATAACAATTATTTAAGTCAAACGAAACAAAACATTATAAACATCATTAAAGAAGCGTTATAAACGCAGGGGAAATAATGAAAAAGCTATATTCAAAAATCTCCTTTAATTTGATAAATAATGGAAACTTGTCTATCATCTCTTTTGGTAGTTCATTTTCCTCTTGGTAGCCTTCAAATAGTGTTTTTGTAATAGAATACTCATAGTCAACGATATTTCTATTTCCAGAAAATAGATATTATATCGCACTATAAATAGGAACGGCTAAATCGAATATGTAAAAATGTTTTTGGAATGAATCCAAGAGAATATCAACTTAACAAAATGCCTATTCAATCATTTGTTAAACTAAATTTAAATAAAGAAGGGGCGTTTAAAATGAATATTTCTAGAAAAATAGAGTTTGAACAGTTACGAGATAGGAAGAGTGAGCTATTTGATAAAGAGGTACTTAACATATTAAATGGTCAAGTTATGTATGAAGAATTTAAAAACGAAAAGCTAATGGGTGATTCTGATTATGCACCATTTAATGAGGCAATGTGTGTGAACCCTGCTACTACACAAGTTTTTGATGAGGATTTTATTAAAACAAGAGCGGAAGGACATAACAGTTCCGTAGAAAGTTATACAAAAAAGGTTATAGATCCGTTAGAAAAACTTTTTACGAAAAATTATAAATGTATTGTTTTATGGTTTGGTGAAGATGTGTTTTGTCAAATGAACCTACTTACCATACTTTCTCACCTTGAACAGTCTGTTTATGAAGGGAAGGTATACTTAAATAGCTTTAGAGAGGATGAATTTAAAGTAAATCAAATTGAACTTGAATTGGGGAAGTATTCTTCTATATACAATGAAGTATTAGTAAACCATAAAAAGACCTCCCATAAGGTACCACCTGTAATGTATCAGGCTATAGACTTATTTTTAGAAATGTTAACAGAAGATAATGCAGTAATGAAATTCATTTCTAAAAATAAAGATTTATCAACTCAAGAATTATTAACGAAGTTGTTTCATCTTTTTCCTACAATCGGATATGGAGATACTCAGTACATAGAACTGATTAATAAAATAAAGAAGAAAGCTACACCAAAAATATAGGTGCAGCTTTCTTCTTATAATTGCTCAAGTAATTCCAATTCTTTTTCTACAAATAGCATTAGTTCTTTAATTGTTTCACCAGAAAAATCAAAACGAATACCGGCTGCATCATACACTTCTTTTATAGATTGCGAGCTTCCTAGTGATAATGCCTTTTTATAATTTTCTAGCGCTTGCTTAGGATCCTCTTTATATTGTTTATACATTTGTAATGCACCAAGTTGGGCGATCGCATATTCAATATAATAAAATGGTACTTCAAAAATATGGAGTACAGGTAACCAACTCGTTGCTATCCAGTTTTCGTAGCCATCAATATGTATGACGCTAGACTGATAATGTTTTTGAAGTTGTAAGTATTTTTCATTTCTTTCTTTAGAAGTATGACTTGGATTTTCATACAGCCAGTGTTGAAATTGATCGACAATAAGCATAATAGGTAAATATGAAATAACATCTTTAAAGAAGTTAATTTTTGCTTGTTTTAAATCTTTTTTGTCTGTATAGAAGGTATCCCAATAATTAAGCGAGAATAACTCCATTGTCATACTGGCTAGCTCAGCTGTTTCAGCTGGAATTTCTATATACTGTCGTAATTTTAATGGTTTTATGAGTTCGTTATGAATACTATGACCCATTTCATGTATAAAAGTGACAATATCATCTTGTGTATAATTTAAGTTCATAAAAATATAAGATAATTGTGAAGCTGGTAAGTACTCACAAAAGCCACCAGCTGCTTTTCCTTTGCGGCTTGTTAAATCAAGACAATTGTGTTTATACATTCGGTTTAAAAGTGCTGAAAATTCAACATCTAGTTTATTAAAGATATGAGTGCTCTTTTCAATTAAATCATTTTCATTTGCAATAGGTTTAAGTACTTTTTGATCTGGAGTTACAGCTGATACATCCCACGGGCGAAGTGTATCCAATTGCAGTTTATCTTTTTTCTCTAGCAATATTTTATCTTTAAGAGGCACAACATACTTACGTATGGATTCAGCTAGTTCATAGCAATCTATCGCTGAATAATCAAAACGCTCGTATTTTTTGAACATATAATCGCGATAATTCTCTAGTTGAATATTTTTTGCTTTTTGATGGCGAATTTCAATTAATTGATTTAATATGTTTTGGAGTTCTTTTTCAACAGATAAAAATTGTTCAGAAATAATGGTTTTTGCCTTTTTACGGGTGTCACGATTCGAATCTTGTAAATAGGATTGTAATTCTGTTATCGTTTTTTCTTCTCCGTCCCAAATTCCATTTAATCCTCCAGTGATTTCAAAGTACTCTGTGACTAATTTGTCTTCCTTTATTTCTAATTCGATATTTTCCTCACAAAATAACTTTTGAGCATTTTTTATTTTTGTATCTAATAAACCATATACATTAGAATCTAATTCCATTCGAAAAGGTGACTCTAAATATTTATTATCCAATAAATTTTGGTATCGCTTTAAAAGTGGCTTTACAAATTGTTGATCATGTTCAAAAGTATCCTTTATTTCTTTATCATCCGTATTACATTGAAAGGCGATGTAATGTGATCTTAATTGTTCTTCGATGTCCCAAATTACTTTTGACTGCTCTTTTAACCAATTTTCAAGGTCTAGTTTTGAAGAAATCATTTTATTTAATAAAGTCGAAAGAGTTTTTTCCAATTGTAGTACATTACTAATATCAATCGTATTTACACGTTGCATTATATATCCCTCACTTTTTATTTATTCATAGAGATATTCTATTTATTAATTGTAATTCCCTTGTTAAGTGGGGTAAATGTGAAATAATGTTAAATTTAATAATTAAAGAAGGTATTTATATGTCAAAGTAAAAAGTTTATCGTAAATGAAAATATATGGAGGGGTGCTGCATGAGAAAGGGAAAGAAGTTACTTGTATTTTTATTTCCACTTGCTTTATTATGTGCCTGTGAGAATGACATTGAAGATGCTAAAAGTGAAGAGTCTATAGTGATGGATATTGCTACAGCCGCGGTAAAGGAGGAATCTTTTTTTAGTGCTGCTATAAGAGATGAAAAAGAAAGAATATTAGATTTAGAGATTGCTGATAGCGAAGATAGTAACGAAATAAAAAATGATATTAATAAAAGATTGGTGATACAAGGTGTAACGTCTTATAAAATCAATATAACTCAAAGAAATAGAGAAGTTGTAAAGGCAGAGAGTAGATGGAATCAAGTTTTTGGACATATATTTGATGACGTATTCAGAAAAAATGGATATGAAGGGTTTGGTATTCAGCAAATAAATTATAAAAAGAATCAACCTGTTACCATTGATATAAAAACTAAGATTAGCGATGATGAAGTAGGGGCGAGAGAACTTGGACAGAAAATAGAAAAAGAAGTTGAAGGGGTACTTAAAACAGAAGCAGTAAAGAAATGGATTGAAAATGATTCATATGCTATTGGGATTTACGATATAGATGATCGGAAAATTAACTAATTGAGGAATGAATGCTATATGAATGAAAAATCGATATAATTAAATATAGAATTACTGAAGGAGGTGTAAGATGTATAAGTATTTACATATTTTAAACGACATAGAAAATATGATTCAAAATGGAGAAATAAGAGAAGGAAAGAAATTACCGTCTATACGGTCACTCGTTACGCAATATGAATGTAATAAGGCAACAGTTATACGTGCTCTTCATGAATTAGAAAAGCGTCACATTATATATTCTGTCCCTCAAAGTGGATACTACGTTGTTAAAAAATCAGAGAGTACTATAGAAAATAACGAGATAATTGATTTTGCCTCCTCAGCACCAGATCCAGATGTTTTTCCGTATTTAGATTTTCAACATTGTATTAATAAGGCTATTGATACGTATAAAAATGATTTGTTTGTATATGGAACGCCGAAAGGCTTACCATCTTTAATACCAGTTATTCAAAAACAACTAGCAAATTATCAAGTCTTTACAAAAGAAGAAAATATTTTTATAACATCAGGTGTTCAGCAGGCACTTGCTATATTAACTTCTATACCATTTCCGAATGGAAATGAAACTGTATTAATTGAACAGCCAACATATCATCTATATATTGATTATCTAGAAATAAATAAAGTTCCTGTAATCGGTATTAAACGTACGAATGAAGGTATCGATTTGAATGAATTGGAGCAAATATTTCAAACTGGAAAAATAAAATTCTTTTATACGATACCGAGATATCATCATCCGCTTGGAACTTCTTATTCTAAAGATGAGAAAGAAAAAATCGCACTATTGGCTAAGAAATACAATGTATTTATAGTGGAAGATGATTATTTAGCAGATTTAGAAACTGATTCAAAAGCAGATCCGTTATATAGCTTGGATAATTGTAGTCATGTCATATATTT
Source organism: Bacillus sp. cl96 (assembly GCF_900100505.1). NCBI lineage: Bacteria > Bacillati > Bacillota > Bacilli > Caryophanales > Bacillaceae > Bacillus > Bacillus sp. cl96. Next base: position 74,551 of record NZ_FNDM01000013.1, read on the forward strand.
GAAAAGTTATTCGAAGATTATTTTTCCTGGTTTACGGGTTGGAGTTGCAGTCATCCCACCATCCATTGCAAATGCGTTCTATACATACAAAAAGATACTAGATATTGATAGTCCGATGATTTCTCAAGCGGCTTTAGAAATTTATATAAAGAGCGGTATGTTTGAACGTCATAAAAGTAAAATTAATTCTTCCTACTATAATAGATCAATAAAACTAGCAGAAACATTAGAAAAAGTGCAAAATGAAGATCCATCATTATTTACATATAATAGACAAAACACATTTGGAATACACACCTGTTTAGAAATGCAGAAAAACACAGTTACAGAAACACTTATACAAAAATTAGGTGACATGCAAATAAGTGTCGATACTATTGATAAGAATTATATGAGGAATTTCCCTAAAGAAAAACTATTAAAATTAAATGTTTCGAATGTAAAAGAAGATAAGATTGAAGAAGGTATTCGTAAAGTAATTGGGGAAATCAAGCAATTAAGACAGTTTAATTTTCAGTTTAGAAAAGAATAATTTGAATTAGGAGGTTTGTTTGGTTTTGAGGCGAAAAATCATTCTCTTGTTTGTATGTAGCGCTATAGTAGTTGGTGTAATGGTTGTGGCTAAATATAAAAAAAGAGAATCAATGCATAGCAGTTGCAAAGTATTCAAGAGGTATTATCGTAGATCAAAATAACGAACCTATAACTAATGTGAAAATTTATGAAGATTCAATTGAAAGTAAGATGCGTAGTATTTCAAATGCACAAGGTGAATTTGAAATACCACATGGAGTTTGTGGTGAAATTGCATTAAAATTAGTTACTCAGAATGGGGAAGTCTATACGAGAAAATATGATAAGAATCATGTGTAAGAAGAAAACTAAAGGTGAATAAAATGAAACCATTACAGAGAAAAGTAGCAGTTGTGGACGGAGCAACTATATATGTAACTGAATAACTATATGTTTTTTAAGAGCGCTCTTAGAAAAGAGTGCTCTTTTTCATTAATGTAAATATTTACTTAGCATCTTTTTAAAATGATTTTTATCATAATTTACATATTGCGTAGCTGTATTTCGTATTGGATCTCCGGCATAAAATCTTTCATACAATTCGTGTCTAGATCCTAATGGACTTCCAATGATATCCCAGGCTAACTTAAATAATTTTGTGCGTTGTTCGGCATCTATATTCGTTCCTTTAAAGTGCTTTTTCAATAAATTAGCTATCGGACTTTGGAAGTCATTCGAGCTCGAAGGAAGTTGAATGAACCCACCTGCTCCAATTAATTGTAAAATTTCTATTGCACGGGGATAATATTTGGAACCAAGATTCCTTGCAGTTTCGATATATTTAAAATTCGGCAAATAAGTTTTCGTTTCATTTGTAGTACCTTCAACTTCTGCAGCAATTAAAAGTGCGCGAATTGTTTCGATTTGCATAATTAATTCCCCAAGCTTCTCTTGAACATGCAAATAAGTAGTAGCACCGATCGCTTCAGCAATTTCACAAGCAATTGCAGTTATAAATTCTAGCTTTACTACTAATCGTACAATTGCTTGGTGATAAGCTAAACTACTAGAAGCTACATCTGACTTTATTGCCCATAATGCTTCAGGGTTGTTATATAGTAAGACTCGTTCCCATGGTACAAATACATTATCAAAGATTAATAGTGCATCCATTTCATCGTACTGTGAGCTAAGAGGGGAATCAACTGTAATTGAATGTGTATTCGCAAATGGTTCTCTACAAACCATATGTAATCCAGGGGAATTGGCTGCCACGATGAGAAAGTGAGCTAAATCTTTTTGAGTATCAGTCAGTTTTGCTAATGGATAGATTAATAAATCATTTGAATAAGGAGAAGCAGTACCAATCATTTTAGCACCACTTAAATAAATTCCATCAGAAGTTTTTTTCGTAACTCTTAGTGATCCTAAGTCGTTTGTATTCAACATTGATTCTGTAGATCGATTTATTTGTGGATCACGTTGAACTACGCTTAAGAATAAGTGATTATCTCTTGCTTCTTCATAATAAGATGTAATTTTATCTGGAAACTGTGCATCGAATTTTTTATAAAAATATTTTGATACGTACCAGCCAGTAAGTCTCGATCTTGCGTAATCAGATAGTCTACTCATTACACCGTCTGTAGCATAACTCCACGTTTCAAAAGCGGTTCTCCTCATTAATAATTCGTTATAGGAATTCGGAACTAAAAAGGCTGTATGGACAAATTCTTTCGTTTTTGGACTAACATATCCAACAGAATCTCTTCGTATTGGATCATCAAACAATGTAAATAAATTAGAAATGGTACTTAATGTTCCTGCAAAATGTTTGTCTGTAGTTACATCTACTTTTTGTCCATAGAGCCAAACGTTACGACCATCTTGTAAGCTCTTTATATAGTAATCTTTCAAATTTTGCATATTTCCTCCTTCTAAAGACTATTCATATATTTGGACATCTTTTAATGGTGGGGAATATACGTGGAAAGTTATTACTGCTGAATCTGTAGCATTATACATTTTATGCACAGTATCTTTTTTTACTGTGAAAATATTTCCCTCTGTAAACTCTTCAATCCGCTCGCTATTATTTTCGTACGTTATATTTTGTAACGTACCATTGACTATTAGTATACATCCTACAGATATTCCATGATCGTGCACAAAGGTCTTTGCTTTGCTGGGGAAATTTAATACTAAAATCTCTACGAATTCAGACTGATAGATAACGTTCCTTCCGTATTCAAGATTAACTGGTGAAGTAATAAAAGGAGCTATTTTATGAAGTGAAATATTTAATGATTGAATAGTGTGTATTAAATTGAACGTATCGTAGTTACATAGGTTATTAAATGCCTTTCTTATGTTATGAATCAATTGCATGTACAACTTCCTCCTAAGCATTTGCAGTGAAAGAAAGTAATCTCCTATTATATCGTGTGTAGTCGATTACATAACATTGTATTGAATAAATTCAAAAAGGTGACTGGTTTTAATTGGGTAATATTTGCTCTGGACTACATGGTAATTAATTCCTTTTTTATGGTATGCTTGAACTATAGCTCGCTTTCTATTGGAAAGGTGATGAAATAAATGGCAGTTCTTTTAGTGGATAATCTATATCAAATGTCTATTGTTTTACTGATCTTATGTTCATTTTGTTTTTATAGATATTTAAAGAAAATAAAAAGGGAAAGAAAGCTTACAGGTTTTGAAATTACGATGTATATCGTGACGCAACTTGCGTATTTCATTTGGGCGGCAACGACTTTTCTTAAAATGTTATCAGAATAGTAATCTTGAAGTATTAGACGCTGAACAGAAAGGTACAGGAGCATTAAAGGTATAAACGTGGGCAAGGGTAATTTATCATCTATTAGGTAAATAAATTTAGTCGAAATTTAGATGGATAACAATATTACTTATAACATCTTTATAAAAAGAGAGGATATAAATGGAACAATATAAGTTAATTGTAAAAGGGCCTAAACAACTTGAGTGGGAAACAAATGAAATTAAGGACATACAGGACGATGAAATTATCGTTAAAACGATCGCAGGATCGATAAGCATTGGGGCCGAGTTACCACAGTATAATGGATTCGATGTTACAGATCCGCATCCTTTTTATCCAAGAAAAACTGGATATGAAAGTTATGGTGAAGTGATTGAAGTTGGTAATCAAGTAACACATGTAAACGTAGGTGATAAAGTAGTTTCTTTTTATGGACATGAAACGATAGGGATAGTTAAGGCGCATAAAGTAATTCGAGTGCCTAGTTCTATACAACCTAAAATTGCTTTATTATCTATTCTTTCATGTGATGCCGCTAAAGGAGTATTGAAACTAAACCCGCGACAGGATGAAAAAGTCCTTATAATTGGAATGGGAGTTATTGGTTTACTCGCTTGTTATTTCTTAAAATACTATGTAGGCATTGAGCATGTGGATGTTGTTGAGCCTAATAAAAATAGAAGAGATTTTGCAAAGAAGTTTGGTACGAAAAACATATATGATTCAGAAGAGAAAATAATAGAAACATATAATTATGGTTTCGAATGTTCTGCTACAAATAGTGGGTTCCATACTTTGCAAAAAGCTCTTAAAACTAATGGTAAAATATGTATACTGTCTGATGGTAATATAGAAGAACTAACATTAACTGCTAACTTTTATCAGAAAGAATTACAAATTATTGGATCAAGTGACGGATACGATTATCAAAAACATGCAGATTGGTTTTTTGAAGAAATAGGAAAAACACCATTTATAGAGGAGATCTTTCAACATGAAATACATTATACTTCACTCATACAATGTTTTGATGAATTGAGTTTAGGGATAATTAAACCATTAAAAGTATATGTTTCATATGAATAACGAAAAAATGAGCAAATATTTGTCACATACCTTACAAATGTTTCGTCACATTTATGATTATTAAATGAGGAGGAACATATATGAAAATATTTGTAGCAGGTGCAACTGGTGTAATAGGACGTTCTTTATTGCCAATGTTAATAAAAAATGGGCATACGGTGTTTGCGATGATTCGTAATACTTCGCAAGTAGAAGCAATGAAAAGGGTGGGTGCCATACCAGTAATAGCTGATGTATTTAATAGAGAGGCTGTATTTTCTGTATTAGAAGAAACAAATCCCGATGTAGTTATTCATCAATTAACGTCATTGTCATCATGGAATTTTGAGGATAATGCAAAAATTAGAACAAAAGGCACTCGTAACCTTATCGATGCCGCTAAAAATGTAGGGGTACAGAAAATAATCGCTCAAAGTATTTCATGGGCGTATGAACCAGGGGATACATTTGCGACTGAAAAAGACTCACTACATATTACTGCTTCTATGCCTCGGCAAGTCACTGTTAATGGCATATTGAAATTAGAAAAAGCTGTTACTGAGTTACCTGAATCGGTTATACTTCGTTACGGCACATTATACGGACCAGGAACATGGTATGCGGAAAACGGATTAATAGCAAATCAAGTTCGTAATAATGAAATTATCGCATCAGACGGGATAAGCTCGTTTATACATGTTGAAGATGCTGCAAGAGCTACTATGCTATCCCTTAATTGGCCTTCAGGAATCGTAAATATTGTAGATAATTATCCAGCAACTAGTAAAGAATGGTTACCAATATATGCAGCAGCGATAGGGGCACATAAGCCTAAAGTTCAAGATGGGAAAAATAGTTGGGAAAGAGGAGCTTCCAATAATAAGGCACGTAAAGAGTATGGATGGACACCTTTATTTCCATCATGGTCTGAAGGATTTAACAACTTAATAGGTAAGTAAAACATACCTTTAATGGGAATGATAGTAAAATACACCATTAAAGGATTGGGTTATTATGAATATAATTTGGGAAAGTATTATATTAACTTTTACTGGAATAATTGTTTTGAAAATGACAGGTAGTACATCTGTGAGCCAAATGACAAGAGCTGAAATCATTATAGTTGTATCAATTGGCCGTATTATTGTAGAACCTGTATTAAGTAGAAAAGTAGTCCCATCTATATTCGCGGCTATCATATTTGCAAGCATATTACTTATCATTCATTTCTTTGAATTGAAATCAAGGAAGGTGGAACAATTTTTAAATGGAAGTAGCATTATAATTGTTGAAAACGGAGAGATTGTAAAAGAGAATTTGATGCAGGCAAAAATGTCGGAACAACAACTTTATATGCAATTAAGAGAAAAAGGGATTCATGACGTAAAGAGTTTACAGCAAGTTACAGCGGAACCGAATGGTCGTATTGGTTATCAATTAATAAAAGAAGCACAACCAATAACTTTAGAAATGTTAGAAAAAGTATTAGATCGGTACAATATAAAAAGATAATTTCTCGTGAGAAAAAGCCAATACTATAACGGAAGTATTGGCTTTTTTATTTTTCTACAAACGTAAGGATTAATAAAATAGGGTGGATTTTAAACCAATCATTATAATAGATATAGGCTTATAATTGTGCTATATTCAATGGACTTATAGTGAATGTGGTAAAAAACTAATTTGGCATAGGTAGACGCAGCGTTAAAATTTATAAGTTTTTCATGTGATACTAAAAATGGATTGAAAATAAGGAGATAGATACATAATGGAATTTTGGGAATCAAGTTTTATCGAAAAACAAACGATGTGGGGATTTGAACCTACAGAATCTGCAATTTTGACAAAAGATTTTTTTCTTGAAAAGAACGTTAAGAATATATTAGTTCCGGGTATTGGATATGGAAGAAATGCAAAGGTTTTTATCGATAATGGTATAAATGTAACAGGTATTGAAATTTCGAAAACAGCAATCGATTTAGCAAGAGAAAACGGACTAGAAGATGTTAGTATGTATCACGGTTCAGTAAACGAAATGCCTTTTGATAATAAACTGTATGATGGGATATTTAGTCATGCACTTCTTCATTTGTTGAATGAACAGGAAAGAGAGAAATTTATTGAAGATTGTTATAATCAGTTAAAACCAGGCGGATATATGGTTTTTACAACTGTTTCTAAAAAAGCTCCCATGTACGGAAAAGGAAAACAGTTGGATAAAGATTATTATGAGATAATGGAAGGTGTAAAAATGTTCTTTTATGATTCTGAATCTATAAAAAAAGATTTTAATCAATATAGATTAGTACAAGTTTCGGAAATTGATGAACCAAATAAGAACATGGCAAATAAACCTTCAATCAATTTCTTAATGATAAAATGTAAGAAAGAACGATAACTAAAAGTTATTAAGAATGATTAAAGATGTTTATATATTGATTATGCACAAATAAAAAGGACAAGCATATAATATAAATACCTTTTAACTTTAAGTAACCTTAACTTTCGTTAATAGGGTATCTCAAAATCCCCAAAAGAGCACTTGCGGAAACAAGTGCTCTTTTATTTTTTGTTTCATAAATATTTATAGTTGCAAATTTCGTGCAATAAAAATAAATATGAGAGAAATAATCATATCTTTATTATACGATTATTTCTGAACTACAAACGATATAGCATTTGTTTTTAATTGAATGTGTCTTTCATTTCGAACAATATCATAAGCTAATTCTTTTATTTCAACTTTTAGTTCTTTCCATTCTTTATAAATGCTTTTTAAAGTACTTATCATTTCTTCGGTTGAAAGATTAATTTCAATTAAAGCTTCTAATTCTTCATTCGTTATTGAATCAATTTCTTGTATGTTAGAGTTAATAATTAAACAATTAATACCGCCGTTTTTTGTACCTCTTTTCATAGAGTGGAGTACATTTTTAAAATCTTCTTCTGATTTGACATGTTCTAAACTTGATACTGCAACGATATAATCATAAGCGTTAGAGTCAATATGATAGTTTTCAATTGCTGCTTCTTCTGTTTTTATAGCCTCGAATACATCATGTTCTTTGCTATAAATTTGTAGCTTTGTTAAAGCGGAATTAAGTAAATCAACACATGTAACGGTGCCGCTAGTATTTTTTATTTTTTTTGCAATTGGAATGCTATTTCTCCCAACGCCAGAGCCAAGGTCAAGTACTTGCAAGTTGTTTTGTCCGTCAAAGTGGTTCATCAAGTCCATAACCGTTTTAACTGGTTTGAAAAGCCAAGAGCCAGCTTCAAACAGTTTATATTGTTCATAGCAAAGGTCGTGATATTTCTTTTCTTCTTGTCTTATGTAATCGATACGGTTCACATTGTTTCAGCTCCAATATTTTTATTGCAAAATGAATAGGTGGGACAGCCTTTAACATTTGTTTGAATTCGAAAAATACCACCAGCATGTGGATACTCTTTTAATTCGTTATCACTCATTCTTGTTCTGGCTGTTGTAACATATAAATCTGTTAAATTAGGCCCACCAAATGTACATGATGTTACATATAACGCGGGAATTGGAATGCTTAATATTTGTTCTCCAGTAGAGGGATTCCATCTAGTTATTTTTGAACCTCCCCAATGTGCAATCCATAAACAACCTTCTTCGTCAATTGTCATACCATCAGGTAGACCATCATTTTCAGAGAAATTGATTACATCACTTGGATTATGAATGTCTCCAGTACGTATATTATATTGATAGCGAACCACTTTTTTAGTAGGTGTATCTATAAAGTAAAAGTATGTATGATCAGGTGACCAAGTAATTCCATTTGATGTATTTACATGTGAAACTTTTTTCTCTACACTTAAATTATGATGTAAACAATACAAGGAACCTGCAGCATTCATACCGTATGTATCTGTAGAACCTGCCCAGAAACGACCAGCTGGATCACATTTTCCATCATTGAAACGATTTTCTATTAAATGTGGTTCAGGGTCAAAAATATGTGTCAGTTTTTCTGTATTTACATTAATAGAATAAAAGCCGTTTTCCATAGCTAAGAGTAGTACATCCTCTAAATATGGAACAACACAGCCAATTTGTTGATTGAGAACAATTACTCGGTTCGTATTAGCGGTAGGATTATATATGCATAATTTTCTCTCCATAATATCAACCCAATATAAAAGTTGCTTTTTTCCATTCCAACATGGTCCTTCAGCTAAACTTGCTTTAGCATCTAAAACTAATTCTATATTACTGAACAAGATGTTCACCTCGCGTTATAAGATATTAATATAATTCGCTAAGAATAGAGGTAAACCTTTTAGTCAAAGGATATTAAAATTTATACTGTAGAAAAATGACCTTCTCAAGTGATTAAAAAAGTGTATAAACAAGGAGAGGAAAATGCATATGATGTTTTATGAGATTGTTTGCTTTTCTTGTAAGAATATATTTCGTGTTTACGAAGGCAGTGAAAAATATAAGCGATTTAAAGAGAAACCAAAAGGGGCATATTGTTGTGATGAGTGTAGCCACAAAATTCAATTAGAAGCGATAAAGAATTTTTTTAGATAATTTTACGATTTCGATTCGGAAAAGTTTGACAATAAAAGTGTTATAAATTATCATATTAAAAAACTAATATTTAAGGCATAGAAGAGAAGAGTAGTTAAGAAAGAATACGTACAGAGAGCTCTGGTAGCTGAGAAAGAGCGGTATACATCTTAATGAAAAAAGACTTGGAGCTGCGCAAGGAACTAATTTATTTAGGGATGGTGCGACGGGTTCTCCCGTTATAGAGATAGGGTATAAGCATATTTTGCCGTACCTGAAGAGGTTAATATGGTGACATATTAACAAACTGAGGTGGTACCGCGAAGCTAACAACTCTCGTCCTCAAGATGAATAATCTTGGGGGTGGGAGTTTTTTTGTTGCATAAAACTGGAAATGAGAAACAAAAAATAATTGAGGTGAGTAATATATGCATTGGGCGTATGAAGTAGCACATGAATTAATTAGGAAACATCCAAATAAAGAAATGTTTGTTTGTGCATCTGGAATTAGTCCGTCAGGTTCTGTTCATATTGGGAACTTTCGTGAAATCGTAACGACTTATTTCGTAGTAAGAGCACTTCAAGATTTAGGGAAAAAGACTCGTTTTATATTTTCGTGGGATGATTATGATAGGTTTAGAAAAGTTCCAAAAAATATTGATCCATCTTTTGCAAAGTATATTGGTATGCCATACTGTGATATTCCAGATCCGTATGGATGTCATAACTCGTATGCGGAGCATTTTGAAAAAGAGTTTGAAAAATCGCTTCAAGCATTTGGAATTGAAGTAGAATTTATTTATCAACATGATGAATATAGAAGCGGAAGGTATAACGAAAATATATTAGAGGCCTTGTATAAACGAAAAGAAATATATGATATTTTAATGGGTTTTAAAACTAGAGAGTGTAGTGAAGAAGAGCGAGAGAGCTTTTATCCAGCTACATTATATTGTGAGAGATGCGGAAAAGATACAACAACTATTACACATTTTGATGAAGTATTAAAAACAGTCCGGTATGAATGTGAATGCGGAAATGAAAAAGAGTTATCCGTATTAAATACAAATAAAATGAAACTAAACTGGAAAATCGATTGGCCGATGAGATGGATGATAGAGGATGTTATTTTTGAACCGGGCGGTAGAGATCATTCATCAGAAACGGGTAGTTATAATGTATCAAAAGAAATTGCAAGGAAAATATTCAATCGAGAAGCGCCTCATTACGTTGCTTACGATTTTATTGGTATTAAAGGGAATCATGAAAAAATGTCTAGTTCTTCAGGGAATAGTATTACACTAAGCAATTTATTGAAAGTGTATATATCAGAAGTAATTCTCTTTATGTTTGCAAAATACAAACCAGGCGCTGCTTTTTATATTGGGTTGGATGAAGATGTGATTCGTAATTATACAGAGTATGAGCGATTGAAAGATAGTTATGAAAATAAAACGCTCAAAAATGAAGATTTATTTGATGCAATTAGAATCTCTAGAGTTGATAGTGAGATTAAAGAATATCCGAAATTTAATCAAGTAGCAGGAACGTTACCATTATTAAATTTTGATTCAACTATTTTACAGGGGATATTAAAGAAAATAGATAGGAGCTATGCATTAGATGAAATGAGAGCGATAAGTAATCGCGCAGAGTATTGGATAAGAAACTTTCAATCTGAAAAATTAATCGCGGTAAATGAGGAGAAAAATGCAGAGTTTTACTACACATTAGATGAAAGGCAGAAAGAATGGCTAGTAGAAGTTTGTAAAATACTTCGTTCTAATAAAGATTACTCTAACTTAATGGAGCAATTATATGCGATTTGTCATCATGAAAATAAAAAAATAATGAAAGAAAATCAAAAACAATTATTCACTATTATATATAAGCTCATTATGAATCAATCAAATGGTCCTCGTATACCATTATTAATACATGTAGTAGGCATAGAAAATTTCATCACACTATTAGATTTCTAAAACACAGTTAAAAGCAACGCAAGTACCAAAATTTCTAAGTACTTGCGTTGCAAATTTTACTATCGTGAATACATTTTCGGACATTCATCACCACTTGGTTCATAAAAACAATGGCTTTTAAACTGTCCTACAAATGGCTGATTATACCATTCAGGCGGACAAGCTCCAACTGGACGGAAATACCAAAGAGCCCATCGTGCAGGCCAGCGCCATTGACCTTGTAAAACTTTTCGTGCGATTTCTTTTTCTGATTCACGAGCGCGTTGATAAAAATATCCATATTGTACTGCTTCAAATCCGCCGGGGCTTTGATATACAGCGTCTCGTACGGTACGGAGTTGTTTAAAATCTAAGCAATCACAAAATACACGGTTTACTACAACGCATCCAACTAACTCCTCACCTTGGCGACCTTCGCCTTCAGCTTCAGCACGAATTAATCGAGCTAGTAAATCAACATCACTTTCGTTGTATGGAATAAGGGGCATAGTGATACCACCTTTCTGTTATAGTAAAGAGTGTATGTTATAAAACAATCTGCGTGCTTTTTTACATAAAAATAACATTTAATTTTAAGAGGAGCTTGTATAAAAAAAGCTAATTAGTAATAGTAGATAAATATAAAAGGGAGAGGTATTATGTATCGAATTCATAAAGACCATATTATTTACGCGATGTCATCAGAGAATAAACCATGTATGGTGTAGTTTTGAAATAAAGTTGCGATGCTGTATCTCTTTAATCAAAGAATTGTAAATATATGATCAAACTTTTTTATAAAACAGAAACATAAACATAAACCTGCTGGATAAGAAACCATTTGGATTAAACTTTTTTCAAAATGGTTTCTTTTTATTCAACATAGAATACGGTTTAACACAATATTTTTAATCAAACTTTATTTTAAAGCCACACATTGCTTTTTCTTATGGTGAATTTGTTTCTTAGTTATTTCCTGCATTTTATATCATTCACCAATCATGTAATGTTAAGGGAGATGACAAAAGAAAGGAAGGATGTACAAATGAGTATAGTAAAAAACGGAACATTGCAAGTAATTGGAGCAAGCATCTATTATGAGGTGCGTGGCTCGGGTCCAATTCTTCTTTTGATTCATGGTGGGGGTGGTGATGCCGACAAGTTCCATAATATTGCCGACCATCTTGCTAAATGGTATACCGTTGTTACTTACGATCGTCGTGGTCATTCCCGTAGCAATCTCGTCAATAAAACTGAGGATTACCATGTGCAAACACATAGTGAAGACGCTCACCGGCTGCTAGCCAATTTGACCAATGAACCGGCTTATATATTCGGAAGTAGTTCTGGTGCTGTCATCGGACTTGATTTGTGTATACGCCATCCTGGGCAGGTACAGTTACTAATCCCACACGAACCGGTTTTATTACAACTTTTACCTGAAAATGAGTTGAAGCAGGCTATAAATTTCATGGAAGACCTTAAAGGGAATCATAAAAGTGAGGTCATGAAGTTATTGTCAAATATCGATGATAGCAATTCCGGACTATCGAAGGATATGCTAACAAAGCGACTACTCGGCAATTCGTTTTATTTCACTGAGTATGAAATCCCGGGAATTCTCAGCTATACTTTAAACATCGATGCATTAAAGCGCTCATTAAAACCTGCATCGATACAGGTACGTCCAGCCGGTGGAAGTATTTCACGAGAATTTTTTCCTTACCATTGCGCATTCAACTTGGCAGAACACCTCGGAACAGAATTCGCAGAGTTTCCAGGAAACCATGTGGGCTATAACACAGTGCATCATAAAGAGTTTGCTGAGAGGTTACACGAAATTCTTGAGAATTAATCCGGAAACGTATCAATCGGTAGTGTATGAGCACACCAAAGAGTTATAAGACACTTCGTAATTTAGGGTTTTGTCTTTATGTCTAAATTATAATACGATGCATGTTGTTCAAGAAAAGGGCGCGTTTGTTGAAGAATAAAGATAGAAAATGACCAAACTTTTTATAGTATAGAAACTTAAATTTGTTAGATAAGAATTCATTTTGATCAATCTTTTTTCAAAATGAATTCTTCTTGTTTACCATAAATTACGAGTCTGTGAGGTATGTTTAATCAAAGTTTATTTCAAAGCAACATATGGAAGTAGAAATTGGGAGTCGTCTTATATTTGGAACATATGATTGCTTTGAGAATCAAATTGACTCTGAAGATGTTGCGTTTCAAGAATTTGATTGAAACCGAATTAATCCGACGACTGGACCTGTATATATCAGTGGTGCAGAACCTGGTGACATATTAGCTGTAACGATTGAAAAGATAAAAATTGCAGAGCAAGGTGTTTTAACTACAGGGGTGAACCTTGGCGTAATGGGTGAAGATCTACATGAAAATACAATAAAAATCGTCTTAATACATAATGAACATGTTTTGTTTTCAAATGAACTATAAATTCTGATTAATCAAATAATCGGTGTAATTGGTACTGCACCGAAAGAAGAGAGCATTTCATGTGCCACACATCAGCTGCCGGTGATTTAAAAGTTTGTCAAGTTGTGGATCCACTTAAAACGGCACGAATGGAACTAAGTATGGATTATGTGGAGAAGCTAGGTTTTAATTGCAGTAACTTTCATATTAAGTAAGAATAATAGAAGAAGGATACTTTTGTATAAAAGCATCCTTTTTTTAATTTACGGATTTTGTGAAAAGAGGTAGTATTTATTTTATATAAGTATATTTGAGATTGTGGATTAAAAAGGAGTTCAATAATGGTCAAAATTATGATTGTAGAAGACGATATGAAAATTGCAGAACTATTATCAACATATGTTGCGAAATATGGTTATCAAGGAGTTATTGTATCGGACTTTCAAAATGTATTAGACATTTTTTTAGATGAACAACCAGAGTTAGTTTTATTAGATATTAATTTACCGAGTTTTGATGGTTACTTTTGGTGTCGTCAAATTCGTAGTGTTTCTACATGTCCGATACTATTCATTTCGGCTCGTGAAGGTACGATGGATCAAGTTATGGCGTTAGAAAACGGTGGCGATGATTTTATTCCGAAGCCTTTTCATTATGAAGTTGTAGTGGCGAAAATTCGTAGTCATTTAAGACGTGCATATGGAGATTATGCACCGAAACTAGAAGAGCGAATGATTGAGCAACAAGGCCTTTGTTTATATCCTGAAAGACTTGTATTGAAACTTAGAAACGAAGAGATTGATATAACGAGAAACGAAGCTATTTTATTAGAGACATTAATGAAAAATTATCCGCGTGTTGTGAGTAGGGAAGTGTTGTTAAATAAATTATGGGATAGCGAATCTTATGTTGATGATAATACATTAAGTGTAAATACAACACGTGTGCGTAAAAAGTTACAAACGTTACATATAGAAGGTGCGATTGAAACGATTCGTAGTGTTGGATATAGATTGCATATTACTTGGGATACTGGTATAGAAAAATGATAAGGTTGTTTATACGTGATCATATACCACTTATTTGCTTTACTATAATTCAACTACTAGCTATATTTCTCGTATATTGGTTTGATGGGCATAATCATATTACAACGGCGTTATATGCAATGTTTCTAGGTGTTTTCTTTATGGGAAGTTATTTAGTGTTTCGTTATTTTACACATCGTTCTTTTTATGAGCGCTTAGCAAACCCGATGCAATCTTTGGATGAATCTGTTCAAAAATCTGATTTTGCAGCTGTATCGGCTGCTCTTCAAGAACTACTTGAGGTGCAATATCGACATTATCAAAATCAGCTGCAAATGCAAGAGAGAAAAAATAATGACCATTTAACCTTTATGAATCAGTGGATTCATCAAATGAAAACACCTTTATCTGTAATAGAATTAATTACACAGGATGAAGTAGATTCACGTTTTGAAAGTATAAATGAGGAAACTGATCGATTAAAAAAGGGATTAGAAATGGCTCTGTATGTCGCACGTTTAGAAGCATTTACACAAGATTTTTATGTAGAAAGAGTACAACTACATAAAATAGTGAATGATTCGGTACATGAGCATAAACGATTCTTTATCCGGAATTTTGTATATCCATATATTGAAATTGATAAGGACATTACAGTAGAAAGTGATGCGAAATGGTTACAATTTTTAATTGGACAAATACTATCGAATGCGATTAAATATTCATCTGGTAGTAGAGAGAAGATTAAAGTGAAAGCTTGTAAGGAAGGTAATAATGTTATACTTGAAATTGCTGATAATGGTGTAGGTATACCGAAGCAAGATTTACCAAGAGTATTCAAACCTTTCTTTACAGGAGAAAACGGTAGAGATTTTAAAGAATCAACTGGAATGGGGCTATATCTCGTATATGAAATTACGAAGCAATTAGGACATAGTGTAGAAATCTATTCAGAAGTTGGTAAAGGTACCGTTGTACGTATTATATTTTTTAATGTGTAAAATGACTCAGGCTAAAGAACTTTTGAAATAAGTTTTTTAGCCTTACTTTATATGGATTAAATGAAATGATATACAAGACTGGTATGATTCTAATAAAAGGTCGTGTAAGTATGTGTAATGACACAATAATAAATAAGGCTGTTAAATGAGAGGGATTTAATAATTTATTAATATATAAATAGTTTATTGTAAGAAAAAAGCTCGCCCTTTAAAAGAGCTAGCTTTATGAATTTTAATTAAGTAAACAAACTTAATAATTTATATCCAATTAATCCCAAAATAGTGATAGGAATAATCATTAAGAAAGAAGAAATTCGATGAGCATTAGAGCGTTCTAATACAAGAATCAAGATAATCCCGACTATGACTTCGGTATATCCAACAGGTAACATGTGACTATAGTCTTCAAAATTTAAAAGAATGTGAAGTCCATCTGTTACAAAAACTCCACTAATAAGTGAGCTTCCGAATTTATGAAGTGGATTTGTAGTATCTTTCCATAGAAAACCTGCAATTCCAAAGATAGTTCCTCCTATACATGCACATACAATCCATACAGATATAAAATAAATAGAGTGAGCTATATTTTTAATAACTATTGCATAACCATAGTAGCCTAATACCATTCCGAATAGTGCAAGGATACCAGAAAGTATAGCTGTACGCTTAGAATAACTAAAGCTAGCCACAAAAAAGGATGGAACTAACCAAACGCTTCCTAGATTAGCTAATGAATTCCAATGTCCAGGAAGTATACTTTGCCCCAATTTAGTTAGTATACCAACAATTATCCCTACTATAATCGGGATGAGAAAAATCATTAAAAACATATTTAACTTTGTGATTTTTAATGTCCTGTCCATAAAATCAATCCTTACATTAATATTTTCTGTAAAAATATAATAGCTTATTACAAGGGGATAATCAATAAAAAATTATCGATAAACAATAATCTATTGTTGGGTAATGAATAATATTTTGTTTTTATACAAAATTTATCCCGCTTTAATGGGCAGTAAGACCCCCACCTCAAAATTCAGCGAAAGCAAAGAAATTAGGTGGGGGTCGGGCTGCCCATAAAAGTCCGATTGGTTCAACTAATAATCAGTGGGGATGAAGAAAACCCCCACTAATTAAAGTTTCACTTTATATAAGAGAGAGTGCTTAGAAGTTTACTACTGGGGAAATCTAAAGGACGTATTACAATCAATGTAATTTGTGCTTATTCAACATGAAGTTAAGGAATGATAAATAAACCTAAAAGAAAGCAATCTTTTTAACAGCACATATAATTGCATTTACTCATACAGTACTAGTATGGTACAATATGGTTATTAACGATGGAAAGGAATGATGGGTGGACGATGATTAACTAATCTTATTTTTAAATGTTGAAATTCAATAAATTTCAATTTCTAAAAAATAGGATTAGTCTGCCCAATTTCCATACAACGGTATTGCTATTTATATTGCGCAATAGCTTATTTGGGTATAAATAATGTAATGACTAATCCTGCCAAATTTATTTGGGAGGATTTTTTATTCTCCCTTAATGAAAGGGATCGGTATTTATGAAAGAACTATTAAAATTAAATGATGTTTATGTTGAAATAAAAGAAAATATGTTGTTAGAGAAAATGAATGTGACAGTAAAACAAGGGGATGTTATCGGATTAATCGGTAAAAATGGTGCTGGTAAATCAACGTTACTTCAATTAATAAATGGGAAGATTGAACCTTCAAAAGGTACTGTTGAATGGATGCAAATGAATATGACAACAGCATATGTTGAGCAAGAAATAGAATCTTTTATTAGTAATGATGTAATTGCAAAAGAAGCAGAACTTCTTGCAAAATGGGGCGTGCCAACGAACGATTTTCATACTTTAAGTGGTGGTGAAAAGCTGAAAATTCGATTGGCAAAAGGATTTGCTGAAAATCCTAATGTCTTAATATTAGACGAACCGACAAATCATTTAGATGAGATCAGTACGGGATTTCTCATTAAACAAATAAAAAACATGAAAGGTACAGTTATCGTTGTATCGCATGATCGATATTTTTTAGATGTTGTCGCAACAAAAATATGGTCAATTGAGGACAAAAAATTAATTGAGCATAGTGGTAATTATACGAGCTACATGAAAGCACGTGAGCAAAAAAGAAAGTCGCAGCAGCGTGAATATGAAAAGCAGCAAAAAAAGATAGAACAAGTAGAAACACATATAAAAGAATTGAGTTCATGGTCACAAAAGGCACACGCGCAGTCTACAAAACAAGAAGGTGTGAAAGAATTCTATCGTGTAAAAGCGAAGCGAATGGATGCACAAGTGAAGTCAAAACGAAAACGACTTGAAAAAGAGCTGGAGAAAGCGAAAGTAGAACGTGTGAAAGAAGAGTATTCAGTTGAGTTTTCTATTCAAGCGAACAAAAAAGTAGGAAAACGTTTTTTAGAAGTGAAGCAATTAAAAAAAGACTTTCATGGGAAAGTATTATTTGAAAACGTTAATTTTACAATTCAGCACGGTGAGAAAGTTGCGATTGTTGGACCAAACGGTAGTGGGAAAACAACATTACTGAAGATGATTATGGGAACGGAAACTGCTGAAGGAGAAATATGGATTTCACCATCTGCGAACATCGGCTATTTAACACAAGAAGTTTTTGATTTACCGCTTGATAAAACACCAGAAAATTTATTTTTTAAAGAGACGTTTGAAGAAAGAGGAAAAGTCCAAAATTTAATGAAACATTTAGGGTTCCAAGCTTCTCAATGGAAAGAGCCGATTGAGCATATGAGTATGGGAGAAAGAGTAAAATGTAAGCTAATGGCTTATATTTTAGATGAAAAAGATGTACTCATTTTAGACGAACCGACGAATCACTTGGATCTACCTTCACGTGAACAACTTGAAAATACATTAGCTGAGTATAACGGAACATTAGTAATTGTATCTCACGATCGATATTTTTTGGAGAAAACAACTAACACAAAACTCGTGTTTTCAAACAATACGATACAAAAGCAGCTAGAAGAACCTACGAAAACAAGAGATGATATTGAAGAGCTACGTTTAACGTTAGAAACAGAGAGACAAGAAGTACTAGGGAAATTAAGCTTTTTAACTTCTAACGACAAAGAATATAAAGCACTGGATGAACGGTTTATGGAACTTACGAAGCAGATTAAGGAGCTTTAATGTAAGTAAGGGGGATTAACATGGATGAAGAGAGATTCACTAAGTTATTTAAAATAGATTGTGGAGATATATACCTACAAGAGTTCACGGTCAAAGATGCAGAGAGTATTTATAACATATCCAATCAACCGGAAATAGAAAAGTTTTTACCGGACTGGAAATCGACGAAAGAACAAAGGGTTAATTGGGTTGTAAATTATGAAATACCAGAAAATAAAGCGTTTCTTCATGCAGTGAGAACTACGACTAACATAGATGATCACATATTAAGACTAGGAATATTTAAGAAAACCACAAATGAATTTATTGGATGGTGCTGCACAGGTATGAAAGAAGAACTCCCTTCACCAAACAGAGAGATAATGTATGCTATCTCAAATGAACATCAAAATCATGGCTATGCTACAAAAGCGACTAAAGGTTTAATTGACTTTTTGTTTAAAGAAACAAATTTAAATGTCCTTAACGCAATTGCTTTAATTAACAATGTAGCATCAAATAAAGTTATTGAAAAATGCGGGTTTATTTATAAGACCCAACAGAGGATAGAAAATCAAATATATAATCATTATATATTGAGAAAATCTGAGTGGATAAAAATATAACGTTGGGTAGTAAAAGACCGATAGCAATCGGTCTTTTACTCCTTTATATAATAAATCTTTATTATACATTATATTTCCTACTACTATACAATTATTATAAGATAGTTATGCGTTAATTTTAGTTTGAAAATAGTTTTATTATCAGTTTTTTTAGAAATCTTACAAGCGTGTAAGATAAATGAAAGACGAATCAATATGAGCTGTAAGACAATTCATTTACACTCTGTTATGAGACGTGCAAATGAAGGGAGAATATACATGGAAATTTTACATGCAAAAAGTATTAGTAAAGTATATAAAGGGAAAGTACCTTATAAAGCATTAGTTGATATTGATTTATCAATTCAAGAAGGTGAATTTGTAGGGATTATGGGGCCATCTGGTAGTGGAAAAACAACGTTATTAAATATGGTATCTACTATTGATTCTCCATCATCGGGAGAAATTTTAATAAATGGCACAAATCCTTTCCAATTATCATCAGAAGATTTAGCGTTATTCCGCAGAAAGCAATTAGGATTTGTTTTTCAATCATTTAATCTTCTTAGCACACTTACTGTAAAAGAAAACATCGTATTGCCGATGACTTTAGATGGTGTTTCCGTGCAAGAAATGAACAAGCGATTGGAAGAGATTGCAGAGAAGTTAAATATTACAGATATCTTGAATAAAAGAACATTTGAAATATCAGGGGGACAAGCTCAAAGAACAGCAATCGCTCGTGCGATCGTTCATAAGCCGCAATTATTACTTGCAGATGAACCAACAGGGAACTTGGACTCTAAATCTTCAAATGATGTAATGGAGATGCTTGATACTCTAAATAAAGAAGAAAAAGCTACGATGATGTTAGTTACTCATGATCCGTATGCAGCGAGTTTTTGCAGTCGAGTAATCTTTATTAAAGATGGTCAACTATATAACGAAATTTATTGCGGTGAAAGCAGGCAAGCGTTTTATCAAAAGATTATGGATGTCCTTTCTTTGTTAGGAGGGAAAAGGCATGACTTTTCGTCAGTTCGCATTTAATAATATTTTTCGCAATAAGCGTACATATGCTGCCCATTTTTTAAGTAGTGCATTTTCTATTATGATTTTCTTTACGTATGCTCTTTTATTATTTCATCCTGATTTACAAGGTGAGTTGAAATCGACAAGTGCAACAATAAGTGCATTTGGTACATTGGGATTTTCAGTTTCGCAAGGATTGATTTTTGTATTTTCATTTTTCTTCATTTTATATTCAGTTAGTTCGTTTTTAAAGACGCGTAAGAAAGAATTTGGCATTTTAATGATGCAAGGTATGTCAATGAGACAGCTTAAGAAATTATTATTAATTGAAAATATGTTGATTGGACTTGGTTCAATTTGTATAGGGATTTTCATTGGACTCATATTTTCTAAACTAGTCTTATTGATAAGTGCAAGTGTATTAATGATTAATAATGGTTTACCTTTTTATATACCAGTTCGGGCTGTATTATTAACAGTTATTACATTTCTTTTCTTGTTTTTAATTGTTTCATTATTTACATTTAAAATGATAAAAGTTACAGAGCTTGTGGAACTGATTCAAGCAGGAGAAAAGCCAAAACCTGAACCAAAATCGTCAATTTTATTATCAATTTTTTCTTTATTTAGTATAGGGTATGGCTATATTTTAGTATTTCGCTTTATCCCAAATCATAGTTTTATTGTGCTAGGAATAGGAGTATTCCTGGTGATTATTGGAACGTACTTTTTATATACACAGTGTAGCGTTTATATATTGCATCTTGCCAAAAGGAGAGAAACTTTCTTTTTAAAGAGAACAAATATACTAACATTTTCAGAATTAATTTATCGTATGAAAGATAATGCAACGATGTTTTTTATTGTATCTATTATATCAGCAGTTGCTTTTACAGCAATTGGCACGACAGCTGCTCTTGGAAATAAAGATTTAGTAAGGATGACGAATCCGTATACATTACTATACATGGCTCCTGAAAACAACAAAATAGCGGATAAACATCTCTCTATTATAAAAAACCATCTGGCTGATGCTAATATTCCGTATCGAATGGCTTCATCTTCATATATATATACAGAAAGTAATGTATATGTAATGAAATTAAGTGAATATAACGAACTTGCGAGAGCACTAGGGTATCAACAAGAAACGATTGAAAAAGAAGATGAAATGTTATTAATTCCTGGAATGGTATCACAAAAACAAGAATTTAAAAATGGTGATTATAAGAAGAATATTGAAGTCATTCAAGGCGATTGGACAAAGACATTTCATGTGAAAAAAACTGTCGATAATTTAGTTTTGCCACATGATACGAAAGGGATATATATTGCTATTCAAGATCATGTATATGATGGAATTCCACTTAATAGTGGTCTAGATAATGAAGATATTATTCAATATCGTACTTACGGATTTGTTGTAGATGATTGGATAAAAACGAAAGAGGTTTCAAACCAATTAAATAATATATTTAATCAAGATCCTAGAGATATACATTTTGAATTTAGAGCTCTAACTATAGAGTTGTTAAGTGCAAAACAAACGAATGGGTTATTACTTATGGCTAGTGTTTTAGTCGGAATCGTTTTCTTCACATTTGCTGCTAGTTTTATTTATTTCCGATTATATACTGATTTGAATCGTGATCAACAGCAGTATAAAATGATTTCGAAAATGGGGTTAAGTAAACGGGAGCTAAAGAAAGTTGTAACGAGACAGTTATTATTAATGTTTTTCTTACCAATTGTCGTTGCAGTAATACATACTGTAGTCGCTTATATGGCATTACAACAATTAGTCGATTTTTCTATTCTAAATAGCTCTATCGTCATTTTAATTTCATTTATATGTATACAAGTTTTATATTTCTTTATAACTCGTTGGCGTTATTTACAAAAGCTTCATAAGACAATGGAACAATAGAGAAAATCAGCAAGTAAGATTGCAGAAAAGCATGTAAAAAAACAATTTGAAGTTATGGAAGGAACTGTGATGAAAAAACAATTATCTATTTTCATATTAAGTATATTATTGTTATTAAGTGTAAGTGCATGCTCTAAAAACGAAAACAGATTTCCAGCTAACGGTGTATTAATCATTGGAGATGAGAATCATACTGGAGCAATTATGAATCGTTATAAGGAAAACACGAAAGAACAGGAAGCTTTTGCAGTGAAAACAGGTAGATTTGACCAAAAAAGGGTTCTGATAATAAATGAATCTACTGCACAAGCGATGATGAATGCAAAGCTTTTTCGTAAACGTAATCAAGCATCCCTTTCTAAAACGTTAGATACGTTGCCGAATTTTCCAAAAGAAAGTTCCCTATTATTTATAAATGAAGAAGAAAAGAATATAAAAAGTATTGAAATAGAAGGAAACAAGATACCTGTTACATATGGTAGTGATGCTTGGCTTGGCAATAAACGTGACTATGGAGCACTATGGTATATCGTTGTGGCGAAAAATAGTGTGTATAAAGAAATAAAAGCAAATGAAACGAATATGCAACTTCTACACTTGAAAAAGTCATTAGGTGATGAAAACCCTAAAATATCGACAGATAATACGTTGATTAATGAAAAAGTAAAAGTAAGAAAGTTAATTGAAGGTTATAGAGATGAGGTATCAATTCAGTTTGTAACGATTGGAGAAAAATCTTAAAAAAGAGCTCGAGGTTGATGGATACTTTATCAACCTCGAGCTCTTTTTAATACCGTTTAAATAACTTACATTACTTCATTTAATCGAGTCTCACTCGTTTCTTCAATCGCATTTGAATTTTGAACTGAATTATTTTGTGCTTCTTTTTCTTTACGAGCCTTTTGTAGCATTTCAAGTATAATCCATAAAGGAACACCTTTATCTTTTAGCATCTTCCATAAATCTAATTCATTAAATTTATGCTCAGGCTGTTTCATTTCTTTTTCAGATAAACGAATATCATCCTTGATAGGATCATTTATTTTCTTACTTTCAAGTTTAGTAGAAGAGATAGTATTATGCTCAAGATGAGATGGAGTTATTTTAGTAGGTTGAGACAATGTATGAATATTTGATCCGATTTGCATGATTTTTCCTCCTTTTCAAGCAATGAGATTAGTTTTCTTATGGTTTTTAAATCTTTTTAACATGAGGAATCTATATTTAATTATAAATCTAAATAAATAGATTTACAAGTTATATTGTAAAAAGTAAATATTTACTTGAATTAATATTTATCAACATTTGTATATGTTTTCTATATATACAAAGTATATAAAATACTTTACATTATGTTTAAGTTGTTAAATTATTCTGTTAATTAGTTAAAAAGAAAAATGTAAACGTTTTATTAGGGGGGAGAAAGTATGGGGAAGTTATTTTTAAAAATATGTTTTTTTGCATTAGTGACCGTATGTTCATTCGCAGCGAAAATATCATACGCTGAAGAGAGGCAACAAAATAATTATCCTATCATATTAGTGAATGGATTTGCTGGATGGGGTAGAGAAGAAATGCTTGGCGTAAAATATTGGGGTGGTGTTCATGATATACAGGAAGATTTGAAACGAAATGGTTATACGGTACATACCGCAGCTGTTGGACCTGTTTCTAGTAACTGGGATCGTGCATGTGAATTGTATGCACAAATTAGCGGTGGGACAGTAGACTATGGTGCAGTCCATGCTGAGAAACATGGACATAATCGTTTTGGCAGAACTTATAGTGGTTTTGCGCCGAATTGGAGTGAAACAAATAAAGTTCATTTAGTTGGACATAGCATGGGTGGACAAACGATTAGAACATTAGTACAGCTATTAAAAGAAGGTAGTTTTGAAGAAAAGAATTATGTGAAAAATCACCCAGACACCAAAATATCACCACTATTTGAAGGCGGAAAATCATATGTTCATAGTGTTACAACATTAGCAACCCCTCACAACGGTACAACACTTGCGGATGGTAGTCTTCTACTGCCGTTCGTTAAAGATTTACTCATTACAGCTGCAAGCTTTGGGGGAAACAATAATTTATCATTATATGATTTTAAATTGGATCAATGGGGTATAAAGAAGAATGCTGGAGAGTCCTTTTTCCAATATAGTAATCGTATTCTAAATAGTTCACTTTGGAAAAATACAAAAGATATAAGTCAATGGGATTTAAGTACAGATGGTGCAAAGGAGTTAAATAATTGGGTAAAGACGCAACCAGATGTGTATTATTTATCCTATAGTGGACATGCATCACAAGCAGCACCTATAACAGGTTTACATTTGCCTCATATAACGATGAATAAAGTGTTAATGGGAAATGCATTTTTCTTAGGTTCTTATGCGAGATATGAAGAAAACCGTCCGCTAGTTGATACTTCTTGGTGGCAAAATGATGGTGTAGTAAATACAAATTCTATGATTGCACCATCTTCTAATGTTACTGTAAATAATAATGAGTCATTACAGATTGGAAAATGGAATCATATCGAAACGAAAGCGAATTGGGACCATCTCGACATGGTAGGGTTAAGTGTTTCAGACTCGTTAGGTTTTTCTAGCATTCAAGAGTTTTATAGAACAATTGCTGAAAAGCTATCACGTTTACCGAAATAGGTAATAATAAAGCGCTCTCGATGGAATTCGAGAGCGCTTTATATTATATTGAAAGAGGGATTTGGTAGAAAAATATGGGGGGATATTATGAAAATTCAAGTTGTATTATCAGGATACGGAACAGTAGGTAGAGAGTTTATAAAATTATTAAATGAAAAATATTCATATATATATGAAACATATGGGATTCAATTAGTTGTAAGCGGCGTATTAGGGAGAAATATCGCAATACATAATGAAGAAGGCTTATCTCTTCATCATTTATTGATGTATGGTGGCGGTACCGCTGCAATTGAAAAATATTTAGAGTATCATCCGAAGGAACGTGCAACAACTAGCATAAGTGGTACTGTATTGGTAGAATCAACGGTTACAAATCTTAAAGATGGAAATCCAGGGAAACAATATATGAAACAAGCGATTGAGAAACAGATGGATATAGTAGCAATTTCTAAAGGTGCGCTCGTTACAAATTGGAGAGAAATAAATGAAGCAGCAAAAAGCGCAAATATACGAATTCGATATAGCGGTGCAACAGCCGCTGCACTACCGACACTAGATATCGGACAATTTAGTTTAGCCGGTTGCAGTATTGAAAAAATAGAAGGAATATTAAATGGAACAACTAATTATATTCTTACGAAAATGTATGAGGAAGATATGACATTTGAAGAAGCACTGAAAGAAGCACAAAATAAAGGAATTGCTGAGACAAACCCTATATTAGATATAAGTGGTTCAGATAGTGCGTGTAAATTGTTACTTTTGACAAACAGCTTAATGGAAACAGAGAAAACACTTACTGATATACATATAAAAGGAATCGAGCACGTTACAAAACAGCAAATTCGAAATGCTAAGGAACAACATAAAATTATTAAATTAATAGCATCAACATATAAGGATGAGGGAGGCAATGTGAATTTAAATGTTGAACCGTGCCAAATAGAAAAAGATCATCCATTAGCAAAAGTAAATGGAACCGAAAAAGGAATTACGTTCTTTACAGATACGATGGGACAAGTTACTACAATTGGTGGAGCTTCTAATCCAAGAGGCGCTGCAGCTGCAGCTTTAAAAGATGTAATAAACTTATATCGAAAAGATTTGTAAGACCGTACCGCCCTTTATAAAAAATACATATGCCGTGGACCTTTTGAGAATGAAATAAATATGCAAAAATGATTGCAGGGGGTAAGAAATTGTTTAAGGATTTTAAAGTTGTTAAAGAACGTCCCGTTTATATTCAATTGAAAGATTATTTGAAGAAAATGATTATGAAAGGGCATTTGCTCGGGGATCAAAAAATCCCATCAACAAGGGAACTAAGTGAATTACTAAGTGTGAGTAGAAACACTGTACTCGCTGCTTATGCAGATTTAGAGCAAGAAGGACTCATTTATGCAGTTAAAGGAAAAGGGAACTTTGTTGCGAAGGTGGATATATCTAACACTTCGTCTGTTGAAATAGATTGGAAAAATAAACTTAATACAGTGACCGCATTAGCGGACGAATTAGATTTAATGAAACATGGTGTTCGTTGGGAAAAGGGAATGATTGTTTTTAATAGTATAGCCCCGGATGAGAAGCTATTTGATGTTGAAAATTTCAAAAGAGCTTTTCTTACTCGTATGTCCATTGAAGGGGACATCGTATTGAACTACGGATATGCAAAGGGATATAGACCGTTAATGAATTATTTACTTCATTACATGGAAATGAAAGGTGTAGACATTTCGAATAAAGATATTCTAATTACAAATGGATTTACAGAAGGATTGGATATTGTACTCTCTTCTTTATCAAAAAAATCCGGTCGTGTCATTTGTGAGAATCCAACTCACCATGCTGCACTTAAGCTTTTCCGTTTACATGGACTTGAAGTTCATGGGATTGATATGCATGAGGATGGTATTGATACGAATGAAGTTGAAAAAAGTTTGCGTGAAAAAGATTTTGATTTTGCTTATTTAATTCCTTCTTATCATAATCCAACCGGTATTGTTACGAGTTCAGAGAAAAGAACGGAATTGATGAGGTTATTTTCAAAATACAACGTTCCTATTATAGAGGACGGATTTAATGAAGAATTACGTTATTCAGGTTCACATTTAGCTCCATTATTAACTTTTGCGGGAGCTGGCAATAATGTGATTTATATTAGTAGCTTTTCAAAGGTACTTTTCCCTGGTTTACGTGTAGGCTGGATTATTGCAGATAAAGAGCTGATTCATTATTTAGAAAGCGTAAAAAGAGCAAGAACGATTCACACATCTACGCTAGATCAAGCTGTTCTGTTTCAATATTTACATGAGGGATATTTTGAAAAATATTTAAAAAAGGCAAGATCTGTTTATAAGAAAAAATATGAGTTAGCTGTCGGGGCATGTAACCAGTACATTCCTTTTAAAAGAATGACTGGAGATGGTGGGCTGCATTTATTTATAGAGCTAGAAGAGCATATGAATGCCCGCACACTTTTACAAAAGTGTTATGAGAAAGGCGTTACGTTTTCACCTGGAGATGTTTTTTACTCTGATGGAGAAGGAGCGAACACTTTCCGATTAGGTTTTTCGCGCTTGAAAGAAGAAGAAATAGTTCGGGGAATTAAAATAATTGGTGATACATTAAAAAATGAAATTTGGAGTTGAGAAAATGAAAATCGGTGTTATTATGGGCGGGGTATCGTCTGAAAAACAAGTTTCAATTATGACGGGGAATGAAATGATTGCTCATTTAGATAAAAATAAGTATGAAATAGTTCCAATTACATTAAATGAAAAAATAGATTTAGTTGAAAAAGCGAAAGACATTGACTTTGCGTTGCTCGCATTACACGGAAAATACGGAGAAGATGGGACAGTTCAAGGAACACTGGAGAGTTTAGGGATTCCTTATAGCGGAAGTAATATGTTATCTAGCAGTATATGTATGGATAAAAATATTTCGAAAAAGATTTTACGTTATGAAGGTGTAGAAACACCAGATTGGATTGAACTTACAAAAATGGAGGATCTAAATCTTGATGAGTTAGATAAGTTAGGATTTCCATTAGTAGTAAAACCAAACTCTGGCGGATCGAGTGTCGGAGTGAAAATCGTTTATAATAAAAATGAATTGATCTCAATGCTAGAAACTGTATTCGAATGGGATTCTGAAGTAGTAATTGAAAAGTATATAAAAGGTGATGAAATTACATGTTCAATTCTGGATGGAAAACAGTTACCTATAGTTTCAATTCGACATGCAGCCGAGTTCTTTGACTACAATGCAAAATATGATGATACTAGTACAGTTGAGGAAGTTATCGAACTTCCAGCAGAAATTAAGGAACGTGTAAATAAAGCGTCACTTGCTTGTTATAAAGCATTAAAATGTAGTGTTTATGCAAGAGTTGATATGATGGTGAAGGACGGAATTCCATATGTAATGGAAATTAATACATTACCAGGGATGACACAATCAAGTTTATTGCCAAAAAGTGCAGAAGCAGCGGGGATTAGTTATAGCAAACTATTAGATATGATTATTGAAACATCATTAAAAGTTAGAAAAGAAGAAGGGTTTTAAGGGAATTATATAACGAATTTTTTTGACAGTTTCACGAAGTATGCTATGATGAATACATTATTAAAAACAAAATATTTATCCACTAGGGGGGCCTTTTATAGGCTGAGATCAAATGTGATTTTGAGACTCTTAGTACCTGATCTGGTTAATGCCAGCGTAGGGAAGTGGGAAAGACGTTGCTATTTAATGAGTAAATAAATACTGTCAATTTCACTTTCTTTACGCCTGTAAAGAAAGTTTTTTATTTTACAGCTTTAATAATTGTGGATAAATACTTATATTTTATACATTATTGGAGGGATTTAAATGACTTTTTCACAATCATTACGTAAAGAAGTAGATTCAATTTGGGAAGCGAGTTTTAACCATCCTTTTGTAAAAAAACTTGGTGAAGGAACATTAGATTTAGCTAGTTTTCGCTATTATGTGCTTCAAGATTCATATTATTTGAGTCATTTTGCTAGAGTACAAACTTTAGGAGCTGCAAAAGCTCTTGAATTAGAGACGACAGCTCGTATGGCACATCATGCTCAAAATACATATGAGGCCGAGTTATCTTTACATGAGAATTTTGCTAAAAAACTAGGGATAACGAAAGAAGAAAAAGATAATTTTATTCCTGCGCCAACTGCATATGCGTATACTTCACATATGTATCGTGCTGCGTATGAAGGGCATTTAGGAGATACCATTGCAGCAATTTTACCTTGCTATTGGTTGTATTATGAAATTGGCGAACGCTTAAAAGAGTGCCAGCCGGAAGAGCCAATTTATAACGAATGGATTTCTGCTTATGGATCTGATTGGTTCCGTACGCTAGTTGAAGAACAAATTACACGTTTAGATACTATCGCTGAAAAAGTAACAGAGGCAGATCGCAAACGTATGAAACAGCATTTTATTATTAGCAGTCAATATGAATATTCATTTTGGGAAATGGCTTATACATTAGAAAAGTGGCCAGTGGATACAGACGTAAAAGACGTAATTGGATAAAGAATAGAAGTAATGTTATAGATAGGTATGGATCATACCTATCTATATATTTTTTCTTGTCAAATTTGCGTAAAGTCATTAGTGCTACGGAAATGGCGAAATAGAATATCGATAATTTAGCTCATTTACTTGTCTACGCATTAACTGGATAAACTTCTGTCACATTTATTTTACAATCAAAGAACGTAAATGTTGGTGGTATGAAGTTAAATAAGAAAAGAAACCCGAGCTGTTAGCTGTAACGGAGTTGTTTTTTCTTTGCAGGAATTTCTATATTATCATGGAGTGTTGTTAATACGATATGCAAATATGCATATCGTATTTTTTTGAGTTCTTTATGTGTTAAAATTAGATATAAAGATATGAAAATATAAAGAAGCAAAAGCAGGAATATCCAATGAATTTTGAGAGGTGTTATATGTTTACAAATAAGAAATTAATTCGATTTGGTTTATCGTTGTTTGTATTTTTAGGAATCATTAATTTTACAATCAGCTATTTCCAAACATATCTTGAAACAGCAGCAGATATCAAATGGGTAATTCCAGAAATTTGGAAAACTATTTTGCTAGATGTTCCTCAAGGTATACTTGTTCTTTTAGGCGCAATTGCTTTATATGATTTCACAAAAGAGGCATCACAAAAAGACGCATCAATCTAAGTGTGTCTTTTTTCAATTAGCAATTTCATAGAGAGTTTTGCTGGAGAAATAGAATGAAAAGCCCTAATTAGGGCTTTTTTTGTTGGAATTTCATATCCGTCATAGAAACCGGTCACTTGGAGGTGTTATAGCGAAAGCCATTTACAGTACAGAAAAATCTAAGCAGCAGACGGAAATATATAGGACATGGCATCATAATTATTGAGAAATTAATTGAACTTAGTAAGTATGAAGATATGACGCTAGAATTCATATTTTTTAATTTTTATTTACCCCGCTATTTGCCGGGCAGTAAGCCCCCCACCTCAAAATTCAGCGGAAGCAAAGAAGTTAGGTAGGGGATGAACAAAACCCCACTGATTAAAGTTTCACTTTATAAAAATGAGCCCATAGTAAAAATAGGTATATGAACAAGGTGCATCATCTAGTGATAAGTCATACTTTGTTGGTGTACGTATTGAACTTAGTTTATAGCGCTATTTCTACTTAGATGTAACGAACAGGAATATAGGGAAGTATCGATGAGGTTGTATTTTATAAACGGAGGTTATGAAAATGAATCAGTTTCAACAAGAACTACAAGCGTTAAGCCTTAATGATTACCGGTCTGGAAATATTGTCTATTGGGACCAGCAAAACCAATATCCATATTACTATATTGAAGATGCTGCTCGTCGCTGTGGCGGTTGTGGTCGTTGTGGCGGTTGTGGTGGAGGTCGTTGTGGCGGCTTCCGTTGTGGTGGCTTCCGTTGTATTGGTTGCTTCGGTTGTTTTAGTTGCGGAGGCTGTGGCGGTTGTGGCGGCTGTGGTGGTTGCTCTAACTGTTTTGATGGTTTTACTGATACTACTGGTACTATTGTAACGTATGAATATTGATAACATCTATCTTGCTAGTTGCGGGCAGTAACATCCCCCCAAAAATTCAGCGAGAGCAAAGAGAAGTTAGGTGGCGGACTGCCCATAAAAGCCCGATTGGTGAGAGCTGATTAAAGTTTCACTTTATCAATAAAAAAACATTAGTTATATGTACGTGCCGACAAAGAATATAGCCATTATTAATGGATATATTCAATCATTCAAGTGAAAGAGTAACAATAAGATATATAGATGTAATCAAGATGTGATGGATAAAGCAATGACTAGATTTAAAATCTAATCATTGTTTTTTTCTTATGGTTTTGTCATTAAATATCTGTCTAGTTTGGGCATTGCTTCCTTCTAGCTAACGAATTTATTACAACTTTGTAAGGTTAATGTAATGTTAATCGATAGTAAATGAAGATGCTTGAGTGTAATTTAAATAAGATTAAAAAGTACTGTTTATCTATAAAATAATCGGGTAAATACTATGTAATTAGGAAGTGTATGAATATGATTGAACTAAAATCTATTATCCATTCGTATAAACTAAAGAGAAAAATAGCTAAAGATTTATACGGAAAAAGAGATGAATTGACACTGTTATTAAATGAATTTAATAAAATGAAATGTACAGTAACATCTGAAAAGAAGAAAAATAATATATTATCTCGTTTGCAACTAATTTATCAAAATATGAAATCGGATAAGCAGTACCCTCTAGCAGTTGCTTTTGATAGTAAATTATTGGAGCAATTAGAAAAAGAACCTCTACATACTATTGAGGATGGTGTAACATGTTTACATCTAATGTTAGATGTGAATTATGAGAAAATAAAACAATATGGTTCGAGTACAAGTAGGTCATTTGTTCCATTATCGCAGTCTTCTATTTGTCTTGCTGATTGTATTTGTTTAACAGGAGTTGTAGTAGGTTTACTAGGAGCAATTTCATTTGGGGGGTTACTGTTATCTATATGTTCAATTACATAAAGGTTGATATTTGTAAAAAGGGCACCGAATTAAGGTGTTCTTTTTTGGTTTTTTTGTAAAGATATTGTAAATGATAAGTACAATGCATTAAGTATAATGTATAATTCGAATGTATTGAAATTCAAATATAATAGAGGTGTTATACATGATAATTACTTTGAATTTTTAAAAGAGTCGGTTTGATAATAATTTATGTAGATAAACAGTTTTTACGTTTCTTTTAAATACTTGGTTTAAATGGATTAGATTAAGTAACTATTGTTCTAGCTTTTTGATAATCAAGACAACTGAAGAAAGGAAGGAATCATTTTATGAAAAAATTAAGGCTGCTAACATTTGAAAATATAGTAGAACCCCTTTTAAATGAAAAGGTATCATTTATATACTTTCCTATTGAATGGCTGGACATCGTAGAGATACATTATAAGACATTTTTATTAACGAGTAAGTTGAAACGTTTGAATGAAAGATTGTATGATATGTTTTCGGATATATTGTTTATTCAGCATAACCCATACGTATTAAATGAAAATACACCATGGATTGTATCGAAAGAACCTATTAGACAAGAGCAGCTCGATTATATTTTTCAAAGTTGGTATGAGATTATTCATGATTGGAAACCAAATAGATTAGTAGAACCACCAAAATATGAATGGCAATCCGATTTGATTTCTAATTTGCCAGTACTACATGATAATGAAACGTATTCTAAGTGGGTGCCCGCTTTAATCTCACATATTTTTTGTGAGCGTCCTATATATTTAAAAAATACAAATGAAGAAGAAATCTATTTTTCCCCTCTTAGATCACAAAATATTTGTGAGGCGATGTCAGGGCCGATAAAAGATGAAAAAACACAAGATTTTTTCTCCTATGTATATCGATTCGAATGCATAACCCGCGGTGGTGAGAACGCTCCATTATTAAATATTTCAATAGGGATTCGGAGATTTTATCAAGAATATAATCACCCAGATATTCCTTTACTTTTAAGACGGAAACGAGGCATGATATTGATTTCTACCTCAGAGTTTGCGTCAAATAATAAAAAAATACGGTTTGTAAAACTAAAAATACAACAAGCTACAACCGGCATGAAATGGATTAAGATATTTAGAAATTTAAAAGATGATTTTCAAATAGGGGGAGAGGTGGATTTAGACCATATTCTCCAATATCCGAAAGATTATATTGTAGGAGAAAATAAAAGGGTGTTATTTCCATACAATGAGAGAATTTATAAAGTTCAAGGTACTAAAATAGAACCGGGTATAACAGTAAAGGAAAGAGAGTATTTATTTAAAGAATTTCAGCGTAAATTCTCTTATTTCACAATACTTCCAGAATGTAAAAAGGTAGCTACAAATAACAAAAATGAATTATTTCCTTTATTTGCACCAAAAGGATTAGAGACATTAACATTAGAAGTTTGGTCTGAAGATATAGTGCTGGAAATAGAACAAACATTACTTGAGAGTCAAATTGTTTTGACTAAAGTTGGTGAAAATTCTTATGTATTGAATACAGATTTTCCAGTGTTATTAAAGATTGTGAGATACAATATTGAAAAGGTGTTACAAAATCCATATAAAATGCAATATTGCCAAAAATATAAAACAAATCTTGTAGATGATGTTACGAAAGCTGTCTATGCTACCGCGGGCGAGCGCAGTGATGCGACATTAGCATTAATCGCATTGAAAAATTGTGATGGACGAGAAAAAATTGATCCAAAACAAATCATTAGAGAGGGATTTGCACGAGCAAACCGTATTTCAACATTTATTAATTTATTTATAGGCCAAAGTGTATCTCGTAAAACAATTGTAAATAGTGTTTTTAGTTTATTAGAGCAAAAAGGATTTTTGAAGCGTAGTTGGAATAAGATAAATTTACCTTGTATATATGTTAATTTATCAATTGAACGAATATCGAAATTTGATTTCTTACCTATTCTTTCAAAAATAAAAGGAAAAGAAATTTTATATAAATTATATGGGAATACAGAATGGCAAACGATTGATTACGTATTATTAAATATAAATAAACATAATGCATTTTTACCACAACCATCAAAGAGAAATGATATGGGAGCTCTTTTTAAACAATATGTTTCCGAAACATTAATGGAAATTGTACAATATGCAAAAGAACAAAATGAACAAGTTTATTTCATTGTAGATGCAAATTTGAGAAGGTATTGGATAAAAGAGTTACAAAATAAAGAAATTAATACAGATATTTTACCTGATATTGTTCCAGAGGTGTTAAAGGTTCCAAATTTAAATATTATTAGAATAAATACAGGTTTTGATGTACCAAGTTACGGTGTAATAGAATCTGATGATGCTCTAGATAGCATTGGCTTATATACAGATCAAAAAGGGATGTATTATAGCACTGGTGAATATTCACTTAATTGTAGTGGGATTTTTCAGCGATATATACTTGAAATTTTACCATTGGGTGTAAAACCTGTAGAAAGGGATTATATCGCTAAAATGATACATTACATGTGCTGTAATTCTAGTATGCTTTCGAAAAAGAATGTACACATTACATATTCCATGCATATGGAAAAAGTAATAAAGAGTTATATTACTGACATAGATGCAAGAGAGTTTAAAGAATTTGATGATGAATTGGATGTAGATGTAGTAAAAGTAGAAAAGAAAGATTCAATTATTCTACTTTAAATACTAGTAAACAAATCCTGCTCGTTATATCGATCAGGATTTGTCATTTTTTTATGTAAATAAGGATATCCTTTGTCAAGTATCTTTTCGTTTACATATTTACTTTATGTGCAGACAGGATTAATATGTTTTTTAGAAATACAAAAACTATTTCATATGGAAAAACGATTTTTATTAATTGAAAAAATTTGAAAGGAATGGGGAATTGTGAAGAAATTAGATGTGCTCTTAATGCTATTGAGCGGCCTCTTTCCAATTGCAGGACTTACAAAGCAAATCCCTCTAGAACAATCTATATATATTGGAGGGCTTTTATTTTTTACTAGTTTCGGTAGTTATTTTGCTAAAAAGATGTATTCACGTATATGCAGTTGGATAGCGTATGCGCCATTTATAACACTACTGTTAGTTATTTGGCATCAAGATATTGCAACAAGCTCAATCATAGCAAATGCGAAAATTGCTGCATGTGTCGCGTTAATTCCATGTTTATTCCGTTTTCGTACATATGGACTTACTTTGGGCTTATTCTCATTATGGGCCGCTTTACTATGGGATATAAAAGAAGTACAGTCGTTAGTCATACTTGAACGCATAACGAGTTTAATGACAAGCCATTATGTATATATATTACTATTAATTGGAGGACTTGTATTAGGAGGATTACTTGCGATGTTCATTCACCGCAAAGAGAAAGATAATCAAGAAAATATAAATCTACTTGGACCAAAAAAGAAACGCAAAAGATTATCAATTAAGATTCGACTTCCAAGATTGCCGAAATTAAAGATGAAACTATTTAAGTTTGGTGGGAAAGAATCTAAAAGTAAAATGCCAGAAAAGATCCATGAGTATAAGTACGAAGAACCAGTTGCAACATATGAAATGACAGAGCAAATAGATCCATACAAAGAAAATGCAGTTCAAGGTCAAACAAGGATGGAACGCCGAAGAAATAGGTATAATGCATAATGAGGTTTAATAACCCCGTAATGACTTATCTTAATATTGATAAATCATTACGGGGTTTTTTATGTAATTAAATGAAGGTTGCTAATGTGGGGGGGAACAGCATATTTTATAGGTGGGAACCAAAATGAAATAAGGGGAGGATAAAATGCTTATCATTACATATATATCTGCTTGTATATTATTCTTAGTTAGTTTTTTACATGTATATTGGGCTTTCGGAGGTAATTGGGGGACAAATAGTGTTATTCCAACTAAAGCAGGGGAAAAGGCGTTTACACCTCGTGCCGGAATGACATTGGTCATTGCATTATTATTAAGTATGGCAGCAATAATTTTGTTGCAACAAGCAAATATTGTTCATTTTGCAGTTCCTAATGTTATTATTCAAGTCGGTTCCTGGATTTGTATGATCGTCTTTTCTATTAGAGTAATTGGTGAATTTAACTATTTTGGTATCTTTAAACGACAAAAAGATACGCACTTTGCAAGAATGGATACCGGTTTATATATTCCACTTTGTGCATTTTTATCTTTATCTTTCTTATTAGCAATAATTTTGTGAGTGAATAATAGTAGTTTCTTTTCTCAAAAAATATATAAACGTGAGAAATCTAAGAGTAAATAAAAAGGATGTAAGCGCCTTCTTGTCGAAATGTAAATTATTATGAAAGGCGGTGACACTATGAAGTATGTAAAAGTTAGTATGAATGGTGGAAGTGAACATAAATTCTCAATGACTTTAGATCGGTTTGAAGAACTTATTACTACAGAGAATGGGATATTAGAAAATAAATTAGTATGTATTGAAAATGTAATGATTAATCCTACTAATATATCTTCTGTAGTTGAAAAAATTGGTGTACCGGCTAAGTTTATGGAAGCTTAAAATCTTTAGATAAAAAACATCCATTGAGGATGTTTTTTAATTTATAAATATGAAATTGTGCAGTGAAATTTTGAGTAGATTTTTTAGCAATGACTGTGCATATATTAAGTACCTGAACATGGTGCTTAATACATGCACGAAATAATAAGTACAAGCATATATTATGTAGTAGGACAAGATCTTCGTGTCCTACTTAATACTCAGAAAAAACCTCTAATCACATAAGAGCAGCTAATTGCAGGGTGCTCTTATTTTTTATGAAAATCTACTATGAGCCTTATTTTATAGTAGGATGCAATAATAAAGGGCTATTTTGAAATAGTGTTTTTTAGCCTTTAATTTTAAATTTATCTTTAACGTTAATAAATATTAAAAATAATATGATAGCAGAAATTAAGTTAGATAAGTAGAAATTTTGATGAAACAGTAGTTCAAAGATGACATCGAAAGTAACGAATAAGGCAATAGCAGGTAGTATGCAAATAAATATAAATCTCCAATTTTTTAAGTAATGTTTATAATTTGTAAGTACTTTATCCATAAATATAGCTCCTATATTTTTGTTTTTATATAATTATACATTTAGATACAAGGATTTTCAAAGTAAAAATATTTAGCAATTCAAAAATATAAGGAGAGCTTTTGTTGAAAATCCAGATTGCTGTAGTAATCTGGATTTGACTTTAAAGAACTATACTAAAATGATACACTATAATCTACGTTATTTTTGAAATGAATAGAGGGATTTGTGTGATAGATAAAATTAAAAATGCTGTAGAGGATATGTACGAAGATGAGGCTAAAGATTTACTTCAAAGTATTCTCATACAGTTAAACTTATTAGAAGAAAACTATAGTGAAGATACAATTAAAAATTTGATGGATATTCCGAAACAATTAACAAGTAATCCTACTTATAAAAGGAATGTAAAAGAAAGTACGCACGTACATATTGCTTTTGATGATTCAACGGCTGGTTGCTTAAAATATATGTCAAGTCAAGAAGAATTATTTGAAGAGAGTGTTGTTGCTTTTTCGGAATTTTTTTCAATTGGACCGATATATAGGTTGCATACGAATGAGGGGCAACTAGCAAGACAGGAGTGGTTAATAAATAACTTAACTGCTTATGATAGTTATTTTGAAGAAGAATATTTATCAAGATTTATAGCAACTATAGAAGAACTACATACTATTCCTGTTGAAACACCTATTACAATTTGGAAGGCTGATAATGCACATGAACATGTAGGCCTAAGTTTTGTAATAGCACAATTAAAGGATAAGAAAAACATTCGAGTTATTAATACGTCTGAAGCAAGTAGAGAAATATTAAAACAAGAGTATGATATTCGTGGAACGGGAGAATTACCACCTGAAAGTTTAGCTCTATTCCAAAAAAGTTTTATAAAGTTACCTTATTTAACTGAAGAGAAGCGAATGAAGTTTGAACATGAGTGGGATAGATTCTCGGAAAGCATAGAATGTTTAAGAGTGTGGAAAGAAAATGAAGTGCATTTTGTACAAGAAGATTATTTTGATCAATTTATAATTGAATGCGCGAAAAGTGTGGGTGCTGATCGAGAGTTCCTCAAAGCTCCTAGAGTAATTGGTGAAGCACTTGGTCTTGTTGAACAATTGGTTGGAGATACATTCTTAGAATATCGCTTGAAACAATTAATTAAACAAGAAGTATTTGAATTTGAAGGTTCGTTAGATGAAATGCGTTTTTATAGTGTGAAGTTAAGGAAATAATAAACACATTCTATTTTTGAAAGGCTCGTATTTTTAATAATACGAGCTTTTTAAGTTGAATTTGGGCTATACATAAGCTTCCTAGAGAGGGCATATCACATATGAATGATAAAGGTAATGAATGAAAAGAAGGTGATTTGTTAATATGTATAACCAACAAAATTATCCATATGATCAAGCGATGTATTATAATCCACAAAACTACGGGTATGAACCTACAAATGAAGTGAGAGATATTGAACAAGAAGATTACAGACCAGATGATGCGGAGGATGCTCCAACGTCACCACCACCGTCACAAGCGCCATCGTTACCGTCTACATTTGCTTCTCCGGCACAACCAGGCAATATGAAATCATGGATGTGTAACTGTTTAGGAAGATGGGGCTATTTACGTTTACATCGACCTGGGCCTTTTGGAAGAGATTTATGGTTCTTTCCGACTGAAGTGAGAAGAAACGGAGTATCAGGTTACACTTGGCAGGGTGGTCGTCGTCGTAAAGTAAGTTATCGCTATCAACAAATTAGTAATTTTATGTGCTTCGCATAAAGAGAAGTGGGAGAGTGAAACGATTTTACTTTCTCACTTTTTTATTTTTCAATATACGAAGTAAGATTTTGATTAAAAATTTACAATTTTCACGTTTTTATTAGAGTATAATGCATATGTTGGTTGGTTTTCAAAAACAAATGAGAGTGAGGGAATACAATGTCAATGAAAAACAAAGTTGGGTTAAGCATAGAGGATGGCATTAATTTAGCTTCAGCTCAATTTAAAGAAGATGCGTATGAAATTTATAAAGAATCGCGAAAAAAACAACCTATATTATTTGTAAACCAAGTTGAAATCGGTAAAGAATGGCTCATTACTAGATATGAAGATGCTCTGCCACTTTTAAAAGATAATCGTTTAAAAAAAGATTGGACAAATGTATTTTCTCAAGATACAAAGAACATGTATCTTTCCGTTGATAATAGTGACCACTTAACAACACATATGCTAAATTCAGATCCACCTAACCACAGTCGTTTACGATCTTTAGTTCAAAAAGCTTTTACACCGAAGATGATTGCACAATTAGACGGAAGAATTCAGAGAATAGCAGATGATTTGATAAGTAATATAGAGCGAAAAGGTACATTAAATCTTGTGGATGATTATTCATTCCCTTTACCGATCATTGTAATAAGTGAAATGCTCGGTATTCCAAAAGAAGATCAAGCGAAATTTAGAATTTGGTCTCATGCTGTTATTGCATCACCAGAAACACCTGAAGAAATAAAAGAGACCGAAAAACAACTATCTGAGTTTATTACATATCTTCAATATTTAGTTGATATTAAAAGAAAAGAGCCAAAAGAAGACTTGGTGAGTGCTTTAATACTTGCAGAGAGTGAAGGGCATAAACTTAGCGCTCGGGAACTATATTCAATGATAATGCTATTAATTGTCGCAGGACATGAGACGACAGTGAATTTAATTACAAATACGGTATTAGCACTTCTTGAAAATCCAAATCAATTACAGTTATTAAAAGATAATCCCAAACTAATTGATTCGGCTATTGAGGAAGGATTGCGTTATTATTCTCCAGTTGAGGTTACAACTGCAAGATGGGCAGCGGAACCTTTTCAAATTCACCATCAAACAATACAGAAAGGAGATATGGTTATTATTGCATTGGCTTCAGCGAACCGTGATGAAACAGTATTTGAAAATCCAGAAATATTTGATATTACACGGGAGAACAACCGTCACATTGCCTTTGGTCATGGTAGTCATTTCTGCTTAGGAGCTCCACTTGCGAGGTTAGAAGCAAAGATTGCTATTACTACTTTGTTTAATCGAATGCCTGAACTACAAATAAAAGGGAATCGTGAAGAAATTAAATGGCAAGGTAACTATTTAATGCGTTCTTTAGAGGAATTACCTTTAACTTTCTAGAATAGTTAAAAGGAGACATGCATACATCGAAAATGATTTACATAGAGTATGTATGTGTTATTTAAATTCGAAACGGAAGGGTGAAGACATCCCAATGATCAACTAATTCTATTTGTAAGAGATCTTCGTTAAAAAACGAAATATTCTTCTGAATAGGGTTAGTCTGTACATTTATAGAAAAGGGATGTATTTCGCTCTGCGAATATATAGTCTTTTTATATGATTTGTGCTGCCTCCTGTTCAGAACATGAAATAGGAGGCTTTTTTATGTCGACAAATGTAGTAACGAAACAAAACAATGGGGTATCACAAGTATTAAAAAATCGGTTTGTACAAGGGATTTTAGCATCAGCATTATTTTTACAAATAGGAATATGGGTTCGAAACTTTGCGGTATTACTATATGTAATGGAAATGACAAAAGGTGATGCTTTTGCTATTTCTATGATTTCAGTTGCTGAATTCGCTCCAATTTTTATTTTTTCATTTATTGGCGGTACCTTTGCTGATAGGTGGAAGCCAAAGAAGACAATGATATGGTGTGAAACGTTAAGTTCCATTTCAGTATTCGCTGTATTAATTACGCTTATGTTTGGAACGTGGAAAATTGTGTTTTTTGTGACACTCATCTCTGCAATCCTTTCACAGTTTTCACAACCATCTGGAATGAAGTTGTTTAAACAACATTTATCAACGGAACAAATTCAATTAGCGATGTCTATATATCAAACGATATTTGCAATATTTATGGTATTAGGACCAATTCTAGGGACATTTATCTTTCATAGTTTTGGAATTTATATTTCAATCATCATAACAGGAATCTCGTTTTTACTTGCGGCAGTTGTATTGTTATTTCTTCCGAAAGATCTTGAAAACGACGTAGAAAAGAAAGATATCACTCTGCTGCAGGAGATGAAGGATGGTATTAAGTATGTCAAAAAGAAAAAAGCATTAACTTTGCTAGGGCTTTGCTTTATGGCTGCAGGACTAGGTATAGGATTAATTCAACCATTAGGTATATTTATTGTGACTGAGCAGCTAGGATTATCAAAAGAGAGTTTACAGTGGCTACTAACAGTAAATGGTGCGGGAATGATTGTTGGCGGAGCATTAGCAATGGTATTTGCGAAAAACGTTGCTCCGCAAAAGATGTTAATTATCGGTATGCTTGGTCAAGCAATTGGTATTGGCATTATAGGATATTCTACAAATTTATGGGTGACACTTACAGCTCAGCTTTTTAGTGGCTTAGCTCTTCCTTGTATCCAAATTGGTATTAATACGCTTATTATTCAAAATAGCGATACCGATTTTATAGGTCGTGTAAATGGTATTTTAAGTCCGCTATTTACCGGTTCAATGGTAGTAACGATGAGTATAGCTGGCTCATTAAAAGAGATGTTTTCATTAAGTATGATGTATGAAGGGACGGCTTTACTTTTTATAATTGGATTATTGTTTATTTTACCTATATACAATTTAAAGCCAGTAATAGCGGTAGAAAGTGAAATAAGTGGTAAAGGAAGTGCTGTACAAAATGAATCCTAATCCAAATATTAAATACCCTATTGAAGGAAATCAAAACGTTCAATTTATAAAAAATACAATAACAAAACCTAATATACTTGTTGGTGACTATTCTTATTATGATGCGAAAGATGGAGAAACATTTGAAAATCGAGTATTACATCATTATGAATTTCTTGGGGATCGCCTTACTATTGGAAAGTTTTGTTGTATTGCATCTGGAGTTAACTTTATTATGAACGGAGCGAATCATCGGATGGATGGATTTTCGGCATATCCATTTAATATCTTTGGAAATGGGTGGGAGAAGTATACACCTAGTTTGTCTGATTTACCTTACAAAGGCGATACAGTTATAGGAAATGACGTTTGGAGTGGTATGGACACAACCATTATGCCCGGAATAAAAATAGGAGATGGTGCAATCATTGCAGCTAAATCTGTTGTGACTAGAGACGTCGCACCATATACAATTGTTGGTGGAAATCCAGCAAATAAAATAAAAGAGAGATTTTCAAATGAAATAATAGAAGAATTATTACAAATTCAATGGTGGCATTTTGACATTGAAAAAATAACTGAAAATATAGATGTGATTGTACGAGGAGATATTGAACCATTAAGAAAGCTAAAAAGGGAATAAAAAATGCATGACAAAGAGTATCATACCTCCGAATTTTGTTAATGATAATAGAACAAGGAGGTGTGATACTATGGCACAAGACGTTTTATGTGAAGTAAATAACTGTAAATTTTGGGCGAACGGTAATAAATGTAGTGCAGAGGCAATTTACGTAGTAAGTCATAAAGGTAAACATGCATCTACAACGGAAGAAACAGATTGCAAAACTTTCGATCCAGAAGTGTAAATGTTTGAAGGGTAGCCAAATCGTGGTTGCCCTTTTATTAATTATAGTATTGATAATAAATATCATTTTCATTCATTGTTTTTAACTTTTCTTGTTATTTTTTCATATTTTTTTCATAAGTGATGTAATCCAACTCAATTCATGTTCAATTCGTGATTTACTAAATTCAATGACTTCAGTAATAAAAGATGAGGTAACATCTAGAGACTGAATAGCAGTAAGCTGATTATATAGTACGTTTTGACGTACAGTCAAAATCTCTTTTCTATCCTCATAGTCAAGTTTTTCAAATAGCGCAATACGAACAAGAAATTCTGTATTGTTTGTCGCAAGTTTTTCGGGAAACTCTCGTAACATTTCAGAAAAAATTTCTTCTCCTGTTTCTGTTATATCGTACATATTTCGGTTTGGTTTTCCGACTTGTTTATGTATTTTTTTCGTTATAGCACCCATATTTTCAAATCGCCGAAGGGCAGGATAAAGCATGTTGTGATTTAATTCGAAATTTTCACCTAAACGATTTTGAACATTTTTTTTAATTTCATATCCATGTTTTGGTCCTGTCGTTAATTCTGCTAGTAGTAAAATGTCAACGTACATAAAAATCCCCCTTATATATTTCTCAAGTTCTCTAATGAAAAATCCCCTTTGGTATATGTTAAAATAACATATGATAGTTTATACAACTTTGGACTGCCGACCTATCACTTTTATTGTAAAAGAAAAGGGAGGAAAGAACTATGGCTTCACCTGAAAATGTTATTTTAGTTCATGAAATTTCAAAGCTGAAAACAAAAGAAGAATTATGGAATCCATATGAATGGTATCGTTTGATGAGGGATAATCACCCAGTTCATTATGATGAAGAGCAGGATGTATGGAATGTTTTTTTATATGATGATGTAAATCGTGTTTTATCAGATTATCGCTTATTTTCAAGTAGAAGGGAGCGCAGACAATTCTCAATCCCTCCTTTAGAAACTAGAATAAATATAAACTCTACAGATCCACCAGAACATCGCAATGTACGTTCCATTGTTTCTAAGGCATTTACTCCAAGAAGTTTAGAACAGTGGAAACCTCGAATACAGGCTATCGCAGATGAACTTGTACAACATATCGAAAAATGTAGTGAAGTTAATATCGTTGAACAGTTTGCTGCACCTTTACCTGTTACCGTTATTTCCGATTTATTAGGAGTCCCAACAACAGATCGTAAAAAAATGAAAGAATGGTCTGATATTTTATTTATGCCGTATAGTAAAGAAAAGTTTAATGATCTGGATGCCGAGAAAGGGATAGCATTACATGAATTCAAAGCATACCTTCTACCGATTGTTCAGGAAAAGAGATATCATTTAACCGATGATATCATTTCTGATTTAATTCGAGCTGAATATGAAGGCGAAAGATTAACCGATGAAGAAATTGTAACCTTTTCATTAGGTTTACTAGCGGCTGGGAATGAAACCACTACAAATTTAATTATTAATAGCTTTTATTGCTTTTTAGTAGATTCACCTGGAATTTATGAAGAGTTAAGAAAAGAACCTAACTTAATTTTAAAAGCGATTGAGGAAGTATTACGCTATCGCTTTCCTGTTACATTGGCCCGGAGGATTACAGAGGATACAAATATATTTGGTCCTTTCATGAAAAAGAATCAGATGATTGTTGCGTGGGTTAGTGCAGCGAATTTAGATGAGAAAAAATTTTCACAAGCCTCTCAATTTAATGTACATCGAACAGGAAATGAAAAGCATTTAACCTTTGGGAAAGGTCCTCACTTTTGCTTAGGAGCACCACTTGCACGTTTAGAAGCTGAGATTGCATTAACTACCTTTATAAATGCTTTTGAAAAAATAGAGCTATCTCCATCTTTCTGTTTAGAAAAATGTATATTGGAAAATGAACAAACATTAAAATACTTACCTATTCGATTGAAAGCCAAATAAAAATCTTAACAAGGTGCATACATTTGCATCTTGTTTTTTTGTTTCTCAATTGTGAGTTTTCGGCAATTACCTTAATATGGAATTGTATAAAACGTAGAGGAGGATTCTTATGTTGACTTGTAATGGAAGTAAATCATTTCAAAAGTTTATTAAAGGTGTTACAAATCTTAT
This sequence comes from Bacillus sp. cl96, assembly GCF_900100505.1. Lineage (NCBI taxonomy): Bacteria > Bacillati > Bacillota > Bacilli > Caryophanales > Bacillaceae > Bacillus > Bacillus sp. cl96. The sequence goes on from NZ_FNDM01000013.1 coordinate 119,176, forward strand.
GGAAAACGGTTTATTTGAAGAAGAAATAGTGTGTGGCATTGAAAAGTTACTAGAAGAACTTTTAGAAAAGAAAACATGGCTTCCGTTAGATAAACAGAAGGCCAATTTGACTCAATATGCACGACATTTATTGTATGAAGATCCGCTCAAACGTTTTGAAGTACTAGCTCTCGTATGGAAAGATGGACAATCTACACCTTTACATGACCATGACGGCACATGGGGAGTAGAAGGCGTTTTTTCAGGAAGGATTATGGTGAAGAACTTTATACAAACGAAACAACTTGGAAATTCACTTGTTTATTTAACACATACAGGAAATCTTTATTTGGGAGAAGGAGAAACAGATAAAGTAATTCCACCAGCGGATTGTCATATTCTTGAAATTAGTAAAAATGAAAGCGTTATTACGATTCATGTCTATGGAAAACGGCTAGAAAAGTTTAAAGTATATATCCCAACTGAAGAAAAAAATGTGTACATGTGTGAGACAAAATACATTAGTTATAATTCATAGTTTAAAATCCAAAGCTTTTTTAAAAAGAAAAGCTTTGGATTTTATTTTTAATTATTTCTTGACCTGAAACGCTTTTCATAAATTATAAATAAGAAGTACCTCACGAGGATTGTATGAAAACGATACCTAATAATTAATTAGAACTCGTGTATTTATAGAAAGTGGTGAAGAAATAATGAAATTAATCGCAATTGATTTAGATGGAACTCTTCTTTCGGGGAATAAAATGATAAGTAAAGAAAATGCAGAAGCAATTCGAACATGTCAAGAAGCTGGCCATGTTGTAGCAATTTGTACAGGACGTTCTATTGTTGACATTGAGCGATTATTGTTAGAAGTTAATTTAGAGTGTCCAATCATTGCGGAAAATGGGGCTCTTATATATAAAGATAAAAAAATGATGAAGAGATATCCGATTCAAAATATGCAGGCACTTGAAATTGTAGAATATCTTGAAGAGAATGGTTTATATTATCAGCTTTATACTGATAAAGGTGTGTATGTACCGGATTATGGAGTAGAGAGTGTACGTAATGAAATTGAGTATGTGAAGAATTCAAAAGAAAATTTCGACTTGAAAGAGTTAGAAACAATCGCAGCATTATATCTTGAGCATACAGCGTTTCATAGTGCGGAAAGTTGTAAACCAATTGTAGAAACAGATATACATGTGCATAAACTATTACCATTTTCTTATGATATTGAGAAATTAAAAAAACTAAAAGAAACATTTCTTCATAATACAGATTTAGCAATTACATCTTCATATTGGCACAATTTAGAGATTAATCATCGAGATGCTCAAAAAGGGAATGGATTATATACTTTAGCAGAACATCTTAATATTCCGGTTGAAAATACTGTAGCGATAGGTGATGGCCTAAACGATGTTTCTATGATGGAAAAAGCGAACATATCAATTGCAATGGGGAATGCAGTAGAAGAAATAAAAGCAATGTGTAAATACGAAACGTTATCAAATGAAGAACATGGTGTGGCACATGCTTTATATAAATATGTAATGTAAATAAAAAAGAAAAAAGAATCCATTTGGATTCTTTTTTCTTTTTTATTAGGGGTAAGGTATTCTATGAGATTCATAGAAGCCTTATTACATTTTATTATATAGAATATATTGGAATAAATGTTTATATTTTTCATAAAAATTGTGAATATTTTATGAACTTTATACTTATTGCATGTTTATACCGCTATTAGTAACGTGTATGACTTTCGAGTAAAAATTCAGTGAATGTAAGAAGGAATTCAAGTTATCTAGATAATAAGTGAGGAATCAATGAAATATATACTAATTAAAGGTATATTCAGTATATATATTCTTTTCTTGTTTTAATTGAAAAATAAAATTTGTTCGAATAATTATTCTACAGCTATATACCTACACTAGCTTTCTTCGTATAATGGAGAAGTATGAATTTTAGATTTGTATTAATTTTACATATTGAGGTGAAAAAGGAATGAATTCGCGGCTAATGGAACTTATTGATGTGAGTACAATAGAAACCATGGCAGAACAATTTTATAAATTAACTAACATATCACATCAACTTCTTGATGCTGAAAAAGAGTGTGTTTTTTCATTCGGAATGAATGAGATAAAAAAGAGTAAACTTCCAAAGATTGAAATCCCCATTTTCTTATACAATCAACATTTAGGATCTTTTGTTGTATGGTCCAAAAAAAGTGAAATTTTCAGTTGTCAAAAATACTTTGAAATGCTCTCAAGTTTAATTTTAGATGGTGCAATAAAAGTATTTCAAAGTAAAAATACAACGTTGCTTTCTCGGAAAGAAGAGGAACTACATACGATTTTACAAAACATGCCTGTTATGGTCGATGCGCTTGATTATAATGGAGATTTTGTTTTGTGGAATCGAGAATGCGAAATTGTAACAGGTTATACCGCTGAAGAAATAATTGGAAATCCCAATGCACTGCAATTATTGTATCCTGATCATAATTATCGCCATCAAATACAAAAGAAATTTTTAACTTGTGGAAAAAATTTCAGAGATTGGGAAATGCACTTAACATGTAAAAATGGTGAAATCAAAACAATAATGTGGTCGAATATATCAGAACAGTTTCCTGTAACAGGATATAGTTATTGGGCTGTTGGTGTAGATATTACACATTTAAAAGCGATAGAAGAGCAGTTAAAACAACAAACATCTGAACTGGAATTAATTTTTAAAGCTTTACCAGATTTATGTTTCTTAACAGAAGATGATGGCACAATTATAGATTACAAGGCAGGATCTCCTACAAAGTTTTACGTACCCGCAGAAGCTTTTATGGGAAAAAAGTTTTACGAAGTATTACCAACGTCAGTAGCACAGCAGTTTCAGGAAGCCATTAATCAAGTGAAGGAAAAAGGAACGAATGTAATTGTAGAATATCCACTCACACTTAATGGAAGTATTGATTTCTTTGAGGCTAGGTGCTTACCATTATTACATGATAAAATTATGATTATTGTACGCGACATTACAGAGCGAAAAAAAACAGAAGAATTGCTAAATAAATCAGATACGCTTGCAGCAATTGGTCAATTAGCAGCTGGCGTGGCTCATGAAGTAAGAAATCCTTTAACTGTAATTAAAGGTTTTATACAGTTATTTCAAATTAATAAAGAAGATCAAGAAAGATATTTTGATCTTATGCTTTCTGAAATTGAAAGGATAGAAGCAATCCTGCAAGAATTTCTATCAATCGCTAAAACAGATGAGATAAATACAGAAAAGAAAAATATTTATCGAATTTTTAAAAATGTCGTATCGTTAATGAATACAAAAGCAATTATGAAAAATATTCAAGTTGAACTATTTACGGATGACAAAGATATAATTATTGAATGCTCAGAAAATCAATTGAAACAAGTATTTATTAATATTTTGCAAAATTCAATCGAAGCTATGCCAAATGGTGGGGAAATTTCAATTCACATAAAAGAAATAAATGATGATGGTGTCATCATTCATGTAATAGATGAAGGAATAGGAATACCTGAAGAAAGAATTAAGAGATTAGGTGAACCTTTTTATAGTACGAAAGAAAAAGGGACTGGTATTGGATTAATGTTAAGTTATAAAATTATTGAAAGTCATCAAGGGACAATTAGTATCATGAGCGAGGTTGGTGTCGGGACAACAGTAACTATTTACTTACCGAAAGTACTAAGTAAACAATCTCTTTCTAATTGTGACGACAAATGTATAGCAATACGCACTAGTAGTAATTCTTAAATCAATTAATACCCAATAACAAAGCGATTAGTGAAAACTAAGCTTTTTGTTATTGGGTATTTTTTATATTTAATTTAGTAAACTTTACCTTTTCTTTACCTTTGTTTTAATTTCTATTAAGTTTTAAACGTTATATTAATATTTGTACAAAGCAATGTATAGAAATTGTACATTACTTTTAATATAGAAATGTGATTATTATTTAAAATATTGTAAGGAGGAGATTATGACAAGGTGAAAAAGCAAGAGAAGAAAAGTGGTAGAGTAGTACCTCTCCGGTTAAATATTTTATTCCTTTGTGTATTTTTATTATTTTCTGGCATTATTATTCAGTTAGGGAAAGTGCAAATTTTTGATGGAGAAACATATAAAAATGAAGTAGAGAAGAGAGAAAATGCAACCGTGGGCCTTTCTGTACCACGTGGGAAAATATTTGATCGTGAAGGAAATCCAGTAGTTGATAATAAGTCTTTACGTACGATTACATATACAAAGGTGAAAGGTGTAAAACAAGAAGAAATATTAAAATCAGCAAGACAACTTGCAGATATTATTGAAATGCCACAAGAAGATATAGATAAGTTAACTGAGACTGATAAGAAAGACTTTTGGATGCAATTAAATCCAGAACTTACTCAAGACTTAGTATCAAAAACAGAAATAGATAAGTTCCGAGATAAGGATATTACCGGAAAAGAGCTAGACAAAAAAATAGAAGATTTAAAAAGGAAACGCGTTACAGATAAAAATCTTCAAGAACTAACGGCTAAAGATATAGAAGTGTTAGCTATTAAAAGTAAAATGACCTCAGGTTTTCAAATGGCACCTCAAATTATTAAAAAGGACGTTAGTGAACAGGAATATGCGGTGATTAGTGAAAATTTAGCGAACCTTCCAGGAGTAGACGCATCAGTTGATTGGGAGAGAATCTATGTAAATGATGGATTATTCCGTTCTGTCCTTGGTAACGTTTCAAATGCTGATGAAGGATTGCCACGTGAACGATTAGATTATTATTTAGTGCGTGATTATAGCCGAAATGATAGGGTCGGCAAAAGTTATATCGAACAGCAATACGAAGATGTACTTCATGGTACAAAAAAAGAAGTAAGAAGCATTGCTGATAAACAAGGAAATACTATTAGAACGGAAACGGTTTCGGAAGGGAAAAGCGGTAAAAATTTAACTTTAACAATAGATATGGAATTGCAAAAAAAAGTAGAGGAGAGCATAGAAAAAATATTAAAACAATATAAAGGATCAGAATCAATGTTAGACCGTGCTTTCGTAGTGATGATGAATCCGAAAAATGGCCAAGTATTATCAATGGCTGGGAAAAGGCTTGTAGAAAAAGACGGAAAAATGGAAGTTGAAGATTATGCTTTAGGCACGCTGACAAGTTCATATGAGCTTGGATCAACGGTTAAAGGTGCGACAGTGTTAACAGGGTTTGAAACAAATGCAATAACTCCTGGAACACATTTTTATGATGCACCTATGAAATTTAAAGGAACTAAGGAAAAGAAGTCTTGGAAAAATTTTGGTGATATAGACGATCTAAGAGCGTTACAAGTTTCTTCAAACGTTTATATGTTTAATATAGCATTAAAAATTGCTGGCGTGGGTTATGTGAAAAATAGTTCACTAGATATTAAACAAGAATATTTTGATAAAATGAGGTATTATTTCAGGCAATTTGGACTAGGCGTACAAACTGGTATTGATTTACCAAATGAAACCGCAGGACAAATTGGAAGAAAAGATAATCAGCCTGGTTTCTTATTAGATTATTCTATTGGACAATATGATACGTATACACCACTTCAGCTTGCACAATATATTTCGACTATCGCAAATGGAGGGTATCGAATGAAACCACAAATTGTTCAAGAGATTAGAGAACAAACCGTTCAAAAAGATGAGGTTGGTAAAGTAGTACAATCAATAGAACCCGTTGTTTTAAATAGAATCGATATGAAACAAGAATATATTAATCAAGTAAAAGAAGGATTTAGAAAAGTATTTCAAGAGGGAGATGGAACGGGAGTAAGAGCATTCCAAAAAGCACCATATAAACCAGCTGGTAAAACAGGGACCGCACAAACTGTATATGGTGGAGAAAATGAAATTGGGCGAAATGCGAAAGGTGATCGTAGAGAATGTTATAACTTAACATTGGCTGGATATGCGCCATATGATGATCCAGAAGTAGCATTTTCGGTTGTAGTACCATGGGTTGAAAATGATAAATCGGGCATTAACTCCGATATTGGAAAAGAAGTTTTAGATGCTTATTTTGATTTGAAAAATAAGAGATTAACTGGTGAAGCGCCAAAAACAGATGCTTCTAAAGAGAATTAAAATGTACGAAACGTCTCTAGCATTCCTGTAAACTAGAGGCGTTTTTATCTGGGAATAGATTAGAAATGAGGTATATATGAAGCTGTTTATTCTAAAATATTGGAGGAACATATGTGGCTACATATTCATTATAATAGGGGTTATTTTTATTAATAAGTCCTTTTTATTTTGTATGGTAGAAGGAATTTCGATGCAACCTACTTTGAATGAAAAAGATTATATACTTGTTAATAAGGTAAACGTCTGTTTATCGTCTTTTCATCATGGAGATGTTGTCATTATAAAAAAAGAAGACGCGCCTACTTACTATGTGAAACGAATTATTGGATTATCGGGGGATAACATACAACTAAAAGAGGATGAGGTATTTATTAACGGTAAAAAGCGTGATGAGTCGTATATACATTTAGATATGTCACAAGTATCCAATCGTTTTTCAAATTTTAGAGAAATAAAAGTTCCTACGCATAAATTATTTGTGTTAGGTGATAATCGTAATCATAGTAAAGATAGTAGGAATACACTTGGACTTATTGATGAGTCAAATATAATAGGTAAAGTAGAAATGGTATTTTATCCATTTGATCATATAAAATGGATAAAATAATTCTATTAACGATTCACGTTTTATAAAATCAATCATATATTGATAGCATAGGACAAGCAGAAAAGCTTGTTCTAACCTCACAGAACACTCCTTATCACGGTTAGGCATCTACATAGGTAGATGCTTTTTTTATGTTGATGACTGAAAATTATTTATCAATATAATGTAGCAAGCATATTAGGACTATTAGGGGGAGATTACTTGTACAAATAACAGTATGCTTAATTAAAACAGTGAAATGTAAGGAGTGAGGAATAAGTGCTAAATATTTTAGTAGTTAATTTTCCAGCAGAGGGGCATGTAAACCCTACATTAAATTTAGTAAAAGCCTTTACTGAACGAGGGGATAACGTACATTATATTACAACGGCAAACTTTAAGGATAGAATTGAAGATTTAGGAGCTACTGTACATACTCATCCGGATCTATTAAAAGAGATTTCTATTGATGCTGAAACTTCATCTGGGTTAAATGCTTTCTTTCATGTGCATGTTCAAACTTCTTTATATATATTAGAAATTACGAAACAATTATATGAAAGTATAAATTTTGATTTCGTAATTTATGATATATTTGGCGCAGGAGAGTTAGTAAAGGAATATTTACAAGTTCCAGGTGTAGTGTCCTCACCTATATTTTTAATTCCGCCAGAATTTTTGAAGACATTACCTTTTCATCCAAATGCAGATATGCCATTTCAACCAGAGGAAATCTCTGAAAAATTACTAAATCAGATGGAACATAAATTTGGAGTAAAACCAAAGAATAATCTTCAATTTATGAATAATAAGGGTGATGTTTGTCTCGTATACACAAGTCGTTATTTCCAACCTAATAGCCAATCGTTCGGGGAAAATAACATTTTTATTGGACCGAGTATTTCAAAGCGTAAAACAAATATAAAGTTTCCACTGGAATCACTTAAAGAAAAGAAAGTTATTTATATTTCAATGGGAACACTGCTTGAAGGACTCGAACCATTCTTTAATACTTGTATTGATACTTTTTCAGATTTTGATGGGATAGTTGTAATGGCAATTGGTGATAGAAATGATATTTCTAAAATTAAGGAAGCACCAGATAATTTTATAATTGCTCCATACGTACCTCAATCAGAAATATTAAATGAAGCAGATGTTTTTATTACACATGGCGGTATGAATAGTGTACACGATGCCATTCATTATAATGTCCCATTTGTAATAATACCGCATGATAAAGATCAGCCAATGATAGCGCAAAGATTAACTGAGCTTGAAGCGGCACATAGATTATTGAAAGAACATGTTAATGTACACACTTTAAAAGAGGCCGTAACAGATGTACTTTCAAATGAAAAGTATAAATATGGTATAAGAAAACTTAATGATAGCTTTTTAGAATGTGGTGGTTCAAAAGAAGCGATTGCAGTTATTGAATCTCTTTTAAATAAAGTAAAACTTTAATTGGTGGGGCTTTACTGCCTGCAAATAGCGGGATAAATAGTCGTAACTGTATACAAGCATAGAGGTTCTCACCTTTATGCTTGTGTATTCTTATCCAGCAAATTGTACAGCAGTATTTGCATGTAAAAAAGCAGTATCAAAAACGGGAACAGTAAGATCATTTTGGGAGATGAGTAAAGGTATTTCAGTGCAGCCTAATAATATACCTTCAGCACCGTTTTGAATTAATGATTTTGTAATTTGTAATAACCTTTTTTTAGATGTTTCTGAAATGATCCCTCTACTTAATTCATCTAATATGACATGGTGGATAAAAGTTCTTTCCTCGTCATTTGGGATAATTGTCTCAATGTTATATTTCGCTAATCGTGATTTATAGAAATCTTGCTCCATCGTTTGTTTTGTTCCTAATAGTCCGATACGTTTTATATTCTGTTCTACCATTTCTTTAGCACTTACATCACCAATGTGAAGAAGCGGGATAGATATTGCTTGTTCTACCTCCTCGGCAAATAGATGTACAGTATTTGAACACATTAATAAACATTCAGCCCCAGATTTTTCAACTTTCTTTGCAACTGTAACTAGTTCATTTTTCACTTCTTCATATTGATGGTTTTGTAATAAAGTAGTTACTTCACCAAAGTCCATACTATATAAAATTAGCTTCGCATTTTGATCGTATTGAGAGAGTGTAAGTGTATTAATATGTTTATAGTATAATGATGTAGATTCCCAACTTAATCCTCCAATCAAACCAATAACTTTCATAATGCATTCCTCCCGAAACGATTTTGAATTCATTATTTCATAATTCCGATAAGAATACAATGATTTAAACGTGCTATTTAATAAAAAATAAAAATAGTAAGAAAAGTGTTGAAATTTACATTCTTTAGTGCCATAATACGAATTACAAATTAATACTTATCCAGAGAGGTGGAGGGAACGGCCCTAAGAAACCTCAGCAACCCCTATGCAATTTTATAGGAAGGTGCTAATTCCGCAGAGGACACGATGTGTTTTTTGAAAGATAAGAGGATTCTTGAACGTGAAAGAAAATGACCTCTTATGTAAGAGGTCATTTTTTGTTGTATAGAAAGGGAGTGTCGATGCATAATTCATTTTTAAATTAAATATAGAGTAATAAAAGTTGACTAATATGAGAGGGGAATTGTCATGAATAAATTATCAACAAAGTTAGTAGTAGCAATCGGTATTGGAGCAGCATTATACGGGATATTAGGACTTTGGGGATTTTCTATTGCACCGAATACATTTATTAAACCAGCATTAGCTATATTAACTGTTTTTGGAGCATTATTTGGTCCAGTGGCAGGACTGTTAATCGGACTTATCGGTCATACCGTAACAGATACGATTGCTGGCTGGGGTATTTGGTGGGGCTGTTATCCTACCTTATTAAATTGTCCACTACACTAAGTTAAAAAGGAATTAAAAAACACAGTGATGTGTATTTTTTTTGCCCCAAAAAATTAACCTATCTTAAAAAATGTCCAGTATGGTAATATGTTAATTAAGATTATTTTTGGAAGTTATAGGGTAGTTTTAGAGAGGAGGAGAATTATGGATAGAATCACTGAATATAAGGGGTATTGGGGAAATAGTTATAAGAGAATTAGAGGAAATCTATTATATGAAGTAATGGTAGCTGGTATCACCAAAAGACATAATGATTTTTTATACATGATGGTTATGGGTACAAATGGAAAAGTTTATTTTGATACTTATAAATACCTAAATGAAGAACTAGGAGATGAGGGATTTAGCAAAAGAGAATTAGCACTTCGCGCTTTAAAGTTACTTTATTCATACATTGAGCTTTTTAATACAGAAATAAGATATTTAGATGTGGATGACAAGAAAAAATTTATAACTTTTCTGCAAGGCGGTCAAGGTATTGGACAATACATATCGTATGATTTTATGACTGTACGGAAGAATGATACTGTTAATTCTTATTTAGGAGTTTATAGAAAATTTTTTCGTTATTTAGGGATAAAAGGCAACGTATTTGAAGAACAAAGTGGGATAAAAAAAATTATAGGTAGTGGTAGTGCTTTTAACTCTAAAGCTAATGCAATAGAAGTACACAAATACTCAATGAACTTAAAGGAAGTTAAAACAACTATAGTCCCTAAATACATAAAATACACCGAATATTCAGAACTTATGAATTTAATTGAGGATAAATATACACTTCGAGAGAAGATTATAGTCAAATTAATGTATGAATATGGGCTTAGAATTGGTGAGGTTTTAGGTTTAACTTTAGAGGACATTCAAGGAGAACATATAACAAAACAAAAAGGTAGGTGCCGATTAATATTAAGGAATCGTTTTACAGATAAGCCTTGGCAATACGCAAAAGGTTGTTTGAAGATTATATCACGCAATAATTACACTAATGAGATTTATAATATAGAGGGTGGTGGTTTTCAAATTATTAATATTTCATCTAAAACATTTAATTTAATTCAAGAATATATTGATGAAACTACTTCTCCTTTTTCCCTGAGTGATAAAGCATATAAAAATCACTTGGAAAAAAATATAGCCGATAAAGTTAGTGAAATGGATATTGATAGAAATGCATACGTCTTTCTTAGTAAAAATTACACACCAATAGCTGGCGGAGCTTGGAATAGGATTATGAAAAACATTTTTCAACAAGTTGGGATCCAAATTGATAGAGGAAAGAAAACTGATAATCTTAACCATCGTTTTCGTCATGGTTTTGCAATGTTTAAGGTGTTACATGAAGGGTTTGATGAGATTAAATTAGCTTATGTTATGCGTCATTCAAATACTAACAGTGTGAGCGCATATTTTAATCCAACAGAAGATGACTTAATTGTTTTCGCTAGTAAGCAAGATAAGCTAACCAAGAGAGGTTTAAGGCTATGACAACAGCAACGAAGTCATTGAAATTTGATAAATTCCCAATTAAATTAAGTAAGACATTTAAAAAATATGTAGAAAATCATCTAAAAAATGAAGAGTTTAAATCTTTGTTTTGGCAATTTTTTGAGGATAGTTATTTAAATCAATGTCTTTCTGTATATGTTCGTAATTCAATTCGTTACAATTTGGAAAGATTCTTATACAGTATATTGAAAAATTACACTATCCAGCATTTTACTTGGAAACAATATTGTGTGAGTATGAAGTGTATTCGAGAATACAAGACTTGGAGTGATGTAACCAAGAGGATAGCAAGAATAATGTTGTCTGATTTATATCTTTACACTATAGAAAATAGACATTTAAATATGGTAGATTTTAAGGAACTAAAGGAAAATAAAGAATTTCTGATTCAGGAAGAACGAAGGACCACCTTAGGAAAAAATGAGTATTTCTTAGATCGAATTAGCACTAACTTTCCTCTGAATAGTTCACTAGACCAGCTGCACTTTATTCCGGAAGGTCAAATGATAACGAGAGATAATAAGAGTAGTAAAGCCAACATACTTAACTTAAATATTTCTAACAGTCAAATAAAATCCTTACTTATAGGGTTTTATCAAAGTGAAGAACAACAACCTCTTTTACTAAGGTATTTTTTATACTTGTTTCGTTATAGTTTAATGTCGATGAATAAGGAGCCGTATTTTATTGCTGATTTTACGTTCGAAGTTTTTAAAAAACAGTATCGATTTTATCAAAATCGAAGGCTTAATGAGTTAACTCTTTTATTTAATGAACAAAGTTATACACTTTCTCGATACCTTGTTCGATTTTATATGTACCTTTGCAAGGTTATAAAAGAGCAAGACATTCAACACAATATTTTCGAGGGAACGCTATACAACGAACACGTTTTAGGGAAAAATAGTTTCTCTGTTTACTATGAAAGAGGATATAAGTTAATTCATTATAATCCTTTTGAAGAGGTACCGTTTGAAAATAGATGGCAGCTAATACCTTCTGATGGTTATGCAAATACTTCTAAAAATAGGCCGTGCGGTATTGATTTTTTACAAATTAAAGATAAGTCTCTTCGTGAAGACTTAAAAGCTTATGCTTGGAAACAAACTAGTATGTCGGTCAGAACGATGGCAAGAAATATTTATACGCTCATTGAATTTTTGAATTTTATCTCTAGCTATAAACAATTCAACAAAGTTGATGAGAATGTCTATGTGAATGCGGATTTGCTGGAACAATGGTGTTTCTATATAGGTGGTAAAGAAACAAATACACATACAGTAAATACTTATGTAAAGGCATGTAGGAGCTTTTTGAAATTTTATAAAAATAAATATCAAATTCCGATCTTGTTAATCGATATGCTTAAGCAAAAACCTCAAGATTATGATGGTGGAAATCCAATGACTAAACATGATATCAATTCATTTTCTAAAAAGTTTCAAGAAAAAAGGTCACAGAGTATTATGGGAGAACTTTGTTATATAATTTTTAATTTGGCCACTACTACTAAAATTCGTTTGGGGGAAATATTCAATTTAGAAAGAGACTGTATTTTAGAGAAATATGAGCAAGCTGGTGTAATTCAATACTATTCAAAGGGAACTGGTAATCAAAAGATTAAATTGACTCTAACAATTGAAAAAATTAATCTTATTGAAAAGGCCATAAGTCTCACAGAAAATGCATATAGTCAAGCTAGTACAGATATTAAAAAATATATATTTGTGAAAGAAGATGACCAAGTAAAAGGGAGGATCATAGATTTTACTTGGCAATTTTGGAATGCTTTTTCTAAGAATCAAAAAGAATTGGAAGGACAGCTTGATGGTAAATATCGTCCTTATAATCTTCGATCTACTTTTATAAATAATATATATACCGAAGGTATAAATGATAAAATACCAACTTCTGTGATCGTTCAAATGTCTGGAAATAGTATTCATACAGCTAAGAAGTATTATCGTAAAGCTACGGAAGTTCAAACATATGCTGAAATTTTTGCAGGAGTTACGGTTTCATCAGTTGATGTATATGGGAACATCTTGGAAGAAAAAGATGTTGAAGATCTTAATCCAGTAGAAGATGGACTTGGTGGATGTAATCAAAGAGGTTGTGTAATTGAAGAGGAACAATACGAATGTCTCATTTGTCCTCATTTTGCTACTACCGCCAATAGAATACCGTTATTTAAGAAACACATAACAACGCTAAAAACACTAAAAGAAAGTACATTAAATAGCCAAGAACGAGGGATGATCGAAGCACAACTTAAATTATATACAGCCTATTATGTAAAACTACTTGAAAAAATTGGGGGTGGACAAGATGGAGCAAAAGCTTAAATCTTTAGAAGAATTACCAACTTATAAAAATGTAAGAGCAGAACTTATCAATTTAAATTTTAAAAAAATTGTGGATTTTTCTGTAACTCCTAATATAAATTTTGCAAATGATATATGGGAATTTAATGAATTTAAAAGGTTTTCAAATGAGAATTGGGCATATCATTATGATTTTACCCAATTAGATACAACATATAAAAATTATGCTAAATATATGATTTTAAGAGAGTTATTTAATAGACACCTTCGTTTTACAACTGTAAAGAAAAGATTCTATTATATTAGAGATTTCATTTATCATTTATCTAATCATTATATGTACTATCCTAATCTTATTGATGCTTCTTTTCTTAAAGGATTTTTAGCTAATGCACCATCTGAACGGAATTTAGCAGATAAAAAACAGGCTATTAAGACGTTTTTGTTGGAGATAGAACTTAGAGTACCTGATGTTAATTTTTCAGATTGTTATAAATATCTTAATAAACATGACAGTAGGAAAATTAAAATTGAGAGAGAACAAGGGAAACATAAATTTGTTCCGCTGGATATACACAACAAAATAATTTCTCTTGCTATTCAAGATTTAAGAAATGAAAATTTACTCATTACTCAACGTGCAGCTGCGTGTATGATTGTTTTATTAGCCGACACTGGAATGCGTATCGGTGAATTCAGAATCTTAGAAATAGGTATGTTAGATGAAATAGGAGTTAAAGGTGAGTATGAAGTCTTTTATTATCTTAACTTTAAAACTTACAAAACAGTAAAAGAAAAAAAGTATAAATGGACTAGAAGTTTTATAACAGAAAATGCCTTGCTAGCATATAGAACGCTAACGGAAATATACAAAGAAAGAAGGAAAACACAATATTTATTTGTAAACGATAAGGGGAAAGAAGTGTCAAAAAGTTTATTACGTATGCGTCTAGTACAATTTTTTTATCGACATCAAAATCAATTACAGCTCGATAAAATTATCGATTACGATGTAAGTCAATTCTCTGTGACGCGAAAGAGAAACTACAAATCGCTAAAGTTTGTTCCAGATGATGAAATGGATAAAGATATATACTATGTTACTTTTCATCAATATCGAGTTATATTAGCTACAATTTTATACAATAAAGGTTTTCATCTAGACTTTATTCGCCAACATATGAACCATTTAACTGAAGAAATGACTCAACATTATATTAGATTTAACGAGATAAAAAAAATAGAGATAAATGCGATTGAAACGTTGAAAAAGAGGTCCACAAAGGATGGTTTGACACTTAATACAAATATAAATGACATCTCTGATAAATATATAATAGAAGAACTTCGAACTGAAGAATATCAAGAAGTGTATAATCAAATAAATAAATTTTTGAAAAAAAACAAACTGAATATTTTCACAGATATAGAAGAAATCGTATCTAAGCTTTCAAGAACTAATACCCCGATTGCGGATACAGAATTAGGTATATGTGCGAAGTCCTTCAATAAATTATGTGAACGTAATCAATATATATCAAGTATTAATGATGCTTATTATCTTGGTGTTCAGATTCATTCGTTAGAAGAATTACCATTCTCGTTAAAGCGATTTCAAGAAAAAGCGAGTATCGTTGCATATAATGAAAAATTGTACGAGAAAAACAAAAAATATCGTAATGAACTTGAAAGAGAATTAAAAGGTATCAAAAAGTATATTGAACGAAAATTGAATCCCGAATTAATGTTACTTAAAGATGAAATAAGGTCTGGAGGGATTTGTGACAAATATCCTGAATTGGAAAGTATTATAGGGAATATTAATGATATTGAAAAGGAAGTGAAAAAATGGAGCGCGAAAGCATTATAGCTGCAACTCAGGAACATTTAAAACAGTTTAATTTAGGTGATTTAAGTCTTTATAAGGAAAGTACTCGAGAACAATTTATCACGATTGAACAATATTTCTTAGAAACCGAAGAACGAATTAACAAAACGCTCAAAGAAATTAAGTCGATAAACTTAAATATTCGTGGGATATGTAAGGCAATAAGTATTTCCAAAAGTACTGTTTATAACAATCCCAATACATTGCGTTTATATATTGAAAAACGTATTGATGATATTGAAAAGCAAGATTTATTATCAAAAAATAAAGAAAGAAAAACTCAGGAACGAATGTCAGAACTTGAAAACTTTATTGATAAAGCCATTATAGACCAAATAGAATTCAATAATTTGAAAGTACATAATGGATACTTGCAAGCTGAGGTTCATCGACTTGCCGAAAAGAATAAATTATTGGACTTGGAACGTGCAGAACTTGTAAAAAAAATAAATGATCTGGAATTAGAACTTAGGCAATTACGAAATAAAAAAGGAACTGTCGTTTCATTTACTCAGGATAATATTTAACTTATTTAGTCAATTTTACGATTTATAACCACATTTGTATTATCCATTAAATTGACACTACCTGTTCATTATGTTCTTGTTCATCTATTTGTGTGCTGGTTGATAAAACATCATTTATAATCATTTGTAAATGAAGCCATCCATCTTTTGTAGAAACAAGAATTTTATTGTTATGTTCACGAAATACACCAATACTTTGAATTGGTTGAGGATATTCTGTTCTTTCAGCACTTAATATTCGGATTTTTTCATTATAATGATTAAATGCCAAAGCTCCTTGTGGATACCCAGCGCGAATAGTGCGGAGTATGGATTCTATATCCTGTTCCCAATTTACAAAATAATCTTCTTCTTTTGGTTGACTATAATAGGTTCGATTAGACAATAACTGCAATTTTGAAGTGAAATCATTGTTTTTAATTTTTTGAAGAACTTGTTTTAGTAAAATAATGGATTGTTTAAAATGTGTCTCTCGAATTTCTAAAGCCGTTTCAGTCCCTGACATCACAACTGGCAATTGAGCTAAAATAGGACCAGCATCAATCTCTGGTACAACTTGGATACATGAAACACCACCTTCTTTTTCTCCATTTTTAGCCATCCAGAAAAAAGGTGCTAATCCAGCATACCTAGGTAATGGGCTTGGATGAAAATTTATAGTATCTTCTTTTGGGATAGATAAAATATCTTCTTTTAAGATTTTTTGGTAATTAGCAATAATAAAATAGTCAGCATTATAATTTTTTAATAATTCTATTGTGTTAGAATAATTCAGTTTATCCGGTCGTAACACGGGAATTCCAATGTCTTTGGCTTCTTTTTCTAAATCAACTTGATCAGGTTCTCCAATATAATAAGAACATAACTTTCCTTCGGGACTAGTTACAAGAGCCTCTACAGAAATAGAAGGCTCTTGTATTAATTCCTGAAGAAACGGTAAACCAAATTTCGAATTTACTTCTGAGAATAAAATGACTTTAGTTACAGGTTGGATCATTCAGACCACCACTTACCATGAACTATTTTAGATTGCCAAGCCATAGTATCAAACATAGCGTATCCTGGTTGAACTGGTAATTGCTGAGCACCTGACAATTGATCAAGTTCTGTAATAGCTAATGCTAATCGCTCTGCTAAAACACCTTCTGCAAGCGGTGGGCATCCAGCAAAAATAGGCATTCTCTCTAAGTCGATAAACCAATGATCTAACATTTCTTTACTTGGATATGAAGGCATTTCAGGGATAAGGCGTTCCATAAGTCTTTTAATAACCTCTGGAGTCATTGTAGCATCTTCGGGAATTCCATATACTTCTTCGATAGGCATAGAATCTTTTGTGTATTTATAAATATATGTACCATGCGCAACTGTAGGGACTTTTAACATGAATTTACAGCGATCTGATTTTCGAAAAGCACGATGTAATGCATATCGATTACGAATTTCGTAAAAATCCATCTGGTCTAAAACGTAATCACAATCCTTCATAAACTCCTCAGCACTTTCAGGAGTAATTCCCTCTGGATATACCTCTATGTTTACATCTTTCGTAAGATTGTAAGTCATTTCAGCAACAACTTCAGCTTTATTTTTTCCTAGATGATCCAGATCAGCACCCATTTGTCTATTCATATTCGAAACATCAAATGAATCTGGATCTGCAAGTTTTAGATTTCTTACTCCCATTCTAACAAGACGTGTAGCAAGTGCTCCTCCAATACCACCAGTTCCTGCAATTCCAACAACAGCATCGCGTAGTTTTTTCTGTCTTTGTACTTGTTCTTCCTCGGTACTGCCTAGCCATCCAAGGCTTCGGTTTACGCGTTCCCAATACATTTCGTTATCAAATGCTTCAGATTTGTACATAAGTCTTTCGTTTTGCTTCAACATAATAAATTTCCTCCTTAAGTGTTTTTACTTTCAATGTAATGATAAAATAAAATTATCTTAATAATCTATCGATTTCGTTTTTATCAAATCGTTTAAGGAGAGAACATTAATATGGGAATTGAAATTATATTTCCTCCGTATATAGCAAATAACAAAGAAACGCTGTTACAACGCATTCAATTTTCTTTTTCACCTTTGAATGAAATGTTTCGAAGCATGCATGTATTAAACAATCCAAAACATCACGGGATTCACTTACCATGGGTTATTGAAGCTAAAAAAAACTTAACAAATGAAATGCAAAAGGATCTACAATATTTTAATCTATGTTTTGAACTAGGAGTTCCACCCACGCTACTTCCTGGAATCTACAAATCTGTATTCACAATTGAAGAGGAGATAGAATTACTTGCTAAAAAATTAACTGTTAAAAATGCTCGTAAGATTCTACATGAGTTAACACTTGTCTTTGAACACAGGGAGAATCGATTTATACCTAGTTTAGCTAAAGGAATTGAATGGACAGATTTTACTTTCAGTAATAAGAGTAATATACTCGAAGATTTAAAGAGGCGACCAACCTTTGTATTCCGTAGGTTGCTTAATTTTCTAACAGATTATTATCAAATAATTTTCTCGGCTATATGGGAAGATTTAAAGAGTGAATTATTAAATGAAATTGTAGAACAAACTACCTTACTCAAAACAAAAGGGTTTTCAGCATTTATTGCTTCCTTATCCTCAGAGCGCATTTCTTGGATTGATAATAAAAATAAATTGTATCTTCACAAACCATTTAAAACAATTTATCAGATGAAAAGTGATGAATCTATTATTTTTATGCCTAGTTATTTTGTTTGGCCTCATTTTTTTGTAGACGAAATAAAAGAGGGGGTTGTTATTGTTTATGATTCTTCAGTAGCAAGAGAACAGGCATTCCCAGAGCAACCTATTGAAAAAATGGTAGATATTTATCGAGCTTTAGGGGAGCCTTCTAGGTTGCAAATTTTGAGGATATTACAGGAACGTTCATTAACAACGCAATCTTTGGCACAAATTTGCCATTTGAGCGAGGGGGGCCGTTTCTAGGCATCTTCAAGTACTAAAAAAAGCAAAGTTAGTTACCAGTAAAAAAGATGGGAAATATGTATTATATAAAAGTCAAAAAAATATTATTCAAATTCTTTCAAAGTTAATTATGGAAGCCACGGTAACCTAATGTAACACAATATTAATTATTGCTGTATTAGAAACACTAGGTAATGGTACGCAAGTAAATATCAAAATTTAATTTCAAAACATAAATGATATGTTCAAAAGATGGTATGAAAAAATTAGATGTAATTATATAAAGTTATAATCAGTGGGTCGATCATAAACTTTATAGGCGAAATAATTTAGATTTTTTATTGAATAATAGTTTCTTCAGATAAAGAAAAAACATTGGAAAAGAATGCACTATATATTAAAGCGTGTACTTTTTGTCCCGACATTTTTAGGCATGAAATATCGGTTATTTTTGTTTGTTATGTATTAAAGTAAATCCTTGAAAGGAAGTAAACTTATGGATTGGTTAGAAAGAATGAATAATGCATTAGAATACATCGAAAATAGCTTGGATGAAGACATAGATTATAAGAAAATTGCAAAGGCAGCTAGTTGCTCTGAGTTTCATTTCTCCAGGATGTTTTCATCAATTTCAGGTGTATCACTTTCAGAATATATTAGACGAAGACGATTAACTCTTGCAGCATTTGAAATTCAAAAAGGTGATATTCGAATTATTGATGCAGCTATTAAATATGGTTATGTTTCTTCTGATGCTTTCTCGCGTGCTTTTAAAAAAATGCATGGAATAACTCCTTCTAACGCTCGTAATAAAGGAGTACAGTTAAAAGCTTTTCCGAGAATTTCCTTTCAAATTTCGATAAAAGGAGATACCGAGATGGAGTACAGGATTGAAAACCTTGATTTTGAACTAAGAATTGTAGGTAAAAGTAAGCGCGTAAAGACAAGCAGTGCTTTTAAAAAAATTCCTACACTTTGGAACAATGCGAAAAAAGATGGCTTTATGCAAGAATTGATAGATATGTCATGGGAAGATCCAAAATGCAAACTGGAAAGTCTTTTGGGGGTTTGCGGAAAAGATGCTGCTATAACAGATGAAGAGTTTTCCTATTTTATGGGGGTAAGATACGATGGAGAAGTACCAGCTGATATGGAAACCCTTGTTATTCCTGTAAGTACATGGGCAGTTTTCCCGAACATAGTGGATGCATGGAAACGCTTGTACTCCGAGTGGGTCCCAACCTCTAAGTATGAACTTGCAAATTTACCATGTATAGAATGCTATTACGGTCCAAAACATAAACCAAGGCATGAACTTTGGGTTCCTGTTATACCAAAATAAAATTAGTGTTATTTTCCACCCGTTGAAATAATAAATTTAAATTAGGGATATTAAATATTATTGATATATAAGAATGGATATGATACGAATTTTTAATATTGAATCCTTGCTAAAAAAATTACCAATCATAACAAAAGCATACTTCAAGTAATGCTTTTGTTATGATTCATTTTTCGTATGAAGACCGACTGTTTCCGAGCCTTCTTCAATTGACCAAGACATTATATATAATGCACCTCCACATCTAGATGTTACAAATAAATATAGCTGGGATAGCACCACATACTCTGGGGTAATTGACTAGAAGGAGTACCAGTAGCATTTTGAAAAAAAAACAAGCTAAGAGCATACAAGATTTTATACAGTTTTTCGGCTCATTTAGTTACAAAGGAGAACCCTAAAACTGAGTCAGGGGAGGGGGGATAAAATATGCATAGAATTATAGAAAAGGTGAATCACTTGTGAGAGTAAGGGGATGCCTTTTTCCTTGCTACTGATAATAGGACGTTATGTTCACTTCACATGTATATAATATAAAGGAAAAATTTTCTTATAAGCGTATTATCTAAGTGATACAATTAGGAAAAGGGAGGTATATGTATGGAAAAAGGTTCTATAAGAAGAATATTCCTGAAGGAATGGACGTTTACTCTGGTACTGATAGCAATTTTCCTTAATGTTTATATCAAAAAAACAGGTATAACACACATTTCCCTTCTCAAATTACTGTTTATTCCGATTATCTTTATCGTTGCTCATTTCATAGATAAGAAATTTGCAAAGTATGCAAGTTAAGCATAGGGGGGGGCACCAACATTTCACGAATTTTGTAGGTTAAGGCATAACGTAGTCATTGATTGAAAATATTTCGTAGGATTTTATAAATACAGAAACCCACGAGGAATATTCTTTAAAGGAGTTTGATTACTTTATGTTAAGAGGATGGATAAATAAGGTGAAAGAACCTGGATGCATTCATAAATATAACTTTATTAAAACTCAAGATAGTGAAAATTTTAAAACAGGACAGATCGGTACAGCTAGTTTTTATAAGTGTGAAAAGTGTGGAAAAGAAAAGATTGAATATAAATATAACAGTGATATAAATAGTGACTATTGGAATTTATAAGGTAAATTGTTTAATGAAACGGAGATTTACTAATATTAATTATTCGCTATCCGAAAATGAGATCGGAAAATACAGCTACGACTAAACTGTTTGACTGGTTGATGAATATGCCAAATATGCTTACGGTGTAGATCCACCTGATCATACTCGTCTACGTCGTCTAGTCTCTAAAGCCTTTACACCACGTATGATAGAGGATCTTCGTCCCCGTATTCAGCAAATTACCGACGAATTGTTGGTTGCTGTACAGGAACAAAGAAAGATGGAAATTATTTCAGATTTTGCTTACCCACTACCCATTATTGTTATTTCAGAGATGCTTGGGATTCCCGCCACTGATCGAAACCGGTTCCGTGAATGGACCAAGGTACTCATGAACGCCTCTGTGAATCCTAGTGAAGGAGCCGCAGTTACAACAACACTTGAAAAATTTATTCAATACATCGAGGCACTAGTTAACGAAAAGCGCCTAAATCCTGATGCTGATTTGATAAGCGAGCTCGTACAAACAAAAGAGCAAGAAGACAAGTTGAGTAATAACGAGCTTCTCTCGACAATTTGGCTGCTCATTATCGCTGGACATGAAACGACAGTTAATCTAATCAGTAATGGTCTACTGGCATTACTTCAACATCCCGAACAAATGAATTTAATAAGGGAAAACCCTTCCCTTATTCCTTCCGCTGTTGACGAACTATTACGCCATTCCGGCCCAGTTATGTTTATTAGCCGTCTTGCTAGTGAAGATATGACAATACACGGAAAGAGGATTCCCAAAGGTGATTTAGTTCTACTCTCTCTAACTGCTGCAAATATTGATCCACAGAAATTTACTTATCCGGAAACATTGAATATTTCACGAGAAGAAAATAATCATTTAGCCTTTGGGGCTGGTATACATCACTGTTTGGGAGCTCCATTAGCACGTTTAGAAGGACAAATTGCATTAGGTACTTTGCTACAGCGGCTTCCTAACCTTCGCCTAGCAATCAAACCGGATCAATTAAATTATAATCATAGTAAAATTCGTTCTCTTGTTAATCTGCCAGTTGTTTTCTGACCTATAATTACAATGGACTTAAGCTGTTTTTGATTTTTTGTCGAAAAAATTTTTTAGCACCTTCAGAACGAACTTTTTGTTAATTTGTAGCAAAAAGTTCTTTTTTCATTTTGGGGTAAATCTGAATTCTTAAGTTGATGGGCATTGGGCATGGAGGAGTACCACATCGCCATCACCCTCAGAAAACAAGTCCTCAAAACGATAAATAAGCTTTTTCGTTACAAGAAAGCCTAAAAATTTCATTCTGAGAGTGTAATAAAAATTTACCCTGATGGGTATTTGGTTCTATTTTTACTATACATCTCTACATTTTAGAGAATGTTCACAGCTGTAATTTTGCAGGTTGAAATAGCAAATCTAACAATTGTAGTTGGATTTATAGGTAAAGTACCTAGAACTATACCGAGACCCGTTTGTTCCACATTAAAATCTGCTGCAATAGAACCAGTACTTGCTAAAAGATTCACTGTAGAACCAATAAGCGTATCTAGTAATTCCCTAATTGGTCGTTCACGACAATCACATTCGCATCCTATGTCTACTGGTGGAAGTAATGTTATAGATGGTCCTGGCGGTAAAAAACCTACCCCTGTTACATCAGAAATATTGACTACATAGGATGTGGAACCATCTGTAACTGTTACTAAGAAATCATTTACGGAAGTAATAGTAAATAAAAAGAAAAGTGGTGGAGTGTTTGGTGCATCCGCAATAGTGCCAAGAAGCACTGTTTCCCCAATAAGTTGTTGTAAAACATTCTGCATAGGTAAAACGCAGCAATCACAAAGGCAACTTTCAGTTGAGCCTGTTGGACCTGTTACTCCAGTTGGACCTGTTACTCCAGTTGGACCTGTTACTCCAGTTGGACCTGTTACTCCA
>NZ_FNDM01000013.1:142483-156363 GCF_900100505.1 Bacillus sp. cl96
CCAGTTGGACCTGTTACTCCAGTTGGACCTGTTACTCCAATTGGACCTGTTACTCCAGTTGGGCCTGTTACTCCAGTTGGGCCTGTCCCTCCAGTTGGACCTGTTGGTAGAGTAAATGGTGGAATTGGTGGAAGTGTAGGGCCAATTAAATTTGAATTAAATGCATTAGCTTGAAGTATTTTGTTTTTATCAAACATGAAATTACCTCCTGCAGGTATAATTTCTTATAGGAATATATAAAATTCCCCTTCATAAAATTTTTTATCACCATATAATATGCTATATCTTTACTATTGTGTGTTTTGTAATGATCCAATGATAGTATTTTTGTATTAATAGTGAATCTGGTTTTGAATCAAAGAGTACGCCCATTTGAAAGAGGCATATAGAGTTTTAATAAATTTTATTCTTATGGGCATTTCACCACATACCTATCAAGCTAAAGTTTTATTACACTCTCAGAATGAAATTTTTAGGCTTTCTTGTAACGAAAAAGCTTATTTATCATTTTTGGGGTGACCTGTTTTCTTAGGTTGATGGTAATGTGGTAGGACCCCATTAAGGTATTTGTTTTGCTTACAATCATAGGAGGAAGTACTGCTTGCATTCCATTTAACAAACCTAACATATTCACATCATACTTTTTTGATGTGACCACAGGAAATCCTTCTTTTGTTGACCAACATCCTATATTAGGTTGCGCATGCATTGCTAAAATAGGATTAAGCCGGGTAAGATATAATTGTTTTTCTAAATAGTATACTTTATCATTAGTTAATCCGTATATTTTGTTTTAGGGATAATGATTTTGTTTAGTGTTATACATATTTCTTTTCTACTGTATAAACCTTGTCTCCTCCATGAATAATAAACAAGGGCTCTAATTTAGCTGCTCTTTGTAATAAAAGTTCGAATTCACCACCCATCTTAAAACAGCTACCTTCAGGTCCGTTGCATCTGCTGTCTTCAAAAAACACAAAATTAAATTTATTCTTACAGTGTAATTTTTTCATTCATTCTTTCAGTAAATATTCTGAATGTCCATGTAGTGTCATAAACATCTTTTCCTTTCATAAAAATCAATAATCTACCTTTTTAATTACATGAAGATTAATTGTTAAGTTAATCAAAAAAATAAAGGTTCTATAATGAATCTTGAGAAGCAAAAATAATTGAAATCATTTGAGTATAGAGATGAAAAACTTAGATGTTGGGAACTTGTTTTTTGTGGCATCTTCAACCAGTGATGATATAGGTGCATCTTCTATGCCTCGAGATATCGCTATCCAAACTTTCTTTTCACACAGTGGGCTTATTTGGATTTTAAGTGATTTGATATGAGATTTATTGTGTTAGCGCCTTTACTAATTTTTATTGTATATAAGATAAAATGAAGGAATGGTGGAAATGAAATGTCTTTTTAAAGTTATAACAATTGCGCTTATAGCTGGGGCTATCAGCGGTTGCTCTGAGTTAGCGGAGATAGAAGAAAGAGGCTTTGTAGTAGGTGCCGCTTACGATATTGTTAAGGAAAAGAAATCTAATCCAATTATGAAAGGGACGTATCAAATGGTACTTCCCAGTAAGTTAACGCAAGAAGGTGGAAAAGGCGAAGGGAATAATTATATTGATGTGAGTGCAAAAGGAGATAGTGTGTTTGAACAAATACGAATAATCGCTAAAAAGATTAGTCGTACTTTATTTTTTCCACATATACAAGTAATCATTTTTTCTGAAGAATTACTATCGAATCCAAATGTTTTACAAAATACGTTAGATGTATACATTCGAGATCATGAAATGAGAAGAAATATTCGTCTATTTGTTTCTGAGAAAAATGCAGAAGCAATCTTGAAACAAAATGCAAAACCAGAAAATTTACCGGCACAGTATATTGATATGCTAGCTGAACACCCTCCTAAAAATGCTCAGATGGTTGAGGCAGCAAGAATTGGTGACGTGCAGGAAAAGATAATTTCAAACCGAAGTTTTGTACTACCTGTCTTAAAACCTACAAAACAGGGGATAGAAATGGATGGGGCTGCGTTGTTTCGTGGGAAGGATAACAAGTGTGTTGGAATGTTAAACGGCGAACAGACAGTGGGAATAAACTTTATAATCGGTGAAAAATTAGGAGGTTATTTTACCATACGTAAAAAGGACCAGCTTATTACATATGAAATTCATAAACTACACCGAAAAATACAGGTATTTACTGAAAATACTACAAAACCGAAGTTTGATATTCATCTATTTCTCGAAGGTACTTTAGCGGAGTTGCATTTTAGTGATCATAAAAAATTCATGAATGAAAAACGCTTAACGAAGGATATTTCAAAAGAGGTGGAACAAAGGATTCAAAAATCAATAAAGCTTGTTCAAAAAAAATATAAGGTAGATGTATTAGCGTTAGGAGAAGTATATAAGCGGCATAATTATAAAAAATGGAAGAAAATAAGTAAGAATTGGGATCAAGGCGAAAATTATTTTAGTGATGCCCAAATTAATGTTCATGTTCATTCAATAATTGAACATTCAGGTTCAGCTTTACCCAAGAAAGTAAAATGAGTTAATTTGATTGGTTACCGAATTAGATATTAGCTGCCAAATATCAATACTAGCTATACCCCGTATTATATATTTTATTTTCATAACTTCGATTGCTTCATATACATTACCTGTATTTCTTACATAAATTATATAAGTGAACAAGCTTTTACACTATTTCTTCCAATTTCACCTTTTACTTTTCTTAATATTTTCTTTTCAACTAAAAAATTGACTGAATAATTTTTTATCAGAGGTTTGAAATAGATTAAGTAACTAGAGGTACCATGTCAAAAAAGCTTGTAATTTGGATAACATCCAAATTACAAGCTTTTTATTTTTTATTTAATTACTGCCACCAAATCCAAGCCCAAAGGTAACTTCTTATATTTCGAGGAGTAATGCGAATGAAGCGTTCACCGTCAAAGAAGCAATTTAAATTTGGAAGTGTTTCATCTGGATTTTCTGGAACAAAGGTGACGATGTTCTCGTTACTTGTAACGGTTACTGTAATTGGTGGATCGGTAGGCGAGACTTGAAGTTGTAACGAAATATTGGCCGTATTTTTAAACTCATTATTAACAGGTGGACTTATTACTTGTACTGTGAATAACACGATAATTGTTTCGTTTGGCTCTAAATTAGTGGCAACTAGGAAACCGATATTCGGATTCGCTAGTGGAGAGCGTTCACCGTTAATAAAGACAGTGCCGTTTATAAATTGTAAACCTGCTGGAATAGTATCTTGTAACGAAATATTTGAGAGTGAAATTTTGGAAGTATTTGTAATGCGTACCTTGTAATCAAAATATTGATTTAAATAAGCTGAGCTGACGGAAGCATTTTTCGTGACTGTTGCAGTTATAAATTGAACTGGTATACGAACAATATTTGAATTAACAATGAAAGTAATAATTGGATCCTGTGGTGTCAATTGAAAAGCAGCGGTAACTGTTGCAGAATTTATAATTGTACTGTTTGAAGGAATAGAAGTTACGAGGACTTGAAATGTTATAGTTGCTACTGTACCTGCAGATAAAGAACCAATATTAATACCAGTGTCTGGACGAACATTCGGAACGGGAGTGCCGTTAATGGTTACGCTGTTTTCTATAAATGTTGTACCAGCTGGAATTGTGTCTATAACAGAAGTACTGATTGTCGGAATTGTAGAATCATTAAATATCTCTAATGTGAATGTAATAACATCTCCTATAACGACGATAGATTTGTCTGCTGTTTTCTCAATGTTAATTATTGGCTCGATTAATGTTGTTGTAACGGTATTTGTTTGCTTTGTAATTGTAATAGGTGGTTCATCTGGATCAATGATAACGGTATAGGAAACAGTAGCATCGTTATTAATTGTAGGTTGAAGAGTAGAAGAAGATATTGTCACTTGGAACGTAATAATGACAGAGTCATTAGGAGCAAGATTTCCTAACGTAATACCATTTTCCGGATTCGCATTAGGTTGATTGATTCCATTAATCGTAACACTACCAATAACAAATGTCGTATCTGCTGGTGCTGTGTCTACTAAAAGAAGGTCTTCGATAATGATATTACCATTATTAGTAATCGTGATGGTATACGTTAAAGTTTGACCGGGTAAGGCACTTGTGAAATCAACAGCTTTTATCGCAATGACATTATCATTTTGGACAGTAGTTGTGACGGTGTTTGTTGTAGTCGTATTTGTAACAGGTACGTTATTTGGGTTGACTATATAGTTAAAAGTAGTAATTGCGTTGTTGTTTAGTTCATTTGGTGTTGGAATAGAAGTCACAGTTACTTGGAATGAAACGATAGCGCCTCCACCTACAATTATAGTACCAATTGGTATGCCGCTTACTGGATTCACTCCTGGAAGAGTTTCTCCGTTTACAATGACGCTATTTTCTATAAACGTAGTACCTTGAGGAATAATATCTTGAATGATTACATCATTTACTGCAACATTACCGGTTTGATTTAGTGTAATCGTATACGTTAACGTATCACCAACCGTTGCAAATGCAAGGTCAACAGCTTTATTACTATTCAAATTTGCGTGATTAATTTCTGTTGCGGCAGCTGATGAAATAATAGTTTCGGTAATAGGTGGTCGATCTGGTACCGTGTATTCATATTTAATTGTACTCGTGTTAGAGATTGGATTTGTTTGTGGAATCGAAGTAACCCGTACTTGGAATAGAATAGTTGCTGTCGTATTAGGTGGAATGGTATCAATTTGTATACCGTTAAGAGGGTTGTCATTTGGCCGAGCGTTGCCGTTCACGATAACACTATTCTCTATAAAGCTCGTATTTACTGGGATGATATCTGTAGCAATAATGTTTTCTACTTGTATATTCCCATTGTTTGTAATGGAAATGGTATAAGGGATAATAGTTTGTAGGTCAGCATATTGGATAGGCGTTGTTTTTGTCGCAATTACATTAGCAGAAATAACTTCAGTGGAGGTAATATTGCTAGTCGATATTTGTTCTTCCACGTTTATTGTATAACGAGAAGTTGATTGATTTTGAACATGGCCGCTAGCAGGAAGAGCTACGACGGTAACAGAAAATGTGACTGGGATAGAAATGTTAGGAGCAATCGTTCCTACAAGTATACCTACACTTGGATTGGCGTTAAGCTGCGGAATGTTATTTACTAAAACGCTACCGTCAATAAAGGTTGTTCCATCAGGTATATTGTCTGTAAATACAACAGCAGTGGCATCCGTATTCCCTGTATTCGTTAAAGTTGTTGTATAAGTTAAAATGTCACCAATCGTTACAGAGGTTAAATCAACAGTTTTAAGTGAAACGATATCAGCATCATTAATTTGAACGAAAGTAGTATTGGAAGTAGTAGATTTTTGAATTGGTGCAAAGTCAGGATTGAAAATAAAGTCGTAGACAATGTTTGCAGTATTAGGTGTTGGATTTACAGTAGGTAAATTCGTAACGGAAACTTGGAATGTTATTGTAGTCATTTGACCTGCTGCGACATTAGGAATGGAAAAGCCGATATTCGGATCTGCTGCAGGAAGTACAGTATTATTAACTATTACACTTCCTGGAATAAATACTGTTCCATCCTCTATCGTATCTGTAAAAAAGATGGAGTTAGTTGTAGTGGATCCGTTATTTTGAATGAGTACTGTATATTCAATGGTTTCATCAATATTAGCTAATACTGTATTAGTGGATTTTGTAGCGATAAGAATGGCATCAATAAATTGTATATTTGTAGTATTGGAAGATGTCGTTTCTGAAATTGGTGGTAAGCTTGGGTCTGGCTGATACTCATAGTGGATGACGGCGATATTATTAATGTTATTTTGAGAAGGTGCAGAGACTACATTTACTTGGAATGTAACGATAATTGTATTGTTTGGAAGGATAATATCAAGGGTGATTCCGGTAATTGGATTTTCGTTAGGTCTCGGTATGCCATCTACAAGGATACTATTTGGAACGAATGTGGTGCCAGCTGCAATTGCGTCAATTAGGAGAGTATTTGTAATAGGTACTGTACCAGCATTTGTAACTGCGACTGTATATGTGATGATTTGCCCGATGCGTGTAATGGATCTATTGGCGGATTTAATTGCACTGACATTTGCAGTCCGCACTTCCGTGTTTACTGCATTTGATAACGATCTACGCTGAATAATGGGAGAACTAGGATCAATTTGGTATTCATACGAAGTGTCTGAAATGTTAATGACTGTATTATTCTCTGGTATACTTGTAAGTTGTACTTGGAATGAAATAGTGACTGTTTCATTTGGTTGTATCGTGCCAAGAGTTATGCCATTTTCAGGGTTCGCACCAGGCTGAATGACATTATTTATTGATAAGCTATCTTCAATGAATATCGTACCTTCTGGAATGTTATCAATGAACACGGTATTGTTAGCCGGAACGGTTCCTATATTTTGTAGTGTATTTGTGTAGGTAATCATTTGCCCGATTGATATGAAATTTACATCCGCGCTTTTAACAGAAATAATATTTGCATTTTGAAGTGATGTTGTAACGATATTAGAAGTTGCAGAGCGATTCACTGGTGGAGCTGTAGGAATACTTACATATTGGTACGTTGCTGAAGATTGATTTATAATTTCGGTTTCAGTAGGTGGGTTATTTGTTTGTACTTGAAATAGTATCGTTTTGGAACTATTTGGTGGAATCGTTCCAATTGGTATTCCGTTTTCTGGATTTACACCTGGCTGTAGAGCACTGTTAATTGTGACACTATCGGGAACGAATGTAGTCCCAGTTGGAATAGAATCTGTGAAAATAATATTGATTGCATCAACATTTCCAGTATTTTTCACTTCAGAAATATAAAGTATAGTTCCGCCGATATCTACAGTTATTGGATTGGACGTTTTTGTAATTGTCAATTGTGCTTGCACGAAATTTGTAATGACAATATTACTTGTAGATGTTTCAGTAATAGGCGGTTGCCCTGGATCTGGTTGGATTGTATAGGTTGTATTGGATTGATTTGTAATCGATTGTTGCGAGAATGGATCGTTAATAAGAATTTGGAACGAAATAAGGTGAATAGCGTTTGCTGCTAGGTTAGGCAAAGTAACACCTACATTTGGATTTGCACCAAGTATAGCTGTTCCGTTAAGTGTAAAACTATTCTCTACGAATGTAGTCCCTTCTGGAATCGTATCAGAAAATATGAGATTAGTAGCTGGAATATTTCCGGTATTTTCAAGCGTTATCGTATAGGTCAAAATATCCCCTGTTGTTGCTTGTTGTGCATTGACTGCTTTTAAAGAAAGGATATTTGCATCCGAAATTTGTGTGAAGGCTGGATTAGACGTAATTTTTCGAGAGATGATAGGAGCGTTTGGATCGGCGATAAAAGTATAGTCAATACGGGCTATATTAGAAATTGGATTCACGCTTGGAATGGATTGAACGATAACTTGGAATGTGACGGTGACGATTTCTGAAGGTGCAATGGAGTTTAATGAGATCCCTACGTTTGGATCGGCACCTGGAGCTGAAACGCCATTAATGTTCACGCTATTCGGAATAAATGCAGTTCCTTCTGGGACCGAATCTGTTAAAGTAACTGTATTTGCAGTAGTATTTCCGCTATTTTGAACGACTACAGTGTAAGTGATTGTACCGTCAGTGGACTGTACGAGAGAATCAGTATTTTTAATTACAGATAGCGATGCATCAACAACAGCTGTAGTAACCGTATTAGATGAAGATGTTGCTGTAACAGGAGGTTGACTTGGATCGACAATATACGTGTAACTTGTAAGTGCTTGATTTATAATTGCTCCTTGTGGTGGAATAGAACTTGCAAGAAATTGGAACGTAATAGTAGCGGAATCACTTGGTGCGATAATACCAACGGGAATACCGAGAGTTGGACTTGCATCTGGAAGTGAAATCCCGTTAAGCGTAACACTATTTGGAACAAATAATGCCCCTTCAGGAACGCCGTTAATGAGTAATACAGAATTTGCTGGGAAGTTTCCAGTGTTTGTTAATGTTGCAGTGTACGTAATTATATCTCCAATAGATACGATTGTTCGATTTGCTTCTAAAACAGTTGTAACAGTAGCGTTATTAATTTGTGTGGAAGCACTATTAGAATTTATTGTGCCTGTAACAGGAGGAGCTGTCGGATCAACGATGAATGCGAATTGAATAGATGCAACGTTTGTAATTGGATTTGCAGGTGGAGTAGAGGTAACTATGACTTGGAAAGTAACAGGTAAGGAACTACCCGAGCTAACGGTTCCGATATTAACCCCGTTATTTGGATTTGCACCTGGAATGGTACTTCCATTTACAGCAAAACTATTTTCAACAAAAGTCGTTCCTGCTGGAACGAGGTCTGAGAAATTTACATTCGTAGCGTTTGTATTGCCGCTATTTTGAATCAAAACTGTATAAGTGATCGTATCTCCAATATTTGCAAAGGCAGTATTAGCAGTTTTTACAGCTGAAAGTATTGCTGTATTAATAGAAGTAACGAAGACATTCGTTTCCACATTGCCAGGCTGAGCCACTAATGCATTGCCTACGTTATATTGGAAGTTCACAAATCCTAAGTTTTGGAGTTCAGGAGTGAACGTAGTTGGATTACCTACAATTTGTACTTGGAATACGATTGTAACAGTTTGATTTGGAATGATCGTATTTATGCCAACACCGTCAATAATAGAAGCGGATGGTAACGGAGTACCATCAACAATAACTGATCCTGCAACAAATTGTGTCCATGTTGGTAAAGGGTCTGAGAAAATAGCATTATTAGCTGGAATATTTCCTGTATTCGTAATTGTAGTTGTATACGTAATTGTATCACCAATCGTTGCAAAAGCTTTATCCCCTATTTTAATAGTATTTAAAATAGCACTTTCAATTTTTGTTGTAACGTTGTTAGAAAGAATATTCTTTGAAACTGGGGGATTAGCTGGATTAACGATATGTTGAAAGCTAACGCTAGCTTGATTAGTAATTGGATTAATAGGCGGAATTTCATTGGCATTAATATGAAATGCTACGATGACAGACTGGTTTGGCGCGATATCACCAATTGGAACGCCTGTAATTAGGTCTGCATTTGGGATGGTAGTTCCGTTAAGTGTAAAACTATTCGGTTCAAAGGAAGTTCCGTCTGGAATAAGGTCGGTAAAAATAACATTTGTCGCACTAACATTTCCGATATTTGTAATCGTAACGGAGTAGATAATATCCTGCCCGATATCTACCGTAGATACATTTGAATTTTTTTGTGCAGTAAGGATAGCGCTATTAATTTGTGTAGTCGTCGTATTAGATTGATTGGAAGTTGTAAGAAATGGCTGGCTAGGATCAACAACATAATGATATGTGATAGAAGCAGAATTAGAAATAGGATTAAGTGTAGGAAGTGTAATAACAGTTGCTTGGAATGTAACGATTGCCGTATTACCACCATTAATGGAACCAATATTTACACCAGTAGATAAATCCGCGTTTGGAATAATTTGACCATTAACTGTGAAACTATTTGGAACGAAACTTAAATTACTATCAAGAATATCGATAACAGTAACATCAGTTGCAGCCACATTCCCGGTATTAGGAAGGTTAAGTGTAAATGTTATTGTATTACCAACATCCGCAAAAGTAAGATCTACTGTTTTGGTACTAATAATAGTTGCATTGTTTATTTGAAGAAGCGTAGTGTTAGAAGTAGCTGCACTTGAAACGGGAGGATTAACAGGATCAACAGTAAACTCATACGTCGTTGATGCTGTATTTGGTGCAGGATTAATAGGGGGAATACTGTTAACCGTAACTTGAAAGACGATACTATATATTTCATTTGGTGGAAGTGTTGCAAGTAATACACCTGTATTTGGATTCGCGTCAGGTTGTAAAACACCATCAACAGTTAATGTGTTAGGAACAAATGTAAGTCCACTTGGTAATGCATCTGTAAATACAATATTAGTTGCATCCGTATTGCCTACATTCGAAATAGAAGTAGTATAAAAAGCAGTTTGCCCAATATCTGCAAAGGAGACACTTTCATTTTTCGTCATAGACAATATAGCTTCGTTAATTAGCGTTGAAACAGGATTACTAATTGAAGTTTCTGCATCAGGCGGTGAGACTAATTGATAAGATGTTGATGAGAAATTTACAATTGGGTTTTCGGTTGGTAATGAGGTTACGTTTACTTGGAAAGAAACATTTACTGTAGACCCAGCTGTTATAGGCCCAATATTTACACCGTTTGTTGGATCCGCCCCACTTTGAGGAACGCCATTAATAGAAAATGTGTTTGCAATAAATGCAGTGACACTCGGCACGGTATCTGTAAATATAACATTTTGTGCAGATGAGTTTCCATTGTTTGTTAAAACGACAGTATAAGTGAGTATGTCTCCAATACGACTAAAGGATTTATCGACTTGTTTTAATGAAAGAATGTTAGCTGTATTAATCGTAGTAAACACTGTGTTTGAAGTAACGTTTCTTGAAACAATCGGTGCATTTGGATCAGCGATAAATGTGTAAGAAGCAGTAGCGGAATTGGCAATAGGATTTTGAACAGGAGTCGAAGTAGCGGTCACTTGAAATGCTATAGATATTGAGCTATTTGGAGCAATTGCTCCAATCGTTATACCTGTATTAGGATTAAGACCAATTTGTGTGATGCCATCTATTGTAACGCTATCAGTAATAAACGTTGTACCATCTGGTATAAGGTCAGTGAACGTAATATTAGTTGCGTTTGTATTACCACTATTCGTTAAAATTGTCGTATAGGTAATGGTATCACCTAGTGTTACAAGTGTTTGATCGACCGATTTTACCATCGTTATCATAGCATCTAGTACCGGGTTTGTAACAATATTCGTTGAAGTAGAAGTTGTAATAGGAGTTCCGTTTGGATCGACAGTATAAGAATATAAAATTGTGTCATTACCCATAATCGAACTTGAAGGGGGAACAGAAAGAACATTTGCTTGGAAAGTAACGGTTACTGTTTCACCAGGAGCGATACTTGGTATAGTTACTCCAAGTGCTGGTTGCGCACCAGATTGCTGAACCCCATTTATCGTGAATGAATTTGGTATAAAGGTAGTGCTAGCTGGAATAGCGCTCGTGAAAGTAATATTCGTTGCAGCCGTATTTCCTGTATTTGTAATAGTAGTTGTATACGTAATTGTATCTCCAACTGACACTATAGATTTATCAGCACTTTTTTGGGTTGCTAAAATTGCACTATTAATAGTTGTCGAAACCGCATTAGATACATTCGTTTGTGATACGGAAGGTTGGCTAGGGTCGACCACATGTGAAAATTGCACAGAACTAGAATTAGAAATTGGATTTATACTTGGAATGTTTGTAACAAGTACGTTGAGAGTAATCACGGCCGTTCCATTTGGGTTTATATTTCCAATCTGAATCCCGTTAGATGGATTTCCGATCTGCTGTGTACCAGAATCGTTTGTAAGAGTGCCAGATATGAATGTCGTCCCATCAGGTAAAATATCCGTGAAAATTATATTTTGTGAAGTGACATTCCCAGGATTACTTAATGTAATCGTATAAGAAATTGTATCACCAATCGTTGCGAAAGTTTTATCTACAGATTTAACAACCACAATTTCCCCAGAATTTATTTGTGTCGAAACAGAATTAGAGGTCGTACTTCGTGAAACAAGTGGTAAATTAGGTCCTGTCATAAATTGATAATCAATAGAAGCGCCATTTACAACCGGCGAGTTTGGCCCCCCAGGTCCAATTGTGAAAATTGGATTTGGAATGCTAACTACTTGCACACGGAAGGTAACATTTATAAAATCTCCTGCAATAATATCCCCAATCGGTATCCCATTAGCTGGATTTACCCCAGGTAATAAAACCCCGCCTACTCGAACGCTATCCTCTATAAACACTGTATTATTTGGAATTGGATCTGTAAAAATGATATTCGTAGCAGTTGTGTTTCCTACATTCTCCAATAAAACAGTATACGTTAAAAATGAATTTCCAGGTGCTACGTCAGAAAATAGCCGATCCACACTTTTCGTTGCTTGAATAATCGCTTCATTAATTTGAACTAAAGTTGGATTACTTGTAGCTGTTTCTGTCACCGGCGGCTGGGTAGGATCAACAATGATAGAGTATGTCGTACTAGACTGGTTCAAAGTTGGATTTGTAACTGGTATTGAGCCAACGATAGCTTGAAAGCTAATTGTTGTCGTTCCTCCAACTGGAATTGAGTCTAAAGAAATCCCGCTATCTGGTCTAAACCCAAGTTGTGGAATGGTATTAATTTGTACGCTATCAGGAACGAATGAAAGTTCAGGTGGTAATATATCGATAAAAACAGGTGTGTTTGCAGCAGTATTTCCGCTATTAGTGAGAGTAGTAGTATACGTAACTGTATCTCCAACAGCAGCAAAAGCACTGCTTGCAGTCTTCGTTGCGATAACAGAAGCAGAATTTACTTGTGTAAAAGTCTTATTAGACTGAACTGTTCGTGAAACTGGCGGTTCATTTATATCTACAATAAAGCTATATTGAAGCGATGATTGATTCGGGATTGGATTAGGATTTGGAAGCGTTGTAATATTTACTTGAAAACTGAGTGTAACAGATGCATTTGAATTCAAGTTACCAATATTGATACCGTTTTGTGGATTTGCATTAGGAACGGTTACACCATTTATCTTAAAACTATTTGGAATAAACGTAGTACCATTTGGAATGACATCAGTAAAAATAACATCGCTCGCAGTAGTATTACCGGAATTAGTAACAGCTGAAGTGAAAGTAAGTGTATCACCAATAGTAGCAAAAGTTGAACTAACGCTTTTATTTATAAATAAAGTAGCATCAACAATTGGCGTAACCGTCGTATTGGTAACAGTACTACCAACAGCAGGAGATTGGTTTGGATTTACGGTATATTCATAATTTACAAGCGCATTATTTGTTAATGTACCACTAGGTGGTATTGCTAGAATTTGTGCTTCAAAGGTAATAAATACACTATTTCCTGGCGGGAGATCTGCCAAATGAATACCAAGTGATGGATCTAATCCTGGCTGTGGAACATCATTGATAGTTACGGAGTTTTGAATAAATGAAGCCCCTGCACCAAGCCCATCTATTAAAACAGTTGCACTAGCAGGAATATTACCTGTATTCGTAACTGCAATCGTATAAGTAACAATATCACCAATTGCAGCTGTCGGTGTATTCACAGACTTAGTAGCGACAATAGTAGCGTTATTAATTTGAGTTGTTATTACGTTACTTAACGTATTGGCGGATGCTGGAGGTAAGTTAGGATCTACGACATACTGGTACGTTGTATTATTTTGGTTCGGGATTGGATTTGGATTCGGGATAGAATTTACTTGTACTTGGAATGAGATGATTGTATTTGCATTCGGATTTATTGGATCGATTGCAATTCCGCTTGCTGGATTGACATTAGGAAGTGTATTCCCATTTACAGTAACACTATTAGGAATAAACGATGTTCCGTTTGGAATTACATCTGTAAATATTACATTTGATGCAAGTATGTTCCCGTTATTCGTTAAAGTAGTCGTGTACGTAATAATATCATTTACGTTAGCAAACTGTTTATCTGCAGATTTAGTAGCGGCAATTGAGGCGTTATTAATAGTTGTCTGTACAGTGTTAGAAGCAACCATCTGCATCACAGCAGGTTTGGATGGATCATACGTATATTGGAATGTTGTGCTTGATTGATTTGTAATTGGGTTTACAGCAGGGATAGTTGGTACAAAAACTTGAAATGCAACGGTGCGTGAT
>NZ_FNDM01000007.1:0-275532 GCF_900100505.1 Bacillus sp. cl96
AAGGATGGCATTATCAAATGAGACAGTACGTCCGGACACTTGAATCAAGAGCTATCGTCCAGAGTATGTCTCGAAAAGGCAACTGTTACGACAACGCAGTAATAGAAAATTTCTTTGGGATTATGAAGTCGGAGTTCCTCTACATAAAAGAATTTGAAAATGTAGAGCACTTTAAAATAGAATTAGAAAAATATATAGATTATTATAATACGAAACGGATTAAGGCGAAATTAAAAATGAGCCCGGTACAATACCGGACTCACTTTTATCAAGCTGCCTAATGAAATAACCGTGTCTAACTTTTAGGGGTCACTTCAATAGTCCGCTCTTTTATGATGCCTCCTTATGTTCCGTGGAATGTTTAACACTCCCCAGTCTCTTTAGTTTATTCCACCCTACCGCTACTCCTCGAAGCGATGAGAATATAGATTTAATGACAACATAAGTCATAAATTGACGATAAATAAAACGTTGTAAAATTAACCATACTAATGGTTTCGGATTCTCTTCCTCTAATTTAAATGCAAATAGAGAAGCGAGAAGATCCATTAAAAAGAATACAAAATAAAATCCTAAAACTTTTAGCGGATTACTACTAAATAGTCCTATAATCATTAATATATCTGCAAAAGGAGCAATGAATTGCAGAACATATTGGAATAACCACATGTTAGGCAGTGCAATAAACCCTAATGTTTTATGTTTAGAATTACACAACGCTTTTCGATGTTTCCAAAGACATTGAAGTGTACCATATGACCAACGATATCGCTGTTTAATGAGACTTTTCACATCCTCAGGTGATTCCGTAAAAGCATGCGCTTTTTCTTCATATACAATTCTATGCCCTTGACGTAAAAATGTAATAGTAAGATCCGTATCTTCTGCTAATGTATCTTCGCTTAAATATCCAGATTCAACTACATTCTTCTTGCGCCACGCCCCAATAGCTCCTGGAACGACTGTAATACAATTTAACTCATCAAAAGCTCTACGTTCTAAATTAAACCCTGTAATATACTCAACATGTTGCCAAGTAGTTAACAAATTCCGTCTATTCCCCACTTTGACATTACCTGAAACTGCAGCTACATTCTGATCTTCAAAGTGTCTAACCATTAAAGAAATAGCGTCTTGCGCAATAATAGTATCCGCATCTAAAGTGACAATGATTTCTCCTCGCGATTGTTGAAACCCTAGGTTCATTGCCGATGATTTCCCGCCATTTTCTTTCTGAATGAAACGAACTTTAGGGTGTTTATAAAATGTTTCTTTCATTACTTTTGACGTACCATCTGTCGATCCGTCATCCACAACAATAACTTCAAATTCTCTATAATTACTATTCAAAATTGAGTGAATCGTCTTGGCTATCACCTTTTCTTCATTATATGCCGCTATGACAACACTAACAAAAGGTTGATAAGACGAATTAATATAGCGAGATAACGTTTTTCTTTTCTGCTTCCATGCAAAATAAATTAAGAATAAAAATCGAAAAATCCCTAATCCAATAGCAATATAAAAAATAGTAGTTAATATATGTTTAAAGTATCCCGCTCCTGAAAAGACAGCTTTATTGTAAAGTAAATATTGCTTCCCCTCAGAAGAAACAGGAGGCATAATTTCATCTCGTTCTTTATTCATTAAATCTGAAATTGTTACAAAACTATATCCATGCTTTTTTAAGTCTTTAATAATGATTGGGAGCGCCTCTACTGTATGTGTACGATTCCCTCCCGCATCATGGAGAAGAATAATATTTCCCTCTCCCTTATAAATGGGATTAAGAGCACGCTTTACTAATTCATTTGTTGATGGTGTTGCCCAGTCTTCGGGATCAACTTTTTCCGCTACCATTGTATAGTTCATATTTTGTGCACGTAAAATAGGCAATATTTCATTTGATGAATCCGGGTTAGCATCCGCTTCATATGGCGGTCTAAATAAAACCGTAGAATGTCCAGTTACTTCCTGAATTAAACGTTGCGTCGTATTAAGTTCTACTTTCGTTCGTAGTAAAGACGTATCAGCTATGTTAGGATGCTTGAAAGTATGATTGCCAATTTCATGCCCTTCATCGTATATTCTTTTTACAATACTAGTATTTAGTTGTGCGTTTTCACCAAGTACAAAAAAAGCAGCTTTTATTTGATTCTCTTTTAATATATCTAAAATTTCTGGCGTATATTTCGGGTCTGGTCCATCATCAAATGTTAATACTACTTGTTTCCCATTTGGTTTTCCATATCGTTGCACTTCATATGCAGATGGTAAGGATTGATATACTTCATCTGTAAGGTAACCATCTTTGCCTACTTTAAAATCTCTCAATCCATTTTTTCTTTCATTCTCAATCTGTAAAATTTCACCTTGTCCAGAATAATTTACTTCATCTAAACTATTGATTTTATGTAATACATTAGGATTTTTTTGTACCTCAATCGGATTTTTTAAAACTTTCCATATTGTAGGATCTTCTGCTCCTAATCTCCATAGCGCAAATCCATTTGCATTATTGTCCATTGCGATTTTCACTTGATTATAGAGAGTAACGCCATCTAAGAACCAAGCAGTATGTTCTTTCTCTCCTGTTTTATATCTAAAATAAGGGTTCCCACTACTCTTATCCCATTGAATTTTCATATTTGAACCTTGAGCCATTGCCATAACTTCTGAAAAAGTTAATGATTTCGCTGGTTCTTTACTATTCACTTCCCAATCATATCCATAGTTACCGAAAGCAACTATAAGTTTATTAGACGGAATATTCAGTTCTTTCAATGTATGTTGGAACCACTTATTTGAAGCAATTGGTCCTGGTTCCCCGGCTCCATAGTGCTCATCGTACATCATTACAATCATTCGATCTATTATTTTTGCTAACGCACTATAATCAAAAGCCTTATCATTAGCTGGAACATCTTGTGTAACGAGCAAATCATGTTGATGAAATTCCGTAGTAAGTTCTTTCATAAAATTTGTTAAGTTTTCTCTATCACTTTCAGGTACGGCCTCAAAGTCAATATTAATTCCTGAAAAATGATTCTTTTTAACTTGGCTTACTAAATCATTAATAAACTTTGTCTTTACATCATTTGAGGAATTCAGTAACTTATGAATTAGCCCACTATCAGGACCAGAAGCTTCCTCAGTATAATTAGTAAGCAAAGGCATAATCTTCACTTGATTTTTTTCTGCCAACTTTACTATCTCAGGTTTGATTTCACTTCTAATCGTTAAATCTGCTTTTAAATGATACCACTCTGGTACTAACGTAGTTAAGGAATCGATATTTTCTTTTAAAGAAGCGGTACTATTTTCATCCCAGTTTACATAAAAACCATACACTTCTTTAGGTTGTTTACTATCCTTCGGCGGATTCACCAAATTTTCATTATCCTTCGTTCCGGTATTTGGGTTAAATTCTTCCTTCTTTAACTGCTGATCACTAAGTTTTTGATTAATTGGTACAAGTTTAGTATCTTGTTGTACAGCGGTATTCATATTTGGAATTTCTGGTGTTGAAAAAATACTTTGAAAGAAAAAATAAAATACAACACCTACACTAACTATTGAGATACATAGAAACGAAATAAAGGCTATGTTTCTCCTTCCTTTCGGATCATAAAAAACAGGTTTTTCTTTATCTTTCTCTTGTTGAATGTTTTTCTCCATTATATTTTTCACATACTCCTTCTTAATAGAACTATAAAATAATAAAGTGCAACTTTAATCAGCCCTCACCAATTGGGCATTTACAAGCAGCCCAACTCCCACCTAACTTCTTTGCTCCAGCCAAATTTTGAGATGGGAGTTTTACTGCCCACAATAGCGAGAGAAATCCTTTTAGCTTTGAAATGAATCTCTCACTTCCATATTCTATTGATTCTTCTTCTCATTCCCTTGCTGGTGGCCTCTATTTTCTTGTTGAGACCCCCTACCGTTGTTCCCTTGCTCGTTTCCGTCATTTTCTTTCTGGGATCCTCTTCCATTGTTCCCTTGCTGATTCCCGTTATTTCCTTGTTGAGGATCTCTTCCATTATTCCCTTGTTGAGACCCTCTTCCGTTGTTCCCTTGCTCGTTCCCATTATTTCCTTGTTGAGACCCTCTTCCGTTGTTCCCGTGTCCATTTCCATTATTCCCTTGTTGAGACCCTCTTCCGTTGTTCCCTTGTCCATTTCCATTATTCCCTTGTTGTGATCCTCTTCCGTTGTTCCCTTGCCCATTTCCATTATTCCCTTGTTGGGATCCTCTTCCGTTGTTCCCTTGCCCATTTCCATTATTTCCTTGTTGAGATTCTCTACTGTTATTCTCCTGTTGATTCCCTCTATTTTCTTGCTGAGATCCTCTTCCATTGTTTTCTTTTATTTGCTTCGATGGCTGTCCCTCTGTTTTCTTTTGTTCTTTCTGCTCTTGCTTTTCATATTTTTTTTCTTTTACAGGAGATAAATCCATTGATGCATCAGGAGATGACTCCGGCTGTGATTGCACCTCTTCTTCATTTTCCACCGGATTAGGCGGCGTGGCAGGAGGAGTAAGCGATTTGTTTTTCTCATTCTCTTGCTTTATATAGACACCTGTGCCAATTCCAGCTTTTCTAGCATTCTCTCGTACTTGCATCGTGCTACTTTGATATTCAACTGTAATATGTTTTAACTCATATTCTTTCTTTAATTCTTTCATTGCCTTTTCCAAAAGTGGTTCTAGTGCCTTGTCCTTTGCAACAGCTGTTAGCATAACTTGCTTATCTTTCGTTAAATACTTATCCTCTTGACTTTGCTTTATAATAGTACGTATTACTTCTTGCAATTGTTTATTTTCCCAATGCTTCAATTCTTTTAAAATACGCCTTCCATCATCATTACAAGCCTGCAAATCTATAACACGAAAATCCTTTGTTACGCTCACCTCTAAACTTGGATTTATATCAACTGAGACGTAAGCAAATACTTTTTCTTCTGGTTGGTTGTAGAAAAACAGCACTGCAAATAGAAAACAAGCAACAAGTATTGATGCAGGTTTTAGAAAGGAAGGGATCGAAAAATACGATGCTTTTTGTTCTTGCTCATCAAATGAGATTTCCTCCCCGATCATGCAAGAATCCCCTTTTCTTTTACACGTAATAAACTCTCCATTTGGTGTTAAAACAACTACGCTATGCTTTTTTATATCCATCACAATTCCTTTATTCATCATGCTTTTCCCCTCTTATGTAATCCAGAATATATGTATAGTTGTTTGCAAAAATAATACACATTGCAATAATGTATTTTCTATGTCGTTCCAACGTTTTACGACTTACCCTAACACGCGGTTCAATATGTTTAAGCGGTAACTTTTTCTTTCGGAACAGCTCTTCCATCATTTCCTCTTCTTTTATAATAATTTTTACAATTTCTATTAAGTGCTCACGCGTATCACGATGCTTAGGAGATTCTTTAGCAAGCTCTGAGAATGTGATTTTAAACTCAGCTAGCACACTTTGAAAATGAAGAATTTCCTCCTTACGGTTACTATTTTCCATCTCTTTCATATACTCCGTAAGCGACACTTGCATTTCTAACATTTCCTCTTGCTCATCTTCTTTTAAAAAGACAAAGTTATGTTTAGACTCCTTACGTATATAGTCAATTACATCTCTTTTTATAAGAAGATCAGCAAACGCTAAAAAGGATTTTCCTTTTGTATAGGAATACTGTTCAATTGCTTCGTTAAATGCAAACAATCCAATGCTATATTCATCATCCTGTTCTGTAATATATCGGCGGCAGACAGATGAGATTGATTTTCTAATAAAAGGCTGATACTGTACGATAAACGCTTCTTTATCTTCTTCGTTGTTTTGTATGTTACATACGATATCTTCTATTTTCGGTTTTCTTAAGATCTTCATTACTAAACTCAACACTTGTAATCTCCCAGCCTCCTTCAAATAGCAAAATGGCCACTACACAAGTGACCATTTAACCAGATTTTCTTGGTACTTTTCTTCGGTCTTGTTTTCTTGCTGTTAGTTATATTTTTAGAGTCTAACGTTTTCTTAATGATTTTTCCTTTTCTCTCGGCACTACAGTTAGGTTTGTATTTTTATCTACTTTCTTATTTTCTACCGTTCGTTTTGCTTATTCTTTTTCTATTTTATCTGCAATCCTTGAATAACTCTCCTCTATACCATTGGTAATTTCATCCTTTTATTTTGGATGCCCACCTAATCTAGTAATTTTATTAATGCTTCTATATTCTTTCATAGTCATTTTTCTTCTATTTATTTTCTTCACTATACATATTCGGAGGAATACATAGTTTTATGGGGGTCAAAAAATATTTTTATAAAAAAATACATATTTATTTCAAAAATAAAAACCACCAATTTGAAAAAGGATAATCAAATTGGTGGTTTTCTTATAATATCTATTAAATTAAGTTGGATTCTCATTATATCTAAAAAAGTACTAGCTATCCTCTTCTGATTTTCTCCATTTTTATCTTTCTTGGTTATCATAATATGTCTTATCTGCGTATTTTCTATCATTTCCTTTTAGATAAGCTAAAATTACTTTCGGATTTTTAAGTAAAGTCCAGTCTCCATATGTATCAAATCTTCTGCATGAAGTTATCATTCCATTTTTAATAGTACCGAATTTCTTATTATTTTTCTTTCCCCACTCTTTTAAACGTTTAGCGAAATCTGCATCTTCTGCCATAAGCATGTTTTCATTAAATCCGTTGATTGCCATAAAGTCTTTTCTATAGCACCAAAAAATCCCTACAGATATAGCTCCGTACTTAAAAAGTAAGGGGATTA
This sequence comes from Bacillus sp. cl96, assembly GCF_900100505.1. Classification (NCBI taxonomy): domain Bacteria; kingdom Bacillati; phylum Bacillota; class Bacilli; order Caryophanales; family Bacillaceae; genus Bacillus; species Bacillus sp. cl96. The sequence continues at coordinate 6,809 of NZ_FNDM01000007.1, forward strand.
TGATTAACATTGCGGAGAGAAATATTCCTAAAGATATTCTTTCAAACTTACCATTCACCCCACCACCAATGTATGTACCTGAAGCTAAATATTTATCTACATTAAACAACATAGACTCTGTCATTATCGTATCAGCGTCTATAGTAACGATTATTTCTCCACTAGCTATTTTAGCCCCTGCATTTCGAATTTTAGATAAGTTTTTATCGTTATTTTTCAATGTAACACAATTATAAGATTTTGCTATTTCCTCTGTTTTATCTGTACAACGATTTAAAACAACTATAACTTCCGTTTGCTCTTTATATGCCTCTGATGCCTTTGCAATTGAATCTAAACATTTTCTAATGTACTTTTCTTCATTATGCGCAGGAATTATAATAGAAAACTTCACATCTTTTTTCAAATTAACTCCTGAAGATTCGTTTGTCTCAGTCATAATATTCCCCCCTTATTTTATAAGGTAAATATCTACTATACATAAATTATATTAATATTTATTAGGTTATATTATAGAAACTGACGGTAAAGAGGCTCTTACTGTCGACGTTCAAAAGCAAGACGTACAGCAAGCCCCGTTAAAACACTTGCCATAAGCCAACGCTGTACTCGTAGCCACGTCGGGCGTGTGCCAAACCATTTTGCAATTTTACTTGCTGTACATACAATTACAAGGTTAACCATAAAGCTAACAGTGATTTGCGTAAGCCCCAAAACTGCACCTTGAAAAAGCAACGATCCCTTCTCTGGATCTTCAAATTGAGGTAGAAGTGATACATACAAAATAGCAATCTTTGGATTCAGAAGATTCGTCATGAGTCCCCTCAGAAATAATTTCCTTGGTGGCTCATTAGAAATCATACGAGGTTCCATAATAGATGTAGCACCCGGTTTAATCGAATTCCAGGCGAGCCAGAGCAAGTAAGCAGCACCTGCCCACTTTACTGCTTCATATACAGCGGGAACAGCAACGAATAGAACTGTAAGTCCAAACATAGTTGCGATTATATAGATTACAAATCCGAGCATGATGCCCAATAAAGAAATAAATCCCGCCATACGTCCTTGCGTAATGGAACGGGAAATGAGGTAAATCATATTAGGCCCAGGTGAACAAACCATGCTAAGCGAAACAATTGCAAAAGCTACCAATGTACTCAAGCTGACCATAAACCTTCCCCCTTTATTTTACATAAAATTTCCTATTGTACATTTTATCATGATTGAGGAGAGAAAAGATTAATATAAAACGATGCAGCTAAGTAATATTATCGGATCGAATGTATTGTAATCACATACTTCTCATTCTCTTAAGTAAGGATCTAAGAGTACCCTATCCATAGAGCTACTAAAACCACTACAAATAAAGCAAAACAACATGTGGTATTTCGAATCCATTTTTGTATATCACCAAAATACCTTTCTATAAATATAGCGTTGGTAGTAAGCATAAGAAATAAAACAAAGAAAGGCAGCGAGGTATAGGTCCATTTTTATCTTCATGGCTGGAATTATACCCCTTACCAAACTTCTAAATAAAATGTATAGCTAAGTAGTTACCTTATTTTTCAAAAAAAATTCTGATTATTTCTTTTTCACTTCTTCTACAAATTCCCATGTCTCTCCGTTATCTTTTGATTGATAAAGTGCACTACTATCGCCATTGTAGTCTCCATCTGCCCCTTGTCCAACTAACATATTAAAAACCCCATCTTTCTCATATGGCATACTAGGTGAATCAAAAGGACTTATTGTGGACTGTGTATGATCTAATTTCACTTCATGCGGCGGATATTCTACCTTTTTAAAAGATACTCCCCCATCATCTGTGCGATATAACTCTCCTTCATTACCAGAAGGCCTAATTGCTCCTAAAAACCCAAGTTTATCATTTATAAAAGTGATTCCTGATACACTACCAATCCCCCCATTAAATGGGTCTGGATTGATAACCTCCCATGTTTTCCCTTCATCACTAGTCTTGCTTAATGAATAAAAGGCGCTCCCTAATGCTTTATCTGTCATATTTAGTTTATAACCAACTTCTTTCGATAGGAAAAACTGTTCTTTTTCATTCTTTAAATCTTGTTGTTTCTTCTCTTTAAGCATATCTTCTTTTGGAGGCGTCTTTGATTTACTCCAACTTGCGTCACTTATTAAATTATATCTAGCAGGGACTAGCTCTTGCTCTTTTCCAGGGACAAATATAGATACAGTATATCCAATGATATCAGAAGCTGCTTTTTTAAGACTCTGTCCCTTACCATCCTCAGTAATATTAATAATTCCCTCTGTATTGGATCCCCAATTTCTTTTTCCATAATAAATCAACCCATACTTACTTTCATTCCATTTTCTAACCGTTTGCTTAACTGGAATCGCCTTAACCGTTTCAATTAAAGGTTCTACTAATTTATCATCATTATAATCAGGCTTTGCGTATCCGTCTCGTATTATAGTAATATCTTCTGACTTCTTCTTATTATAAGAGATTAAATAAGTTTCTTCTTTCCCATCATCATTTTTCCCATAAACAAATGTATCAAACGCTGTGATTGTTCCATCTGAATGAAATGTAAGATCAAAATCAGTTGCCATATACAATTTCTTTGGCAAAGGATATTTTTTATTTATATCTTCAAAAATACCTTCTACTCCAGACTTATATATATTATTATGTTTAAGTTTAACTGACCTTTCATGTTTTAACTTTTCTATAAACCATGCCAATTTACCATTGTAATTTATTGCACTTTTATAAATCTGCATCCCATAAAATGATGTAATTGCAACAATAATGATAATAGAAATGGATCTCCATGCTATTGAATTTGTTAATTTTTTAGATTCATATTCTCTATTTTTTATCACCCGCATTGTAATAAATGTAGTTATGGATATAAAAAGTACTATACATAATAACAAAATGTAAATATTATAATTCATTCTTCCGTACTTACAGTATAAGGCCAACTCATAACAAAAAATTCCGTATACAATTATTAGTATTGGATTTGTTACTAATGACAGAAGTATCCTTTTTGTATTTTCTCTAAATATAGAAACCACCCCTAATTACATGAATTACTGATATTAAGTATACTTTATTGTAAAGTAACAAAAAAGCTATTTAATCTTGCCGCAAAAAATACAATAGACATCTTTCTATTAAAGCCGTTTACAAATCTAGTTGTTTCATAGACAATGGATTTTTGAGTGAATACTAAAGTCGCTTCATTTATATGAATTACAAATCCAAGCATGATGCTCAATAAAAAAAATAAATCCTGCCATACGCCCCTACGTAATGGAACGAGAAATAAGATAAATCAAAATAGGCCCAGGTGAACAAACCATACTAAGTAAAACAAGCGCAAAAGCTAGCAAAGTACTCAGGCTCACCATAAACCTTCCTTCTTTATCTTACATAAAATTTCCTATTGTACATTTTATCATGATTGAGGAGAGAAAAGATTAATATAAACCGATGCAGCTAAGTAATAGTATCAGATCAAATGTAGTGTAATCACATATTTCTCATTCTCTTAAGTAAGGACTAAAAATAACCTATCCATAGAGCTACTAAAACCACTACGAATAAAGCAAAGCAACATGTAATATTTCGAATCCACTTTTGTATATCACCAAAATACCTTTCTATAAATATAGCGTTGATAGTAAGCATAAGAAATAAAACAATGTAAGTAAAAGCACCCAATTTATCGTTAAACTTCTCATTTGTAAATGTACTTACATGAAGGAATAGAAAAACAAACGTTACTATGAATAGCTCAAATAGCCTTTTTTTATTCACCCCACCACCACCTTACAGTAATTCCCTTTCATTCCATTTTATCAGAACATACTGTGTAGCAGCACATGAATATTATATTCATGTTAAAAAGGCCAACAATCCAAGATTGTTAGCCTCTACTTCCCATATTCGTATCTTTTATCACTTTACTTCCTTACAACTGGAATCCACATTTCACCAAACACTAAGCCGTTTCTTTTCCCCATCTCAACCGTCGTATTTGGTCCACCAACATAAGCAAACTCATTTGCATCTGGTAAAGCTTGACCGAAGGCGATGCCAGTCAACTTATTACTTAACTCTTCAGCTGTTTTGTCTTCCCCTTTTACTACTAAGTATTCTCCCCTCGGAAACTGAATCACTCTAGATTCTTCTTCTATTTGTGCTTCTGTCATGACACCCGCATAATACATCATTTTGTTATTCACCGCTTCGCTCACAGAAAAAATATATTCATTTGTCGCTAAAGCTTTTAAAGTGTCCAGCCTTCCATCTTCTTTAACAGCCGACCAAAAGTCGTCCTTTTCTTTATTTATTCCAGCAAAGTCTGTGTATTCACTCTTAATTTCAGTTCCAATACCTAACACAATAAAGCTATCTTTTTCTTCTATAGAATAATTTTTCATATTCAAAACCTGCCTCTTTTTTTATTAATCAAACGATTTATCTTTTCATCTGATACGTTTATAATACCTTTAAACCATGTCAAAAAATGATACTGTTTAGGAGACTAAAATGAAAAAAGTTGAACGGATTAATACAATTATGCGGTATATCAACAACCGCTCTCACTTTACAATTTCTGAAATTATACAAGAATTTAACATATCACGGTCGACAGCTATTAGAGACATTAGAGAAATTGAAGCTATGGGAATGCCACTTGTCGCTGAAGTTGGGAGGACCGGGGGATATTTTGTTATGCACAACTCTATCCTGCCCGTTGTTCGCTTTACTGATAATGAAGTGAAAGCTCTTTTTATTGCCTTTATGGCTACGAGGAATCAACAACTTCCCTACCTAAAGAGTCGTCAATCTTTAGCCGAAAAACTACTAGGACTCATCTCAGAAACCCAGCAAGATGATCTCGTTCTTTTAAATCAACTCTTGCTTTTCCAAGGGACTAACCCTCATAATCCCGATCTACTTGAGCTTTCTGATCTCCCCCATCCTATGTTAGAAAAACTCATTCAAATCCTTCTTTTGGATAACCATTTATTGATTACTATGAAAGAAGATGAAGAAATCAAGTCTTATCCAATTTATCTATTGCACCTTTATCAAGAAAAAAGCCATTGGATCATTGAAGGGTTTGACTTAAAAAAAGAAAAGAAGATGATGTTTCCTGTCGATGATCTCATTAATATCGAACCATACACGACGAACAAAAGGCTAAATAAGAAAAAGATTTTAGAAAAACTAAGTAAGAAGGACGAAGCAATTAACCTTGTATTTGAACTTGGTCCGACAGCAATTGCCCAGTTCAAAAAATACCATCCTTTAAAAATTTCAATATCTTATACTAATCCTTACCAATCCACAGCCATTTTACAAACTTTTATCAATGTTAACAATCCCGATGAAATGACGGAAATAATAAATTGGCTGCTTTTTCTAGGGAAGGATATAAAAATCAAAGAAATTCCCGATGAAGTATTAGCAGATTTACAAAAACGAGTGCGCTTATACATTCCATAAGCAGTGAGCCTCAAATATTAAGCTTTATGGACAATTATTCTATTTTTAAATACCATTTCATTTACTACAATGAGAGCATGATAAATAATAAAAGCACGGAAAATCTCCCGTGCTTTTCTAAATATATATTATTCCCGAAGGTTTCGTTTATCTCGTTTCTTACCCTAACTGACGTTTAAATGCTTTACTGGCGAAAAAGTAAGAAATAATCATTATACCTACGCACCAAGCGAGCGCAATCCAAATATCGTTTCCAACAGTTCCTTCATATAAAAGAGCACGAATCGCATTCACGATTGAAGTTACAGGCTGATTCTCTGCAAATGCACGAACAATTTTTGGCATCGTTTCGGTAGGCACAAAGGCCGAACTAATAAATGGAAGAAAAACTAGCGGGTACGAGTAAGCAGTCGCCCCTTCCATAGACCTCGCTTTCAATCCTGGAATGATAGCTAGCCATGTTAGCGCCAGCGTAAACATCCCAAGTATCCCAGCTACCGCGAGCCAATCTAGAATATTAGCACTGGAACGGAAACCCATTAAGAGTGCAACAAGAATAACCACCACGATAGTAAGTACATTAGCAACTAGAGAGGTTAAAACGTGAGCCCACAATATGGATGAGCGCTTAATAGGCATCGTAATGAAACGTGCCATCAGCCCACTCTTTACATCCGTAAAGAGTCGCACGGAAGTGTAAGCTACACCGGATGCGATAGCCATTAGCAAAATTCCCGGCAATAAATAATTAACGTAGTTTTCCGTTCCAGTTTTTATTGCGCCGCCAAACACGTAGACAAATAATAGCATCATCATAATCGGTGTAATCGCTACTGTAATAATTGTATCCGGACTGCGCATAATGTTACGCATTAAACGACCTAGTAATACACCTGTTTTACTTTTCATTTACATCTCCTCCTTTTTGCCAATGATCGAAAGGAATATTTCTTCCAATGTCGGTTGCTTCTCGATATACTCCACTTTTGCTGGCGGGAACATCTCTTTTAGTTCAGCAAGAGTACCTGTCGTAATAATTTTTCCGCCATGCAAAATAGCGATACGGTCTGCCAGTTGTTCTGCTTCCTCCAAGTACTGAGTCGTAAGCAAAATAGTTGTACCGCTACCAGCAAGTTCCTTGACTGTATCCCACACTTCGATTCGCGCTTCAGGATCAAGTCCAGTCGTTGGTTCGTCAAGAAAAATAACTGCTGGCGCCCCAATCAAACTCATCGCGATATCAAGCCGGCGCTTCATCCCGCCTGAATACTGATCTGCCCTTTGGTTTGCCGCATCAGTCAGGCTAAATCTTGCAAGTAGATTGTCAGCAACTTGAGCGGGATTGGAAACACCACGTAATTTGGCGATCATTATCAAGTTTTCCCTCCCAGTCAGCATACCGTCTAAAGCTGCGAACTGCCCTGTCAAACTGATACTTTGACGAACATGATCTGGTTGACTCTGTACATCAAATCCACAAATACTTACTTCACCGCTATCTTGCTTCATTAGTGTCGAAAGGATGTTGACCGTTGTCGTCTTTCCCGCTCCATTTGAGCCTAGCAGCGCGAAAATTTCTCCACGCTGCACCTCAAAATCTACCCCTTTTAAAACTTCCTTGTCTTTAAAGGATTTTTTCAAGCCTTTTACAGAAATCACTGCATGACTCATACTTTTTTCCTCCCTATAAAAATGTTTTGCGAAGACTATTTATTTACCTCTATCTATTTAGTATCACTGATATTCTGTATTACTTAGTACCGAATTAAAAATATAACTGAATAGCTATGATGGCAATTCATATGTGTAACCAGCTAATCAGTCGGTACTACTTATTCCATTTATTTTTTTCTCAATTTCTTCATAATACTTTCATTCAAATCTTCACGATACTTGGAGACGTAAGTTTTAGCATTTGCCACTAGTTCGTCAGCAAAGGAAGCCACGTCATCCCCAGTAATGTCAAGCACTTGTCTTCCTTCCGCTGCACCCGCTTCGAACAAATCGATTAATTCATACTGTATGTGTAACATATCCATCCCGTTACCCGCTGAAAAATTCCACATGTAGTTTTGAATTTTCTTAAATACAAATTGGTAGTCCTCTGGCAGAGCCTCAACTCGTGCCATCATCATTTTGTACTCTTTTTTATCACCAATTAACTTTTTGAACATTTCTAACATCTTATTTTCCTCCTTTTTTATAAAACCGAACAAGAAATTCTCAAAATATCGGCCGAAACATTTTATATTATGAGGCTAGTTTGACTTCAAGACGTTAATTTTTGACGATACAAAATCCCATTTTCTCCAAAATAATTCAAGCTCCTGACGGCCAGCTTCATTTAATGAATAAAACTTACGAGGCGGCCCCATATCTGATGGTTTCTTTTCAATATTCACAAGCTTTTTCTTCTCTAATCGTACGAGGATGGTATAGACCGTTCCTTCCACGACTTCGGTAAACCCAAGATCATTCAGGTGGCGAGTAATCTCATAACCATACGTTTCACGGCGGCTAATGATTTCCAGCACACACCCTTCCAGTGAACCTTTCAACATTTCAGTTAAATTTTCCATGTTCTGATCCTCCTTTACCCCCTATTCTGTCTGACTTATATTCAGTATTACAGAGTACTAAGGCGAATTTTTTACTGAACCGTTTTTGTGAATCTGAACTATTCAGTATCACTTATTACATCTATATTGTATGACTAAGTAGTTATGGATGTCAACTTTATTTTCAAAAAAATTAAAAATCCGCTTTACCCTAACCGGATACAGCCTACTTTTTTTATTGTAAGGACCATCACACTAGCAAAACAGAACTGATTCAAAGTGTAATTTAAATCAGCTCTGTTTTATTGTTTTTATACCGATATATCTTGTTTTTTCACGATACAAATTGTTTCTCACTACCATTCCCATTGCATATAAAGCATAAAGGCAAGTGCGGTCAGAGAAAATTTCCAGAGATTATCCGTACATGATACGAGCCCCTAAAATACAATTCTGTTAGAAATCTGTTCTCTATATTCTCTTTTATTTTATTTCTGATAGTTGATTAGCAACACTATCTAAAAATTTTTCTACCTTTTCTTTTGATGTATCCGGCGCATGATAACCGATCGTAAATGTAAGCCTTCCATTATAAGAGCTTGCTCCCATTGAAAAGAATGGTGCATACATAATAGGTGATGCCATATACCCGTCCTCAGCTTGAATTTGACCAAACTGAATAGGTTCCTCAGCAATCACTCCCAAATTTGTCAGTAATGGCAACGCCATCCCCATCTGTACAGCCTGTTCATATTGCTGATTATACATTTCCTTCACTGTAGATAGCTTCATTTCTGCCAGTAACTCCATTCCTGCTGCTGAAGAAAGACCTGGATTTTGAGACTTTATTTTATCCATTGATTGTTTAACTCGAACAAGAGTCTGCTTAAATGTTTCATCGTCTTCCATTTTAATCACTGGCATTTCCATACCGGATAAGTTGCAAATAGCACCAGTTGTATTATTAGGCAGATATCGACGTAAATCAATTGTCAAACCAATCATTTTTTCTGCAGTACGAGGTTCTGCATACACAGTGAAATGTGATAAAACTCGGAAGTAAGCAGTCATGATTACATCATTCAAGGTAACCTGTTGTGCTTTTGTCCATTGGGTTAAACGTAGAGTTTGCTTATGGCTCAATCGCCGTACGGACATTTGGGGAAATTTATTTTTGTTAGGTTGAGATGGAAAAGACCATAACGATGCCTGTTGTTCTTGGTTAGGTCGATACGCACTTTTTATGTCCGATATTCCAGCGTATTTGAATACATGTGATTGATCTCGACAACTCTCATTTCCCTCATCAAATTCCTTTATAATTTGCTTCTTAGACCGTCCCAATGAAAGGTGAGTATATATTGTTCCAAGCAATTTTATATATTCCTTGACTCCTGCACCATCTGAACATAGATGAGACAATTTCACAACTAACATATCTATTGTAGTGCCCCGTAATAATTTCGTTTGAACCATAGGCCCCTGAATACGATCACCAGGTTCCTTAATAAAATCTATTGCCATTATTTCAAGTTCTTGATTATTTCCTTCTGCAAAAAAGCAAATAGATGAGTTAGTGTCAGATGAATGTTCCTCCCAGTAAGGAATATCATTTTCTACAAACCGGCTGTTCAAAACTGGTTGCAATTGCAACGTTATCCTTACTGATTCTTCAAGTATTTCCTTGGATATACCTACAGGAAAATAAAGAACTGCATTAATTTGTTGATCTGCAGAATAAAGACCTAATACATAATTCATTCGATCTTGTGGTGTTACTGAATACTTTCTTTTCTCCATAATTCCGTCCCCCTTTAGGACTTTTTGTATAACCCTATTTTCCATATGCTTGTAATTTTTCTAGTCATTTTTCTTCAAGAGCTAATAACGCTTATTTTTCGAATTTTTAACGAAATCATCTTCTCCGTATTGGTTTCATTCTTTTTACAGGTGATATATTCATTATTTTATTGTTATCAACACTGCCTAACCTTACAATAAAACCAAACAAAAATAAATTAAGTTTACATATACATAAACATTTTATTATAACATCTATAAATTATCAATACAGCAAATAAATCATTTTTATGTCTGTCAATAAAAAACAATATATTCAAGGTCCACTTCATAATAAAAGATTGATGTGCATGTAAATGTACCCATATCACTTTCAAAATAAGAATGAGAATTTTTTCAACAAAAATAAGATGCAGTTATTGATTTTACAGTAAAAAAAGCCCCTCCATTTTGAAAATGCGCAATCAAAATGAGTAGGGCTATTTCCAATTTAAATTTTATAAAAGAATGATTATCATAAATAATATTTTACTTTTTAGTCTACCTTATTATTTTCAATCCATTTTCCTAATAAATGAATGGATTTTATTCCTATAATTTGAGGTGGTATCGTTGTTTTTTTAAAATAGAAAGCTTATTTTCAAATCAAATGAAAAAGAGGTAAAATTATAGATATTCATGTAGAAATTTCGTTTTGGGGATACTTAAAATCTTAAGGTGATGGGCATGTGGTGTTATACTTTAAAAGCTCTATAAATTTTATAGATATAGCGATTTTCTTTATTAATAATCATTTGTATGTGCGTTTACTCACACACATACAAATGATTTATAAAGCCACAATTAAGTGAAAACATCTTTTCCGTTACGATAACATCATAGCCATGTCTTCTGCTGCATTTGTAATTAGTTTTAAACCAAATGTTTCTTGTAATACATCAAGCACGCCAGGTGAAATAAATTCAGGAGCCTTTGGACCGATGCGAATATCTTGAATTCCAAGACTAAATAGCCCGAGTAAAATGGCAACCGCTTTTTGTTCAAACCATGATAGCACAATACTTACTGGCAATTCATTCACTTCACATTGGAAAGCATCAGCTAATGCAGCTGCTATTTTCACTGTAGAAATGGAATTATTACATTGTCCTAAGTCGATGTAGCGCGGAATCTCGGTACCAGGTACAACACCGTAATCCACATCATTAAAGCGGAATTTCCCGCAAGAAGTTGTTAAAATAACTGTTTCTGACGGAAGTGACGTTGCTAATTCACGATAATATTCTCCACCTTTTCCCGGTGCATCACAACCGGCAATAACAAAGAAACGCTTTATCTTCCCCTCTTTTACTGCATTAATAATTTCCGGAGCTAATGATAATACTGTATTATGATGAAACCCTGTTACTAACTGTTCATCCGACTCCATATGTACTTCTGAAAGTTCTAGTGCTTTTTGAATCAATGGTGTAAAATCATCATTTTCAATTTTTTGTACACCCTCTAAACCTGCAATGTCATATGAAAAGAATCGATCAGAGTATGATCCTTTAATTGGCATAACACAGTTCGTTGTAGCTAATATGGCACCAGTAAATTTTTCAAAAAGGCGTCTTTGATCATACCATGCCTTACCGATGTTTCCTTTTAAATGTTTATATTTTTTCAGTTGCGGGTATCCGTGTGCTGGTAGCATTTCAGAATGCGTATAAATATTAATGTCTTTTCCTTCTGTTTGCTTTAATAGTTCTTCTAATGCAAATAAATTATGGCCGTAACTACAATTGCTTTACCTTCTACACGATTTTGTGTAATTTGTACAGGTTCTGGCACACCAAAATGATTCGTATGTGCCTCATCTAATAATTCCATCACCCGTAAAGCTGATTTCCCCACTTTCATAGCCATATCAATATGCTCTTGTTCGTTAAAATTAGAATTTGTTAATGTCATATATAAAGCTTCTTGTGTTGTAGCATCTACAAATCCATCCGTATACCCTAGCTGAGCAGCATGTGTGCGATAAGCTGCAATTCCTTTTAGCCCAAACACAATCGTATCTTGTAGACTCGCAATCGTTTCATTCTTCCCACAAACACCCATTACTTTACATCCGCCTGTTGGCGTTTGTTCACATTGATAACAAAACATATCATCCCACCCTCTCCCAATCATTCATTACACCTTAAGCATAATACCCATTGAAAAAAAGTGATGTGATATCAATCACAATAATATATAAAGATTTGTGACAGTTCATATTGTTGACATAATATTTTTATTGACACTAAAAAATAAGCATTAGTGTGCACACATCTTTCGATACTTTTAAATAGCTAATTAATTTGGAGAAATATATAAAACGAAAAAAATTTTGAGTCCCATGTACAAATAGTTGCAATTCATTACATATGAAAATAGACATACAAATACGCTCTTCTTTCTATCATTCAATAGAAAGAAGAGCGTATTTGTCATTTTAAGGAACTATCATTTTTTTATTAAAGCCTTCATTGTAAACCTCTTTATTTACAATACATTTACACTATCTTAACATTACTTACATTATTTATATGATATATTTATATAGAAGCTATTTAAGAAATTTCATATACATTTTATCTTTATGATCTCTAATCTAATCAATAAAAAGATCATGTTATATTTTTATAACAGGGGTGAATTACGATGACTGAAACTTTAAAAACACTTATAATGCTTGATGCTACTTACGTTGTTATTGCAATTATGACAGTACTAGTATTTGTATACTTGGAATTAAAATCTCAGTAATATATGCTGACGTAATCGACAAATTCAGCATTTAAATATAGTTAGAAGAAAGAGAGGAGAAAATTATTTCTCCTTTCTTTTGTATTTCTACAATTTCTTATTTTAATAAATCCAATGTATGTAAAAGTAATCCCTTGTCTCCTACTTCTCCATGACCAGGTACTACCGAATTTATATTTCCATATCGCTTCAGCACATTCTCAATCGATGTAGACCATTCATTTACATACGCATCCGCAACATTTCCTAAATCTTTAGCTTCCGCAGATTTTACTAAACAGCCTCCAGCTAAAATTTGATATTGTGGCAACCAAACAACAATATTATCTTCTGTATGTCCTTTCCCTGGATAGAACGTTTCTACTTTTGTATTGCCAAACTTCAAACTCGTAATTGTTTGTAAATCTCCAAGCGGCTCTTCATATCCACTGTTCTTTGCTAGTTCTGCGGTTAATGCTGTACTATGCGCTTTAATGCCTCTTTCTTTCAACGTTTTTATTCCGCCAATTCGATCAGCGTGCGCATGTGTAATAACGACATCTGTTACGCGCTTCTGAAATTTCTTTTCTACCATTTCTATTAGTTCCTTCGTTAATTTATCATCCCAAGAAGAATCAACAAGCACTAGTCCTTTAGCAGTATTAAGAACTAGACCGTTCGAAGGAACTGCTTCTCCATTAAAATAACCTAACTCCGTATGAACCCATACATTCTTGTTTAACTGAGATATTGAAATGGTTCCCGTCTCATTTTTAATTACTGTTTGCTCTACCTTTTGTGATGCTTGTACAGAAGAAATCGTGCTAACAAATTGAGTTGTTCCTAGTAAACTTACACATAATCCTACTTTTAACAACGTATTCTTTTTCATGTTATCAACCCTTTCTTTCAAGCTAAATAGTTATTACCTATATTAGACAATTCATCTCAAATGTTTGTTCCATCTTCATTTGCATACTTTTATGTAATTAACAAAAAAGCGTACAAAATTTTGTACGCTTTAAAACTTAATCTTCCATTCCATAATTCTCAAACTCTTCCTCATTCCCATAAAATACATTCAAATCAATATGCTTTTCTTTTCCATTATAACCGCTTAATCTCCCGCGGTTCGTGTATTGCCAAAACGTCCATTTTCTCTCATCAGATAAACTCGGTTTTGCAAGAACACTACGAATCCATATATTACATTTTGGATACGCATCCTTTATATATAAATCATACGCCTCTTGCGTTGCATACAATATTACTTTCTTATCGTAATGTTTTTCTAGCATTTCAATCATAACCGACAACTCTTTCGTAACATCTTCACGCTTAGGGGGATTATCTTTTTTGTTAGCGTAAAACTCAACATCAATCACGGGTGGCAGTGCTTGTTTATATTTTGGAACAGTTCGTATAAATTGTTCTGCTTGTGTTTCACCCTTACTATCGAAACTAAAAAAATGATACGCTCCGATGCGCATATCTGTCTTATTCGCATTCCTCCAATTTTTCGAAAAGTACTCATCCACAAACGAACTTCCTTCAGTCGCCTTTATAAACGCAAACTTCATATTTTGCTTTTCCAACTCTCTCCAATCTATATCCCCTTGATACGATGCGACATCTACACCTTTTATTTCATACTTATCAGCACTTATTTGATTCGGAATGAATATGCCTTGAAAAACTAAGTAAACGACAACACTTATTACACTAATTAAAGTAAAGATTCCTCCTATAATAAGCTTCTTTTTCATTCATATCACCCATCTTTACAAATTAAAATTCTACTTACCATTCACGCTTTTTATTAATTTTCATTTTTTCTTTAAACGCCTTCTCTAAATCAATATTTAATTTATTTGCTAAATCACATATATTCCAAATTACATCAAACATTTCTAAACTGATTTCTCTTTTCGCATCTTGTATTGTATCACGCTTTAATATGACTTCCGCTAATTCACCTAATTCCGCCATCGTATATATCGTACGCTCTTCAATTGTTGTATCTTGAAATCCTTTTTCTTTACTGAAATTTGATACATACCTCTGAAACTCCACAATATTCATACTTAATCTCCCCTTATCACAAATACTCCATTTTTCTATTACACTTAAAACCAAAATTGCATTTTGTTAAATTATAACATTCAGACTATAATTTATTTATAGCCCATTAACGGAGGTGTTTGCAATGACTCTCTTCGCTTCACCAACATTATTTATAGTAGCAATCATTTCATTTGCACTAGCTTATTTCATCGGAGTAAAGCAGTACACTTGGCTCTTATCAGGATTCAACAAACGCCGCGTACCTGATAAAGTGAAACTATCAAAAATAGTAGGTCTTTATAATTTAATTGCTGGTGTCATTGCGACAATCGGTAGTGTCTTCACTACGCCTAATGTCACAATCGTTATTCCTATCATTATAATTGGACACTTTATTATCGCCGCTTATGTAAATACACGCATGGTGCAGTGAAAAAAGATCACCCAAATGGATGATCTTTTTTATAATTTATTAACATATTGCTTCGCTTCTAGTAAGGAAAAACCAAAAGCTTCTCTTACTCTCTTAACTGCTGTAACTTTTTTGCCTTCTTCTACAAGCTGGCGTAGTTCTTTATTAATTTCAGGTTCTCTTTCTACAATTCCCATTTCTTTCGTAATTAATTGTAATCTATCTTCAATTCTCTTTAAATGCGCATCATTTTTCTTTTCAATTGTAGTTAATTTTTCAGCGATATAAATGAAACCAAAGGCTACTATCAGTATAACCATCCAGAATTCCATGAATGTTCCCCCTTACTAACTTTCATTTGCTTTATTCCACTAACTTATGTAAATTTTACCACAATACACATTTAATGTATAATATCACTATATCAAACTGTTAATAAAACCTATTATTTTAGGGGGACACTTTATGAAAAGATTTTTAAATACGTTACTTCAATTTGTAGTTCTTTCAATCGTGCTACATTTGTTATTTGATATAGTTGGTTGGCTTGTTTTCAATGCACCAATTAAAAACAAACAAATCATCATTTCTTTAATAACAATCTCATGGGTTATGTACATGTACCGAGACAAATTTTTTCAAAAGTTCACTTCAAACTAACAAAAAAAGAAAACACTTCATTGGTGAGGTTGTAAAAACGTTATCCTTATAATGAAAATAAAGAAGCTGTTCCTTCCAGCTTCTTTATCTATATAACATTTTTCGCAACAATTTTTATATGTTCTGGTGCGATAATCTCCGTTATACTTTCTTGGAAATCTTCCCGCAACATTTCTTCCAAATGTTCTAACTGCACTTCAACATGAGTGCATTCTAAATTATGTATATTTAACAGTGCATAATGATCTTTTTTCTTAATTACTAAATATTGATTTGCCTCTGTCACAAGTACAGAACCTAATCGGACTCCTAGTAAGCGTTGATCATCAAACTTCATAATTACTTCTCCTTCCCTCATATAAACAAAATTACAATGAAAATAATTACATTTATGGAAAAACACACTTATTTAGACTATATCATAATTTACTAAAATAGAAATATCTTTTTCTGTTTTAATAAAAATCCCTATTTTTTCGTATATTTCGATACAAAAAACTTTCTCAACATTAAATTTGAATTTTCAGTTTTTAATTCTATGAAAGTCTATTATAATAAAGTTAATAAATGTTTGACCTCTCCTAATTCATGTACATATGGATGATCAGTAGTTATTGCTACTGATCTATTTTTTTGATTTCAGAAAGTACATACTCTGCATCCTTTCCTACACCACAAATAAGTGCGGAACCCCTTTGAGATTGCCATGGTAAACCGATATAATACAATCCTTTTACGGGACTGATTCCCTTTATATGATTAGGAAATCCTTTCTCATTCACTGCCTGTTCAATTTCAATCCAATTATAATTTTGAACAAAACCAGTTGACCATATAATGCTTTCTGCACTATAAGTATCACCATTCTGAAACATAATGTTATTTCCTGATGCACTTACTACTTTTTCTTGCAGTTTGATTGCTCCATTACGAATAAGTTTCTTACCTTCAAAACCGAAAATAGGGTCCTTTCTCTTCTGAAACCATCTTCCCCTCTTTGTATTTATTTCAGCGTACAATAAACCCACTTTTTCTAGCAGATTAAAAATACTTTTTCCAAAAAGTTGTAACGGTAAAAACGTTAAAGGATGACTAATAGACACCGTAACTTCATGAGTCTTTGCCAGTTCTACTGCAATTTGCATTCCTGAATTCCCACCACCTACTACTAGTACTTTTCCCTTAGGAATTTGTGATGGTGATTTATATTGTGATGAATGTATTTGAAAAATATGTGATGATAGATTTGCTGAAACTGAGGGAATAAACGGTTGCTGAAAAGCACCTGATGCGATAATAACTTTTTTCGTTTGTAAAATTTCTGTAGGAGTATGTAATTCAAATATTTCTTTTTCTTTCTTTATTTTTAGAACTTCCGTTTGTAATTGTACCGGTAATTGAAAATGTCTTGCATATTCTTCTAAATAAGTTGCAATTTCATCTTTATATGGAAATTCATTTTTTTCACCTATTAACGCCATACCCGGCAAGCTACTGTAAGACCTTGGGGTAAAAAGCTGCAAAGAATCATATCGATTTCTCCATGAATCACCAACTCGTTTTCCTGCCTCAAGTAATAAAAAATTATACCCTTCTTGCTTCAAGTAATATCCCATTGTTAATCCAGCTTGACCCGCCCCAATAATAATTAGATCTTTCATTCTAATCCCTCCTCTTCTTAAACGCATGAATACTTGTTCATATATTCATACGTTTCCATAATCATAACATTTTCTTTTTATATGATTCAATATCTACTCAAAATAAAAAAGAGCAGTTCACTGCTCTATGAACTACTCTTCATTCCATTTCTACAATTTTTCCTCGTATAGTGTAATTCTATTTGAAAACGGATCAATTACAGTTAATTCAATTGTACCCCAAGGTGTTTTTTCTATATTCGGCTTCGAATAAGCATATTCTTTACTTAATACTACAGAATGATAATCCTTTACATCATCTATTTTGATCCGAATCGCACCACCTGGTGAGGCATCACCATGATGTTCTGATAAATGTATCACAGCATCCTGTAACGAAATTTGCAAATATAATGGCATATTTTCCTCATACCGATGTTCCCAATCCAGTTTAAATCCTAAAAAACCTAAGTAAAATAGTTTTGCTTTTTCAATATCAAAAATTCTAAATATAGGTGTTATCATTTATACTCTCCTCCTATTTATAAACATCTGCTGCCAATTCTCCCAAAACTTCCACGTTTACTACTTCAAAACAACCATCATTCTTCTTTATTATCTCTTTATCACAAAAAACATTTAATGTGCGCAACAAATGCCGATAGCTCGTTCCTAACAATTCCGCTGTTTCCGTTAAATTCCCACTAAATACAATTCTATTTCCGTGCTGTACTGCCCGTTCTCCTGCTGCTAACATGTAACTCGCAAGTCTATTTTCAAGCGGATACAATAAATTAATTGTACTATTTTTTGAAAGTCGATTTAACTTATGTGCTAACGATCCACAAATACATCTTAAAAATTTCGCATCATGAAATAGCTGATTTCTCACTTTTCCTAATGGTAAACCAACACAATATGAATCTGCCATTACTTGTACATTTGAAGTAATCCTTTGGGAATGAATTAACTCTACATCTCCAAGTAACTGCAAACTATCATAAAAACACAGTAATACGGATTTCCCGTTACTTAATGTGTTAAACGCTTTCGCTTTTCCTTCAACAAAGAAATATAAATAATCTATCTCTTCATTTTCTCTACAAATAAACTCATTCTTTTTAAAAAATATAAGTTCCATATATGGCTTCATATCATGACTAAAAAATGAATCAATATTATTTTTCTTCATATACTCTGCTAATTTAATAGAATTACATACTTTCTTCATAGTTCCCCACCTTTACAACTCATCCCCATTGTAATCAAAATTTTCTTCTTCCACTATGACATATGTCATAACAATACACAATTTCAGCATGATACAGTCATTACAAATATGAAATACAAAGGGGATATTACATTGTATAACTTTCTTTCTGTCTTTATTGGTGTGCTCATCGCCGTTATGCTTCCATTGAATGGAATTTTATCTGAGTTAATTGGCAAGTACACAGCAAGCGTGGTCATTCACCTTGTCGGTTTAATTGCAGTTATCTTCATTTTAATCATAAACAAAAATAAAATTCGTTTCGATAAAAGTATTCCACTTTTTTTATATAGCGCTGGAGCGATTGGAGTATTCACTGTTCTTTTTAACAATATAAGTTTTTCCGTCCTTGGTGCTTCTATTACGATCGCATTAAGTTTACTCGGTCAATCTATTGCTTCCATCGTTATTGATCATTTCGGCTTATTAGGAATGAAAGTTGCAAAGTTTGAAAAGAAAAAACTAATTGGATTATATTTCATCTCTTCTGGAATTATAATCATGACAATTTATTAATGGGGGCAAGAAAATGTTATATATTACGATCGCTATTTTAGCTGGTGTTTCTATCGTTGTTGCTAGAATTATTAACGCGAATTTAGCAAAGGAAATTGGAAACTGGGAAGGCACGTTTTTCAATTATATTACTGGATTATTTTTCTCTATGTTATTTTTAATTTTCAGTTCAGATTCATTGTATATCCCTATTCATAAGTTGCAATCTATTCCTATCGCCGTATACTTAGGCGGATTAGTAGGAGTTATCGTTATTTCATTATCCAACTATATTACTCCTAAAATATCAGCCTTTTATTTAACATTACTCATCTTTATCGGACAATTATTTGCGGGGACTATTATTGATTTCTTCCTGACAAATGAACTCTCAATTGGTAAAGTTATCGGTGGCATTTTCGTATTAATTGGGCTCACTTACAATTTACTCATAGATCGCCCGATAAAAACTGTGAAGCATAACCAAGTTCAACTATAATACTTTACGCTTACCTATCATATATTAATAGAAAAGCTCTTCACACGAAGTAATAGAGAGGAGAAAATCCTATTAAAAAAATTATTTTATTGCTAGGTAGCGTATTAGTTATTTCTGGAATTGCATGGTTTATAAACTCGGGAAAATCTATTCAAGATCTCTATACTGCAAATAAGCCGAAAAAGAAAGCTACTATTATTTCAAGCTCGCGAGATCCAAATGAGCCCCCTGTTTTTTTAGGTAAACAGGAAATAAAAGATATACATGTCGAATCAATTAAAACAAAACAGGATATCTTTCTCACAAAAACAGATGAATTAAAAACGTTTATTAACAGTATGAATACCGCAAAAAAAGGTAAATTAACATTAGATGAAGAAGGATCAGACTTAATAGATTGTGATATGTGGATTACTTTCGAGGATGGAACTTATAAAAAATATTTCATATGGGTAGTTGATCATCACAGCAGCGAAGTGATGATTGCTCAGCAAGATACTCCTGATGATGTAAAACTTACGTACTATCAGTTAAACGAAGATAGTTCAAAAAAAGTTTATAATTTATTTAAAAAAATTATTTAAACGAAAAAGTCATGAGCACGCGAACTCATGACTTTTTGCACTATATATACTCAGGGAACACTCTACAACCCTTTTCCTGCTCTATATCATGACCAAAGAAAACAATTGGTTTCTCTTTCGCCACAACTCCTTTTAAACGTTTAATTGAAGATAAAGCTAATTCTGGATCAAATCCTGCGAACGGCACTTCATCTTCAAAATTCTCTTTCGTGTACGATGCATCAATTGTTAATAAAACTGAACCGGATTGCTCCGTCTCAATGAATAACGACTGATGGCCTGGAGAATGACCTGGCGTATACAATAATTGAACACCTGGTACCACTTCATAATCCCCTTCAATAATTTTGTAGTTCAAATGCGGTAATATACATTCTTTCATATATTCTTCTCTATGAAGTGCTGCCTCATATTCCGTTCGCTGCACAATAATCGGTGTATTTGTAAAAGCAC
Source organism: Bacillus sp. cl96 (assembly GCF_900100505.1). Lineage (NCBI taxonomy): Bacteria > Bacillati > Bacillota > Bacilli > Caryophanales > Bacillaceae > Bacillus > Bacillus sp. cl96. The sequence goes on from NZ_FNDM01000007.1 coordinate 27,528, forward strand.
CGTTTCCTCCTGCATGATCAAAATGTAAGTGAGAACTAATAATATATAAAAGGTCGTCCGGCTCATACCCTACACGCTTTAATATATTCACGATTCTATCTTCTTCAGTCATTTTCGGTAAAATCTGTCCTTCAACAAATGTACCGTTAAAAAGCCCTTCATTATTAACTGCACTTTCTGGCATACCTGTATCTACTAAAATAGGCCCCTCTTCTGTCTCCAAAAGATAACACCATACAGGTAAGTTCAATAAATTCCCCGGCGCGAGTGTACCATTAACAGAAGAATGATCTAACATACAACGACCTGCTGGGATGAAATAAAGCTTCTTTACTGTCATTATGTATCCACCTTTACATTTAGTTTGGGATAAAGTAATACAATAAAAAATTCTTCTTTTTAGAAATAAACTCCTTCTAGACTATCAGTACAGCTTACATAAAAATGAAACATTAACACCGATTAACGCTGAAAACTTAAAGAAAGCACATGCACTACTTGAAAGCGGGCACACCATTGGGAAAATCGTATTAGAGAGATTTTAATCATGATAGTGACAGATAGTATGTGAAACTATATTAACGATTTTTCGAATATATCTATCATAACGTACAATATATCAACGATTTTTCAAATATATCTATCATAAATCAAATTATATCAACGATTCGTCAAGCTATATCGATTTATCGACAAATAGCAACAATAAGAAAAGGCTGTTCCAGATGAACAGCCTTTTCTTTATTTACTTGAAATCTCTTTATTATTTTGAACGTCTAACGGAGCTCGCTTTCCTATTCCGAAAGCATAGAAACTAATTGTAACGATAGCTAAGAAAATAATGCCTACAACTAATGAAATACGAGTATCATCGTTAAACCACATTCCGATTAATACCATAATTAAAAAGGCAATCGTTAAATAGTTTGTTACAGGAGCAAATGGCATTTTGAATGGATGATCTTTCATCTCTGCTCCCTTTTCTTTTCTAAAATTAATTTGACTAATTAAAATGACAAACCATGGTACCATACCAGGAAGTACACTCGCACTATATACATATACGAATAAGTTTTTCGGTGCGATGTAACTTAAAACAACACCAACCGCCAGACCGATAATTACGCCAACTGTACCAAATAAAGGTACACCATTTCCAGAAAGTTTCGTAAAATATTTCGGTGCTTGTCCATTTACACCTAACGTATAAAGCATACGACCAGCACTATAAATACCACTATTACAACCAGACATTGCTGCTGTAATAACAACAAAGTTAATAAGTCCAGCTGCTGCCGTAATACCAACTTTCGCAAAAGTTGCTACGAACGGACTACCAATTGTACTTAATTGATCCCACGGATACACAGTTACAATAACGAAAATAGCACCAATATAGAAAATTAAAATACGCCAAATTGTACTTTGAATCGCTCTTGTAAGTGTCTTCTTCGGATCCTTCGCTTCACCAGCAGTAATACCGATTAATTCCACACCTTGGTATGCACCAACTACAAGTGATAATGCAAAGAAGAATCCTGAGAAACCACCTGTAAAGAAACCGCCATTTGACCAAAGATTTGATATGCCAATCGCTTCTCCGCCGTTACCAATTCCAAAGAAAATAAGGCCAAATCCCGCAATAATCATTAATAGAATCGTAACGATTTTTATCATTGCAAACCAAAATTCAAATTCACCAAATGACTTAACAGAAATTAAGTTAGCTGCGCCAAGAATAACCATTGCAATTACACCTGGTATCCAAGCTGGTAAGTCCGGGAACCAATATTGCATATATGCTCCAACCGCAATAATTTCTGACATCCCAACGATTACCCACTGGAACCAGTTACTCCACGCTGTCATATAACCAGCTAACGGGTGAATATACTTATGACCGAACGTCGCAAATGAGCCTGTACTTGGCTCCATATACAACATTTCTCCCATGGCACGCATGATGAAGAAGATGAAAATACCTGCAATTGCATAAGCAAGCATTACTGACGGACCTGTCCATTTAATTGTACTGGCTGACCCCATAAACAAACCAACACCAATCGTTCCGCCTAAAGCAATCATTTGAATATGACGTGCTTCTAAACCTCTTTTCAATTCTTTGTTTGCCACTTCACTTCCCCCTCTTAGATGATTCATAGCCGCATTTTAACACAAGATGCTTTCCCCTAATTCCTTTCGGCCCTGAAAATGATGAAGCAAACGTCATTTTACACTAGCTTTAAAGCTATCCTAAAATCGTTTTGTGCTCCTAATAAAATTCTCAAAACCTTTCATCTTCCAATATTCTATAAATCTTAAAATTACTTACCTTATATTAATTCATTAATCTGAAAAATTCAATTATTTTTTTAATAAATTATTATACATAAGTCTGATTAATTTTTAACTAAATTAACAATAAAATACATCTATTCAATATGATTCCGGCATGTATATTATTACAATATAAATAACCGAGGAAAGTATTTCTTCCTCGGTTTCATATCTCAAATACTTCAACCTTTATAGTTAATAACGTAATTCCCCACACATTCGATTTATATACCAATGAGAAATTTAATATATTAATAAACTACTAACTTCTTTACCCCAGCCAAAATATAAAAGAGTCTCATTAAAAAATGAGACTCTTTTACAATTTCATATTTAAATCGATTTCGAAGTTTGCTTACCAAAGATAAATACCCTAGTAAACACTACCATTATAACTACAATAACCAGAAAATAAAGTGGCATCACTAGTAACGAGCCTGTATGCAGCTGACTCATTCCCAAAATTGTCATCGTTACAATTACATAGTACCCTAAACTAAACAATGCACCTGCTGTACCAATGACATCTTGAAAATCTACTAACGCTAAACTTAAACAATTAGGCAATGCTACTCCAATTCCTAATAGCAATATAAACATCGCTATTAAAAATACAACCATATATATTACATTCGGATTTGATCCCACAAACGTAATAACAGATAAAAGGATAGCTCCTCCTGTCATTACGAGACAACCGATATATATAATTTTCTCTGGTTTATAAGTAGCAAGTAAACGTTTTGAAATTTTCGCTCCAACAATAGAAGCAGATGCAACAACAATTCCTAGAAATCCATACATACTAGGCGATAATTGAAAATATTCAATAAAGATAAACGGCGCTTCTGCATAATAGCTAAATAAAACACCATTTGCTCCTCCAATTAACAGCCCATATGTTACCACTTTCGGATTTGTAATTAACCTCTTCAAGACTGAAAATACATTTATTTTATTCGTTACTGAGCCCGTTTTTGTTTCAGGAAGAGAAACAAACGTATACAGAAAAATACCGATACTCATAACTACTAAACTTAAAAATACTATTTTAAATCCAAACATTTGATCAAGAAAGCCACCAATTAACGGTCCTATCGCTGGTGTAAAAGCAATGACTGCCGAGATTTGAGCAAACATAACATGCCGCTTATGCCCTTCTACACTTTCCCGAAGAATCGTTTGTGTAACCACGGATCCTGCACTTGCTCCAAACGCTTGAATAAAACGACTTATCAATAAAACTTCAATGGAACTTGCAATATAGCATAAGAAACTCCCAGCGCCATATACGACAATTCCAAGTAACATCGCCCGGCGACGACCAATTATATCTGATAACCACCCAATAAAAAATACACCTAACGCAAAACCAGCAAAATACACACTAAGTGTTAACTGCACCTCATTATTACTTACATGTAACGCCTTTGAAATGTCTGGTAAAGACGGTGTGTAAATCGTTTCACTAATTTGCGGAAATGCGACAAGAACAATCATTAACAAAAGTGATGGTACTGAGACTTTTTTCATTTTTCATACCCTCCTATAACTTTGAAAATCCCAGAAATAAAAAGACTTTCCTTAGCTACGGAACAGGAGGGGCCATTATAGAAATCCGGTCATAAAACAACAAAGAAAACACCTCAATTACGTATGTTAATACTTATAGGAGGGTAATATTAACATCGATTTTTAAATATACTTTTTCAATTATATTACATACTACGTTTCTTTTACTAGTGCTCGGCCTTGGAGGATTGTTAAAAAGATAACTTGATGCAGTCACCTTTTTATGGAATAATTAGAAATAATTTTAATTTTTAAGTTTAATTATTAAACGATAGACTAGCCTTTCATTCAAGTTTTTATCACCTTTAATTGAAGGTTCTTTTTCTCTTTCTAGATCTTTTATAACTACTTTAATCATTCTTGTAACTATATCAATCCCTCTATTAATTTCCTTAGAGGATAAGTATGCAGATGAAAAGGAAACGGAAAATTTATAGCTTCTCATTTACATAAAAGAAAGAGGGGGCTCCCCTCTTTCTTTTAAATCATCCCTTTTAATATCAATCCTAAAACTGACATTATTATCGCACTAATAATAATTCGCAAAATCCAAGTAGTGTTTGTACTTATTTTTTCTAATTGCTTATTGATTGTTGCTATATCTTTCTCATTAATAGTAGTACGCGTTTCTAAAGCACGAATGTCTCTCATAATTTCTTTTTGCTCCGCCTTGAGACTGTCAATTTTAGCGTAAACATCTTCCATATATTCACACCCTCTGTTCATCTTAATAGAAAAATCTATATATATTATGAGACAACCCTCTTACCTGTGAATACATTGCGTACATCCGCGTACCAAATTATTTGTACAATCTAATTGAATTATTCATATGTTTCCTATCTTCTATATAAATCAGCGTTAAGATAAATTAAAAAAGGAATCCCTTGTTTATTTAACAACAAACAAGGTGCAATCCAACATTCGGGAGCACCTACGATAATTTCTATTGTTTTCATATTTACAACTCCATATAATCAGTATGATTTTCTGAAGAAGCCACTTTTTGAACTGCTTAAAGTATACTAATATGAATACGAAATAGCTGTATTGATAAACTCTCTAGAACAATAAATATACTGGCTGAAACGGATCTATATCCAATATTTTTTCCAGTAACATGAATGGTTATTTCTGATAAATACGTTTGTATATCATTGTTTTCAAAAATTTCATCCTCAACCTTTACAATATCTGCTTCACAATCTACTTCTTTAAAAGTTTTCAATAATTTTGTTTCCAATAAACTACAATCAAAATTCTCATCTTTTATTACGGCAAATTTAACCTTCATATCGATTTCCCCATTTTTAACAAACTAAAATCATTAAATCAATATAAATATATATTATTCTATTAAATAATTCAAAATATACGCTTCTCATATACATTATTAAAAATCAGTTCTAAAGAATTAAATGCAAAAAGAAATTACATATACAAATCCCCTATTTCAACTTAACTTTGTGTAATAATGCATATTTCAAATACATTATTTCCTTTCACTCATACTTTTATCATTGAGTTTTTATTCACAAATTCGTAACACATATATATGAGTTATTATGCTAAAATTAGTTTATTCACAAGAAGAAGTTATTCTTAATAAATCAATCATTTTTAATACCCTGTTTAAAGCCTTGCCCCCCTGCAAGGCTTTTTCCTATTTAACTAGAGTAGTAGTTTTCGTTATGCATCTCTCCCCTTTGTTCCTTACCCTACAAATAATACTGAATGTTTATTTTACTTTTTCAACATCCTTACTCGCTCTGTTCGAGAGCTCTTTACCAAATATTCAATCTAATGATAAAATTGACCAAATTAATATTTTCGTCCATAACTGTATCAAAAAGTACACTAAAGAAAAAATAGCACTCTCACGATTAAGTAAACGCGAGCTTTTTTCTTCTATCTACTTACTATTTAAGGTTAATAGTTTAGTAACAAGATTTAAAAATTCGACTTAAATTCATTAATGAATGGAGAGGTTTATATGAAATTAAAAGACAAAGTAGCAATCATAACTGGTGGTGCAAGTGGAATTGGCGAATCTACTGTTCGTCTTTTTATCGAAGAAGGTGCAAAAGTAGTTATTGCTGACTTTTCTGAACGTGGAAAAGAACTATCAGATGAATTAAATGCACATGGATACAATACGTTATTTATTAAAACCGATGTAACAAATGAGGCAGATATTAAACAGCTAATTCATGAGACAGTAAGTACATACGGTAAATTAGATATTATGTATGCCAATGCCGGCGTTGCTGATGATGCACCGGCAAACGAATTATCCTATGAAAAGTGGAAAAGAACTATTGATATTAATTTGTCTGGGGTATTCCTTTCTGATAAATATTCGATTGAACAATTTCTTAAACAAGGTACAGGTGGTGTCATCGTTAACGCTGGTTCGATTCATAGTTTTGTTTCATTACCTACACCAACAGCATACTCCTCTGCAAAAGGTGGTGTGAAACTATTAACTCAAAATTTATGTACTGCCTACGCTAAATATGGAATACGTATTAACGCGGTGTGCCCTGGTTATATTGACACCCCTTTACTAGGTAGTGTTAATCCTCAACAGAAAGAATATTTAGCTTCACTTCATCCACAAGGCAGACTTGGAACACCAGAAGAAGTCGCTAAAGCTGTCTTATTTTTAGCAAGTGATGATGCTAGTTTTGTTAACGGCACAACACTTCTTGTTGATGGAGGCTATACTGCACGTTAATTTAAAAATTTTGAAGCACCCTAAAAAATATATAGTCTTCAACAAGAAAAAGCGCCATCACAAGTGACGGCGCTTTTTCTATGTAAGAGCAACTAGAAGATATCCTTCTAGCCTACTCCCATTTATAAGTCCAAAACTGTTCAAGTTGCAGCCATTTTAATGTTGCTGCATCTTTGTTTTTTATTTTTGCATGCGTGTCTTCAAGCATTGCTTCTGTTTGTGAACGGTGCGCACCTAATGCAGTTAATTTATGATCAAATACTTCACTAATGTTATTTACAACATCCGGTTCTCCTAATACTGCTTCACGATTTTTCGTAATCGCAACAGCATGAATAACTGGGCGCTCTTCTTTTGGCATACGTGATACAGCGCGAACGACAGCGCGGCCAAATGCATTATGATCTGGATGTACACCGTGCTCTGGATAAAATGTAATAATTCGAGATGGATTTACTTCTTGAATGATTGCTTCAATTTTGTCAGCAACGAAATCAACATCTTCAAATTCTAACGTTTTATCATGGAAGCCAAGCATTCTTAAATCTTTAATACCCATCGCTTCACAAGCATCTTTCAATTCTTTCTTACGGATATGTGGAATCGTTTCACGGTTAGCGAATACGTTCTTACCCATGTTACGTCCCATTTGTCCTAGAGTACCACATGCATATGTTACAGGTACTCCTTGATCTGTTAATAAGCGAATTGTTCCTCCCGCAGCATATGCTTCATCATCTGGATGCGGAAATACAACAAGTACATGTCTCTCCATAAGTTTCCCTCCTTCTTACTTAAATGGTGTTAAGCTTAACTCAAGTGCAACTGCTAGACGACCTAAATTATCATGTCCAGCTAATAATAAACGCTCTTGATCGTCTACTTCCCAGTGCGTAATACCTTCAGCATATACCCAACCGTGATCCATTTTCAGACCAACTCGATATGGATTTGTTCCAGTTATCTTCCCGCGTTCAAAACGGATAATCGCATTTCGAATGAAAGCACCAACTGTCATCATCTTTTCATTTATGTGTGATGCATACGCTCCGTTTGTCGTTTCTAAATGAATATATACATCTTTATTTACAAAACGTTCAATTTCATTTTGAATAAGAGAACTATCTTTTACTATTTCCATCGGAATTCACCTCTTTAAACCATTTTACGCAAAAATAATGTAAATTGCTATCTCTATATTAGAGGACAACGCTCACTTTTCCTAATAATTTGCACTGTGTTTTTTATATTTTTTATATGATATGTAAAAAATACATTTTTTCCTTCACTTTGTTAAATAGTTTTCTTTCTTTTTTGAATTTGCTACAATATATTTTATCCCGTATTATTGCAGCGAGATACATTTCGACAATTGAATACATAATTTAAAGAAGGTGACATGATTGGAACAGTCAGCACATGAAGTAGCAAATTGGCAATATTATTTTGCAATTGCCGTATTTTTAATCACGTACGGATTTATTATTTCTGAGAAATTGAATCGTGCTGTAATCGCACTATTCGGTGCTGCTATTATGATTATTTTTGGAGTTGTAGATTTACATACTGCTTTCACATCACATATTCAATGGGAAACGATTACCCTTTTAATTGGGATGATGATTCTCGTACATATTACGAGTCAATCAGGCGTCTTTGAATTTGTGGCCATTAAAGCGGCAAAAGCAGCTGGCGGAAAACCGATTCGCATTTTATTATTACTATCCCTATTAACTGCTGTCGGATCAGCATTTTTGGACAATGTAACGACTGTTTTATTAATCGTTCCTGTTACATTATCCATTACACGTATTTTAAAAGTAAATCCTGTGCCTTATTTGATTTCAGAAGTGCTGTTTTCAAATATAGGCGGAACAGCAACATTAATCGGTGATCCACCTAATATTATGATTGGATCAGCAAACAAGCATTTAGACTTTAACGCCTTTTTACTTAACTTAGCTCCAATCGTAATTATTATTTCTATTGTGACACTTGGCATTATTTACTTCATGTACCGTAACAAACTAAAAACAACACCTGAACAAATCGAAAAACTAATGGCATTAAATGAAAAAGATTATATTAAGGATCAAAGCCTCCTTTTAAAATCTATTTCGATTTTAGGACTAACTATTTTAGGCTTCGTACTTCATTCGATTATTCATGTAGACGCTGCCGTTATAGCGATGACAGGCGCTACACTTCTTATGTTAATCGGCGTGAAAGAACATGATATTGAAGATGTATTTGCCCACGTTGAATGGGTAACCATTTTCTTCTTCGCCGGACTATTCGTTCTCGTTGGCGGGTTAATTGATATCGGACTTATCTCTTCACTTGCAAAAGAAGTAATCGGCGTAACAAACGGTGACATCGGATTCGCAGCTATACTTATTTTATGGGTATCTGGCATCGCATCTGCGACAATCGACAACATCCCTTTTGTCGCTACGATGATTCCTCTTATTCAAGACTTAGCTACAGGACTCGGACTATCTGTCGATTCTCCGCAAATCGAAGTACTATGGTGGGCGTTATCTCTTGGAGCTTGCTTAGGAGGAAATGGAACGCTAATCGGAGCATCTGCAAACGTAGTCGTTGCTGGTATTGCAAAACGTGAAGGACATGCTTTCTCGTATATGGACTTCTTAAAAATTGGTTTACCATTAACTATTGTTGCACTCTTGTTATCACATGCTTATATATATTTACGTTATTTAATGTAAAAGTTGTATTGCATGAAATTATATCGTCAAATCCAAAAGGTTTGCAGCATCGTGCTGCAAACCTTTTTTCATCACCAAAATATACCGATAATTGCTAACCCACCTAAAATCATACCACCAATTTGTCCAACAATTGTTGGTGATAATTGAACACCTTTTCTCACTTCAACAACTGGTCTTTCGTGCCTTAGTTGCTGCACTTCGCTTTGCAGTTGATGTACACTTCCGTGTAACTCTTTAATTAGTTCCTTTAATTCAGCGACCTCTTCATTTACTGGTTTTGCTTTTTCTAAATTCATTTTACATAACTCCTTATAAATTCAATCAGTTCACTGTAAATTTTCGCTAATTATCATTATATCTCCTGCATACTACATATATAATATTGAATGTATTCGCTAATCTTGCAACCCTATCCATTCATCCCGCAATATCCCCATAATGATACGATCAAAACACTTCCCATCTCTTTGAACCGCTTCTCTCATACACCCTTCCATCTGAAAACCTATCTTTTTATACAACGCAATGGCTGCTTTATTATAAGAAATCACATCCAGACCGACGCGGTGTAAATTCAATTCATAGAAAGCATACTTTAAAATAAGATGTATTGCTTCTTTCCCATATCCTTTTCCTCTATCATTCGCATCTCCTATACCAATGGCTAATAAACCTGTTCTGTTATTCCACTCTATACCATGAATCGCCACAAAACCAATTAAGCCATCTTCTTGAACTGTCCTTACCATGAAAGAAACACTATTCGATCTTCGTCCTTTTAATAACCCATCACTTGCTATTTCATTTAAAGATTGCGGGAATGCTACATCTGTATCAACATTTCTTAAATACTCACTATCTTCTTGCCACATAGCCATTACTTCAGCATCTGTTTCTCTCATAGCTGATAATTTAATCGTTTTATTTCGAAAAAGATTCATTGTCATTTCAAACTCCCCCTTTTTTAATAACGGGGATACTTATTTTAGCCTATTTATCCCCTTGTTCCATAAACTGCTTTATAAACGGGATACTTACAATAAGCGCTGACATTGGCACATCTCCTCTACGTTAAATTAAATTCATTGTATAATTTTTCATTTATTCTAACAATAAAAAAAGACCCTCTAAATTTAGAGGATCTTCCTAACGACGAATCGATATTATTTCGTAAACATTTTCTCCGCTTCATCCATTGCCATTTTGTTTCCTAAAGCAGAATAGTCAAGCCATGGTTGATCATTGATAATGTATACGTGCTTGCCTTTAACTGCTTTTAAGTCTTTCCAGATTGGTGTTTCTTGAAGTTGTTTAAATGCAGCTTTTGCTTTATCGTCTCTGTTTACAACAACGAAAATAGCATCTGCATCAAAGTCAGGTAATACTTCTTGTGAAATGACTTCGAAAGGACGGTTTCCATCGATTTTCTCTACACCATTTGCAGGTTGTAACCCTAGGTCTTGGAATAAAATTGGTCCCATCGGTCTTTTCGTACTAAATACACGCAATTCTTTTGCAGTAACGCGAATTGCCATTACTTTTTCGTTATTACCTAGCTCTTTATCTATTAAACCTTTTACTCGTTTTGATTGCTCTTCGTAATCTTGAATATATTTATCTGCTTCTTTCTCACGGTTTACAAGTTTACCAACTTGTTTTAAATGCTCTCTCCACGTACCTTCATCTAAATTGAAAGAATGTGTTTTTGCAATTTTTTCGTATTTCGCTACATCTTTACCAGCATATTTTTCATCAACATAAATGTCAGTTGGCTTTAATTGAAGTAACGCTTCCATATTCGGATCTGTTACAACACCAAGCTTCTTCGTATCTTTCAACTTCTCTTTAGCGTGCGGTAAGAAATCTTTTAAATCTCCACCAATAACAGAACCTACTGGTGTAATTCCTAATGCAAGTAAATCATTCGTTAAATGAATAGACATTGAAGCAATTTTTGGGTCATTACTTTTTTCCGTTTTTTTCGTTGCCTCTTCATTAGCTTTCGTTTGACCACATGCTGCTAATACTAAAATACACATCATGCTAAATAAAATAGTAAGTTTCTTTTTCATATGTTCTCCTCTTTGAAGTATTTATTTTGTTTTTGTAAGTAAATAAAGAAAATACGGTGCTCCTAAATTTGCCACTACTATACCAGCTGGAATAGAGTTTGGCTCAAATATAGAACGACCTATCGTATCTGCTAGCACTAAAATAATCATTCCGATAATGCCAGCTAAAGGAAGAAAGTGTTGATATGTAGTACCTACTAACTTCCTTGCGATATGCGGAGCAACTAAACCGATAAAACCAATTCCTCCTGCCATCGATACACTTGTGCAAGATAATCCAACCGCTGTAGCTAAAAGTAATAACCGTTCTTTTTGAACAGAAACACCAAGTCCTGCTGCTACACTATCACCTAGTGACAATGCATTTAACGTTTTAGATTTTAGCCACGCATAAGGGGTTAGTATGAAAATCCAAGGTAATAATGCAAGGACATGAATCCAATCCCTTCCCCACACGTTACCAACTAGCCATCTAGAAGCGAATGTATACGTCTCATCATTTAACTTGAGAGAGAAAAATAGCGAAATTGCACTAAAGCCAGCTGAAACTGCAATACCGACGAGAATAAGTCTAATGGGAAGTAAACCTTTTGACCGATCACTCGCAAGTAAAATAATAAGAAATGCAGCTAATACTCCTCCGCCAAATGTAAATAACGGTATTAAAATGGATGCACTCTCATTAATAGAATGAAAGAGAGTAACAAATACGATAAGACCGAAAGATGCACCTGAATGCAACCCTAAAATACCAGGATCTGCAAGTGCATTACGTGATAACCCTTGCAAAATCGCACCGGAAATACCAAGACCAATGCCGGCTAACATCGTGATTATTATTCTTGGCATACGATAATCATATAGCACGGTTGCACTCTCAAAATTACCATAACCCAAAAGTGTTTCAATTACTCTAAGTGGCGCTATACTCAGTGTCCCTGTATTTAAACTAATTAAAATTACAGCGATACTTATACATCCGAAGATTGTAGTTACAGTAATAGCTCTCTTTTTATCCGTGTTAAAAAGATCTTTCACTTATAACTCCCTCCCAACTTTACGTGCTATATAGAGGAAGAACGGAACTCCAACAAGAGCTACCATAATCCCTATCGCAAGTTCCTTAGGAGGATTTACTGTTCTTGCCCCTAAATCAGCTACAACTAATAACATAGCTCCTAATAATGCTGACATAGGAATAATGAGTCTATAATTCACACCAACTAATTTTCTAGCAATGTGCGGGATAACTAGTCCCACAAATCCAATAGAACCAACAGCTGAAACAGAAACACCTGCCAGAATAACTACTATAATCATCCCTAGTATTCTCGTTCGGTTCGTTTTCACTCCTAAATTTGTAGCAACATCATCCCCCATTGATATGAGTGAAATAGATTTCCCTAGCATTGTCGCGAAAATAATCGTTATAAGAATAATAGGAACTAAAAATTTCAAGTGTTCCCACTTAACCCCTGCAACACCACCAGCATACCAAAACGCTAAATCTTGGCTTAAATCATAATAAATCGCAACACCTGAACTTAATGAATGTAAAAGCGCTGCCATAACCGCTCCAGCAATCGTTAACCTCATTGGTGTTAACCCGCCTGATGTTGCTGATCCAATAACAAAAATAAGTACTGTACTTAAGACTGCTCCAATAAAGGAAACAATCATTAAATAGGAATACGGCATATGCGGAAAAAAAGCAAAACTAAGTGCCACTACAAACATCGCACCTGCATTTATTCCGAGTACACCTGCATCAGCTAAAGGATTTCGTGTTATACCTTGCATAACAGCACCAGCAACCGCAAAAGCTGCCCCTACAACTCCTGCACCAATTACTCTCGGGAGCCTTAATTCATAAATAATTTGGTGCTGCGTTAATTTCGGATTGTAATTCAAAATCGCTGCCCAAACCGTTTGTAAATGAATATCTTTTGCACCAAATGAAATGGCTAAAAATATAGATCCAATTAAACATAAAATTGTTAAGCTCATGAAACATATGAACTTAATATGTATCCAGCGGTTATTACCAGCATGTACAGTAGACTTATGTAACATGTTTCATTTCATCCTTTATATTCAGTTGTTTTTTATAATTATTTTTTATTTATAATTATTATTGATAATAATTATCATTTTCATTTAGATATTATATCCCCACTTTTTTTAAATAGCAAACTATTTTTTCACTTCGCTAAATATTAAAATACTCATTACAATTCCCTTCTAAAACTTACAAATACATGCAACATAGACTACTGGATTATTTTTTAAATTGTAGTATACTTATTAATTATTTTGATTTTTCTAATAAAAATCCCGAAGGTGACACAATGTTCCATATAAAACAACTACTACACTTCACTTACGAGCAAACATTATCTTGCTTATTCCCAGTCGTTATTTTCTTAACACTAGCCCTTTCAAAAATCGTTTCTATTCCAGGGTTATATCGCTATGATTTCATACTCATCGCATGTCTTCTTATGCAGTGGATTATGTACAAGACTGGACTTGAGACGAAAGACGAATTAAAAGTAATTACTGTCTTTCACCTCATCGGCCTTTTACTAGAAATATATAAAGTTCATTTCGGTTCATGGAGTTATCCTGAAGAGGCGTATTCAAAGATTTTTGGAGTTCCGCTTTACAGCGGCTTTATGTACGCAAGTGTCGCAAGTTACATATGCCAAGCGTGGAGAAGGTTGCATTTACAAATGCATTATTGGCCGAAAGCTATTTTTACCGTGCCATTAGGAGCAATGATTTACTTCAATTTTTTCACGCATCATTTTCTATACGATTTTAGATGGTTCTTAACGTTACTTCTATTCATCGGTTTCTTTCGGACATTTGTGGAATTTTCATTACGAGGCGTTACATATAAAATACCACTCGTTCTCTCCTTTTTCCTTATCGGTTTCTTCATTTGGATTGCAGAGAACATCGCAACATTTTTCGGAGCATGGCAATATCCAAATCAACGGGAAGCATGGAATCTCGTTCACTTAAGCAAAATTAGTTCATGGTTTTTACTCGTTGTTATTAGCATTATGATTGTCACGCAGCTCAAACATTTGAAGGAATCAAAAAGATAATGCTGATTATGTAAAAACAGTTAGCTCATCACTCATTAGAGAGTGATGAGCTAACTGTTTTTAGTAATATTTTTTAAACCATCCTTATCAAGAGAGTTATAATTTACAAGAGTATAAGCAATTACACATTATGAACTGCTACTAGCAGAAGATGTTGCTACAGATGAAGCGGCAATCGTTGCCATCATGGCTGCCTGTTGTGCTTGTATGAGGACTTCTATCATTGTTTGTAAACCTGTGTTAGTAGCTTTACTTTCCTCACCTTTCTGACTTACGAACAGTTGAATAGCAATAAGAATAGTTGTATCTGTATGCCAACGGAACAATTTATCCCCCTGCAATTTTTCAATAAATGCTCGAATAGAATGAATCTCTTTTTCTCCGTCCTCGAGTAACGCTAGTAGCCCGATAGCTGGGTAATGCATCTGTTTTACTTTTACCTTTTCTTGCTTTAACAAATTCCATATATTTGTACATTTTGCAACTAATAGTTCTTCCCTGACATCCTTCTTTAGTGAAAGAATATGACTCAAAAATTGAAGATCATTCCCTTTACGCAAACCAGCTGTCGCTAGTTTCTGATAAAGACGTTCCACTCGGTCCATAAGTGTTTCTACATGCTCTGATTGTCCTGCTAATAAAACTGCGAGCGGATAATCATTTGTACTTGTAAGAAAGAGGTGATCCTTTTTCATGCGTTTATATACTTGCATCGAACGCTGAATGTGCGCGCCATGCTGTTCATTTTCTTCTGTTAAAAGCACAGCTGCTGCGAGATAAGTAAATATACTCCGGCTAAAGCCACCAGTGACCAATTGTTCATATAAATCTAAAAACTTCCGAAAAGCTTCCTTGTAATCTGTAAAGTGAATATCTAATGTTGCGGCCACTACAAAACGATGATAAGACTTTAAGTATGAAAACATCCCTACCTGATTCTTAATATAGCTACTAATTTCTAAAAAACGTCCGAGATCAAACAATTTATCACTACCTGCATACATAGCAGCAATCATCATTCCTGTTCGAGAATCACTCGTTTTCCATTTAAGTTCTCCCTTTAACTGTATATATGTATGTTTATATTGCTCCAACTTTTGCTCTAATGTAATCATAGTATTCACCCCTATTTCTAGTTCTTCTCTATTATTATACGTATATTCCATATTTAGGAATACTACAATTAATAATCACAACATAAAAAATTATAAAATTCTCTAATCCTTCAAGAAGTTATACAAAAAAGGTAGATAATAATTTATCTACCTTTTTGTATATATTATTTAACATTACAACTGTATTGCTTGTTATATGCAATTAAGACTAAAGAGCTTTAATAATACGTTCCATCGCTTTCATTTGCCCAATATGATCAGCTTCATGATAAAGCATCATACCGTAAAGCTCCCCTACTGTTTCCAATCCTAGGAATGGCTCTGGCAGTTTATTTTCAAATGCTTCTGCTGGAATTTCGTTAATACGTTTTGCTTGTTCTTTTAATTGAGCCGTTAACACTTCTAACGATGGTCCTTCTGTCGTCCATTTAGATGGTCTTGATCCATATCCAAACATACCTGGATATTCAGTTGGCAATTGTTTAAATTCTCTTCCGAACATGAAAGTCTCTGCTGCTGTTAACACGTGACCGATATGCCAACGAATTGTATTGTTAAAACCCTCTGGCTGCGTATCCACAGTTTTATCATCTAACGTTTCCATAAATTTAAGTAACGCCCCGCGCGTTATTTCAAATTGTTTTAAACCCACTAGTCTATTCATTTTATCGTTCCCCTTCTTGATGTACAATTTATTATGAACTAAGAATGTTCAACTTACTAAAGTTTCACCTTGTTTAATCTATCAGAAACAAATAAGAAATACATCTAATATGCTTATTAAAAATAATAAAAAGGTTCACTCCTCGTAAATATAGAATTACTTACTATGTTAATAAAAGAGGAGTGTACTTGCATGTTACATATTTTAAAACAACAATATAATCTTATTAGCTCTACAAGAGAAACTCTATTTTCGTTTTTGGAAGAAATCCCAGTAGAAAAATTACATAGCACAGTTTCTAATTTCGGAAGCGGTAGCATTATAAAGACTCATATTCATGTAGCCGATTGCTATCGATACTGGCTTGGATCATTCGCATTCAAGCAAAAAAGAGCAGATTTTTCATTTGCTAGCGATTACGAAATTGAGCATGCAGATGTGGAAAAAGTTCGCGCTAGATTTAAGTTAGTAGATGAGACTGTACAACGTTTTTTAGATGAATACAATGACCGTTGGCTCGAAAATATAGCAAATGAAGTGAAATGGCAAAAAGAACCTTGGAGCACAACTCCGCTATGGCTTTTAACTCATACGGAGACGCATGAATTTCACCATAAAGGACAAATTGTATCTATGGCTCGTCACCTTGGATATACTCCTCCTGATACAGACCTTAGTTAATTCAATGGTCCATGATTACCGAAAAAATTAGAATGAATACAAAACGAGCATGTTTTGAAATCCAATCAAAACATGCTCTTAAAATATTCTATCTTACAATCTCCATATCCTCATCAATACCAAATAGTCTCCGCATAATTATAAGCATCACTATTTGGTATTGCATGTTTCCCCTGTGCTTGCGCCTTTCTTGGATCTAAGTCATATACCATTGGCGTATAGCATGATGTTTGCCCTTTATTTACAACACCATTTCCTCCAGCACTTCCACAAGTGTATGCCTTTCCATCTGTTTTTCTAACAATCCTTGCATCAGCTTCGTTATTATAAACTGCCAGGCGAGTTACAGTAACTTTTGCCCACGCTGTTTTACACGTCGTGCTAAATTTTAATTCTACATAAGAATTTGAATCAATCCACTTCTTTTCTTTCGTTACTGCGGATTGATCACAGCTGTTATAGTAAGGACTTTTCCCATCATATGAATGATCTTCTGCGTATACTTTATCGCTATTAGTCGTGCTAAACATACTAGTTACAATGAGTAAAGATAGCAATAAACATGCACTCGTCTTTTTTAAAAGTTTCATATCATTTCACTCCTTTCTTAATAACGTGCTGTTTTTCCGTAACCGTTATTAAACGTAACTGCTTCAGCATCTGCTGTGTATCCGAAATCAGCAGTTAAATCAAATACCATTCCTGTATAAGTGCTCGTTTGACCTGTTTTTATTGTGCCGTTCCCCTGATTAGAAGTAACTGATTTTTGGAATACACCATTTTTGTATTTATTCACAACAGCGTACGCGTACACTCCTCCCGAAACAGCTGGTGCTGGTTGATCTAAAACAAACTTAGCCCATGCTGCATGACATTTATTACTGTAACGTAAATACACTGTCCCTACTTTTTTACTACCTTCATATACAGCTGTAGATTTTGCATTAAATCCATCTGCATCACACGTCGTACTTCCCCCGTATACTTTCGTTGTTGCTGGATTTTTCCCGTCATAATAACTGCTTAAATCAGTAGCTGCAAATGTACTTCCTTGGAAACTAAATAATACCCCTACACTCGCTGCACTTAACACACATACTTTCATTAGCTTTTTAAACATTGTAAATCTCCTCCCTCAAAATAAGTACGTTTATCTATCCCCTATGTACGCCCCTCCTTTCATGCTGCCTAGAGGCATCTTACAGAAACGAATAAAAGTTGTAAATTCCCTTACGATTATTGGAATATACAAAGAAATTTACTTATCCTTTTAAGAAAAAAAATTGAGAAATACAAATTTGAAGACATCCTTTATTTCAAACATAAAAGAACCGATACTTGTTACATGCAAGCATCAGTTCTTTATACAAAATTGCCATTTTTTCTTTTTATAAAGTAAATATTTCTCCACTTAATCCGTTGTAAAGAACTCCCTCGTTACATCAATAAATTGCTGCAGTGGCACTGTCATCCATTTGTCTTTATGCCAAGCGATTTGCGTATAAATCGGAGAGATTGTATTTTCTAAATGTAACTCTTTTATCGTCCCCTCTCGTATATCTTTTTCTACTACTATTGCTGGTAAAACGGCTATGCCTAAATCTGCAATAACACATTGTTTAATTGCTTCAACACTAACAAACTCAATTTTATTTGCTGGATATACATCTTCCCAGCGAAATAGCTCTTCAAATAAAGTCCGATACGAGCAGCCTAATTCTGTTAGTAACAGTGTTTCACTCTCTAAATCTTTTATAGAAGCAGTAGTCTGTTCAAGTAAACGATGTGTAGGAGCAGCTACTACTTTTAATTCTTCTTTCATAAGCGGTTCCACATGTAAAACATCTTCTGTTTTACACTCATCCAAAATAAATGCAAGATCTACTTTTCCCTCCATCAATTGTTCCTTCGCATCTTTATTGGAATGTGCTGGTTTAAATATAAGTTTTATTTTTGGGAATTGTATTTTAAACCTCTTTAATATAGAAGGCAGTCTGTATGTACATTGACTTTCTTGTGCACCAATTATTAACGTACCTGCTATTTCTTCATCATCTTTCACAGCCATTTTCGCTTCGTTACTGAGTGCAATCCTCTTGTCGGCATATAGTTGAAACTTCCTACCTGCTTCAGTTAAGAAAAGACGTTTTCCTAATCTTTCAAATAAAGGTGTACCAAGCTCAGCTTCTAACGTTTTAATTTGCGCTGTCACGCTCGATTGAGCAAAGTTTAATTTCTTCGCAGTTTGTGTAAAGTTCAAAGTATGTGCCGCTACTTTAAATGTAATTAACTGTTTTATTTCCATTTATCATCCCTCTTTTCAATCGATATTTCCGATTGATTCTATCGAAATAATCCTCTTTGTCTATTGATATTTGTATTGTATGATAAAGAACATCTATAAACAATATAAATGGAGGTATTCCATATGAAAGCACTTTGTTTCGAAACATTCGGAGACGCTAATGTTCTACACTATAAAGAAATACACGATCCAATCATAAGTCCAAATGAAATTCTTGTCCGCACGAAAGCAATCGGATTAAACTTCGCTGATATTTATAGACGCCGCGGCGATTATCATCTTGCTGGCAATCCGCCTTATGTATTAGGTTATGAAGGAGCTGGAATTGTTGAAAAAGTAGGAGCTGACGTTACTACTATCAACCTAGGAGACCGTATTGCATTTGCGGACGTCCCATTTGCAAATGCAGAACTAGTTGCCGTTCCATCTGAAAAAGTAATCCCACTACCAGATTCTATTTCTTTTGAAACAGCCGCTTCTGTCTTATTACAAAGATTAACTGCACATTATTTAACGCACGATAGCTATCAACTAAAACAAGGTGATATAGCTTTAGTACACGCTGCAGCTGGTGGCGTCGGTCAACTTCTTATTCAAATGATTAAACTACAGGGCGGAACAGTAATTGGTCTTACATCATCAAAAGAAAAAGCAAAGATAGCTACATTAGCTGGTGCCGATCACGTATTTTTATATACCGAAGCATGGCATATGAAAGTACTTGAAATGACTAATGGAACTGGAGTAAATGTTGTGTATGAATCAGTAGGTTCTACATTAGGGGAAAGTTTTAACGCTACTAAAATTGGCGGTACTGTCGTATTTTACGGAATGGCTGGTGGTAATCCTGCGCCAGTTGATCCGCGTATGCTTATGGATACTTCAAAAACTTTAACTGGTGGAGACCTTTGGAACGTGCTTACCACTTATGAAGAACGTAAAAAACGATCTACTCAATTATTCGATTGGATCGCAACTGGAAAATTAAACATTTCAAATCCTACTACATTCTCTTTACAAGACGGTGCTCTTGCTCATGAATTATTAGAGAGCCGTAAAAGCACAGGGAAGATTTTATTAATCCCATAATTCACAAAATGAAAAGGAAGCTAGATTTCTCTACCTTCCTTTTCTTATTTCTATTTGAGATTTAATTATATTTCCACACTTTCTTTCCCTTTTGCAACATAACTCATATCTCCAACCGACTCGACTGTATATGTTCCATCTTGGTATACAATCTTCGTCACACTAGCATTTTCCACCCCAAGTTTTGTTTTGCTACTGTCTAACATTTCTATTAAGGTAGTAATCAAAAGCCCATGAACGACAACTAAAACGTTACCGCCACCATTTCCAGCAGCTTCTTCACTAATTTTATCTATCTCAGCTTTTATGCGAGTAGAAAATAATTCCCAATCTTCCGCCTGTTTTGTAGGATCTGCTACTCTAATAAGATTAATCACTTCTTGAATAGAAAACTTCATAAGTTCTTCTGGTGATGCAACGCCTGCAGCTTTTCCAACCACATCCCACATATTCTCAAGTTTTTCACCTTCAAAAATACCGAAATTTAATTCTCGCAAATCTTTTCTTTGCTCAAGTTTTAATTTTGATTGCTCACTATATTTTAATACTAAATTAGCAGTTTCAATTGCGCGGCCGCTATCACTACTATATGCATTCATAAAATGAATATCTTTTAATCCTGTCCCTAAATTTGTGGCAACTTCAACACCTTTTTCTACTAATGGAGAATCAGCCCAACCTTGCGCGCGATGATTCGTATTTAATATTGTTTTACCGTGTCTTGTAACATATAACGTAACTGCATTCTCATTGCTATCTGTTTCTCGCTTATTCATTTCATTCTCTCCCTTTACGTTTCTATATCAATTTTACCACCTCAATTATTCATTGAGCAAAATATACGTCAGTAGATCCGCTTAATAAAAAAAGCTATCTTTCTGTATATCCATACAAAAAGATAGCATCTTTTATGATTACATTTCTTAACCGTTACTCCTACTCAGCAAAAGCACTCGAATATTGTACAATTCCTTTTACACCTCGAAGAGAATTTTCTGTTAATTCCATTATCATAAATACCTCTTCAGGCACTTCAAACGGTGCTTTTATATTCCACTCACTTGCTTTCTTAAAACCAAATTTCGGGTAGTACTCTGGATGTCCCAATACTACAACTGATCCGTATCCAAGTTCTTTCGCTTTTTCTAATGCAGCTACAATCAGTTTTCCACCAATTCCTTTTTTCTGATGACCCCTAGCAACTGAAACTGGTGCAAGCGCTAACGATTCTACAGAAGTTCCATCTTGTTCTATTGTAATTTTCGATAACATAATGTGACCAACTATATCTTCATCTACCGCAACAATTGATAACTCTGGAACAAACGCGTCACATTCTCTAATACGTTTTACAAGTTCATGTTCTGTTTTATCACTAAATTCTTCCTTTAAAAATGCTTCTTTTACGACTTCTTCTGTTTTTCTATAATCATTTTTTTGTTCTTGTCTAATCGTTACCATTTTAACTTATCCTCTATTCTTTCTTATTTCTTTTTGAATTTTACGCAGTGCTTTTTTCGATCCGCGCTCAATATCGTGTTGCATTTTTCTTTCTTTATAATCAACAAATAGTGTATTTAAATCGTATCCTTCTGGATATAACTCCTTCGCTGCTACTTCTAAAGTAATACGTTTTACATTTACTTCAACGAATTCACCGTTATAATATACAACAACGTTATAAAAATTATCTTTTTCCTTATAGATGATACCAAAATCATCATGATCCAATAAATTAACACGATCGCCGATTTTGTACTCATAATGAGATTCTCTTTTTTCTTGTACGAATTTCGGTTTTCTAATTTTACTTTCATTCACTTTTTCTAAAGCGTACTCTTTATTTCCCATGTACTCTTTCGCCCTTTTCAGTACATGTTCTTTTACGTTCATTTTATTCGCAATCCAAAGTGCATTACTTTCTCCTGATTTTCCGATAACTAATTTATAAAGCGGCTCTAACGTTTCACTATTAAACTGCATCGCTGCATTCATAAAGTCATCATGCATTTCTGAGAATCGTTTAATTTCTCCGTAATGCGTACTCGCAACGGTAATACATCCCGCAAAGTACAACTCTTCTAAAATAGAAATTGCAAGTGCTGCACCTTCATTTGGCTCTGTACCGCTCCCTATTTCATCAAATAAAAGTAACGTATTATTATTTGACATCCTCATAATCTCAGAAAGATTTTTCATATGAGATGAAAATGTACTTAGTGCGTTTTCGATACTTTGATTATCACCAATATCTACAAATACATTTTCAAAAATAGCGATTTCTGTCCCTTTATCTCCTGCAATATGAAGACCTGACATTGTAGCTAATGTTAACAATCCAATCGTTTTTAACACAATTGTCTTTCCGCCCGCATTCGGCCCTGTAATAATTAAACTACGATACTCTTGACCAATTTTAAAATTCAAGGGTACAACTTGCCCTGTTAAAAGCGGATGCTTACAATTCACTAAATGAATGTAGCCATGATCATTTAACTTCGGTTCTATTCCATCAATCGATTTACTAAACTTCGCTTTCGCAAATACCATATCATACTGACTAATTAGCTCCATGTTAATCTTTATACTATAAATATTTTCTAATACCATCCCTGATAAAGTCGCTAAAATTTGATATTCTTCAACCGCTTCTTCTGCTTTCAAACCTGCTAGTTCTGCATTCAATTTCGTAACCGTATGCGGTTCTATAAATACAGTAGAACCTTTTGCCGAGGCTTCAATAATACTTCCGGCAACTTGGTTTTTATAGGAAGATTTAATTGGAATCGTATAACGGTCATCCTTTTTACTAATAAAGAATTCCTGAATGAATTTCTTATTTGCACTACTATTTAAAAACTTCGTTAAACGTTCTTTTATTTTCCCATCTACAGAATCGATATTATTTCGAATTCGTTTTAACTCTTTACTTGCAGCTGCATCAATACTATTTCCTTTAATTGAAAAGTTAATTTCCTCTTCAATACTTTTATATTCAGTCATTGAATTTGCATAAGAAGCTAATACTGGTGCAAAAAATTCTTTATCTAACATAAACTTTTTAATCTTTCTACATCCACGTAAAAAGTCTGAAACACTCACTAATTCTTCTGGATCTAAAATCATACCTTTTTCTAATTTTTGAATTGTACTAGCAATATTAGAAATGCCGAAGAAAGGAACATGCCCTTCTGCATCTAATATAGCTCGTGCTTCTGTCGTTTCATTCAGCCGATTTCTCACTACTTTTATACTCGTACTTGGCTCTAATTTGTTTAATAATTCCTTACCTAATCCACTTACACAATAAGATTTCACTATATCCTTTAATTCGTTATATTGTAACTTTTCAAAAGTCATCGTATTCATTTTGTTTCTCCTCACTATGATTGATTTTTATCATAAATGAAGATACCTACTCATTAGATTCCAATGAGTCATATAAAATTCCATAATTATACAATAAAAACATATACAAAAAAGCTGCGGGGATACCGCAGCTTTTACATTTACAAGGCATGTGTAATAACGTATGAGGAAATAAGCCATAAAAAATAGATGGCAGTCCCTTATTACACGCTTTATAAAGTATTGTAGGTATCTTCATAGGTTTTGAAATAAATGCATGACAAAATTAGGGGTATGATGTACATAAAAATCCCCTGGTCTTATCCGATTTATTTCATTAAATTTTTCCTATTTAATACCTACCGCACTCACAAAAAGCACCTCTCATTAATTTATATTATAGTCATTGAAATCTAATTTATTGAAATCATCATACTATATGTTACGTGAGAAGTAAAGGTGTCATACTTTAGTAGTACGTAACTATAAATTTCAATATTGCTTAAATTAGGTCTATATTCGCTGAAGAGAAATTATAAGAAGCGCCTCCGCTATTGCGAATGTCATTTACTTCCCCAAATACATTTAATAATTATGACAAGCAATGATAGGAGGTTTACTATATGAATGAAGAGTATAGTATTTTACACGGACCTGCTCTGGAACCAAATTTAATCGGTCCCACACTACCATCAATTCCACCATTTACATTCCCCACCGGACCTACTGGAATCACAGGACCTACCGGCGCGACAGGTTTTACCGGAATTGGAATAACTGGTCCTACCGGGGTTACAGGTCCTACCGGAATCGGAATAACTGGTCCTACCGGGGCTACAGGTCCTACCGGAATCGGAATAACTGGTCCTACTGGGGTTACAGGTCCTACCGGAATCGGAATAACTGGTCCTACTGGCGCAACCGGTTTAGGGATTCTTCCCATATTTGGAACAATAACTTCTGAAGTAGGAATCGGTTTTTCAGCAGTAGTTAATACAAATATTAATTTTACCATTCCAGGACCTGCTAGTGGAACTACCCTAAATCCATTAAATAATTCTATTACAATTGATACCACTGGCGTGTACTCTGTATCCTTTTCAATTGTATTTGTAATACAAGCTATATCGTCTAGTATATTAAATCTTACAATAAACGATTCCATTCAATTCGCAATTGAAACGCGAGTTGGTGGTGCTTCTGGGGTGAGAGCTACATCCGCCAGAACTGATTTACTACCTTTAAATCAAGGGGATGTTCTTCGAGTACGAATAAGAGAAGCCACGGGTGACATTATATATTCCAATGCCTCTCTTGTTGTTATAAAGGTCGACTAGCTCTTTTATTACAATAAAGATTTATGAAAAATAAAGTGAAACTTTAATAAGCCCTCACCAATCGGGCTTCCCACAAATAGCGGGATAAATATGCACAATATAAAAAGAAGAGGAAAACTTATATTTCAGTCTACCTCTTCTTTTTCATCACCAAATTATTGTTGAACATATATGGAAACTGATCCTCCACTTACTTGGAACTGCCCCCATCCGTCCTTATTAATTGTTACAGTATTTGTTTGATTACCCGTAATATCGTACCATACTTCCCCTGCGTTATTCTTTCCAACATCCATCCACTTCGCCCCTCCTGGTCCATCAGAGATTAATGTTGCTAAACCAGAATTAGCATGTACACTATCACCTTCTCTTGTCCAGCCAATCACATCCGGATGATCAAAATAATCACGCTGCGTACCATATGCAAAGTTTTTTCGTGCCGTCAAAATCGGATCAATTTTGTCCTTTAACGCTGGAATTTCATAGTTACTATTTCCTTTTGTACCATAGTAATCACCATAGAAAACAGAAGGATACCCCTCTGCACGCGTTAAAATAAATGCATATGCCAGCGGTTTGAACCAAGGGCTCACTACAGATTCCAATGACTGACCAGGCTGTGAATCATGATTTTCAACTAGAGTAACCGCAAGTGTAGGATGATTCGCAACTACCGTTCCTTTTAAAATATTTCTCATATCATAATTTCCATTTCCTGTTGAAGCATAATGAAAATTATAATGAAGTGGTGCATCGAACACAGATTGATTATAATTAACCTTCGCTAAATAATTATTTAAAGTCTGGATATCATTTTGCCAATATTCAGCTACTGTAAACATTTCTTTCCCTGTTTGCTGTCTAACATGATTTACCCAATCGCGCAAATATTCATGATCAATATGTTTAACAGCATCTAAACGAAAACCATCTAAATTTAATTCATTCGCATACCACGTTCCCCATTTTTTCATTTCATTCGCAACATCTGGATGATCAAAATCAAGATCCGCATACATCAAATAATCATAATTCCCATTCTCGCTAGACACTTCCCAGTCCCATGCTTTACCTATGCCCCTAAATTTATAAATTCGGTTTAATTTCCTTCCTTCATCCCAATCCGTTCCGTCAAAATGATACCATTTCCATTTGAAATTAGAATAAGAATCTCCACGTCCTGGAAAGTTAAATCCCGTCCACGCACTAATTTCATAATCACCTGATACTTCAACATTTCGATTGCTCGGGTCTACCTCAACTGCTGTTACAGTTTCTGTATAATCAGCCCCACCTTTATGATTCATAACTACATCACCGTATACATCGATGTTTTTCTTATGTAAAGCGTCAATTGCAGATTTCAATTGTGCTTTCGTCCCATATTTCGTCCGCACTGTGCCCTTTTGATTGAATTCCCCCAGATCATATAAATCATATGCTCCATATCCTACGTCATTTTGCGTAGTTCCTTTATATGCAGGTGGTATCCAAACAGATGTAATTCCTTTTTCCGCTAAATTTTCAACATCAGTACGCAAACGATTCCAATGATTCCCATCATTCGGAGCATACCACTCAAAATACTGCATTAACGTTCCATTGTTAACTGTGTCTGCATATGCCTTACTCCCCTCATATATACTAGGTAAAAACATAACAACTGACAATCCGACTATTGTTATTCTTTTAAACATCTGTACACTATCCCCTTCCAAGAAAGCGTTTGCATAGTTTATCAGAATTATTATAATATTCGTCCCACCGTTAGTAAAGTAGCAATCTCTCACTCTCCCATATTATTTTTAATCTAATTTCAAATATTCAACGTAGTTTTCATTTCACATCCTATTCAAGGTTGTTTACAATTTACCTATAAAAGCATAACGGAGGGATTTCGATGACAGACTTTCAAAAACAATTTTTCGCACGATTACATATAGAAGAAAAAGACACAGTTTCATTTGAAGATTTATCTAACATTATGTACGCAATGGCACAAACTGTTCCTTTTGAAAACTTAAATATTCTCGAAAAGAATTTTAAAGAAATATCAAAAGAAAATTTGAAAGAGAAAATTTTAGTAAATAACCGTGGCGGTCTTTGTTATGAACTCAATCCTACTATGTATTACTTCCTGAAAGATTCTGGATTCGATGTTCATCTCGTTTCAGGAACAGTTTATAACGCTGCAAACTCCATATGGGCTGTTGATTCTGGCCATATCGCAACCGTTTTAACACATCATAATGAACTTTATTTAATTGAAGTAGGATTCGGATCATACTTACCTCTTGCCCCTGTCCCTTTCTCAGGTGAAGTCATTCACTCTGCTACAGGAGATTATCGTATTCGTAAAGAAATGACCGAAAAGGGAAACTACATTTTAGAGATGCGGAAAAACAATGAGTTCTTGGATCAATCTGCTGCTGATGATTGGACGTTAGGCTATGCATTTTATATAGAAGAAGTGGATGAAGAAAAAGCAAATACAGCACAAAAAATTATCGTTGAACATGAAGGATCACCCTTTAATAAAGTACCTCTTATTGTAAAACTAACTGAAGATGGGCATGCCTCTTTAACGAAAGATAGCCTTACAGTAGCGAAAAATGGTAAAAAAACGAAAGAAACCGTTACAGACATGCAATATACAAACCTTTTACATTCAAAATTCGGAATTACACTATAAGTATGTAAGCCTTGTTATTTTAGCAAGGCTTTTCAATTTTCAGCAGGGATTTTTTGCAATTTGTTGTATTTCATAGTTATATAGAAATATAACTACATGTTTAGAAAGGAAATGATTATGACAGAACTTAAAGATCGATTACAAGTAGCTGATATAGAAAAATGGGATTTAACAGACATTTACCATACAATTGAAGATTGGGAAAGTGATTTTCATAAAATTGAAGTATTAACGAAGGAATTACACGAGTTTAATGGCAATATTCACGATGGCAATAGTTTATTAGCTTATTTAACGAAGAGTGAAGAAATTTCTAGCATAATATCTTTAATGTTCGCTTATGCACGATTACAATCTGACCTTGATACACGCGATACTGACGCGCAATCTCTTGTCGATAAAGTATCACAATTACACGTAAAAGTAAGTGCGGCGAAATCTTTCTTTTCCCCCTTCTTACTTAGCATAGACGAAAGCACATTATATTCTTACATAGAAGAAACAGAAGGCTTACAATATTATAAAGAAGACTTGTTTGAATTATACCGTTATAAAAAACACGTATTGAATAAGGATCAAGAAGAAATTTTATCACAGATGGGTGAAGCTCTTTCTTCTCCACAGCACACATTTGGTATGTTAAACAATGCAGATATATTATTTGGTGAAGTGACGAATGACGATGGAGAAAAAGTGAACTTAACACGCGGAATGTATGCAAAATTAATAGAAGATACGAATCGTGAAAAGCGTAAAGAAGCTTATAAAGCATATTACAAACCATATGTTCAGTTAAAGAATTCCATCGCATCTACTTTATCCGCTGCTATTAAAAATAATGTTACTGTTTCGAAGCTAAGAAACTATCCATCAGCGCTAGAGAAATCATTATTTGGCGATATGGTTCCGAAAGAAGTATATGAAAACCTAATTGATACAACGAAAAAAAACATTCAAACATTACATACATACAATGAAATTCGAAAAGAAAAATTAAACGTAGATGAACTAAGACAATACGACTTAGGCGTCGATTTAGTAGAAGGTGCAAAACAAGACATCCCATATAGTGAAGCATTTGACATTATGATTGCATCACTAGCTCCTTTAGGAGAAGAATATATTGAGACATTAAAAAGTTTTAAAGATAAACGATATATAGACGTAAGAGAAACACCAGGAAAACGTTCTGGTGCTTATAACTTTGGTGTATATGGTGTTCACCCTTTCATTCTTTTAAATCATCACGATGATTTAAACAGCCTGTTCACTCTTACTCATGAATGCGGACACGGTATGCATACGCACTATTCACATGGATACCAACCAAGAATTTCTGCACATTATTCTATCTTTGTCGCAGAAGTCGCTTCAACAGTAAATGAAGTGTTATTAATTCACTATTTATTAAAAGAAGCAAAAGAAACGAACGTACGTAACCATTTAGTTAACCATTTTATTGAGAAATTTAAAGGTACTTTCTTTACACAAATTATGTTTGCAGAATTTGAAAAAATCACACATGAAATGGCTGAACAAGGTAAACCATTAAATGCACAAGTATTCAGTGAAATTTATGAAAAGCTATTTAAAGAATATAACGGTGATTCACTTGTATTTGATGAAGAAGTAAAATACGGATGGGCTAGAATCCCTCATTTCTATCGCCCGTTTTACGTATACAAATATGCAACTGGATTCGCATCTGCCATTCAAATCGCTGATAAACTATTAAGCGGTGATCCGAATGCTCAGAAAAATTATATTGAATTCCTTAAAGGTGGAAGTTCAGACTACCCATTAAACTTATTGAAAAAAGCTGGCGTCGATTTAACAACGCCAGAACCGATTGAAAGTGCATTGAAACAATTCACTCAACTTGTTGAGGAGTTTTCAACCCTATAAAAAAGAGCCTCTAGGGGCTCTTTTTTATATTCCCTTTCCTTCTATTAAATCATTCGCCATTTTCCTGAATTCTTGATTAAATGCGTCATTCATACCATTTTGGACGTTAGAAAATAATATGACAAACGTTCGTTTATCCCAGTTAAAATTATTAAAAGTGTTCCAGCCAGCTAATACACCGTGGTTATGATAATAATCTGGGTAAATATAGAAACTAAATCCATATTTTCTTGCAGGTGATGCAGAAAACATATCTGATACACTTTGTTTAGAAAGTAGTTTACCATCCATAATAGCTTCATCTAACTTTTTCATATCTTCAACAGTCGTATACATTTCACCACAACCATACAGCCAGTTCATTTTTAAGCGCGGCGTGGCTATTAACTTATTATCTTTTTTCGTATACCCTTCTGCTAAGAAAATATCTTCTGGAAGTGTTGCGCCCATTCCAGATTCATTCATTTCAACGGGAGTCAAAATATTTTCTTTCACATATTCAGCAAGTGGTTTATTCGATATTTTTTCTACAATATATGCAAGCACCATATAATTATAATCTGTATATTTCCATCCTGTCCCTGCTGGAAATTGTAACGTTTGTGCCCCAATCCACGTTACTAATTTTAACCGTGATGCTGCGTCAACACTACCTTGTCCCTGTTCTGGTAATCCAGACGTATGTGTTAACAAGTTTCGTAACGTAATATTTTTATCTGCTGGAAACGATGGGATATATTTATTTACATTGTCTTCAATGTTCAACTTCCCTTTTTCTTTTAGTTGCATAATAGATATTGCAACAACTGTTTTCGTAATAGAACCAATGCGATATTTCGTTCTTGGCGTTGTTAATACTTGATCTTTCACATTCGCATAACCGTAGCCTTTTCGTAAAATCACATGACCTTTACTTGCTACAAGAACACTTCCATTAAATCCTTTATCTTTTAAGTACTGATCTAGTTTTCCAGCTGCAATTTCATAACGCTTTTTCTCATTCGCATCAATTTCCTGCTTAACATCTTTTTGCTTACTATTTACATTAGAAAATGCCTTTGCATCATATTTTTTTCCTTTATTTGCATGTATTAGTGTAACAATACTTCCACAAAAAACTGCAAAAATAAAGAAAACGATTAACCATTTCTTTAACATACTAGGAACCCTCTTTTATCTAGTTTCACTTAACGTACATCCATTCTATTTTATATCTTTTAATTATCAAGTATATTATAATATTATTTAATATTCACTCTGTTAAAACTAGATTCCTTTTTCTCATTTTCAATTTTGACTACTCTCTATTGTATTTCTTTCTTGCAAAATTTCCAACATACAATCGGATGCATTACACTATAATTTCAAATTCTTTTGTAACATTTGTTACATACTAAAAAGAATGGAGATGTAATATGAAAAACACCGATAAACGCAATCGTTTAGATGATAAGATGTTTCATTATCGGATAACAAAAAATAACATGGTATTAATTGAATATTACGGAAAACAGATTATGGTATTAAAAGGAAATGATGCTGAAAAATTTTTAAATAAAATAAATCATGCAAATAACGATAAAGAAAAACAGCTAATTATGGCTAAAATTACAGGTAATTTCAAAAGAGGTAATGAACGAAATTGAAAACGAATCTCATTTACATTTTGATTATACAACAAATAAAAAAAGAAATGTCGCTCATTCAACATTTCTTTAGACTTTCTTCATAAAAAATTTACATTGCTAACATTCCTTCATTTTCTATCCTTCCTATATAAGCTAACCGCTGAAATAGTTAGTAATACAACTATGCATAACCACGCATACGTATATCCCTTCTTATCTACAATATAACCAAATAAAGCAGGCGCAGCAATAATGGCAATTTGATTTAATGTAAGTGCAAAACTCACTGTCATCCCTACCGATTCTTCACTTGCTGATTCCGCAACTTCAGTTATGAAAAGGCTAAACCATCCAATTGCAAAGAACCCTAACAATGCACTTACACCATACAATACATTCGTTATTGTATGTATGCTCATTACTAATATTAGAATGAAGAAAATAGAAATACAAACAGTTATAAATAAGAGGTTACGCCTATTCCCCTTATAAAATAAATCACTAGTAGCTGCTAATATAACCCTACCAACCATTCCAGAAAAGAACATAACGGAAAATACTTTTCCAGCTAAAATTGGCGTGATTGATTGTTCCAATACTAAAAATTTTATAAAGTGCGCAACTAACACCATTTGCAATGAAATCATACAAATGCCAGTTATATAAATTGCATATAACTCTTTTTTACACATCACTTCTTTTAACTGCATCCAAAAAGAAAGTTTACTACGTTCTTGTTTAACTTTCTCTTGAATATATGGTTCCTTATAAAATATAAAAAATAAAAACCCTCCAATTATACAAATACATGCAATACTATTTACCGCATAGGCCATATTATATTTTATTGTAAGAAACGGGATCAATACTCCCGCTAATGTACCACCAATCGGTATACCGGCTTGTCTAATCCCCATCGCTAACCCGCGATTTTCTTTTGAGAACCACTTCATTATCACCTTACTTCCTCCTGGCTGCGAAACACTATAAAACGTTCCTACTAATAAAAGTACAAAGAGTAACCCATTAAATCCATTGACCATATTAGTCAGTAAAAACGAACCTCCTAGTAAAAATGAACTTATCGAAATTAACAACTTTTCATTGTATTGATCAAGTAGCCGCCCGACAAAAAGCATACAAAATAGCGGTCCTATATTTACAACACTTACTAACAATCCAATCTCCGTATTCGTAAGTGCATATTCTTCTTTCCAAAATAAAGCAAACGCTCCAACACCATACGTTATAAGTGTCGCTGTTGTTTGAGCAACCGTCGCAAAAATTAACATAACCCACTTATAAGTACTATTCACCCTTTCTTCCATTAACACAATAATCCCTCCATCCCCTTCCATTGTATGAAAGTTCTGATATCATATAAAATAAAGATTTATCATGTAATTCATCAAAAAAAATGATACCTTTTCTGGAGGGATGATACTTGGATATAAAAGATTTAACTGTATTTTACGAAGTTGCGAAAGAAAAAAACATATCTCACGCAGCTAAAAATTTAAACTATGTACAGTCTGGCGTAACAATGCGTATGAAACAACTAGAAAACGAATTAGGTGTGCCTTTATTTTACCGAAACGGAAAAGGTGTAACTTTAACTTCTAACGGTGAGATTTTATTAACATACGCCAAACAAATTATCTACTTAATGGATCAATCTGTTAAAGCAGTTCAAAGTAATGGGATCGAACCAAGAGGCACTTTAAAAATTGGATGTACAGAATCTACAACCGCTGTAAGACTTCCATCTATATTAACGGCCTATTATGAGAAATACTCAAAAGTCGAATTGATTTTAGAATCAAATACGACGGAACAATTGATTAGGCTTGTACTAGAACGAAAACTGGACGGAGCGTTTATAGCTGGCTCTACTCAGCATGCTGAACTTCATACAAATATATTTCGTGAAGAAGAATTAGTTCTCATTAGCAAAAAGCCTTTATCTTCCTTTAAAGACATAGGAGACATGAATTTACTTGCATTTAGTCATGGTTGCTATTATAGAAATTTATTAGAAGATTGGCTTCAAGAAGAAGGAATTTCACCTAAGCGAGTATTAGAGTTTGGAACAATTGAAGCGATTCTCGCATGTGTAAAATCAGGTATAGGCATAGCAATTATGATGAAGTCTATTTTAAATGGTCATCAACATGACATATCATTCAACCCTTTGCCAAATAGCTTCAAAAAAGTTCCTACTACTTTTATTACTAGAAAAGATATATATCACTCTGCTGCATTACAAAAATTTATGGAGATGACTCACAATGCGTGAAAAGAAAATACGTGGTATGAACCGAAAAACAAACACTATGATAAAGCGAATTGAGGAACATACAAAAACGTTCCCTTCTACTTTCTATAACGATGAATATTGGAATATGCTATTGCCAGTTTCGCAAGCTTTTATTGACTCTCGTAAAACACCTAGAAAAGTAAAACGGTTATGTATTCAAACCTTATTAAATCAAGCAAATCATTTAATAAATATGAAACCGAGCGATACACATACATATCGAGTTGTTGTTTTGATTTCTATAAATAATTTGTGGGATTCGCAAATCATTATATTTAAAAATGAGGACTACTTTCATAATTTCTTTAATAGAGATAGTGAATTTCAAAAATGGATCCTTCTTTCAAATGAAATTGATTTTTGGGAGACATGGGAAATGTCAGTTTGTCATTCCTTCAAAACGCTTCACTTTCAAGAAATTATTTATGATGCAGATGAATGCTATGAAAAAGAGATTCTGTTTATCGGAGAGTTAGATTAAAAAGGGTATACCTAAAACACTGGTATACCCTTTTCCACTTATTTTTCCTTCAATACACTATGTAATCGATCCGGATAATTTGTAAACATTCCTGTAGCACCCCATTTGATTAACAGTCTCATATCTGGTTTCTCATTAATTGTATAAGGGTGAATTAACAGTCCATTTTTCCTAGCCATTTTCATATATGACTCATCAATAATTAGTTCCCCGTTATCATTACGTAAGTTTGGTCCAATACCAGCTGCATACTTTTTAATTTCTTGAAAATCATCATTTGTTACACTTTTCGGTTCATGTGTAATGCCAGACCATTCAACAATTTCATTGTTTTCATTTGGATAATACCAAAGCAATTGAACTAACGGAATATTTTCATTCATACTATGAATCTTTTTCAAACTATCTTTACTAAATGATTGAATCATAACACGGCTAGAAGACATGTTTTGGCCTACTAAATTATATTTTTGTAACAACGCCAACAATTTCTCTTCCATTCCTGGATACACATCTGGTGATTTTGTTTCAATATAATACTTCATACTTCTTCCATACTTTTGGAAGATTTCTTCAAGAGTTGGAACCTTTTGCCCAACATACTCTTGCTTAGCCTTTTCTGGATACGCTTTATTAAACCATGATCCGGCATCTAAACTCTTTATTTCACTTAACGTTTTATCGCGTACTTCGCCTGTTCCATTTGTAGTGCGATCAACTGCTGTATCATGCATTGCAATTAATTGGCCATCCTTTGTTAATTGAATGTCTAACTCTAAATAATCCGCTTTCATTTTTTTCACTAAATCATAAGAAGCAAAAGTATGCTCAGGTGCATGTCCACTTGCTCCGCGATGTGCAATATTTAAAAACTTATTCGTATTCCATTCATGCTTTCCTTCTGCTTTCGCATGAACAGCTCCCCCAGCAAAGATACTTCCAGTCATAAAGAAAATAACTAAAACGCTAATAATCTTTCTCATTCTTCTAACCCTTCCTACGTTGCAAATTTCAACAAGCTAATGAGATTTACACGAAACAGAAGACACACTTTCATTATTTTTATAAACCTATATTAAAATTCCAATCTTACAAATGTTTTCTATATTATTAATATAGAAAACTAGTATTATCCTATTTAATTTCTATAGCCCTCCTTTTCACATGTAACTCCCTATTTTGTACGGTTCATTCAATAAAAAAAGCCATAAATTATTTAGGCTACACTCCTGTATCCCTAAATAAATTTATGGCTTTTCTCAAATATCTCCGGCCTCTATTAACTTGTCGAATTTAATCATATCAAACCTATTGAAATTTGTGAATATTTTTTTCAGTGCAGTGAAGCACATAAAACAATATTTCCGTAGTTACTTAAAAATCACATAATAAATTTCCCATTACCTCGTCCAATACTATATCTGGATTTACTACCGCTTTTTCTGAACGCCATCCTATAAAGCCATCTGGTCTAATTAATACAGCACCTCCATTCTCTATACCATATAATTTGCTAAAAATATCTTCTGGAGCAATAAAGTCTCCACTTAAGCCAACACGATACCCTTTTATATTTATTCCTAATTTAGCTGAAACAGTATGTGCTGCCTCAGCCCAAGAACTATTTTCTACTCCTGTAAGTAATACAAAACTGTTACCGAATAAGTCTAATGTAGAAACTTTCTTCCCTTCATACGTTCCCCATAAATGTGGCGCTCGCGTTCCAGGTCTTCCGTTCAACTCTATGCTATCCATTCTATGTGGAGTGACTGAATTATCTATAATTGCCTCTGAACAATACTGATATCCAACTGTAACAGCTAAACCATCCATATTATTCAAACTGCCTTCCTCTCTATTCGCAGCACGAAACAGTAAACTACTTGCATAAGCTGTCGTTAATTTTGCAACAGAGTGTCTCTCTTCATGATATGTTTCTAACAATTTTGGTTTTGCCTTCCCTTTTATAACAGCCGCTAATTTCCAAGCTAAGTTATGCGCATCTTGTATTCCTGTATTTGAACCAAATCCGCCTGTTGGTGGCATAATATGTGCTGAATCTCCAACTAGAAAGACTCGATTTCCTTGAAATTTCATTGCTGTACTTTCGGCCGCTTCCCACGGTAAAACACTTAATATTTTTGACTCAACATTTGTACTTCCAATTGCTATTTCAATAATTTGTTTACAACGTTCCATCGTGAAATCCTCTGGTCCCTCTCCTTTTAATGGATCGTAGGCTACATGGTAAATCCATTTTTTCACGTTATCTACTGGGATCAGTGCACCAAGAACCTCTGGATGAAGTACCATAGAAAAACCGAATGCGTCTCCTTGTATAAACTCACTTAAGTCTGCTTCAAAATAAATATTCATATAATAGCCACCAATGGTTCCACGCCCCTCAGTTTTAATCCCTAACTGCTCACGTATTTTACTTTTCGCTCCATCTGCTGCAATTACATAGTCACAATGTATGACACTTTCTTTTTCTGTTTCACGATTTCGAATCTTTGCTTTTACCCCGTTTTCATTTTGTTCAAATGAAACTAATTCATGATAAAAAGATAGTTGCCCGCCTAATGTTTTCGCTTCTTGTAACATCATCTCTTCTAAAATAATTTGATAACACGCAGTTTGTTTTGATGGACTAATCTTTTCTATTTTTTGAAGTAACTCTTCATCGTTTCCGTATTGTGTCGCTCTCATTTGTTCCAATTCTTCTTTATTCGCCTCAGCTATTGTATGAACCGCTATTCTTCCTCGGCAGTTCTCTAATGCTTTACCTGCCAATTTAATTCTTTTTTCCAAGCCTAATTCTCGAAATAACTCCATTGTACGTAAAGTAAGACCGCCTGCTTTCGGATGAATGGCAGTAGACGGATGCCTTTCAATAAGTAAGTACTCAATGTTATGTTTTGCAAGAAATAACGCAGACGCTAACCCAGATAATCCCCCTCCAACAATTAAAACTGGTACATAATTCGATTTCATATATTTCCCCTCCAAATCATTGTTCTGAGCTCAGTGACATAAATATAATCAAAAAAAACATTAAAATATAGACTTATATTTCATTTTGAATTATCATATAGATAGATTACGCCCCAAAATTCCTTTTACCTTTTCATACATCTATAATCCACCTGAATTGTGTCTGTATGAAGGTGTAAAACAAAAGAACGTACTTTACGTTGAACCATGTTCTATCGTAAAATTCAAAAATAATACAAACATTATAAGCGGTCGTAACCTTATGGATTATACAAGGTTACGACCGCTTATTTTATTGTTACATCATTTTTTGTTTTTAAAACCTCATCTATTGTGTTATGTAGTCCTTCCAATCCCTTTTCTATCTCCCTATAATTTTCAACAATAAAAAATTCATTCGTCTCGATTTTCTTTCTCAATATTGCACCTCATACAACAATCATGTAGCATTACCGTATCGAAGTAATGGTTCATCATCTTAAACCTTTCGACTAATTACCTGGAGGCAAAGTGATTGAAATGAATAAACAAGAACAATTAAATATTATAAAAAAAGATTTTATTGATTCTCAAAAAGTATTATTGGCAATTGGTGATGAAACGCGTCAAGCTATTTTATTAGTGCTAATGGAAACGGAATGTCAAACAGGATTACGTGTAGGAGAAATCACGAAGCAAACACACCTTTCCCGTCCAGCAGTATCACATCACCTTAAGATTTTACGAGAAGCTGGCATTATTTTAATGAGAAAAGAAGGTACAAAGAATTTTTATTATATTGATATACGTACAAAATTAGGTTTATTAAAAAATCTTGTATTAGATATTGAGAAGCTATTGCAGAACTTTTATTAAAACTTGGAGGTATAAGAAATGAAAGCAATGATAATTGATAGATATGGAAAAGTCCCAATGCGTATGGCAGAGGTACCTACTCCTGAAATAAATGAGTATGAAGTGCTCGCAGAAATTCATGCAGCTAGCATTAACCCAATTGATTTTAAAATACGCGACGGAAAAGTAAAAATGTTACTGAAATATGAAATGCCCCTAATCCTTGGTAACGACTTTGCCGGTGTCATCACGAAGGTTGGATCAAAAGTGACTCGTTTTAAAGTCGGTGATGAAATATATGCTCGTCCAAGAAAAAATAAGATTGGTACTTTCGCGGAGTATATAGCCATTCATGAAGATGATATAGCTTTAAAACCAAAAA
Organism: Bacillus sp. cl96; assembly: GCF_900100505.1. Lineage (NCBI taxonomy): Bacteria > Bacillati > Bacillota > Bacilli > Caryophanales > Bacillaceae > Bacillus > Bacillus sp. cl96. The sequence continues at coordinate 65,863 of NZ_FNDM01000007.1, forward strand.
ATCTAAGTTTTGAGGAAGCGGCTTCGATTCCACTCGTTGGCTTAACTTCCTATCAAGCTTTACATGACATCATGCAATTACAAAAAGGACAAAAGATTTTAATTCACGCTGGATCCGGTGGTGTTGGTACTTTCGCTATTCAGCTAGCAAAAATTATGGGTGCCATTGTTACAACGACTGCTAGTGAAGCTGGTGCGAATTTAGTAACGTCTCTTGGCGCAGATGAAATTATTAATTACAAAACAGAGAAATTTGAAGATATACTAAAAAATTATGATGCCGTATTTGATACAATCGGCGGTGCAACACTTGAAAAATCATTCAATATTATAAAAAGGGGAGGAAACATTGTTTCCGTTTCAGGCATGCCAAATGCTCGCTTCGGTAAAGAATTTGGTTCAGGATTCTTTAAAACTCTCTTATTTTCATTAGCCAGCAAAAAACTTACTGCACTTGAAAAAAAGCATAATGCTCAATATTCATTTTTATTTATGAAGCCAAGTGGGGATCAATTACGTACTATTGCAAACTATATTGAAGCTGGTGAAATCAAACCGGTAATCGATCGAGTTTTCCCTTTTGAAGATGCGCAAAAAGCAATGGAATATTCCGAGGCTGGAAGAGCAAAAGGAAAAATAATCGTAAAAATTAAGTAATAATAAAACCTCCATTTTTTTAAAAATGGAGGTTTGTATTTGCTGTTAAATAGACATAGTGCAATGAAGTCCTTACAATAGATTGCAAGGGGAAATATTATATTATACTTTTAGTTAACTTTACAAAGAATATATACGTACAAATACATAATTTAAAATACAAAAAGGAGGAGATACAATGACTAAAAATAATGAAACAGGTTGGAATTTAGATAATAGTTATACGACTTTACCACAATCATTTTATACAGAAATCCCCCCTACTCCCGTAAGTTCACCGGAGTTAGTTAAACTAAACCATTCATTAGCGATATCTCTTGGCTTAACCCCTGAAGAACTGAAAAAGGAAGCTGAAATTGCCATTTTCGCTGGCAATGGACTTCCAGAAGGAGCTCATCCATTAGCTCAAGCATATGCTGGTCATCAATTCGGACATTTTAATATGTTAGGCGACGGTCGTGCTCTTTTAATTGGCGAACAAATTACTCCTTCAGGTGAGCGTTTCGATATTCAACTGAAAGGTTCTGGCCCTACTCCCTATTCACGCCGAGGAGATGGCCGTGCTGCACTCGGTCCGATGCTACGTGAATACATTATTAGTGAAGCAATGTATGCACTTGATATTCCGACTACTCGCAGTTTAGCAGTTGTTACAACCGGGGAGCCAACCTATCGTGAAACAAAATTACCTGGAGCAATTTTAACTAGAGTCGCTAGTAGTCATATACGGGTCGGTACATTTCAATATGCTGCAGCTCGTGGTTCAATAGAGGACCTGAAATCACTAGCTGACTATACGATAAAAAGGCATTATCCAGAAATTGAAGCTCATGAAAACCGATATACTGCATTACTACAAGAAGTCATTAAAAGACAAGCCAGTCTTATCGCAAAATGGCAACTTGTTGGATTTATTCACGGCGTAATGAACACTGACAATATAACAATCAGTGGCGAAACAATTGATTACGGTCCTTGTGCATTTATGGACAATTACGACCAAGGAACCGTATTTAGCTCTATTGACACACAAGGTCGTTATGCATATGGAAATCAACCATATATGGCCGCATGGGATCTAGCACGACTAGCTGAATCTTTAATACCAATTCTGCACGAAGATGAAGAAGAAGCATTAAAAATCGCTCAAGACGAAATTTCGAAATTTAGCGTACAGTATGAAAAACAGTGGTTCCTTGGAATGAAAAAGAAATTAGGACTATTTAGCAACGAAGAACAAGATCAATCACTTATTGAGCAACTTTTAAAAATGATGGAGAAATATAAAGCGGATTACACAAATACATTCCGTGCATTAACTCTTGATACGTTAGAAAATACCCCTCTATTCGATAGTCCTGAATTTAAAGAATGGTACAAACTTTGGCAATCTCGATTAGAAAGACAAGAACAATCAAAAGAAAACGCCTACGAGATGATGAAAAATAATAACCCATCAATCATCCCGAGGAACCACCGTGTAGAAGAAGCACTAGAAGCAGCTGTTACAAATGACGACTATAGCGTAATGGAGCAACTTCTTGAAGCTTTATCAAACCCTTATGCGTATTCTACAGATCAAGAAGAATACTGCATTCCGCCTGCACCGACGAATCGCCCTTATCGTACTTTTTGTGGGACTTGATTGTTTAATATGTAAAAAGGTGCGTTCATATAATTTGTGTGAACGCACCCTTTTTATATCCCCCCACTCAACTAAAACTTTAAAATACACATCCCCCGATGCCATTTCTTTAATCCAAAACAAATTCTACACTATTCCAATAGACTTACCCGTAAGCTTGTTAAACAAATATTGAGAAATATAAAACATCATTTCTAAATATTTTTATTTTTGATACTATATTTTATAAGAATATTCAAAAAGTGAGGGGATTTCATGAACGTTCAACTACAAGGTAATGAACAAATTACAAAATTATTTAATGACTGGTATAGAGCTATGTTACAGCATCAAACTACCCCTGCAACAAAAATAAAAAAAGATATTGAAAATATCATCTCTAATTCAGAAGAAGATACAAACCTACAATTGTATTATTCACTTTTTAATTTCAGATACAAAATCTTAACAGATGGTTTAAATATTAATAAAGATGATTTTAATAAAATTGATTCTTTCCCACTTCCAGAGAATGGGCTATTTTCTTATTATTATCATTTTTTTAAGGCTATTCACAATACAATTATTGGAAACTACAATGCAGCAAAACACCTTTTCGAGAACGCTAAAAAGCTGCTAATACACGTATCTGACGAACTAGAGAATGCTGAATTTAACTACCGCTTAGCTGCCTATTATTATCAAACATATCAACCACTAGTAGCAATCCAATCTGCAAATGAAGCTAAAGCAATTTTTTCAAAACATATAAACTGTGAAATTAATGTTGCTTTGTGTGATAACATCTTTGGTTTATCTTGTATTGATTTAAAACAGTTTGAACAAGCTGAAATTAGACTTGATTCAGCATTAAATATTCTACAGAAGTATTCAGAGGAGACTTTATCATTAAGAGTACGACATAATTTAGCTTGGCTATATGCAAGTCAAAACCTTTCAGAGTTAGCAATGCGTCATATTTCAGAGGTTACAACTAAGCAACCAAATCACTTTAAAGCACTTTTTGTTGAAGCACGTGAATACTACAAGCTTGGAGAATATACCCAGGCTAAAGAACTTATAAAAAAAGGATTAAACATCTCAAATAAACTAGAAAACAAAGAGTTTCAATATCGTTTCATGATTTTAAGAGAACTAAATAATAAAACTTCTATAAATGATTTAGAAATGATAATTTTGGAAGGAATTTCTTACTTTAAAACAGAAAACCTTTGGGAATGTATACAAGAGTACACTGATGTTCTAGCAAATATGTTTTATGAAAAAGAAGACCATATAAAAGCTAGTCAATACTTTTACATGGCCAATCAAGCAAGAAAAAAACATGAAGAAAAGGGAGCTTTGATATAATGAAAAAGATTAAATTGAGCATCATTGGCTTAGCTGTTATTAGCATCACAACTCTTGGGTTAAGCTTCACCTCAGAAACACCGAAAACACAGTTAGGATATGTAGCATTAAACATTGGGGACACCCCTGCACCACAAAGACCTGACCTTGTTCAATCTATTGACGTAAGTAAAGACTACAACTCAACAACAACTGAAAAAGCACTTTAAAAAATGAAAGACCTTCAATTAAGAAGGTCTTTTTAAATACGCTTATTTAGAATATTTCCCTTTCATGTAGGCTTTATTTTCTCATCAACTCCGCAATCCTCTTACTCTCCTCACTACCAACTTTCTCAAGTTTCTCCACAACTAAATTCCGTCTCTCTACAGAATGATTTTGACTTAACTTCGCTTTTCCTTCTATTTTATTTATCTTTATTTTGAATCCAACTATTCCCTTACTTAATCCTCCCATATAATTTGGATCCACATCATTAAGTGAGTAGGTGCTCTCTGGATCTTCATATTTATTTACTAAATCTTGAAGAGAATCTACTAATGTCTTCTCATCTTCAACAATTTCTAATTCACCATATACATGCACTGCAACGTAATTCCATGTTGGTACTGCATTGTTTGTTTCATACCATGACGGAGAGATGTAACTATGTGGTCCTTGAAATATAGCTAGTACTTGCTGAGTCCCAATATCTTTCCACTGTTCATTCGGTCGTGCGAAGTGACCATGTAAAGTAAGGGTCTCCCTATTTAGCAACAACGGCAAGTGCGTTGCATATGGTTCTCCGTTATGTTGAGAAAATAATGTCGCAAAGCTATTTTGTTCCATTATTTCGTACTTCATCTCTTCATCTTGTATTGCGAAATATTTTGGTATGTACATAAGCTCCCTCTTTTCCGCTCTTTTCTATTTTATTTCCTATTATATTTAGTAACCGCATCAATCAACAGGGCCAGTTTATATTTGTTTTATAATGGCAGCTTTCTATTTCAAAACAATAGGCAGCATGTATTCCATGCTACCTTAGTTTATTTTTTCTAATATATTTGTAATAAATACGGTCTTACCCTCAATATAACTAGATCGATTTTTCGACTCTCTTGCTAACTCTTCCTTCAAGTTTCCATACTCATTAGCTACTTCAGTATGTTCACGAAGGTAATCTTGAAACGCTATATACCTTCTCAATTCTTCACTATTTTTATCACACACATATAAATGATGTTCCATCCAAACTGTATTTCCCTCGTTCCATGGAACGAACGTATCCTTTCTTCCAAACGCCTCTCTTCCTTTAAAGCTCCATTCTAACTGATGATAGTATCCTATCGCTTCAAACTTTGTTACTACTTCAGGAAAGATTTCATAATCTTCTATTACGATATCAATATCTAATATTGGTTTTGCTACAAGTCCTTTAATAGATGTCCTCCCAACATGTTCAATGGATAAAATGCGGTCTTCCATTACATCGTTAATGAAAGTGTGTAGCTTATTAAATTCACTTTCCCATTGGATGTTATACCCTTCGATAGTAATTCTCTGTTTCAAAGTATCCCTCTCCTCAAAAGCAACTATAACCTCTGAATATGAGTATCCTTAAAATCCGTCTCATATTTCAATCCATATCCAAACATTCGATCCATTCCAATATGTGCTGTCCATATTAAGCCAATCATTATAACGGTATCTATCTTAAAATAGACACCTATTAGAACAATTAATATGGATATGATATATGTATGACATACGTTATATATTTTCGCACCAACGTGATTATTGATCCCATACGCTAACATGGAGAAATCCGGCGCTAAAAGGAATACAAAAAATATAATCCAACTAAACTCATATATTGAATACATATAAATCGTGGCTAAAAATACAACCATTCCTTCAAAATGTACAATACGTTTTTGCATTATTTATCATTCCTATTTTTCTATATTTATTAATACATTTTCATCGCTGAAAGTATTCTTTGCATTTTTTGACCAGATGGTTGCTAATATTGGCCCTGCAATGTTATGCCATACTGCCGCTAATACACTTGGGAGTGCAGCAGCCGGTCCAAAATGCAAAATACTTTCCAGCTATATTACTTATCGCTTCTAGTACTTTCATCCACTCAGCCCCTATCTTTTAATTGAAACACCTTATTCGGATTCAAAATATTTTGCGGATCAAGAGCTTTCTTTATTTTCTCCATTACAAATAATGCTGCCCCATGCTCTTCTTCTTGATACTTTCGTTTTCCGATTCCAACGCCATGTTCTCCTGTACACGTTCCTCCTCGTTTAAGAGCATACTGAACGATACTTTCATTTATTTCGTCTGCCTTCTTCACTTCCTCTTTATCATTTGTATCAATCATTAAGAGTACATGGAAATTCCCATCCCCAACATGACCGAGAATACCGCCAATAAGCCCTACTTTATCTAATACCTCTTTCGCATGTTGAATCGCTCCAGCTAATTCCGAAATTGGCACACATACGTCTGTACTCATTAGCTTTTTACCAGGATAACTATGCACGTAAGAGTACGCTAAGTTATGCCTTGCATCCCACAGTTTATTTCTCGCTGCTGTTTCCATCTCAAACGCAATTTCTATACATTTATGATCAAGAACGATTTCTTTCGTAAATTCAATATCTTGCTTTAACCCTGCTTCATTGCCGTGGAACTCTACAAACAGTGTCGGTTCTTCTCTGTAACTTGTTTCATTGTAATGATTTACTTGTTTCATAGATAATTCATCAACGAGTTCAATTCTCGCGATTGGAATACCTGCTTGTAATATGTTAATTACAGCTTCTACTGCATCATTTATAGTTGGAAACGATGCCCTCGCAGCCATAACATGTTCTGGTATACCGTATACTTTTAAGGTTAACTCCGTGAAACATCCAAGTGTTCCTTCTGAGCCTACGAAAATACCATTTAAATGATAACCTGATGATGACTTCGCCGCTAAATTCCCGGTATGTATTACTACTCCATCAGCAAGAACGACTTCTAAATCTCGAACTTGATCACGCATTACCCCATACTTTACCGCTGTCGTTCCGCTCGCATTTGTAGCAGCCATTCCTCCTAACGTTGCATCAGCTCCTGGGTCTACACTAAAAAACAATCCATACTTTTTCAATTCTTTATTAAGCTGAGAGCGCGTCACCCCTGGCTGTACTCTCACAAGAAAATCCTTTTCTCTTATTTCAAGTATTTTGTTCATAAGAGAAAAGTCCATTGTAATTCCTTTTTCGTAAGGGATTACATGTCCCTCTAAACTGGATCCTACTCCAAATGGAACGACAGCTGTTCCGTGCTGACTCGCTATTTTCATTATCGCGCTAACTTCTTCGGTTGTTTTTGGAAAAACAACTACATCAGGTAAACTACTACTATGGTAAGATTCATCTTTACTATGTAACTCTCGTACTGTCATATTTATTACTACTCGATCTTCAGGAAGTATGCCTTTTAATTCATTTACTACATGTTCAATTGTTATTTCCATAATCAACTCTCCTTTTTAATTTTAAAACAAGTATACCATCTTTATACTAAATAATTAGAAAAATAAGATTATTAAATCTGAACATACAAAAAAGAACCTGTAGCACACGCTACAAGTTCTTTTTTACTACATTTTAAACGATTTCTTTATTAACAACATAAACCAAATTAAAGTAACTGCCATCAACGAATGAGAAAACCCTACAATATAAGTTAACCCTTTAAAGTCAGCTCCATTTAACTGAAGAAGCCCTCTCGCTGCTAGCGAACCTAACATTAATGTTAATGCAATGTTATGTAAAACAAACCACTTATTAAACCCTTTCACTTCATGAAACGCGAATACTTTTGCTAATCCTAAAGCAATTAAAAAGAAGAAAAAGCCAAGTACAAGTGTATGTGTATGCAAAAGATTTAACAAAGTAGATCCTAAAATCCCTTTATACTTACCATACTCCCTAGCGAAAATCCCTGATAATAAACCGATAATCAAATACGTAAACGATGCATTATATAATTTCTTCATTATGTACCTCCTTGAGTAGAATGTGTAGTGTGTCATATTTAGTAATAATGATAGTTATATAGTAAAAACTCCTAGTCACCTAGGAGTCATTGTATAAGTATCTCACTCTTTACAATCAATCCTAATTATAAAATATCTCTCTATACAAAACAAACGAATTTTATGTGAACAAACACCCCCATTAAAATATGTTGCACTTTTGTTTTACACAATCCATACTAATTGTTATAACTTTTTAAAGGTGGTGTAATAATTGATAGTTCTTGAAACCGAACGTCTAAATCTTCGTTGGTTTGATATAAAAGACGCTTCTTTTATTCTTGAGTTAGTAAACGATCCTGCATGGATTCAGTTTATCGGTGACAAAGGGGTTAGAAACTTAGAAGATGCAAAAAATTATATTGTACACGGTCCCATCGATATGTATAACAAACTCGGATTTGGCCTTTACTTAGTAGAACGAAAAGAAGATCTCACTCCACTTGGTATGTGTGGCCTTATTAAAAGAGATTCATTAGAAGACGTTGATATCGGATTTGCCTTTTTAGAAACATTCCGTTCAAAAGGATATGGCTACGAGTCAGCTTCTGCGATAATCGAATACGGTGTACAAAAGCTCGGCATGAAACGAATTGTAGCAATTACTTCTATAGATAACATTGCCTCAGGAAAGCTTTTAGAAAAAGTAGGATTACAATTTGAGAAAATCATTTCAGATTCAGGAGAAGATTTAAAATTATTTGGGTATAACGCATAGTAAAGAAGGTCGCCTTGAATGGCGACCTTTTTTACTACTTTACTGATCTCGTAATAATACTTTTAGTTACATTATAGTTTTGCAGTAATTCTTGTGATTACCACTATTCCTTTCATATCACATTTTTGGAAATTAATATAAATAAAACTTTCACTTCTAAATAAATTATATTAATATATTAAATAAAGGAAGTGAAAATAAATGGGACAACCGCTATTTTTATTAGTTCTTCAATTCATTGCATTTATATTAATTATTTGTATCGTATATGGAATCTTGTACAATACCGTATTGAAATTAAATATGCCTAAATGGACTGCACATATAGTAGCTACGGTATTTTCACTTGGTATCGCCTATCAAGCTTTTATAAATTTCATTTGAATAACCTTTTTAGCAATTACTTCTATTGTTGATGCAGTAAAGCTTTTAGAAAAGCAGGATTGCAATTTGAGAGGGTTATTTCAAGATCAGAAAACGTAACCATTTTTTATAAAGTGTTTCCAGCGCAAAATAGTGAAGAAGTTAGTTCCGCTGAAAGTGTGTTTGCATAAAAAGAAATGAATTTAATTGATGCTACAAAAATTTTATTTTAATTCTGGTTCTATTGTTTGGAATCGTTCTAGGGTACCATTTGTGTGGACTTTAAAAATTTTCATTTGCGCACCAAAATGTTGCGTTAAGTAAAATGTATCACCAGTTATTAAATTTCCAATCTTCCAATCAGGTTGATATGTACTTTCCATGGAACTTTCTAAATCCCCAATCATTATTAAATTGATATATAATGAAGATGAACTACTCAACATTTTCGTTAAAGATAGTCTATCAACCTCTAACTACCTAATGAACTCAAGTAAACACATCTTCAGTCATTTTAAGAGGTACAAAAGGCAACCTTTCGGGTGATTTTTGTATAAAAATTCTATTTTTTTATATTCGATACCAACCACGAACCTTTTTAAAATAATAGTATCATTATGTCTCCTTTTTAGAGATTATTTTTAATTACCTTGAATTTTTGCACCAGAACCGGAAAATCCCTGACTACTCGAAATATCAACTATCAGGTGCTAATATTCAATAACGCGTACTGAAAATGATTAAACATTTTTATAAACCAGTGGAACATTTAAGAAATCAATTTTTCTCTTATCGAAATTTAATTAGCTTACAGTAATACAGTGGTCATATATTTTTAAGAATAACGGAAGAATATATAGAAATTGCTACAGAAATGTGAAGTTTAATTAATTTAGGAGGAACAAACTTGTTTAATCAGCTTGTAAAAGTTATACCGAATTTATTTACGGTTGGAAATTTATTGTGCGGTGTTTTCTCAATCACCTTGAATATGAGTGAATATTTAGGAGCAGCCTCCATTCTCATTTTCTTTTCAGCTGTTTTAGATTTTCTTGATGGAAGAATTGCAAGAAAATTAAAAGTGAACAGTGAGTTTGGCGTAGAATTGGATTCCTTAGCTGATATTGTTAGTTTCGGCGTCGCTCCTGCGCTTTTATTTCATACGATAGCAACACCTTCTATTTTAACTTCTTTGGCATTTATCCTATTCCCAACAATGGGTGCTTTAAGATTAGCAAAATTTAGTATTAAACCAACTATTGGATATTTTAAGGGATTACCTATTCCAGCTGCAGGATTATCATTGGCTGGTATGGCATTGTTTTCATATGGTAATGCATGGATTACTTTAATCCTCGCCCTCTTAATGGTAAGTCCCATTAGGTTTAAAAAATTTTAATGAAGGTCACGCCCAACGCCATTAAGGAGCATTTTAAATGGATTTAACGCGTCAATAAGTATAAAAAAGCGGGACAATAATATTAAATTAGGTGCCCTTCGAAAAATTAAAACCTTGTATTTATGGCTATTGGGTTAATCCATCGATATGTTATTCTGAAACGTCAGTCCACTTTTAACAGGAGCTCCCTTTATCAAGAGAGCTCCTGTTCTTATTTCTTCTTCTTTTCTGTCGGTTGGCTTTGTTTAGCAAAATTAGATGAATCATCAAAATTCGGTTGCTTTTTACCAGCATTATTACTTCTACCTTTTCCCATATGTAATGCACCTCCCCTCCCCCTTACTATTCCCAATAAAAAAATTCTCTTGCATCCAAGAGAATTTTAAATTGGGTTCTTATTGATAATACCTAAGTACTTCCAACACTGCCATTCCATAAAAGATGGATCCAATGTTAAATTATTTAATGCTAAAACAAATATTACATTTTCATATTTAACTGGATAATCAATTAATAATCCTAATGTATTTCCTGAATCTGCGACAATTATGATTCCCTTTTCTAACACGTCATCTATAACTTCTTTTAATTATTCTTACCTAGCATATAATATTTTCCTACACATTGAGATTGCATGTTGTATAAGGAAGCCCTTCTTCTTTCCATGCAAGAAATCCTCCCTTTAAATTCACTACTTCCTTTATACCAGCTCTTTGTAAAATACTAGCTGCTATAGCGGAACGTAATCCGGTTCGACATTGCAAAACTATTGGAAAATCTTTCGGTATATAATCTAGTTGTTCAAATAGATTACCTAAAGTGATATGTATTGCATCATGAAGGTGTCCTTCCTCCCACTCTTTTTTACTACGCACATCGATAACCTTAACGCTTCCAGCTTTTATATGCGGATATAATTCAATCGATGTTTTTTCTTTGTAACTTTCAAATCTATCAAGTCTTTGTATTACTTTTAAGGGTGCAAAAGCAATAATATTATCTAACCCAATAGATTCAAATTCTCTAATAACTGCCTCTACTTTAACCTTTTCCTCATCTAGAATTATTAAAGTTTCTTTTTTATAATCTAATAACCATCCACACCAAGTTGTGAAAGAATTGTTATAAGGTATGTTAATTGACTTCTCGATATGACCTGCAGCAAAACTCTCTACATCCCTTATATCAACTATTTGATAAACGCTCTTCAAAATTTCTTGAAGTTCTTCTACTGTATTAATAGCAGTACTTTTTCTCTTCTTACGAATTGGCGGACCATACTTATTTAAATTCTTCATTAATGAAAAATACTTTGGAGGCTCTGGCTGTCCCGTCAATAAAGTCGATATAAAATCACTTTCTTCATTACACCGAAATGCCCAATTGAACATCTTTTCATAACCTAATGTAGAAGTTGGAATTGCTCCTAATGCTTTTCCACATGCGCTTCCCGCACCATGTGATGGCCATATTTGCAAATAATCAGGAAGTATTTTTATTTTTTGTATAGAATCAAATAATTGTTTCGCTCCTATTTTTGCAGTATCTTTAATACCGACTGCAGTTTCTAATAAATCCGGTCTTCCTATATCTCCTACAAATATAAAATCACCTGTGAATATTCCTATCGGTTTATCATTCGTATAATTATTTTGACTTGTATCAGTTACTAAAAAAGAAATACTTTCAGGCGTATGCCCTGGGGTGTGAATTACATTAAATTTTATATGACCTACTTTAAACTCTGTGCCCTCTCTAACCAATTTGTATCGACCTTCGTTAAGATATTGATATTTCCAATCACAATCTCCTTCATCAGATACATATAAATTTACATGGTAAAGATTAGAAAGTTCTCTAGACCCAGAAAGAAAATCAGCATGAATATGAGTCTCAGCCGCAGCAATTACTTCCATCCCCTCTTTCTTAGCAAATTCTATATATTGTTCTATATAGCGACTAGGATCAATAACGATTGCTACGCCTTCTTTCTGACAACCGACTAAATAGGAAGCATGTGCTAATTTTTCATCATAAAAATATTTTAAAAGCATAGCTATTCCCTCCAATTAGTTATTTCAAATTAATTTTCAATTTTTGTAACCACTTTTTATCTTCTCCTATAGAATCCCTTTCAACATTAAATTCCAATACATATATGGCAACATATATCTTTTAAGTAAAAACATACTATACCGTTCTTTCGCTTGATTAAATGGAAACGTTTCTTGAGGCTCATGTTCATAGTTAAATTCAGCAAGTATAAGACTTTTATATCCTGTAACAATCGGACATGATGTATATCCATCATATTTAGCCTGTAAATCTCTTCCGCTAAGTACGTCCATAATATTTTGTTTTAAGACGGGTATTTGTTTTCGAATTGCTGCTCCAGTTTTAGAGGTAGGTAAATTGGTACAATCTCCAAGTCCAAAAATATTTTTATATTGCACATGCTGCAAAGTATAAGGGCTTATATCTACCCACCCCTGATGATCACTTATCTCACTCTCTTTAATAAAATTAGGTGGCCCCATTGGCGGAACAACATGTATCATACTATATGGTACGGTTTCTCTTTTTAGTGTTTGCGTATCTTCAAAAATTGCCTCTCTCTTTTCGGCGATAATTTCCACTAGATTTTTATTATAATTCGTTATAATTTGCTTTCTTTCTAGTACTTGTTCTAAAGTATTTGCATATCGTGGAACCTGAAATATGTTATTGTTTGCAGAATAAAATATTACTTTACTTCTGTTTCTTACACCACTATTACAAAAATACTCCTCTGCTAAGTACATAATTTTTTGTGGAGCACCACCGCATTTAATAGGAGTATTAGGGTGGGTAAAAAGCGCATTTCCTCCTTTAAATTTTTCGATTTCTCTCCAAGTAGAATCAACATATGTATAAGAATAATTGCTACATACCCCATTAGTGCCAATAGACTCTTTTAAGCCTTTAATACTGTCCCAATTTATTTGGATACCAGCTGCTACAATAAGAATTTCATACTCAAGTAGCAGTCCGTCATCTAAAAGTATCTTATTTTCAGATGGAAATAACTCAACAACACTTTTAGGGATCCACGTTGCCCCTTTTGGAATAAGCGATTCCTGATTACGCATCGTACTTTCCTTTGAAACAATTCCTCCCCCCACTAAACTCCATAGTGGCTGAAAGTAATGTTTTTTTGATGGATCAATAATTGCTATACTTTCTTTCAATAGGGGTACATTTCGTAATAAATGTGCAGTAGAAGATAGTCCTGCTGTCCCAGCACCAATTACAATAATTTTATAACTATCTCTGGTCTTCATTATCCTCTTCCTATCTAAAATTGATTTTTAAATTAACTAATTAGTAGCCATTTTTTCATCGTAGTAACATGATTATAAGTTAAAAACATCATAGTTTTATCTGATTTAAATGAAAGTTTTGTTAATTTCACCATCAACATTACTATATGCGTAAATCCCCTATGTTACTTCCATATTTTAGTTTTAATATTAAAATTAAATATTATTATATAAAATAAAAATAATGCATTAAAATACTTTTCATGAATCCGGATAAGTAATGTTTAAAAAACAACATCTAACATCTTAGATGTTAAAATAAACAAATTCACATACTTCACAAATATGAAAAGTATTAAATATCGCTTAAGTTTCGTTACCTTTTTCTGTATATATTGATAAAAAATTGTGAAATTTTATCGCATTATGCAAGACATTTAATATCAAATATATTACTTTTACTATGAACTAAATGGTTTATAGGGCTTTTCTAAATAAACAAGGTGCTAAATTAATTCTTAAGAAGCCATTATCATTGCATTTATCTAAAAATTTAAAAAATATACGCAGATGGATATCATCTTAAATACATATATAATTACCTTTAATTTTTTGACACGATTTCACATAATTCTTAAACTGATTTTTTTGCGTGCATTATGAAAAAAAATGCACCGTGTCAGTCTTTAAAAGATTATATATCATAACTTTAAGAGAGGCAGGAAAACTATGAAGATGAAAAGAAAAATCTACTGGTTAAATGCTAGCCAATAGATTTTTCTTTTTTATCTAAGGATTCTTTTAAAAGAACAACAATTTTACTACAGTAATCAAGAACAGGTTTCTAAATTAAGTTACTGGAGAATATATAACTCTGGCGCAATATCCCTACCAGCTTTCATTCCAATAATAACTCCATGATATAACGTCAAAGATGAAATCCCTCAACTTAGGTATTTGACTTTTTAAATTTATACAAATGTCTTAGCTCTATGTACTGTGATATATAGGTCCACATCAATATGTTATTGCATCATATACTGAACAGATAATTTAAATTACTTTTATAAAGGATGATGAGGATGAACCTAGAAGATATACAAAAATCCTATGGCGTAATTGTAAGTTTAGGAGGATTGTGTCAAGTCACCAACCAAATCAAAAGACACAATTTAAGAACATTTTCTGGACCTTTAGATTGGTTTTATTATCCATCACTTTCAGATGTAAACAGATTACTTCAAAATCGATTTAAAAAATTCATGAAGTTGGAAAATATGGTTATAGAAGGTTCAGAAAGTTACGGTCTTATTGAATCAGAATTTGATAATCAAATTAAATGGGCAGAACGAATTACCTACTGTATAAAGGACACTTATTATAATTGTTTTTCAATGCATGATTTTCCTATTAATTCCGAAAAGGATTTGAAATCAACCTATCCTTCTTTTAAAGCTAAATTAGACACTAGAATTAATCGATTCCTTGAAAAAATAAATAGTAGTGAATCCATTTTATTCATTAGAATTTGGGGAAATCGAGATGAAGCGGTTGAATTACAAAACGTATTATCTAAAATTACAAATAAGGATTTTAATATTCTTATTGTTAATTTCAAGGAGGGTATATCTAATATTGTTGAACAAAATTGGGGAATATCGAGGGTTTGTTCAATTGAACTCCCACGTTATCAGGATAGATGGGAAGGTGATGATTCCGATTGGGATGTTATTTTAAACAAAATAACATTAACTTAATAATTTTCTTCTTACTTTTAACATGATTTGGCCCGTAAAATCAAATAGGTGTAGAAAAATAAAATTCCTGTCTAATTGATACACACTTAATTAACAAAACGTTCATATAATAATTCGTAAGTCCTTCTTTATTGAATAAATAGTTCTTTACAAAATTAGTTCCATCACTAGAGCACCTTTATGCGGTGCTCTTTTTTGAATTTATAAAATGTAAAAATAGTTGTTCCATTTTCCTTTAAATGGCTAATTCCCTTTGTTATTCTTCTATTGATTTCTGTATAATCATTTATGCGATCAGCATATTCTGCTTATGTAGTGCATTCACGACTACTTACTTCCATACTTTATCTTATATTTTGTCTTCTTGGATATTTCATTATAAGCTTCTTCAATTCCCTTGATTTCCTTCCCCTTCTTTTATCTTAAGAACAAGCAATTTCTTTCATTAATATTAAATAAACTAAAGCATAGATTTTAAAAGAACCTAATTTACATATAATTAATGATAAACTACAGTGTGTATTCTCCACGTTTAATCAGCATCTGAATTATAAATCTAACATATTTTTTTTAGTTGATTGTCATTATGGTACAACCGTGTATACATTTACCAAACAAACTACATAGTTTAAATTAGTAAAATATATAGAGAGGAAGGAAATAAATCTATGAAAGTCATAATTTTGTGTGGCGGAAAAGGGCTTCGGATGCAAGGAATTTTAGAGGACATTCCCAAACCATTAGTTCGAGTTCAAGGAAAGCCTCTCCTCTTGCATATAATGAATTGGTATAGAAAATATGGACATTCTGATTTCATTTTACCCTTAGGATATAAAGGTGAGAAAATTAAGGAATATTTTATGGACTTTAGCTGGAAAGAGAATGACTTTAGTTTGAATTTTAAAACCAGTCAATATACGCTACTTCAGAAATTAGAAAATTGGAATATACACTTTATAGATACAGGAATTGATACAATGACCGGGGCAAGACTAAAAAAACTTGAATCCTTTGTACAGGGTGAAACCTTTTTATTAACTTATGGTGATGGATTAGCCAATATAGATATTGATCAACTAATAGCATTCCATAAAGAAAAAGGAAAAATTGCTACATTAACTGGAATTAAAAAAAATAGTCAATACGGCCTATTGGCGGTCGAAGATGGAATTGCTATTGATTTTAAAGAAAAACCATTACTTGATGAAGTAATTAATGGCGGTTTTTTTGTATTTAACAAAGAAATATTCAATTATTTAAGTAATAATGATGATTGTGTTCTAGAAGAAGATCCTCTTCGAAATTTAATAAAAGACAATGAGCTCGCCGTCTATGAACACAATGACTTTTGGGCTAGTGTCGATACACCTAAAGATTTAAAAACTGTAAATGAAAGTTGGAATCCAAATAAATTTTAGTGGAGAGGACTGAATAAGCATTGAACTCTAATGATAAAAAAATAAGTTTACCTCGATTGTACATCCCCTCTAATGAGAAAATAGTTAACCCACTTTCAACAGGAATTAAAGCTTCAAATCTCTCCAAAAAAAATACTCAAAAAAGAATTAATCCCCAATTCTATAATCAACAACATGATCTAAATAATCATTTCTGCGTCATTGTAGGTAGTGAGTATGTCTTGAAAATTATTGCTTTACAGCAATCATTAATGCAGTACTCAGAAAAATTCACATTGTGGATTTGTTGTATAGATCCTTTTGCATATTCACTATTAAAAGAAATGAGTTTAATTAATGTAAACCTTTTACAAGTTGAAGAATTAGAAGATCGTGAACTAAAAGCAATTAAGAGAAAAAGAAAAGTAAATGAATATTGTTGGACTTTAAAATCTGTCTTGATAGAATATTTATTGGTCAATTATGATTTACCATCTATTCTATATTGTGATGGTGATTTATGCTTTTTCTCTGACCCTAATATTATTTTTGAGGAATGGGGTGACCATTCTATCTTCCTAACCCCCCAAAGAGATCGTGATTGGGTAGAAAAAATGTACGGAAAATATCAGGCTGGTCTAATTGGATTTAAGAATGATCTCTATGGACTAAAAAGTGTAAGATGGTGGAAAAATAAATGTATAGATTGGTGCAGTGCCGAGGCTGAAGAGGGGAAATTTGGAGACCAAAAGTATTTAGATTATATCCCTATATATTTTCCAAAAGTAAAAATTTCAAATAACTTAGGTATAAATGCTGCGCCTTGGAACTGTATATATAATAACGATTATAAAATTGACAAGACTAAAAATGATATATTTATTGAAAACGACAAACTAGTTGTTTACCATTTTGCATGTATTACTATCTTTACTGAAAATGATTTTGATCTTTGGTCTTTGGGAGAAATTTCAATACCCAATAATATATTAAACCATATTTACACTCCGTATTTAGAGAGAATTCAATTTGTTTTAAAGCAATTAAAGGATAAATTCAATAAAGATACTAAACAATTTTTAAGTAAAAAAGATATAAATAAAGCTCAAACTTTATATAAAGATTCACAATTAAGAAGAAAAATGAATCAATCCAATCATTTTATGAACTTTTCCATGATTATAAGTAAAGAACGATTAATTCAAGGATTGACCTCTTATTATTCCTTAGAAAATTTCAACGCTAAATTTACTGTATGGATCTGTTGTATGGATGATCTAACTTATCAAATATTAGAGAAATTAAAATTAAAGCACGCCATACTAATTCCGGTAAAAGAAATTGAAAATCATGAACTCCTCAGTATAAAAAATGATAGAAGTTTACAAGAGTATTGTTGGACATTAAAAGCGCCCCTATGTCTACATGTCCTTAGTCTTTATCCGGAAGTTGATCACATTATATATTGTGATGCTGATATGTATTTCTTTACAGCACCTAATATCATTCTTGATGAGTGGTGGAAATACTCTGTATTCCTTTGCCCTCAAAGAAGCTCTACTGAAATTGAAAGCATACACGGTATATACCAAGCTGGTTTAGTAGGCTTCAAAAACGATCAAAATAGTAAAGAAATTTTAACATGGTGGAAAGATAAATGCCTAGAATATTGTAATAATCATTATGATGTTGAAATGGATAGATGGGGTGATCAAAAATATTTAAATCACATTCCTAACATCTTTTCTAATATAAAAATCATGACTCATAGAGGTATTGATGCAGCACCTTGGAATGTCATTTTAAATAGCAGTTCTATATCCAAAACAGATAATAAAGTTTTTATTGATCAAGATGAATTAATAGCTTTTCATTTTGGAAGTATGCAAATTATTAATCCAAATGAGTTCGATTTATGGAAACACGAAACTTTAGAATTACCTCCAGCAGTTTTAGATTATATATACATTCCTTATATTGAACAATTGAATAAGACATGTCATACCCTTCATAATACTTTTCAAAAACCTTCCTCCTCTTTATTTGCTGATCAAATTGATACAACAACAATAAAAAATTATTTTAAATACCCCTCCCCTCATCACAATTAAGACTGATACTTTCCTTATTTAAAAATAAATCTATTTATTTCAGCAACTAAAAATACATCTTAATAAAGGATAGATTATCACTATGATTGCTTCATTTAAAAATAAAACTTTCCTTATTACTGGTGGATACGGTTTTATTGGTTCTCACTTGGCACGAAGACTTTTAAATTTACAAGCAAAAATTGTTCTTTTCATAAGAACACCATCAAACTCTTGGAGACTAAAGGATATTCTAAAATATATTGAAACCTATGAAATAGATATACGAGATAAAAAACAAGTACAAGATGCAATAAAGAAAATTAATCCCGATTATATCTTTCACCTGGCAGCCTATGGTGTAAATTCTGCCCATACAGATTACATCCATGCTATAGAAACAAATGTTATAGGGACTTGTAACATTATTCAAGCAGCAAAATTGGTGAATTGTAAAAAAATCATCAATTTTGGGAGTAGTTCTGAATACGG
The DNA here is from genome assembly GCF_900100505.1 of Bacillus sp. cl96. Taxonomy (NCBI): domain Bacteria; kingdom Bacillati; phylum Bacillota; class Bacilli; order Caryophanales; family Bacillaceae; genus Bacillus; species Bacillus sp. cl96. The sequence continues at coordinate 85,113 of NZ_FNDM01000007.1, forward strand.
TAACAAGATGGAACCTATTCATGAAAATATGTTACTAACTCCTGTGGATATCTATGGAAGTACCAAAGCTGCTGCTACTATACTCGCCCATCAAATTGCTAGCGAAAACAATATTAATCTTATAACATTAAGACCTTTTGGCATATTCGGAGAAGGCGAAGAGCCGCATAAAATTTTTAGCTATATAATCTTGCGAGTATTACAAAACAAAGATGTAAATTTAACTTTATGTAATCAATTAAGAGATTATTGTTATATAGAAAATGTAATAGATGCCTGTATCCTAGCAGTAGAAAATACTACTGTACAAAATGAAATTTTTAATATTGGGAGCGGCACTATTCACCCCTTGAAACATTATGTAGAATTATTATTCAAACATTTGAAAAACAATTCCAGACCAAATTACGGTGCAATTTCCTCTAGAACAAATGAAAGATGGGTTCCTGAAGCGGATGTGCAAAAAATAAAAAACTCTCTTTCCTGGGAACCTAGAATTAATATTGAAGAAGGAATTATAAAAACTGTTAATTGGTATAAAAATAATAAACATTTATACCTAACCCCCTAAAAATAGGGTACTAAAGGAGGTGGACTAATTGTTAAACCAAAACTTTAATAATGCTTTTTACGGAAAAACAATTTTAATTACTGGACATACTGGTTTTAAAGGTTCTTGGTTATCCCTATGGTTGAATGAATTAGGTGCTACTGTAATCGGATATTCATTAGATCCTAAAAATAAGAATGATAACTTTAACATTACTAACCTTCAAAATAATATAATTGATATTCGTGGAGACATTAGAGATTTTAATAAATTAAATAAGGTTTTTACAGATTATAAACCTGAAATTGTATTCCATTTAGCTGCCCAACCTCTAGTTAAGTATTCATATGAATATCCTAGAGAAACATACGAGGTAAACGTTGTAGGAACTATGAATGTACTAGAGGCAATTCGATTACATGAATCAGCTAAAATAGGAATTATGGTGACAAGTGACAAGTGCTATGAAAATAAAGAATGGCCTTGGGGTTATCGTGAAATTGACCCTATGGGCGGCCATGACATATATAGCTCAAGCAAAGGATGCTGCGAACTTTTAATTTCTTCCTATCGAAATTCTTACTTTTCAGAAGAAAACTTTTCTCAACACAAGAAAATAATTGCAAGCGTTCGAGCTGGTAATGTAATTGGTGGTGGTGATTGGTCAATAGATAGAATTATTCCTGATTGTATACGAGCATTAGAATCAAACAAAAACATTATTATTAGAAACCCTACTGCTATTAGACCCTGGCAACATGTACTAGAACCCTTAAGCGGGTATTTACTCCTTACAGAAAAAATTATAAATAATGGTATCCTTTATTCAGGAGCATGGAACTTCGGGCCATCCCTAAGTAATATTGTTTCAGTAGAAAAATTAGTGACCAGTTTACTAGATATTTGGGGCTGCGGGGATTGGACAGCAGAAAATATAGATCCAATAAATTTTCATGAAGCAAATTTACTAAACCTTGACATTAGCAAAGCAAAATTCAATCTTAATTGGCAGCCAAAATGGTCCCTACAACAGACTTTAGAAAATACAATAGAATGGTATAAACATTATAATTCTTACACCAGTTCTGAGATGAGAAATCTATGTATTAGCCAAATCAAACAATATTGCATGCTTTGAACTACTCCCACTTACCCATACTTGCTGTGAGTTCCTTATGGAGGGAGTCTTCTTGGTTAAAATAATAAAAGATACATTAATTTTTATAGTCTAAATTATAAACCTACTATACCTAAAATTATGTGATTGTCCATTAACAAAGATTTTATTTCTTCGGTTATTTCAAATCAACTATTGACATTATACTTAAGAATAAAGGAATCACATATTTTTCTAGTGATTCCCTTGTTCTGAGAAAATAATGTCTTGCTTTAACGACAATACAGTATATGCGATTATTAATTTATTTGTTCTAGTTATGAAAAAATCTATTCCTGTCAAAAGAGCTTTCTTCAAAGAAAAACTTCCTATTTTCTTCTACTTATCCTACCCGAAAAGTAACTAAGATGAAAATTTTGATAATTATATCTACTATTATAGAATTATCCCCTTCTTGTAGCTATTCCACTAAAGTTCATGCTTATATATTGATTCTCTGATTTATTATCACCAATGTTGATGAATTCATGCATTGCTTATTCTATTCACAAATTGCTTTTTGAATTATCTTTTCAGAATAAGTAAAGAAGGCTTTCTCTTTTATGCACTTCTTCCCTACCAGTCTTTAATTTGCCTTTAATCAACAATAAGAACAAATCTTCAATATAGTACATCTTCTATAAAACAAAACCATAAGTAAGATAATTTCACTATTACAAATAATGAGATGTTCTGTTTCACCTTTTTACATTATCTAAAAAAGAACTTGTAGGAATTCTTACAAGTTCTTTTTTGTTTTCTTTATTGTCTTCTTATTTACATACGCAAGATTTATATATTTTATCGGATACATACTATATGTATCCGATAAAATAATTTAAAAATTAATATGTAATTGATCCGTTTTAAGAAAAGGAAATTTCATAAATCTTCAATCACAGTTTCTAAGTTCACCTGATAGAACGTATAAAGACTCATATCATCTTTTGATAATTTTTTGGATGTTTTATTCTAAGTATATTCGACACAAATTGATTGTTTTTTATGAATTTTCTTGAAAAATATTGTAATATCACTCCATTTTTTCTTCTATTTTGTTATGATGTTTATAATTAAATTGGATTAGGATTTTTTTAGAAAATGGGGGCGTATATTATGAGTGTTTCAGTAAAGGGAAATGAGCAATTAACCTCTCTATTGAACGACTGGTATCGAGCTATGCTATCTCAACAAGTTATAAAAGCTACTAATCTAAAAAAGAAAATTGATGAAAAAATTAATAAGTTAAGCATTGAGCCGGATCAAGAACATCAGGATCAAAATTTGTTACTATACTATTCACTACTCGAATTTCGTTACAAGGTCTTAACAGATAGCCTTGGTATTCAACAAAATAGTTTTGATACTATTAGCGATTATGATATGCCTACAGATCAATTTCTACAATTCTATTATCATTTTTTCAAATCCATTCATTCCACTTTTATATCTAATTATACTGAGGCAGAGGAACATTATAAACTAGCAGAAAAAATATTGGTAGCTATACCAGATGAAATTGAACATGCTGAATTTTACTATAGAATTGCTACTTTCTATCACCATACCTATAACAATCTCGCTTCTATCGAGTACGCAAATAAATCGAGAGCAATCTTTTCAAAGTACGAAGGTTATGAAGTAAAAACAGCCTTTTGTAATAGTTTGCTAGGTGGTTGCTGCATCTATTTAAAACAGTACGAACAAGCAGAAGAATATCTACATTGCGCAATTGATTTACTACAAAAAAATAGGGAAGAAGATTCCTTGTTATACGTAAAAAATACTATGGGGTGGCTGTATTCTGATCAAAGTATGTCTACTTTAGCTATTCGTCACCTTTCAGAAGTAACAGAGAAAATCCCTACACACTTCAAGGCCATCTTCCTACAAGCTAAGGAACATTATAAGTTAGGAGAACAATCAACGGCCAGCCAACTCATTGATAAGGGACTACAGATTTGTAGAGAAATTCATAACGAAGAATACACACACCACTTCTCTATTTTAAAAAAATTAAACGAAAATATTCCATTGGAAGAATTAGAAAAAATCATTCAAGAAGGAATCTTATACTTTGAGGAAGAAGAATTATGGGAATATGTTGTCGAATACGCCGAATTATTTGCCACAAAATGTAGACAATTAGAGAACCACCAAAAAGTAAGTGACTATTTCCATATTTGTTATCAAGCAAGACAAAAATCAATCGCAAAAGGAGTGTTAAAATAATGAAAAAAATTAGCTTATTATTATCAGGCATTGCTTTTATTGGGGTATTAACGGTGGGAATTTTTCAGTTTTCTAAAACAGATCAGCTTGCTACTCATGGGCATTATCCTGCTCCTTCATATAGTGTTGGCGATTATGGTGGTGCACCACCACAAATTTAATGTAAATGTATTTAAAAACCCTCCAAATGGAGGGTTTTTAAATGGCTTATCTGCCTGTTCAATACGCATAGAGAGTACATATTATACTTATTTACTATGTTATAAGATTTTTCATTTCCACTCTGTAACAAGATTCTAGCATTCTCTCCTAAAATCTCAACTTAAATCTTAAATCCACCAATTAACTCTTGAAGTTCTTCCGCCATCTGTGCTAATTGTATTGCTGAAGAATTTATCTCTTCCATAGAAGCATGTTGTTCCTCAGATGAACCAGCTATCGTTTGCATACTTGAAGAATTTTCTTTTACAGCCATAGCTATTTGATCAATCGATGTATCAACTTTCATTGCATCAGTTGTCATTTTATTTGATAGTTCTACCATACCATGCACTTTTGATACAATATCATTTGCAGATTTTGAAATCTCATAAAAACTTTGTTTTGTATCATTCGCAACCTTAATTCCCGACTGTACTTCTACGCCTACTTCATTCATAGCTTTTACAGTCTCATGTACGTCTGCTTGTATTTCCTTAATTAAACTTCCAATTTCCATTGAAGATTCGGATGATTGCTCCGCCAACTTTCTAACTTCATCAGCAACAATTGCAAACCCTCTCCCCTGTTCCCCAGCTCTAGCTGCTTCAATCGCTGCATTTAATGCTAATAAATTTGTTTGTTCCGCAATATTTTGAATCGCTTCTAATATACTGCCAATTTGCTGTGATTTCTTATCTAATAATTTTATGACATTATCGGATTGAGAAACAGAGTGATGGATAGACTGCATTTGTGTTACAGTTTGTTCTACTAATTGTTCACCTTCATTGGCTTTTTGTTTAGTGTATATGGATGAAGCCGATACTTCAGAAGCATTCTCAGCTACGTATTGAATATTTCGTGTTACCTCACCAATTAATTCAGCTCCAGACTCAACTTCATTATTTTGAACCTCTGCACTGTTCGAGATTTCTTCCATCTCTTTTGTAATTTGTTCTGTCGCAACACTTGCTTGCTCTACACTAGCAGTTAGTTCCTCAGAAGACGCAGCTACATGTCCTGCAGATGTGTTAATTTGAGAAATAATATTACGTAACGACTCTGCCATTGTATTGAAACTACCACCTAATTGACCAAGTTCATCCTTTGAACGAATATCTATTTTCTCGGTTAAATCTCCTTGACTAATTCTTTGAGCTGAAATGACTAATTGTCTTAGTGGAGTAATTATAGATTTGAGTATGAATAGAATTACAATTCCACCTAACAATAATGAAGCACCTATTATAGTGAGCGTTTTATAAAAAATAGGATTGGTAGCTTCTTCAATTTCTTTCGTAGGCATTACGCCAGCTATTTTCCAACCTGTTTTTTTATTTGTCTTAAAGCTTATGTTTCGATCTTCACCATTGAGGCTATAAGTAATTACTCCATCTTCTGTCTTGTACAATTCATCCACTAAAGTTTTATCTAATTTCTCTCCAGGTTTTAGTGATGGATGAACAACTATAGTTTTATCTTGACTAACTATAGATACAAATCCTTGCTTCCCAATTTTTATCATTTTGGATGTTTTTACGATATCTTTAATATTCAAATCTACGCCAATGACACCACTTTTATCTGCATTCTGCTTTGCAATTGCAATTACCATATTTCCTGTAGACTTTGATTTATATGGAGATGAAACAATAATCTCTCCATCTGCTTTTACTGCATCCTTATACCAACTGCTTTCTAGCGGATTAAACCCTTCTGGTATTTTTCCAACAGGTGCATGAATAAATTGATTGTTACTGGATGCCGTATAAATCGTTTCTATCTCTGGATGTAACTGTATATATTGATCAAATTTATTCTGTACATTTTGCGATTGTTCAGGATTATAATCCCCTTGTGTGAGTACCTTTGCAAAATGAGTGATATCTGTATGCTTATTTTCTAATTCATCATCAACAATCTTATCTAAAATACTTATATTATCTTTTGCTGATTGTAGAATTGTTTCATTAAGATCTGTTTTTGATTTATTATAAGATGATACTCCTACGATAAGGCTTGGTATAATTAATATTGCTATAAATGCCATAGACAACTTCGTTTTAAGCTTTATTTGCCCCAATCTTTCTTTTATATTAAACACTAGCTACTTCTCCTTTTCATTTTTACTACTTATATAGTTTATTTAAATTTTTCTCCTTTACTTTTCCACATTCATTTATGGTACCATTCGAAATGAAACCACAATTACATCCTATTATCCACACTTTATAATTTAGAGATTTAATTTTCACAGACAGAGTTTTATCTGTCCTCCTTTCGAATATGTTATTTTTCTAGATTCAGCAATTATTAGACTACGAATTATTCCAAATAAACTTGATGCAACATATACTTCATTTAAAAAATAATTATTGGATTTGTTTGGATAAAAATCTAGTTTAGCGCTAATCCAATCGGATGAAATTCTTACCATAATACATTCACTAAACATAAATAAGTAAATTTATTTCTTTTAATACTTATATTTAACTGCCTTTTAACCATTCTAACTGTATTATTTCATCGTTTTATCTATTTATTACAACCACTTTTGTTTTATTGAATCACTAAACTATAAATTCTAAATAGGAGAATAAAATAAATTAGAGAATTACATTGTAACACATATATATAAGTTGTTAATATTAAAATTTAAAACTTTACTATTTTTCATATGCAATATTACATGCGAAAAGCCATAATTTTTTTGTTATACTATGCATGTGGATTTTTCATCCAAAATCCACCCAAACGCATATTTATGTATATGCCACCCTAATTGATGAAAGTGAGAAGAGTGTTTATCATTTTTCTCACTTTTTTATTTAGGCTCTGTTAATATTGATTATTGATAAAAAGTATTAAATAAGGGAAGACACCTTAGAGTTGGTGCTTCCCTTATTTGTTGATTATTCAAATCTAAAATAGGTATTTTCTAAACCTATTCTTTGCTTTAATGTTCTGCCCAAAGCATAATTATTTGGTAATTCTTTTTCAATGACACAAATAATATAACCTGCTTTTCCTGTTGTTAAATTAGTTAGTTGTAAGTAGTTAGTGTTGTCGTAGATATAAGAAATAATATATTCATAGAAATTATTTTCTTTATCTTCTCTATTCATACCAACATTGTACAACCTAACTCTTGCTCCTACCCAAATTTCCTCATCATCATCAACATTACTTAAAGGCATCCATTTCGAGTTATCCAATATTTCACCCTTTTCTTAATTCATTCGTTTATACACGAATGTTGCTAGACACAAACTATCATAAGCATCCGTCATTTCATTGATTAGACGACCACCAACAGAGAAAAAAGACTCAACATAGCTTTTTACCCATTGAAACACTTGCTCTTTTAGTTATTTTTACATTTTGAATCTACGAAAATGAATTCCCTTATAAAAACTCTAACAGAGAATGTTTCCTCCAAATTTCACCTAGGGAATTATTTGTTTTCCAAAAAACCTGCCAACATCTTTATCAACTCATTTTAGAATATTTAAACAATAATTCCATATACATTACCTGCATAAATTATTCATTTTCTTTTATATAAGACCTACCTTTTTACTTTTGGTAGATTATTAGACATTGGATTATTATACATAAACCCCAAAAACATGCGGTATTTTGTAGAATTTTGTCTATCAATATGTATGTACACCCTTTTGTAGTGGATATAGACTGTGAGGTGTAAGGAGATACCTTACAAAATAATAAAAAGGAGATTATAGAATGAGTAGATTAACAAAATTCTCAAAGTTAGTATTTTCAACTTTAATCGCGGGAAGTAGTCTAAGCACCTTTGTTTCGTCACACAATGTACAAGCTGACACCTTAGATCCTAATTACCAAGACAATGTAAAATTCATACCACCTTCTAGTGCTAGACCAACATTGGAACAAAAAAACACTATTGTTCCAGAAGCAAAAGTTGTTAAAAACCATTATGTAAAGTACTCTAAAGCACATTTCCAAACTAAAGAAAGTATACCAAAAGAGATTTATTATTCTTCAGAAGGCTTTAAGGGCTATATACAGGCAAGTACCGTTTGGGATATGGGAGATCATTTCGCAACACTATATTCCGGAACCGTTATTCGATGTTAGACTTTTAATCCATTCTCCCCTAATGCTTCAAATGATTAATAGCTCACTGCCAATACTGTAATATCTATTGTTCATAAAATAAACCACAAAATCTTTCGATTTCATGGTTTATCAAATATAAAGATAATGCTAAACGAATACTCTAACATTACCTTCCCCAAAGTTAATTATAGAGTATTTTCAAAAAAAAGACACTCTTGTAGTGTCTTTTTTATAGTATTTTAAAAAGAATTCCACCTACTAACACCTTTTTGCTGCGCCTATTCGTTTATTTCAATATGATACTTTTCCATCTCGTATATGCAATAGACAATGATAGCTAAACTCCAACTGACACTATAATAATTATGTGTGTAGAAGTCATATCCCGCTTTAATACCTTTCTCTATTACAACTAATGTAAATCCTAAAGCCACCCATCTGTTAATTTTCATCTTTATAAACGTTAAAGAGATAATTATTAAAAATAAAATATTTGTAAGATGATTTATCATTAGCTCATATTTTTGAATGTATACTGCCATTATACAAGCAACGATATTAGTCGCAATGCCAAAGGCAATCACCGCTCCCCAAACCCTGTCCGAAAGTCCCACTCCTGAGTCAGTCCCTTCCTAAACAAATATCCCTTTCTTTAATTCGTTCCTACACCCTATTCAAGATATGCTAAATTATCCTTGTCTGATGAATATCTATTTATCTTTTCATATAGAGCAAACAAAATTTCTACTCATAATTTTTTCTTTATTAGACAAACTATGTCTAAGCCGTTTGAACTAGCGGCTTCACTCTTCTGGTAATGGGATAGCACAATTTATTGAATTGACTAACTCATTCAACCCACTGGCACCGGCAGGCAACAAAATAGTTGTCTGCCATTTTCATGTATACTTTTTCTAATTTCATTTCAAACCAAGTGTGTGCTGTACTGATTTCAAAAGGACAGAATTTCATTTTTTAAAATGTAAAAAAGATAAGGTCCTGTCTACTTTTGGTATAGGACTTTTTCTTTTCACACATACTATTTTTGAACCTGTTTACCAATACGTGTCCTAATGGTGTCTTGAATTCCTCCTAAAAAGGGCTGCAGATACGACTGCATGCCCTTTTATTTACGTTGCTTCTCTATATTGAATAAAATAACTAAAAACTAAATATGTAATATTACATATTTTTTCTGTTCAGATTATGTTAGGATTTACTTCGTAGTCGAATTATAGTTTCGTATCTAATTCAGCAATATGTGAACTGTTTACCTAAAGAAAAGACACCCAAAAGGTGTCTTTTCTTCTTTTAATCTAAAAAACATTTTTTCTTTTCAGTAAGATCCAATTATCCCTCTAACCTAAACCTCATAATTAAAGGCAATTTAATCATGGTACTCAAGAGTTTTCATCCATTTCAATATACCTATAGCTTAATTTAAAATCACATTTCCAGCACTATATTTGCTTTCCTACAGATTTTCTGTCTTGTTCTTAATTCTGTCAAAATCCTCATGTAGCTATACAAAGAATATATGCTACTATGATATTAAGAAACTATGCGTTCCCTTAACCCTGTATCCGGCCCTGTATTTATTACAGGGTCTTTGTTTATTTTATTTACTTTTATTGGCTTATAAGGGTTAATACACAACCAATTTCAATTAAAATCGTTTAAATGTTAGTTAGAATTTGAAATAATATATCTATTAACTTTTTTAACAAATGTAATCTAATATTAAATTTCTAAATCTATACTGTACTATACACCAGTTAACACTATATAAATAGTATTAACTATCTTAATTGAATATTAGTAATAGTAAGTATAAATATTATCAATTTACTACATCTTACATTTATGTAAAAATAAATACGTGTTAAGCTTTTTCAAAATCTTTCCCCTAATAAAGATTTGAAGTAGCATTTCATGATTCTCCTTACTGTTAATATGCCTTGAAAAAGAACCCTATAGGGTTCTTTTTCTTCTCATTATAACCTCAGTAAGTCCATGCAAAAAGGACTGCTAATTATTTGCAGCCCTTTTACACGTTAATATACACTTGTATTAGGTATTTATACCAACTAAACATGCCATTATCATTTAGATATATAACACTTCAAAGTTTAGAAGTATACAATAACAAATCTTTCCCAACTTCCAGCTACATAACTAGTAGCTGTTAATTCTCTACCACCATTTGCTGATATATATCTACCATTACTTAGTGCTTGTAATACATATATCCTATTGTCTCCACCATTATATAAGATAAACTTTTCCCATGCACCAATTGATGTACGATCTGCTACTACTCTACCATTTGGCTCAAACAAAACATACTTCCCATTACTTTTAGTTTTTAAAGCGTACGTATATAATTCCCCAGTCGGAATTAATTCGAATTTCTCCCATTCATTAACTGCATTACGATTTGCTATTATATTTCCCGAAGGCTCAGCCGAAACATATTGTAAATTTGCTGCCTGTATAGCAACTGTCCAACTTCCATTTTACTTTAAAGGTTTAAACAATTGTGACCACATTTGTTTAAACCTCCACAATTTTTTCTAAGCTATTCTCTAAAAATCTTATTTTTCGTTGTAAATAAACCTGATTGGTACTCTTTATGCAAAAGAAAAGATGGAACCTTTAATTCAACTCCACCTTTTTTCGAAATAAAAAGCATCTAATTCTATTTGAATTAGATGCTTATATTTAGTCCTTAAACCTAATATTCTAAACTATTTACGCGTTTGTAAATCTTTTTTTATTACATCCCAGAGTGAATTATCTTGACGCATCGGTTTACCCTCTTCATCCCATTTTATTTTTTCTGTTCCCAATTCATAATTCATCCCTGTCCATGTGTCTTCACGGAATGCATAGAATGATTTATGCCATCCTTTTTGGTTAAAGATAGAAATAAGATCTTGCATGTATTGGGTAGCACCTGGAACAGTACGGTTAATTCCAAACTCCTCTGCAATAATTCGATTAGATGGTACATGATTTTTCTTAGACCATTGTTGAATTGGCTTCAAAAACTTCTCTAATCCCTGTCTATTCCACATTACAGGTTTCTCTAAATCCCCTACTTTTACTAATCCTGGATATTGATATTCCTTGTTTTGTTTTTCACCTTGGCTCGTTAATTCATATGGTTCATACATATGAAATGCGTATAGTGTTTTTTTATCCTCTACTGGTTTTAAATATTTAAAGGCCCATGGAGTAGCATATAAACCTGAATCTAAAATAATCGGTGTTTCTTTGTCCACTTCACGAATGGAGTTAATCACCTTTTCATAAAATCTGTTTAAATCAGCCGTCGTTCCTTTTACTTTTGCATACCATTTCTCGTAATCTTCCGTCCAAAAATCATTATATCTATTATTTTTAGCTGTTTCTGGATGTGGTTCATTTATAATATTATAACCAACCACCGCGGGGTGATCTTTTAGTTCCAGAGCGAGGTCCTTCCAAAATTGACTTGCTTGTTCTTGATACTTCTCTTCTTCCCATATTCTGTCGTCATTCTTATTATTATTAAATTGGCGCCATCGATCACCAGGTAAGGATAACATTGTAAGAACGACTTTCATTCCTTGTGATTGTGCGGCATCTAAATCCGCCTTTAATTTTTCTAGATCTTCCTTTACTAATCCCCGATAGTTATCTGCATTACCTATCAGAAAATCCTTTCCAGAAGTATCTGGTTTATCCTCAAATAGAAAATCTTTATCTTTTGCCCATTTATCAGGTGCTAAACGTACATATTCAATATTAGCTTCTTTTGCACTTTTATAGTTTTCAGGTAATGACGTACTATTCATGAAATTAGTACCCTTTCTTTTCGAATCCCAAAAACTAATTTTTGAATCGCCCTTGTGGTATGTATCAGCTCTTACATTCATTTCCTGTACTCCAAAACTCATCATGCCTAATAACGCAACAATTGGCAAAACTTTTTTCACAACTTTTCCTTCTTTCTCTTTATATTTAACACACATAACATACCTTTGTTTTGTTACAGGAATATGGCAATTTTCCAAAAATACCTTTTAAATTTATACATTGGTAGTTCATTCATAAAAAAAGAAAGAGATAATTAGAACGTTGCTTCATTTTAAAAGAAACAAAAAAGGAATCCTTTACGGATTCCTTTTTGCAATGCACTCTTTTTCAAATGGTACATTTTGCACCTACTTTTAGTATAACTTATAATTCCTATAAAATAAATAAGATTAACTGAAATTTACTTCAAATTGTGATAAAAAACATAATTAAGAAGCGCAGATAACTAAATATCATCCCTTTATTAAATAAAAAAGATTAAATAATTCCCCCTCCAAACTAGGACCCCTTTACAATTTTTACAAATATTGTTATAATTAGATAAACTAAAGCATTATCCCATTAACAAAGGGACTCCATAATTGGAGTCCTTTTGTTAATTAGCTATTAAAAATGATAGCATGTGATTATTGTATAATTTCTTCCTTTTTTAGATCTGCATATTCTTCTACGAAATCCCATAAACCTTGCTTTTCGAAGTAAGAAATACTTTTTTCACTTCTTCTAAGAGTTTAATTGCTTCATCTTCATTAAGAGAACGTAAAATATTGAAATGATATACATACTCTTCATTTCCTAATTCCATACAAACTGCTAATCCTTTTTCAATAAGTTCTTTTACAATATTTGTTTTTCTTAGCTTATAGTGTTCACGCGCTTGTAAGAACACTGCTTTAAAATGGGCAATATTCTTCTCTGTGACTTCTGATAAATGACGAATTGCTAATTTAGATAAATTTTGAGTTGCATATAATAGTCCTAGATTATGCCTTACTATTAAAATCAATTTTTCTTCATTATGTTTTTGCAAAAGGTCAATGGAACGATTGAAATGTTCTTCCGCTTTTTCAAATTGCTTTAAGAATATACGAGCTGTCCCTAATGCGGTTTCACAAGAAGCAACTTTCACCTCATATCCCATTAGCCCTAAATACAAGGAATATAGATACTTATTTTACTTTCAAAGGCTGAAACCTTGCTGCATAACTACTGAAAATAAAGTGAAAAGACGTTCAAATCCATATGGATAGATCGTCTTTTCACTTTATTTCATACATATACTGATTTTTCACTTATTCATTTTGTATTGTACTTAAAAAACCAATAAATTCATCTTCATTTACAGGTTTACTGTAGTAATAGCCCTGAATTAGATAACATGCATTACGTTGTAACACTGTTAATTGTTCCTTCGTTTCTACCCCTTCTGCTATCACTTTCATGTTTAAAGTATGAGCAAGTGAAATAATGGTTTGTATAATTTCATCTCCATCAGTAGAAGTTCCAATCCTATTAACAAATTCTCTTGGAATTTTCAAAGTATCAATTGGATAAAGAGGCAGATACGCTAATGAAGAATAACCTGTACCAAAATCGTCAATTGATAAATGTACACCATATGATTTTAATGCTTTTAACTTCGATAAGGTTTCCTTTTCATCTACCATTGCTATTCGCTCTGTTAATTCCAAATCAATCGAATTAGCAGGTACTCCTATCTCTTCTATGGTAGATATAATGGTTTGAACAAAATCTTTCTGTTCAAACTCTATAGCTGATAAATTTATCCCCATCTTTAGATTTGAAAAGCCCGCAGAATGCCATTCTTTCAGTTGTTGACACGCTTTCTGTAACGTCCACTTCCCAATTGAAATAATCTGCGCCGTTTCTTCTGCGATAGGTATAAACTCAAAAGGAGAAATCAGTCCAAGCTCTGGATGTTGCCAACGTATTAAAGCCTCTGCACCAATAACCTTACCTGCCTTACTATCAATTTGTGGTTGATACAATAAAAACAACTCATTATTTTCAATTGCATTTGGTAAATCCTGTTCTAATCGTAATCGACGAGTTACTTTTTGAGATAATGTCTCGTCATACATACAAACAGCATTGTTACCTTTTTCCTTTGCGCTATACATAGCGATATCAGCGTGTTGTAAAAGTGTAGTAGTATTTATTCCTCCAAATGGATACACTGCTATTCCTATACTAAGAGATAAGTAAAAACTATGCTGATTTACTACAAATGGTTCTTCAGTTATACGAAATAGAGTTTTACACAAATCCAATAGCTGTTGCTCTGTTTGGTTATGGACAATGATCGCAAACTCATCACCACCTATTCTTGCTAGAGGAATAGTCGGTGACAGACATGTCCTAAAACGTTTGGCAACTTCTTTTAAAACCTTGTCACCAATCGAATGACCCAATGTATCATTAATAGTCTTAAAGCGATTTAAATCAATATACAGGAGCCCAAACTTATCCTGTGTTTTTTGTGCACGCTTAATAGATCTATCTAATTCTTGTTGGAAGAATATACGATTTCCAATCTCCGTCACCGTATCATGGAATGCAAGGTAATTTATCTCTTCCTGTTGTTGTTTCATCCTTGTTATATCTTTTACCATTACATAGCTCCCAAAGGTTTGTCCTTCTATCATAATAGGAACTATAGTGACATACCAAAAGAGTATATCTTTCTCATTGTTATTTTTCACACGTAACTGTAGTGAAGATGAACTACATCGTTTCCCTTTCTTTATAGCTGCTTCCAATTCAGATTTATCTTCATCTAAAAAAATAGAGAAGCACTCTTTCCCTATCAATACAGCACTTTCTTTTCCTAATAACATACTTCCAGCCTGGTTTATATTTAATACGATACCGTTTGAATCAATCGTTAAAATAGGATCCGGATGATACTCATATAATGACTTAAATCTCTCTTGATTTTTTACTAAATCATTAGATTTATTTATTAAATCCCTTGTTCTTTGAGATACTGTTTGTTCTAATTGATTATTAAACACTTTTAATGTTTTAGTTAACTCTTTGTTTTGCATTCGTACGATTGTATGACGAATCAGTACAAATACAAAAGCAATACAATTTCCCGTAATTAATGTAGCTGAAGAAGTTTGCTCTTTCAAAGTAAAGCCAATTAAGACTGCAACTGCAAGATAAGGGAATATACCAAGAAGTTTCTCTCCAAATGTCGGATTAATAATAAAATAATTTCTTTTAGAAGAAGTATTCTTTGGGATTGTAGCAGCAATAGCGATAAATAATAGGAAAACTCTATACAAACACCTTAAAAATATAACTGAACGCTCTGACAAATCACCTTGTAAGTAAAAATACAAATAGTCCGTAATAGCCAATCCAGTTAATACTAGGATAAAAATAAACAATTTACTTTTTGCATTGAAAATAGCAGGTCGAAAGATCAGTGTAACTCCAAGTAATAGAAGCAATAAATCTATAATCGGAAAAATAAATGAGAGAAAAACATCTCCAATTGATAAGAATAAAATATTTGCAGATGGTTTATTAAATAGGTACCACTCTAATGTAAAAATAGCAGTAACAACAATGCATAAATCACAAAGTAAATACGCTTTCTCCCATTTGTTACATTCCATCATAATTTTATAAAAGAACGCAAAAAGAAAGAAGAATAAGAAAAACAGTAGAAATACATCAGAAATATTAAAATTTTGTATTGGTAATTCTACATTAAGTACTTGAAAAGCGGATATGAAATTTCCTATCAAAAAACACCCTATTGCAATAGTAATGCAAACCCAGAATACTCCTAACTTAATTTTTTGGGATAATATAGAATACAGTAATGAGATAAATACAGTAGTTTCAACGACTAAAGATGATAGTCGGATATTAAAATCTGATACGAAATAATGATTCGGAAAAACAAATAAAAATATAAAGCAAAAGCTTATATAAGTTATTAAAGCCAATATCAATACATAAAATTGCACATATACATGTTTACGCAATGGATTCACCTTCTTGATTTTTCTATACTTTTATTAAAAAATGGCTTGATGGTGGCACAAGTCCTACTAATTAAAATGTGTGCTACCTATTATCCATATTATGACCTTTTTAAAAGATTTCTTTCTACACACAACAATCTTATTAACCTTTTGTAGATGTTTACAATTATCAATACTGAGGATTCTAAAAAGGATAAGCTGAAAAATGTAATTTTTTAAGTATTTGAGCATCGTAAATTTGGCGGGTACAACTTATCTACTCTTTACATATGAGATAGAATCTACTCCTCTATTGGATTATAGTTGCTATCTGTCACACTTAAAAAGGAATGAAAATATACTATCATTAAAATAGAAATTCAAGTTAGTTTACGAAACCAACTGTAACTATTATAGTTACACAAAAAGTTGATGTCAATTTCATATCCTCCCTTTTTAACGGACAAAAGACATGACCTATTGAACAAAAATGTGATGTTTATAAAAAGGGCGGTAAAGTTTTATCTCCTTACTCAAAGAATTATAAATGATTTAGAATTAGATGCAATTGAAGCTAATATTGCATCTCCCTAAAAAGAATGTTACTCTAAAAATAGAATTATGAAAGGAATGATGGATGAATAATGATTAACTAATTTATATTTTAAGTTGAATTTTATAACTTCAAACTACAAAATATAGGGTTAGTCTATCCATTTTTAAAATTCAGTTCATACTTTATTTGTCATGATTCAAATGATTAATAAGTACTTATTAAGTATAGACGAAAGACTAATCCTTCCGATTACAAATTGGGGGATTTTTTTATTCCCGTTTGTCTTAGTTGAAACTTACTAATTGTTAAATGTACTTCACAAATAAAGGAGCGAGAAAAATGAGTACTTCAGATACTATTGTTACACATGTAATGCTCTATATAAGTCGTTAATATCCATCAAACTTATATAGAGGAATTAAAAAATGGATGGATGTTCCGACTTTATATGAAACGTTTCGATATATAAAGGAGGAATTATTATGTCAATGATAAAGGTCCAAGACTTAACTTTTTCATACCCAGGTAGCTTTGATAATATTTTTGAAAGTGTAAACTTCCAAATAGATACGGATTGGAAGCTAGGATTTATTGGTAGAAACGGACGAGGTAAAACGACATTCTTTAATTTATTGTTAGGGAAATATGAGTATAGCGGGAAAATCCTTGCTTCAGTAGAATTCAATTACTTCCCCTACTCTGTTTCAGATAAGAACAAATTCACTCATGAAATCCTTGAAGAAATTTGTCCCCAAGCCGCAGATTGGGAACTTCTACGTGAGATATCCTATTTAAATGTTGATGCTGAGGTCATGTACAGACCATTTAAAACATTATCAAATGGGGAACAAACAAAAGTGTTGCTTGCTGCACTGTTTTTAAATGCGGGTCAATTTCTATTAATTGATGAACCAACAAATCACTTAGATACAGATGCACGAAAGATAGTCTCCGATTATCTAAGGAAGAAAAAAGGATTTATTTTAATTTCACATGACAGAATCTTTTTAGATGGGTGCGTTGACCATATCCTATCTATTAATAGAGCAAATATTGAAGTTCAAAGTGGTAACTATTCTTCTTGGAAGTTAAATTTTGATAGACAGCAAGAACACGAGAAGGCTACAAATGAGCGTCTACAAAAAGACATAGGGCGATTAAAACAGTCTTCCAAACGTTCAGCAAGTTGGTCTAATGACGTAGAAGCTTCAAAAAATGGAACGAGGAATTCAGGCTCTAAGTTGGATAAGGGGTTTGTAGGACATAAAGCAGCCAAGATGATGAAAAGAGCAAAAAACCTTGAATCAAGGCAACAAAAAGCTATTGAGGAAAAATCAAAATTACTAAAAAATGTGGAAAAAACTGAGTCATTAAAATTGGAACAATTGCAATTTAAATCAAATGAATTGGTTACTTTAGTTGACGTGTCCGTTAAGTACAATGATCAAATTGTGAATGAGCCGATTAGCTTCATAGTTGAACAAGGTGACCGAATTGTACTTGATGGAACGAATGGGAGCGGAAAAAGTAGTATCCTAAAACTAATTCTAGGACATCCGATACAGCATACAGGCTTAGTTACTTTAGGTACAGGACTCATCATTTCCTATGTCCAACAAGATACTTCTCATTTGAAGGGATCACTATCAGGCTTTATTGAAGAGCACAAGATTGATGAAACCTTATTTAAGTCCATCCTAAGTAAGATGGACTTTGACCGAATTCAATTTGAAAAAGATATATCTCATTATTCTGGTGGACAAAAGAAAAAACTGCTTATCGCTAAAAGTTTATGTGAAAAAGCTCATATATATATATGGGACGAACCACTAAATTTTATAGATATCTATTCCCGTATGCAGATTGAAGAACTTATTCAACAATTTAATCCCACAATGGTTATTGTTGAGCATGATAAAATATTTCAACAAACAGTTGCAACGAAAACTATATCTATGTAGCTCAAAACGAATACTTGAAAATATAATCATTAACTTGAGTCCTTGAATTATAAAAACTTTAATGAATTGATAAAAAAAGCCTAATTTCTCTACAATACATTGAGAAATTAGGCTTTAAATAGTAATAATAGAATTCATAAACACTGAATAATTTACACATTAGGTTTATCTGTTAATGCAGTAACAATCCTGTCCACTAATTCTTCGGGTAATCCATATTCCTTATTAACTACAGCCTGTATACTAGCAAAAGAACTTTCATTGTATTTTGATTGCCTTTTTCCTCTACTATCTTTCTCTTTATTTATGAAGTTTTCACGAGATTCATAGTTCATCTTATCTGATTCTTTACCAATAGATTGATTGGTGTAAATTATAAAGATACCTAACATCATAATTACACAAATGAAAATCCCTACTAATTTAAGTCTCATTATTCATTTCCTTCCTGCAACTCTTACTGTTTCTCGTTCATAATATCTCAACCATATCAAATTCATATTAATTTGAAGTAAAATTTTGTTCTTAACATATTTCTTAATAAAAAGACTGTATATCCTTCTATTTGTTTGACATCATTAAGATGCTCACAAATAGAAATAAATTCTATTCCTATATATAGATAAACAATCTAAAAATTTATATAATAAGATTAGAAGTGTAGCATATTATTATTGAAGGGTCTTGGTATAATGCTAGGCATTAATGTAAAAAAAACAAATGAAGAATTAATTATTTCATGGCAATTGGCGGAGATTACAATTCCATTACGTGATGTGATTGAGGTTACCGAAGATGCTACCTATGCTGGTGTTGAAGAAGTAGATGTAATACGTATTGGAACATCTTATGGGACAACAGACCGTATTTTAATTAAAACAGTAAAACAAAATTATGTATTGTTTACTACAAATAAAGTTGCTATTTTAAATGCCATTCACGCTTAAATATAGGAGTCTTCTTGGCTAAAATGATAAAAATAAGCACATCTTGTTATAAAAACAGATGTGCTTATTTTTTAATTTCTATGCATTTTTACGTTTTAAGAAAATCACTCCACCAACAATTAACAGTAATGCTCCTGCAGCCATAGAGATCCAACTTGTAAGATTAGTACCTGTTTGCGGTAACCATCCAATTTTAGATTGAATTTCTTTCTTAAGTTGTGGTTGTTCTTTTACTTGCTCGTTAGGTTGCTCTGGTGTTGTCGTATTTTTACCTGAATTTGGCTGTTCTGGTTTTGGTTGTTCCGATTTTCCCTCTTTAAATTTCACTGTTTGTCCCTTATCTTCAATTTCAGCGTGAATAGCTACTAATATATTATCTTGATACAGTTCTTCAAATACTACTACTTCTTTACCTTGTAATGCAGAAGCATTGAAAGTGAAGTCTAATGTGATAGAACCATTCTTCTCTTTAGCAGTAAACTTAGATTCTACTGTTACTTCTTTACCATCAACTAATAATGGCTTGTTTGTTGCTTTATCCACTAGTTTACCTTTTACTACGTACTCTTTACCCACGATTAAGTCTTTGTATTCCACTTTATCTTGGATTGTTACAGATTTAGAAGCATCTAACTCTTTAGAACCATCAGCTTTGTTTGTTGCTGTCGTTTTTACTGATGGCTTAACGAACTTAACTGTTTGACCTTTATCATTGATATCAGCATGTGTCGTAACAACTTTTCCGTCTTTCAATAACTCTTCGAATACTACTACTTCTTTTTCTTCTAAACCAGTTGCATCAAAAGTGAAATCTAGTGTAATAGAACCATTTGCTTCTTTTGGTGTAAACTTCGTTTCAGCAGTTACTTCTTTACCATTTACAACTAATGGTTTATTAGTCTCTTTATTCATTAATTTACCTTTTAAAGTATACTCTTTGCCTACTTGTAGGTCTTTGTATTCCACTTTATCTTGGATTGTTACAGACTTAGACGTGTGCATTTCTTTTGTACCATCTGTTTTATCAGTAGCTTTTGTTTCTATTGAAGGAATCTTTTCATCTTTGACAATGTGTTTAATGATTTGACCATTCTCTTTAATTTCAAAAGAGAACGTTTCTTCATTTAATACATAACCTTTTGGCGCAACAGTTTCTTTATATGTGTATTTTCCAAATGGTAATTTTTCAAATTTAGCGATTCCTTTATCGTCTGTTTTTCCTTTTACTACTTCTTTTCCTGCTTCGTTATAAATCGTAAATTCTGCATTTGGAAGCTTGTTATTTCCATCAGCTACATCTACCTTTGTAATTTCTAGATCACCTTTGATAAGATGATTAACTGCCAATAACTCAATAATCTTCCCATGTTCCTTTATTTCGAACATAATTGGTTCTTTAACAAGAACGTAACCATGTGGAGAAGCCTTTTCTACAAATGAATATTTACCATACGCTAAATCTTTGACGTTAATCTCGCCATTTTTATCTGTCTTATATTCCCCAACTACTTTTCCACTTTCATCTTTCAATTCAAATACTGCACCTTCTAATTTTTTGCTAATATCTTCATTATCTACTTTTAGTAATTTTACACTACCTTTCACTTCGGTATTTTCCACTGTAAAAGTAAGTGTTTTATTGTGCTCTTTAATTTCAAAAGGATACTTTGTTTTATTTCCAATATATCCATTAGGTGTTTTTGTCTCTAAGAAATAATACTTACCATACGTAAGACCTTCAACGTTTGCAATTCCATTTTCTTTTGTTACTACTTTTTGCACTTCTTTTCCATCTTCAGTAAAGACTGTGAATTCAACATTTGGTAAAACCTTTCCTGAATCACTGAGCTTTTTAATTTCGATGTTACCTTTTACTTTGTTATTTACTATTTGGACAGCTCCTGTTTCTCCTGTCTTAACTTCAATAGTTTGTGTTTTATCATCTGAAACATAGCCTGTTGGTGCTTTAATTTCTTTTAATGTGTAAGTACCAATTGGTAAGTTGTTTAATTCTGCCATACCATCAGCACCAGTCGTGATTTTTCCAACTGATTCATTATTTGCATTAAAGACCTCAAATACTGCACCAGCTAAAACTTCTCCATTTTCTCCAACCTTTTTAATTTTTAAAGAACCAGCTGCTTCCCAATTTACTGCAAGATCACTACTAAGCTTTTCTTCATTTCTTTCTAATAGTACTGTAGCGTTCTGAACAGTATCCGTACCACGGTAAGCAATTGCTTGAACTTTAGTTAAATTAGCAGCTACACTTAAATTAAATTCACCCGTTTTTGTATTCTTAGGAATTTGGATACGAAATTTTTCTCCAACTGAAAGCTGATCTTTCACTTCTCCATTTTCACTAACAATTCTAACTCCATTAGGTGCATTTTTCGCTACTACCTTATAAGAACCACTCTTAGCATTTGTTTGTACTGAATATAGATTTGTTTCGAAGAATTCACCCTTTAATTCTGCTTTTTGCTTTTCAGCAGGAATCACATTCATAAAAACATCTTGAGTCTCTTCACTATTATTAGCATTACTAATAATAGCCTTAGCTGCTTTTTCAACATTTTTATTCTCATGTTTTAATTCATTTACATCGAGTTGACCTAATGCATTCCAAACCGCAAGTTGCGTTGCATAATGCGCTTCATTTTTATTAGCTACTCCCAGCTGTTCAGCACTTTTTTGCGGGAAACCATTTAATAAGACTCTATATACTACATTATCTGTTTTCCCCATTTCAGGAAGATCTTCACCATTTGGTGATTTTAATCCAAGGGTTAAGCAATAAGCAATTTGACCACTTGAATTTTTAATCATTTCAGTGCGAATGTACTTACCTAGACTATTACTATAACTCCAGTCCATTGAATATTTCTCATGCGTCATAACCTCTGCACTAGCCCTAGGTAAAAATACATTAAGGAATAATGCCAGTACTGATAATAATGTAAAAACTCTTATAATGACTCTCTTACCCAATTTTGTAACCTCCCTAGAATAAATTAATCCGAGTGTATATCGCAATATCTAAAACATTCACGATCGACCCATTTATCATTATAAAACAATAAATTACAAATATTAAATAATTTTAATAAAATAGTCAAAAAATTTACACATTTTATTATTTATCAAGTTTTTTAACGAATTTACTATATACAAATTCTAAAACACGCCTACAATTTAAAAGACAAATATGTATGTTAAATATATAAATAGCAATTCCTTTACTCCAGTTATTAAGCTTTCCCCTATTAAAAATATCCTCTTCATTTTCTTGTTAACCTGAGTAACTTATACACCTCTTCTAATCTATTACACTCCTCCATTTAAATATAAAGGTGACTTCTCGTTCAAAGAATAAAGTGAAACTTTAATCCTCCCGATTCCCCTCTAACTTCTTTGCTTTCATTGAATTTTTGGGCGGGAGTCTTACTGCCCCAAAATAGCGGGATACATTATGCAATATTGCATTTGATAATCACTTTCAGTGTAACTATAATGATTACAGGATTACTATTAATCCAATATTCTACATGGAGGTTTTATTATGTTTAAAAAAATTATTGTATCTTCTATGGCGCTTACTATGTTCGGTGGAGCTGCAACTATGCTAGAGGCACCTACTGCTCAAGCAGCTTCTTATAACTCAACGTCATCCTCTTACTTTGATGTCACTCCTGAAGAGGCCGTGGCTTTCTATCAATCTCAAGACTATAAAAAATTAAAAGTATTTTTGGATGACTTTGAAGCAAGAAACCCTTATACTCCAGGTGGAGGCTACGCTCAAGGGAGTGTACGTATGCAAAAATTCAACGATGCTCTTAGAGATGCAAAATTAACAAATGTCTATCAAGAATTTATTAGAATCTCATACTACAATCATTATCCAGAACCAAAATAATAACAACGGATTAAATGTTTATTATTTCTATAACTTAGCCTAATTTTAAATGTATAACCTAAAAATAATTACTAAAACCACTCATATAAGGGTGGTTTTTCTATTTCCCCATATAATTTAGCGGAATGTTACATCATCTTTATTTTAATATGTTTTATAGTAGACATTCTCTAGTTGACACAATCTAGTAGGTTAGCAATGGGAATTTCAAAATATATTTATAATTATTTTCTGTTTAATAGCAAAAAACGAACACCCTCTCACAATTAGATAAGGTGCTCGTTTTCATTTTTATCGGTAATTCTCAATTCACTTTAGCTTCTTTCCAATAAGTAAAGATTAAATTAACTTAAAAACAAAGCGTTTTAAATTTAATTCATAGATCTTACTGAAACTTGGAATTGCCCCTTAGAACCATCATCATTTGAAACGTAAATTTTATATGTTCCATTCGGCAATGGAGATAAAGCATTCCGTACATTTGTAACATTAATTTGTTGTTCTCCAGGTTTTATATAACCACCAACAATTAGCTCTGTATTTGGACCTTTTACACTATATCCCATTGTATTTTGACCATTATTTTTCATAGAAAAGCTTAAGTCAGTACTCCCATCATATACGAAAGAAGTTACAGCCTCGCCACTATAATCCATTGTTTGGGTTAATAATAAGTCTGCAGAAACATGTTCAACTACATGAATTGGATCATTCGTTTTGTGTACTTCTTCAGCATAAGTATTATTCCCTAACACACCAAGTGTTAATGCTGAAACTACTCCACAACTAAGCACTAGTTTATTTAACTTCATTTTAAGTTCCCCCTTGATGTTTGTATTCTATTACCATCATACATCCTTTTTTAAGTGCGTTTTTATGTAATAATTCATATCTATAAACCTATATATTTTAACTTTCCGCCTTAATAGTTATTGAGAAAGCCACATAGATAAAGCTACAATATTACACTTCATAAAAAACTTATAAATTTTAAAATCTTTTTCTAACAAAGTTTTATACGAGGAAGTACCAAAATACTCAAATAAATAGCATTTCTATTTCAGATAAAATGTACTAATAAAATTTTTCTAAAATTTCACTTTGTAATTTGATATATTCCATGTTAATATAACGAAGGCTACAAAACAGGAGTCACCACACATATCATTTTCACAGAATATTCATACTTAAAGAACCTTATTTTATCAGTAACTCAATCCCAATTTTACCTATACAAAAGTTAGTTTATAATTTCATATGCACATGAATTTAAATAGATTTTTTATCTATTATTTTTCTATTTTCCTTATCGATTTTAATACGAGTAATATAACAGCACTTTTCAAGTACCCTTCCTTTTTAGATAAAAAGTCTACTAATACTAAACATCTTTGTCCAACTCATACATAATTCTACTTACAAACTATCGGAGATGCAAAACTATGGGAATTTCTACTCTTTTATTAAATACCTTTATTATAATAATTTGTATCCTTAGCTATCACGTACTCTGGCTAGAGTTTAAAGAAAAAATAACATGTAATAATATGTTATTTTCTATCCTTTCCTCCATTGCTATTATTTTTTGTATGACTTTTCCTTTTCATTTACATGTGGGATTTATTTATGATTTACGTTTTATTCCTATTATATTAGTTTTTCTATATGGAAATACAAAAAACATTGTTTTTATAGGAATTTTATATCTTTCTTACCGGTTTTACTTAGGCGGAAATGGCGTTCTTCCATCATTTATTATCTTCACTATTATTTTGGGTATAACAATGCTCTTTCGTTACTTATTACCTATGTATTTTAAAGAAAAAAAGATATTATTAAGCTTACTTCTTATTTTAGTATGTACAGCTTCACTTTCTATTTGCGGTATTGTAACTCAAATAAATACAGGAGGTAAAATAGACTCTACTCTCATAGAATTTTTATTAAATTATATAGTCATTAATATTTTCACAGTATTATTATCAGTTTATTTTATAGAGGAAATGATTGAGAAATATAAAATGAAAGAAAAACTGCAACGGGCTGAAAAATTTTATATAGCTAGCGAACTAGCAGCGTCAATTGCACACGAAATCCACAATCCACTAACCACGGTACATGGATTCACTCAATTATTAAATGAAAAACATGCCTCTAAGCTATCTCAGGATCAATACTTAGAAATCATGTTAATTGAAATGCAGCAAATACAATCTACTATTAATAACTATTTATCTTTAACCAAACCACAGAACACCCTAAAAGAGAAAATAGATATTAATCACATTTTAAATCAAGTGAAAGATACTATTTCACCACTCGCTCTATCATACAAAGTTGAAATCAAACAAAATAGTACAGATTCCTTTTATATAAATGGGGACCCCGAAAAATTCAAACTCTGTCTAAACAACATCATCCAAAACGGAATTGAGGCTATGAAAAATGGTGGATTATTACAAATAAATATACAAAAAGTAAAAGGAAATATCATAATTGATATTATTGATTCAGGAATTGGGATGTCATCTCAACAAATAAAACGAATTGCTTTGCCATTCTATTCAACAACAGAAAAAGGAACTGGGCTTGGTACTATGATTGCTTATAGTATTATTAAAGAATTAAACGGAGATATAGAGATAGAGAGTAACTTAGGTAAAGGGACACGCTTTTCTATTAGTATCCCCTGCTAATGCGACAAAAATTTTCTGTTTAGTTAATTAAAAATAATAAGGATCAGAGCTTATCTATTGTTACAGATACACTCTGATCCTTTAGTTTAACTACATTAAACGCACTTAATATTTATAACTTTCCTTACATCGTGATGAAATACTAGTTCATCGATTTTATCTCATTTACTGATTAGATTTGTTTAATGTAAATATAATATCTCGCGATACTTAATTTGTTATTATCATTAGGGACATTTCCTACAATTGTTTTTCCAATAAAGTACAGACCTTATGCCATTCATTGAAAAAGACAACTCCCTTTTTACTACTTTACTTCCACCGTATAATTCCCTGTTCCACCACTATACTGATACACATGTAAATAATACTTCCCTGGATACGTGTAGTAACTACCTACTAGTTTATTCCCTTGTTGCTGAGCATACGTAACATAATTATTTAAATCTGCTTCAGAATAAAGTACCCAGTTCATTCCGATATTATTTTCATTCGTTACGTTAATTTGAAGGTTTTTAGCAGTCTCCACATTAATTTCAAAGAAATCACTTGTATCGCCATTTCCTAAACTAGCACGTAAAACTTGATTTAACTGCAGTTTGTTTGCTGTTTGGAATGAGTTATTCGGTTCTTTTTCTACACTGTTATCTTCTTTCTTTTGAACAGTTACAGTCGCTGTAGCAGTATTAGTTGCTCCTTTATCGTCTGTTACCGTTAATTTCGTCGTATACGTTCCTTCTTTTGTATATACGTGAGTTGGATTTTGCTCATTACTTACTGCTCCATCACCAAACTCCCATCTATACAAAGTAATTTTCCCGTCTTCATCTTTTGATCCGTCGCTTTTAAATGAAATTGCTTCATTTACATTTCCACTATACGGACCATTTATAACTGCAACTGGTGCTTTATTCTCTGCACCTTCTTCTGTATTAATACCGTGAAACACAACATCATATTCAAATTGTCCTGATGCATTCACGCGATAATTTACGAAGTATGCTGTTACTGTTTTATAGCCTGTCCATTCCTTTACACTTAAACGTTTTAACGTATCATTAACGTTTTGTGTAATTGTTTTCCAATCTTCGTATTCTCCTTTTGCTGCAGTTCCTGTATATGTTCCTTGTAGTGTGAATGTATTAAAGAACTGTGATTTATTTTTCTTCACTGATACATTTTTCAATTTTGCTTCCGCTGTTATTTCTGCTGCAATATCTGAAACTGGCTTCGATGCATGATTCGCTAAATAATCGTCTGATACTAATGGCACATTATACTTCTCACGATTATCAACTAGCATTTGCATATAGTCTTGATATTCTTTATTTAAATTCGCATCTTTACTTAATGTAGAGCGATATGCATCATATGCTGTTACATCATTTTTCCTAATAAGATCATGTATTTTATCGAACATATCATATCTCTTATTGTACATATACGATTGTAAAGCAAAGGAATAATTATAGAAATCCCACGTTCCATACTTTGCATTTAACGTTCGCTCTGCCGTATAACGCTCTGCTGGATTTGAAGATAATCCTCCTATAATACTCTTTCTCGGTACAACATTATCCGTTCTCGTTGCCCCTGCAAAAAATTCAGCATTTCCTTCTTCAAACCAAGATAATCTTTCATTTTCATATATTTTTCCTTGTCCCCATAACCCTGGTACTTCATATCTACCTTGTAAATAATGCGTGAACTCGTGCCGGAATAATTCTTCTAAACTATAAATACTTTCTTCTGGCGTACGCTCATAAGTAAAGAACGTACCTGTTCCTTCTATATAAAGACCACCGTTATTCGTTTCATAACCGTACAATTGACGATTAAATTGATATTCTGCTGGGCTATTATAAATAACCATCGTTAGTACATCATCAGGATTTCCATTTTCTAAAGGTTGATCACTTTCAACCGTACGATGGAATTGTGCCTTCACTTCTTTTGCCGCCCAATATAAACGTTTTACTTTTTCTTCTGTCACTTTATCTCCAGCTTTTAAAACAATTGCCCCATCATCAAACGTATACGTTTTTGGCAAATATTTTTTCTTTCCATCTTCTCTTATTTGATCTAAATTCACCACTTTACCATTTGCATCTTTTCCGCCATAATTCGTTGCGATTTGCTCAGCAGCTACGAAATATTGCTCCCCTAAATACGGATAAATTTTCATCGCATCTGTTACAACTTGTAACCCTTTCGTTCCTGTACTATGGAATGTACCGAGTCTACCTGTATAATAAATGCCATTATTAATAAGCCAACCGTTTTTTGCTGTAATCGTTCCCATTAATGCAAAACGACTTAGTTCATTAATATAACTATCTATTTTCTGATACCATACTGTATCTTTCGGAGCTTTCCTCGTATCGTACAAATACGATTGAATGTCGTAATCAACACCTTGCATAATATCGTAAATAGCATTTCCAGCTGAAAGATTATCTACTAATGTAGAAAAATTATCATTATATTGTTTGAAAATTTTTGCAGCTGATGTTATCGTTTCCACATCACTCGAAGCGTTTCCTATTAACTTTCCGTATGATGATACCACTCTATTTTGCTCTAATGTACCCAGCTTGAAATTTGAATTGTTAGCTATCGCTTTTAATGCAGGTAAGCATTTATCATGATAACTCCGTTCATTTAATTTACTAAGTTCCGAATTATAAAATCCTAAATAAAATCCTGAACGCAATACCTCCACTAATGTCTCAATCCCTTTTGAATCATCCTTCGTATAGGCTTGTCCTTGCTGCTTCAATTTATCAATAATCGCCTGCATCCTACTATCATTTTGATAGAATGCTAGACTGTCTGTATTAAACTGAAATAGCCCCGTAATTTGCTCCCAATCAATTGTTACAAGTAAATCTACTAACTGCTGATTGCTTAATTGATTTAATTCAGCAATTGTATAAGTTTTCGCTACAGCTAATTGCTTACTTTCTTTTTTCACCTCAGGTGGTCTTTGTGATAAATCGGCAAATTGTAACCTTTTCTCAAAAGACTTGCTTTCGAGCACTTTCGATGAATGAGCTAATTCTTGTACTGGTAGTTGTACACCGACTGGCTCCATTTTGAGCACATTTCGATAAGAAACTTGCTCTCCCTTAGTATCTTCTGCCAAACTGACCCCTTGAAAACTCCCTAACATTAAACTAGCAAAACTTACCCCTACTAACATTTTCTTTGAATAGCCTTTCATGCTCTCCCCTACCTTACATTTTTAGTGTCCCGCTCCATTATTTTACTATTTTCACTTTTTGTCCTGTATTGAGAAAAAATAAGGTAACGTTCACACATGTATCCATTCCATGTAAAATTAACGCTTGACTTTCCGTGCATTTTATATCAAAAAAGATAGATAATAGCAAAATTTCTGCTACATCTATCCTCGTTTTCAACACTATGATTTTAACTTTATAAACGTAACTTCCGGTAATGTTTGCATATGCTGAATAAACTCATTCTTTTCTTCTGACGATATATTTTTCAGCTGCATTCCTACCTTATAAACAGTTTCTGTACCTTGCTGTGAAGCTTCCACCTCATATGAGAGTATTGGGATGCCTTTCACTTGTAGTGTTTCTAATATTTGTTGTATCGCTTCATGTTTATTTACAAACATTTGCACTGTTATATTTTGTGGAAATAGAAATTGCACCTTAAAAATACGACTTACAATTTCTAAACCAATTAAAACGAGAATCGTCGCTCCAATGCCTACTACATACATTCCCGCTCCAATTGCTAATCCTATACCGGCAGTAGCCCATAAACCAGCCGCGGTCGTTAATCCTTTCACCGCCTGCTTTTGAATAATAATTGTGCCTGCACCTAAAAAACCAACTCCACTAACGACTTGTGCTGCAATCCGACTTGGGTCTAGAGACGTATGCTCTTCATACACAATATCTGAAAAGGCATATTTCGAAACAACCATTATTAACGCACTTCCTACCGCTACGAGGAAATGAGTCTTTAATCCAGCTTCTTTCGATCGAATTTCTCTTTCAATACCAATCATTGCTCCTAACAAGCCAGCAACACCGATTCGTATAATAAAATCAAAATCTACACTCACGGGCACTTCCCCCTTTCATTCATTATAGATAGATAAAACAAAAATTATCACAAACATCCATTTATCACCATGAAAGAATACCACTAAAATACACTTAATACTCCGACTGTTTTATGTTAATATTTTAAATATTAACATAAAATAAATAACTCCTGATTTTAAACCTTCACTAATTTTCTAAAAAACCAAAGGTGGATTGCATGAAATTAGGTTGAGAAATTTAAGAAAACGCTTTCATTTCGTTTCATAATTTTTTATAAAAAATACATAAATAAAGGAGCTTACTAACAATGAACGTCTCGTTACTTACACCTACTACTGATTTACAAGAAGAATACTTAGATTTCTATAACGAATGGAAAGATAGCGGTGAAACAATGATCCCGTGGGTTATCTCAAAAAATCCTGCCAACTTCCCAGCTATGGTTCAAGAACTTCTCGATGCGCATAACGGAATAAATATCCCTGAAACTTGGGTACCAGACTCTACATATTGGCTTGTTACAGATGAAAATAAAATTGTGGGAGCTGTTAATATACGTCATAGTTTAACCGAACATTTATTTAACGCTGGCGGTCATATTGGTTATGGCATTCGCCCTTCTGAAAGAAGAAATGGTTATGCTACGAAGTTACTAGCATTATCATTAGAAAAAACGAAGGAATTAGACATCACGAAAGTACTTGTCGTTTGCGACGCAGTGAATACCGCTTCTGAAAAAACGATTTTACATAACGGCGGGCTTCGTGATGATGATTTCACTGAGGAAGATGGGAATGTAGTAAGAAGATATTGGATTGAGCTATGAATGATCACAAATAAGCGAGAAAGTGATTATACACTTTCTCGCTTATTTTACACTGCTTCTATTTCAAACTGCACTGTAATACCACTTGGATCTACCACCACAAACCCATTTGTAGTTTCATTTATTTCATGTTGTTTTTCTATTAATCTTTCTTTCACTTCATCTAACGCTTCTTTATACGGTAGTACAATCGTATACACCTTTAGCCCAGTTGCATGTACTGGTGGGTGTGGATTGTTTACTCCGTTCCACGTATTTGCACCAATATGATGATGATATCCCCCTGCTGAAATAAATAAGCAATCCTCTTCACGCTGTTGTACTTCAAAACCTACTGTTTCCACATAAAATTCATGTGATTTCTCTACATCAGCTATTCGTAAATGTACGTGCCCAACGACAGTATTAGCAGACAAACCATCAAACTCATAATCAACGAGTGTTGCCAATTCTTTTAAATCAAGTGGTGTACTTCCTCCTGGCCCTTCTCCCCATTGATCACGCGGACGGTCTGCATAAATTTCAATACCATTCCCCTCTAAATCTTGCAAATAAAAAGCTTCGCTATATGTATGATCACTTGCACTATTAAACCTTGAAATTGGTAAAATTTCATTTGAATATGTATAACGCCCTTCTTGCTCATCCGGGCTGTCAATTACATTCTTATTACGAAGAACCCCAAATAGCGCAGAAGCAAAAGCTTCACGAGTCGGAACTAAAAAGGCTACATGATATATACCAGTCGTACGCGGTTCTTGCAGTACCCCGTCCTCTAACCTTTCAAGAACAAGTAACGCGTTCTTTCCACCTTTTCCAGATAAATATGCTTTATTCCCCTCTTGCTTAATTACCTCTAATCCTACAACATTCTCATAAAAAGCAATTTGACGCTCTAAATCTTTCACTTTAAATTCAACATGACCAATACGTGTTTTCGGATGAATTTGTACCATGAATAACTTCATCTCCTTATCCCTATATTTTCCCATTACATATAACCGTTACTATGAAGGATACAACTAAAATCATCCTATATAAATAAGAAAAGTCAGAATTCACATACATTTTTATTTTCATAATAAAAAGCCATCTTTTCTAACTTTTAGAAAAGATGGCTTTTTAACTCTTATCTCATTTTATGTACTTCAGCAACTAGCTTTCCACCCTGAATGCCCATATAAAGCTTCACAGGTGCATCATTCGTATTTTCAAATACTAAATCTAAGTATGGATATGCAATTGTAGCATCTCTTCCTTGTGGAACATAACCTACCGTTTTAGAATGTGTAGTTCTCTCCACCATTTTCAGACCAGCTTGATCTGCTGCATTGTATAAAGTTGAAGATGTTTGACAAACACCACCGCCATATCCATCTACTAATTTACCATCAACTATTTCTTTCCCTAATTGATATCCTTTATCTGGTGTTGTATCACCGATTAATGAATTAAAAGAGAAACGGTCTCCTTTTGCTAACACAACTCCATTTATGCTCGCTGCTGACAAACGAATATTCTCAATACGGCCACCTGTTGAACCACCTAAATTCGTTTCATATCTACCAATTACCGTACCATTTCCTTGCGCATCACTTAATGTTGCGACTGGTTTTTTCTCCACGATCGGCAACTGATACGTAGCATCCCACATACCAACATTTAACAATTTATCTACTAATTCTTTTTCCATTAATTCATAAGAAGGTTTTCCTTCTTGCCAACTTCCATCAGGTGCTATACGTGAAGGAACCATTTTTTTGTCGACGCTTTTTCCAACCTCACCAACAACCTTTGTTACAGACTTTTTAAATTTCGCTTCATCTTCAAAATAGCCTAAACTAGATAAATCTAATTTTTTCACTTCAGTACCAGTTCGACCATCAACTAAACTAATAGTATCCTGCACTTCTGCTTTAGCCTCTACAGTATGCCCACCAATATCACTTACCAATGCAACATCACTTACCTTTGCACCACAGCCACTCATTATAGCTACACATAACACCCCAACCAATATACCCTTTACTTTACGGAACAATATACTCTCTCCCTTTCCCCAACATCACTATTATGTATTTATTTCATTTTTATGTATGTTTTGTTACAATCATTTTACAATATGTTTATAAAATGTTACAAGTTATTTTTCACTCTATATAAATTACTCTTTTCTTTTATAAATGTCTATACATATTTACATAAAAGTTTGAGTTTGATAGAATTGTAACTTTTATGTAAACTTTCTCTTTTATCCAGTATATACCATTAAGCAAAAGAAATACAAATCAAAAACCCTCAAGCTATTTTTTATAAAGTGAAACTGTAATCAGTGGGGGTTTTACGGGCATCCCGATCTTCTTTGTTTCTGCTGAATTTTGACATGGGGGTCTTATTGCCCAGCAAATAGCGGGATAAAGAGAAATCCCGTCAACATAAATAGGTATTTGCCGTGCCACCACTCCGCTTTTGCACATACATTATGGTGAATTCAACCTATTTTAAAGAAATGGAGGATGTTATTATGTATCCCTACAATCCATATGATCCATATAATCAATATGCGTACCAACAACCACAGTATGACTTACAAACACAATATCAATCTTATATAGATCAAGCAGAGCACACGAATCCATATGACCAAAATAGACAATTCCAACTTCCAATCTCTTTTCCTGGCACTGGAAATCGTCAATTAGAAAGACGCGTAAATGAGCTTGAACAAAGAGTTCGTCAACTAGAAAATACAGTTGAGCGCCATACACGTAGACTAAACCGCTTAAACCAACGTTTACGCACAGTAGAAAACAGACTAAACATTCCATTCGCAGCATTAGAAGACGGATTTTAATCGAGAAAATAAAGATTATATAAAGGAAGGGGCTTCCCCTTCCTTATATAAATTGACGAAAGTTTTTTCCATCTCTATACTGATAAGAGTTAATGAAATGAAACAAGGTGATAAATATGGATTTTGAAATAAATTATCTTTCCTTTTATGTTGTACAAGTAGAAGGAAAAGGTGAAGCAGTTGATAAACGCTACAAACATTTTCAAACTTTAGACGCTGAAGAATATGAAGATAGTTCCTTAAAAGAATTTTTGAATGGTGAGTTATTAAAAATATCGAAGCGAAAAGTAGAACGTCATGCAAAAACAGAACAAGCCCCAACAAAAATTGGTCGCTTTATTGTAGAAGAAGGGCACGAACTTGATTCAAACCCTCATTACAACCTTTTTAATCGTATTCGCTTTGCAGAAACAAAAGAAAACTTTAAAGATATGAGCGAACCTCTCGTTTATACATATCTTGACACAAGCGCTGTACGTGGTGGTGTATTTTTAATTGCTCAGGCAAAACTACGCAAATACTTTGATGATCCATTCGTATTCGTAATGAAATGCGACTTTGAACCAAAGGTTGCTTCTATTTCTGATGAATCAACACTGATTCGTAACGTTGAAATGGCCATCACAACAAAGAATATGAAATCTATCCAATATCCGTACATGCCTGAAGAAGGTATGGTTGAAGTAGGCGAACTAAAAATACACCAAGCATCACATGCCCGCTACTTTGAAGACTTCTTAAAATTCGTCGAATATGAACGCTCTATGCCTGAAATTATGAAAACACAGGTAATGGACATGGTATACGACCAAATTGAAGATGTATTTGAAGAAGGTACGGAAGAACGCGAACAATTCGACCAAGCGATGGAAGTATGGGCTGCTAGTCCGAAGCGGGAAATTATGGAACAATTTTCAACCGAAGAAGTAATGGAAGCTACCGCTCAAATCGTCGAGCATGCTCCTGAAGTGGAATTAAAACTAAAAGCCGATCATATCTCTGTGAAGGCTTTGCTTGCTGATTTCGGGGATCAAATACATATTGCGAAGGTAAATGACCGATATGTACTTATGATTGAAGCAGACACACTTACATTTGAAAAAGGCTTCTCTCCGATTGAGTTTCTGAAGCCAGATGAGCTGCAGGATGTGATTGAGCGGATTGAGAATAAGCAGCAGTATTCGTTTGATCCGAGCGGTATTGAATAAAATGAAACTTTAATCAGTGGGGTTTTGTTCATCCCCCACTAATTATTACCCTCACCAATCGGGCTTTTACGGGATAAATACTTCCATATAACTGTTGTTACTGGGCGCTTATAATAAGCGCTCTTTTGTTTATATTAAAAACCGATTCTACTAAGAATCGATTTTTCTGCTTTATAATAAAACATGTTTATTTTCAAATTTTTTTGATGCAAGATGACATTTGTTGCAGAATCAAATACATCCCTTCCTTGTTATACAAGCTTATTTCCATTAGAAATATCTACTTCAATATTTCTAGTTGACCAAGACCTTCTATAAGTTGTTAAGATGCAAATTTCACTTTACTACCTCAAATTTATTGTACTCGTAAAAAGATAATTGAAAACGATATTCCGGATGTTCTCTCACCCAATCGTAGGCTTCTTCTAAAATTTCCATTTTGTTTTGCAAGTCATTAAGTTCACTACATTCGTCCCTTTTCTGTTTGCACAGAGGGCAGAATCCATTCACTATTTCCGCACTCGTCGCCCTAATAGTTTTACTTTCTAAATCAACTACTAGACGAAGAATAACAGAATGCTCTTCTTTTGTAGTCACCTTCATTTCAGCAATCCGATCCTCATTCCAAAAGACACCGTTTAATTCCATCTTTACTGTGACATCTTTAATATCCAAGTCTACCACTATCACACCTCCCTTGTACAAAACTCAATCTTACTCTTCTATTTTAAACTTTAATACACCACAACTTAAAGAGATATTAAGTTTTTTCCAATTCTTCTTTACTATGAAAGAAAGTGTAGTTAATGCTAATTGTGTGGTAAATATTATCCCAAAAACTAAAACAGTTAAAATGTTAAAGATCGTTTCCATTAAACTACACTCTTTTCTTTATATATATTTTTATTTTATTAATACGGTTTAAAACTCTTATTACGTCTTAACAATCCCAAAGCAATTATAATGCACAATCACAACAACAAGTTGATGCCTATTTAATATCAATACGCTGTTATTACATGTATGTAGTTAGAGGGGGAGGAGAAATTCATTTAACCTCTGTATTCTCCTCCATCTCAGCCAAATACCTAATCTGCCGTTCCGCTTTTCTCACTGCTGTACGAAAATGTTTTTTCAGGAGTTCCACTGTATTTTCACTTATATAATATCTTTCCGTTATACTTTCCCACGTGTCACCACTTTCAAATGTACTCCATTCAAAAGGGCGTTCTGTATTTTTCTTTAGTTCTTTAAAAACCCATTTTCGCATCTTTTTTTTCGCTTTTTCTGTTAGTTTTCCGTTTTTTACAAGTTCAAGTTCACCATGTCTTTTGTATCGCTTATTGATATCTCTCTCGCTATATACTTTAAGAAGTATATTTGCTGTATTTTCAGCATCTGCTAAAGCACGGTGCTGTTTTCCTTCCCACGTTAAAGCGAGCTGTTCTACCGCAAATTGTAAACTTGGCGTATGTTCAAATAATTCCTCATATGCTTGGAAAACAAATTTTTGCAAATCAATTCTATTTTCTTTTTCTATACTTGGGCATTCAACACCATATAATGTACAATCATGAGATAGAAAGCGATAATCTTCTTTTCCCCATGAAACAAATATAGAACCTTCGCCGATGAACTGAATAAATTTCTCTATAATTTGAGGGAATTTTTCTACACCCATTAAATCTTTTTTCGTAATACCGGTTAATTTTGTTGTATGACGAGTTAATCGTGCACTTGGTTTTACTAACTCCGAAAATTCTTCAATTATCTTCATTGTACCTATTTCTATTTTTACAGCTCCGATATCAACTATTTCTGATGGATCTTCTGATTTATACGGTCTGAAATTCCTTTCAATATCAAACACAATGAAATGTGTAGCGTTTTTCAATTTATTTACCTCTTTCTAAATTCCTTTTCACACAAACACTTTATTTTCAGTATTTATTTATTCATGTACTTTATACAAAAATACTCCGAATAAATAAATGAAAATTCAGTCTTGTTATGATATGTAAGTAGGAGGACATCTATAAAAATGCAAAAAAAAGAAGGGCGAGCCCTTCTTTTTTCAAAAATTACTTCTTGTTTACGTTAGTAGCTTGAGGTCCACGGTTACCTTGTTCTACTTCGAAAGTAACTTCTTGACCTTCTTCTAAAGTTTTGAAGCCTTCGCCTTGGATAGCTGAGAAATGAACGAATACGTCTTCTCCGCCTTCAACTTCGATGAAACCGAAACCTTTTTCTGAGTTAAACCATTTTACTTTACCGTTTTGCATGAAAAAAATCCTCCTACAATGTACCTATATGTACATATTCATTTTCAACCACCTTACAATAATAAGCCAGATATTAAAAAACTGCAACCCCTGAGGAGATTTAACATTGCTATCCTCCTCGGAAGTTACAGCTCATTTAAATCTCTATATTATTAAAAGTAAAATGGTTTAAATATACTATATCATATCAATATAATAAAAGTAAAGTTTTTTTCTTAAATTATTTTTTGTTCCCACTGCATTGCTTTTAATTCACCTGATCCGGCTACTACATAACCATCTTTTTGATTAACAATGCGCCATCCGTGCCCTTTAACTGAATCACATACTGTAACAATACCTTCTTCAAGAAGCACACGGCACACACTACTAATCCCCGCCTTATTTTGCGTTGAAGTTGTATATAAAACATGTTGATCCACACTTAAGTCTAAATAACTACTTGCTTTCTGCTCACTTTGACATGTATGCCAATATATTTTTTCACTTGCAATACTTTCATCTATTTTACAATAAGAAATATTTCCGCTAACTCCCTTGCACGATCCACTTGCCGCTACTAAATAAGAATTGTGTAAAGTCAACGCGGAGATCATTTGATTCATCGCAATTTTAATCCTCTTTAATTTACGTGTCTTCAAATCAAAGAGCCAAACACCACCATATTTAGCATGTATTTTCGTACCAATAAATAAGTAATGTTTATATAAAAATAATGATCGAATAGACGGTGCCGCACTGCCATACTCAAGAAACGGATGAATAGTTTCCCATGTCAAACCGAAATTATTAGAAAGATACAGCGTTTTTTCTCCATGAGCAACAACAGTTCCTTGTACATTGCTACATACATTCCAACTCGTTGCTTTTGTTGGAAAACGCTGAATTGTCCAGTTCTCTCCACCATTCATACTGCGAATAAAAATCCCTTCGTCACCTACACCATAAACTACATTATCTTCGCTATGTAAATCCCTAATTCGTTTTTGAAAACCATTTAAAATTCGTTTCCATTCTCCGTCTTGTTCAACAAATAAGCCATTATATGTAGTAGCTAACAACAGTTTTCCATCTCTTAACTTTGTAATAGCAGTTGCACTTAACATTGTCTCCACGTTGACACTCCCATTCTTAGAACTTCTCAGCAAATGCAATTGCAAAATTACTGCATTTTTCAACATCCTCTTCATCTTCTGGAGCTAATTCAATTTTCAGCCCTTCTTGTACAAGCTCTGCACCGCGTTCCACAAGACGTTCTTCAAATATCGTTACCGCTTCACAAAACAGTTCATACGCTGTATCACCCGATCCGAATACCGCTACCTTTTTCCCAGCTAAATCTATATTTTCTAAGTCATCATGAAAATCTTCCGCTTCAAATGGTAATTCACCATCGCCCCACGTATAAGATCCTAAAATGATTCCATCATAAGCTAATAATTCTTCAGCGTCCATGCCTTCCATTTCTTGCAATACTACTTCATGATCAAAAGCATCTAAACTAACTTTAATTAAATCAGCAATACTCTCTGTATTTCCTGACATACTTGCATAAGCTATTAAAATTTTTGCCACTTTGGCATCCCCCTCTAACAATAAATGATTCTCATTCTCATTATATTAATAATGAGAATCAATTTCAATTGATTTTTTCTACTTTTATTTACATTTCACATTACTTATTTCAAATAAGGTGAAACTTTAATCAGTGAGGGTATTCATCCCCCACCTAACTTCTTTGTTTCCGCTGAATTTTGAGGCGGGGGGGGGGCTTACTGCCCGGCAAATAGCGGGATAAAGTGAAAGTTTAATGAGTCCTCACCAATCAGGCTTTTTCAGACAACCCACAAAGAGCGGAATAAATAAAAAAGCACCGATGACTATACAATCATCTGTGCTTTTTTATTATTTTTTAAAAATACCAAAAGGCTTTCCTACTGGTAAAACAACTTTTCCGAAGTGTGTATTTAACACTGCTGCAGCTGAACCGTAGAAAGATAATAATGAAATAAGAAGTTCAGAATATGCTGCTAAATTATGCATTGCATGCGGCATAACACCTAAAGTACTTAATGAAAGACCGATAAATAAGAAATCAATAAGGACGAAAATCATAAATAATACTTTATGTGTTTCCATTGCACCAATTGTCATAAAGATTGTGAAAATCAAATATCCGATAAAGGCTACACCAAGCTGTTTTGAATCTGCAGCTTGTGCTAATTTTTCGCCAAATACTCCAAGTTGAATTAACCAAGTCATTCCAACACCTAGCCAAAATAGACCGTACGCACCGAATGCTGTTGTACCGAATGTATTGTTATGCTTTGCATCATGAATGCAAGCAAAGATTTGTGCAAATCCTCCTAAAAAGATTGCCCACGGTAATACAAGTGAAACGCCATCTGTTAAGCCTAACTTTTGAGATGATGCTACAAGTGTTACCATCGCTAATCCAAATAGACCAATTCCAGATGGATCCGCTGTTGTCATTTTCACATGATGTGTAGTAGTTTGATTGCTCATATAAACCTCCTGATTATAAACATACTCGAATACAATACTTAAATCAGAAGACTATGTCAATGGTTTTTTTTGTATGTTGTCAGACGTTATATTTTATAATGATTAAATATATTTCTGACCACTTCATAAGGTTTTATATTCACTTTTTCCAACTCGTTTATCGGTAACCATAACGGAATATAATTTCCCCTACCTTCCAGCTGAAATTCCTCAGCTGTTCCGCTTCCGAACACTCCGCCTGTAATATAGGCAGCATAATAATATTCATTTCCTTTATATTTTACCTTTGCAATAAGGTGCTCCACTTGTATATGTACCCCTAATTCTTCGTATACCTCTCTTTTCGTTGCCTCTTCAGGCGTTTCACCTTCCTCAATCCCTCCGCCAGGAAAAACATAATATCTTTCCTCTTCTCGAATACGTTTTATAAGAGCGATTTTTCCTTCCTGTACAATGATAGCGGCTCCGCGATTTCTTATCATTTTATTACCTCAATACGAATCGCAACTGTTCCCCACTCTTTTTCTTGTTCTTTCGTATATATTTTGTATGTACTTTCTAACATTTCCTCTAAACTATCATTTTCACAATCCAATAATTTTTTATCGATTTGTTCATATATAGCTTTAAAGCTCTCGTATCGCTTTATTTCCGTTACTTTTACCGTCATCATTTCTGTTGTCTTAAGATTCGTAAATACGATTTCATCGTCTTTGTTTATTAGTTGACGTTTTTTATCGTATAGGCGTACTTCATATACTTTTTTCCCTGATCGAATTGACTGAAACGGTTTATTATATAAACCCATTTCGTATCGCATACATCCCACTCCCTTTTGTTCATTTCACCTATTAATACAGTTCACATTACTACATCTTGCATATAATATTCCATACGTATCACTTAATTGAGAAAGGAGGCTGAAGAAGCATGTTATATTTAAATCAAAAACCTGAATATAATAAATATGATATTGGTGATTATACTTATAGTAAAGTAGGACCAACCATTTTTTCTTGGAACGATGAAACAAAATTGAAAATAGGTAAGTTTTGTTCATTAGCAGAAGAAGTCGTTTTCATACTTGGCGGTGAACATCGCGCAGACTGGATAACAACTTATCCATTTAATGCACTTTTTGATGAAGGAGCACATATTACTGGTCACCCTTCTTCAAAAGGTGATATCGTAGTTGGCAATGATGTATGGATTGGTTATCAATCCTGCATTTTATCTGGTGTTACAATTGGTAACGGTGCCATTATTGGTGCAAAAAGTGTTGTTACAAAAGACGTCCCTCCATATGCAATTGTGGCTGGTAATCCAGCAAAATTTATTCGATATCGTTTCCCGCAAGAAACAATTGACAAACTAGAGAATCTTGCATGGTGGGACTGGGACATTTCTGTTATAAAAGGAGCTATTCCATTACTACTTTCCGACAAAATCGACGAATTTTTCACCTCGCCCGAAAATGAATCTATATGATTAAAACAGAAAGAGCATCCAATTATTTTTCAGGATGCTCTTTCTGTTTTTATTTTTTATGTCCATGCAAATGATTACACGGAGAACATTGAAATGGAATCTTATCTAAGCAATTAAAGTTTGTTTCGCAAATTTGTTCAATCGTTGGAACAAATGGAATGACAACTATGTTACTTTCTACTATTTGTGTAACAGGTGGCAATACTGTGCCTACTTGATGTTCAAAACGAATACTCGCTTGATTTATATAATTTCCTGAACCATTTGGCGCGCTCTGTACTGCTACTTGGAACGAAACTGTCCTTGCTTCACCAGGATTTAAACTTCCGATAAGAAACCCTACTGCCGGGCTTACATTCGGCACTGGCGTATTATCAACCGTTACACTTCCAGGAACAAATCGAACACTACTATCTAACATATCTTGAAAACGAATATTTTGCATTACAGTATCACCCGTATTTGTGATGACTGTCGTAAACGTAATGACATCTCCAATTGTTGCTACCTGTAAATCTGCCGTTTTTACGACTGTCGTTGAGACATTTTGAGGAATAAACGGGATAACAACTGTATTACT
Source organism: Bacillus sp. cl96 (assembly GCF_900100505.1). Classification (NCBI taxonomy): domain Bacteria; kingdom Bacillati; phylum Bacillota; class Bacilli; order Caryophanales; family Bacillaceae; genus Bacillus; species Bacillus sp. cl96. Next base: position 127,140 of record NZ_FNDM01000007.1, read on the forward strand.
ATCACCTTCAACTACTACTGGCGGCTCATTCGGATTTACAGTTGCAAGCCCATTCGCTGTAGCAGTATTTGTAACTAAATTATTTACTTGCCCTCCTATTATTACAACTTGGAAATTAATAATTGCTGCATCATTTGGCTGAAAATCACCTAACGGAATACCAGTATTCGGATTAGCAAATGGAAGAGGTACATCATTTACCGTTACCGTACCATTTATAAATAGCGTATTCGGATCAATGATATCTGTTAACACAATATTGGTCACAGGAACTGTACTATCATTTATAACAGCGATTCCGTAAGTGACAACATCCCCTATCATTGCTACTTCAAAGTTTGCTCCTTTTGCAACAAATAAGATTGCAGTATTTACCGTCACTATAACTGTATTGCTTGTATCCATCACTGTAACTGGCGGCTCCCCTGGTACTAAAATATATTCTGCTAACGCCCCAGCAACGTTCACTACTGTACCACCATCCGGAAAACTTGTAATCGTAGCTTCATATGTTACAAGTGACGTCTCACCAACTGGTATATCAGGTATCGTAAATCCAATCTGCGGATTTAACCCCGGTTGCGGAACCCCATTTATCGTTACACTATTTGGAACGAAATCAGCTTCCTGAGATAGCACATCGATAAATTGAACATTCATTGCATCAGCAGTACCAGTATTTAATATACGAACAGTATACGTTACCGTTTCTCCTACACCAACAACTGAATGGTCTACTTCTTTTAGCATATCTAAGCTACCTCTATTTACCGGCGTAACCGTCGTATTACTTGAATTTGTAATTGTAGACGGAGGTTCTCCTGGAATCAATTCGAAATCACCCGTTACTCTTGCTGTATTCATAATGCTACTAGAAGGCGGAACTGCGATTACATTTACTTCAAATGTAATTAATACACTATCCCCTACTGCAAGATCAGGCAATGCAAAGCCTACAAATGGATCTAAACCTACTTGCGGAATCCCATTTATTTGTACACTTCCAGGAACGAATTCTAAACTAGGTGATGGAACATCGATAAACTGAACATTCGTTGCTGTTACCGTTCCCGTATTTGTAACTTGCACACTATACGTTAACGTATCTCCTAATCGTGTCGCTTCTTTATTTACAGATTTTATAACGCTGAATCGTCCTCTATTCACTCTAGTTATCGTCGTATTACTCGGCTCTGTTACTACAACTGGTGGTTCTCCTGGCACTAAAGTAAAGCTTCCTGTTATATTTGCAACGTTCGTAATTGTTCCTGATGACGGGATGTTTGTAACTGTCGCTTGAAACGTCACTATAACTGTTTCACCAACTGGGATATCTCCAACTCCAAATCCAGTAATCGGATTTAAGTTTGGTTGCGAGGCTCCATTTATCGTTACACTATTTGGTACAAATGACGCCCCTGCTGAAATGGTATCAACAAACTGAACAGCATTAGCTGTTACTGTTCCAGTATTTGTTATTTGAACCGTATACGTTAATATATCTCCAACGAGAGTAGCAACCCTATTTACTTGTTTAATAACATTAAATTGCCCTCTATTTACAGTTGTAAGTGTTGTATTGCTCGGCTCTGTTACTATAACTGGTGGTTCTCCTGGTACTAATACAAAACTTCCAGTTACATTTGCCGTATTGGCAATTGTTCCGTTTGATGGCGCACTAACAACGGTTACTTGGAAGATGACTTCTACACTTTCACCTGGGTTTATATCTGGAAGCGGGAATCCATTATTCGGATTGAATCCAGGTTGTAACACACCGTCTATCGTTACAGTGTTCGGCACGAATGCTATAGAGGAAGGTAATACATCACTATATTGAATATTCGTTGCTGGCACTGTTCCTGTATTTTGAACTACTGTTGTATATGTGATTGTATCGCCTACTGCAACAACCGGCTGACTCACTGATTTTAAAACATTCAAACCAGGCTCATTGATTTCTGTTAATGTCGTATTACTTGTCGTTGTTTCCGTAATAGGCGGTTCTGTTTCACTTACAGCAAATGTAGCTGTAACGTCTACAAAATTAACAATCGTTCCACCTTCTGGTATGCTTGTAACCACTTCCTGATATGTGACAAGTACAAAATCATCGACAGGTATATCTGGAACTGTAAAACCAATGAAAGGATCTAATCCTGGTGCTGGTACCCCGTTTATGCTCACACTTCCTGGTACAAATGCTACACCCGCGGAAGTAGTATCGATAAATTGAACATTCGTCGCTGGCACTGTTCCGAAATTAAAAATCAATACATCATACGTTAATATTTCTCCTACCGTCGCTACTTCTTTATCTACTAGTTTCAATGGAAAAATAAACGCTATATTAATTGTCGTAACGACTAAATTTGTTAATATCGTTTCCGTAATCGGTGGTTCCTGCGGATTTGGTTGTGAAGTAAATGTAACATCTGCATCATTTAATATGACTTCATTATCTGGAATTTCTGTAATCGTCACTTGGAATGTGACCTCAATACTTCCACCAGCGATTAATAATGGAGTAACTGTAAATCCTATTTCTGGATTTAAATCAAGTTGCTGCACTCCACCTATCGTTACACTATTGTCAACAAACGTCGTTCCTTCTGGTATGACATCTTGGAAGAACACATCTGTAACAGGGATAATTCCTACGTTTGAAATGAGCACAGTATACGTTAATACATCCCCAACGGCCCCAGTTGCAACATCAACTGTTTTTGTTGCAGTTACTTCACCAGGAGGAGGTAACGGTATTGTAACTACCGTTGTATTACTTGAATTCGTTGTTGTTACAGGTGGCTGTAAAGGATTTAATAAGAAAGTGGCTGTAGCAGATGCTGTATTTAATACCGCTCCACGTGTAGACGGTGCAACTACCGTAACTTGGAACGTTACTGTCAATGATGTTCCAGCTGCAATATTAGGAAGCGGGAAACCAACATTTGGGTCAAATCCAGGTTGTGGCGTTCCATTTATCGTTACACTATTTGCTACAAAAGTTGTTTCTAAAGCAATTGGATCAAGGAAAGAGACATTCGTTGCTGTTACTGTACCGTTATTTCGAATGACAACAGAATACGTGTAAGTTTCTCCAAGTGCTGCTTGTTGTACAGATGAAGATTTTTGTATATTTAACTGTGCTGTGTTTACTTGCGTCACTACAAAATTACTATTTGTAACAGTCGTTATTGGAGGGTTTGCTGGATTTATAAGAAAACTTGCAGTAACGTTCGATTGGTTTCTTATATTTCCACCGCTCGGAACACTCGTCACTGTAACTTGAAACGTAATCGTAGCCGTTTGCCCGACCGGAATATTTGGTACCGGGAAACCTAGCATAGGATCCGCGCCTTGCTGTACGACTCCATTTATCGTCACACTATTTGCTACAAAGGCAGTACCAGACGGAATTGGATCTTGAAAAACAATATTCGTTGCAGGAACAGTTCCTGTATTTTGAATAAGAATGGTATACGTTAACGTATCTCCTACACCGGCTTGTAGTGTATTTACACTCTTCATTACATTAAGTGATCCTACATTCACTCGCGTCACAACAATATTACTAATCGTTACAATTGTAATTGGTGGCTGGAGAGGACTTACTTGGAAATCAGCAGTGACATTCGCATTATTCGGAAGAACTCTATTTGGTGGTACACTCGTGATTGTCACTTGAAAAGTGACCGTCACCATTCCTCCTACTGGAATATTAGCAAGTGGAAATCCAGTTGTCGGGTTTAAACCTGGTTGAGGTGTCCCGTTTATTGTTACACTATTCGCTACAAAAGTGGTTCCAACTGGAATCGGATCAAGGAATGATACATTTGTCGCTGTCACCGTTCCACTATTTTGTATACGAACTGTATACGTTAACGTATCTCCTACACCGGCTTCAGTAGCACTTACACTTTTCATTACATTTAACCCTGAAGAATTCACGATCGTCATAACAGTATTACTTGGTACTGTTACAGTAATCGGCGGCTCTGTTGGATTTACAAGGAAATCTCCAGTTACATTCGCATTATTTACAACATTATTTCCTTGGGGAATTTCATCAATTAATACTTCAAATGTAACAATAACACTGGCGCCAGTAGGCAAATTATTTAATGGGAATCCAAGTTCTGGATCTGCCCCTTCTTGTAAAACACCATTCACAACTACACTATTTTCAATAAATAATGTCCCTTGGGGAATTGAATCTTGGAAAAATACATTCGTAGCTGGTACACTACCTGCATTTATGACTTCTATTGTATATACTAAAATATCCCCTACTGTTGCAACATCCGTATTGACTGCTTTCACAACTTCAAAGTTTCCTGATTGTACTGTCGTATTCACAACATTACTCGGTACATTGATTGTTACTGGTGGTTCATTCGGATTCACTTGAAAGCTTGCTGTTACATTTGCTTGATTTAAAATATCTTCATTTTCTGGATTCTGTACAATTACTACGTCAAATGTGACTACAACCGTTTGAGCCGCAGGAATATTCGGAAGAGAGAATCCTGTATTCGGATTTAGTCCACTTTGCTGTACTCCATTAATTGTTACAGAATTTGCAACAAATGAAACAGCAGAAGAAATAGGGTCTTGGAAAAATACATTTGTTAACGGAACATTCCCTGTATTTTGGACGGCAATTGTGTACGTTAAAGTATCCCCTACCGCCGCTTGCGTTGTATTTACTTCTTTTATTACATTTAAACCGCCTGTATTAACTTGTGTCACAACTGTATTCGTTTGTCTATTAATTGTTATCGGTGGCTGATTCGGAATAACGACGAAATTAGCAGATACATTTCCGCGATTCGCAATCGTACCTCCCGATGGTGTAGATGTTACTCGTACTTGAAATGTAACAGTCCTACTTCCGCCAGGAGATATATTAGCTACTGTAAACCCAGTCGCTGGATTTACCCCAGGTTGTGAAACCCCATCCACAGTCACACTATTTGCTATAAATGTCGTTCCAATTGGTATTGGATCTTGAAAAATAACGTTCGTTGCAAGTACATTTCCTGTATTTTGAATTGTTACCGTGTACGTAAGAACATCGTTAACCGTTGCAAAAGCTCTATCCACTGTTTTTCTCGTTGTTATATCAGCTATATTAATTGTCGTAACTACAGTATTACTTGTCGCTTGCCCTGAAACTGGTTGTTGACCAGGCACTGGAGTAAAGGTAAATGTTGCACTTGCACGGTTTGGAATTGGATTGACAAGAGGGTTCGATGTTACTCGAACTTGAAAGCGCACTACAGTCGTTTGCAAAGCATTAATACTTCCTAGATTAATACTACTTGCTGGATTCGCTCCTGGACGCGCTACTCCATTTACCGTAACGCTATTTGCGACAAATGTTGTTCCAGCAGGGATACTATCAACAAAAATAACATTGCTCGCAGTGACATTTCCATTATTTGTAATATTAACTGTGTACGTTAATACATCATTAAGCGTTGCCGTCTGTAAATCTACAGATTTCTGCATACTTATAGTTGCTTGATTCACTGTCGTTTGTACTGTGTTTGAAGAAGACGTACTTGTAATAGGAGGACTACCAACGAAAGGACGAAATTGATATGACACCATTGCACGATTTAAAATAGGATTGGGATTCGGGAATGATATTATTCGAACTTGAAATGTAACAATTCTTTGCGTGTTATTTGGGATTGTACCTAAATTAATTCCATTAGAAGGGTTTGCATTCGGCTGTGTTACTCCCCCTACCGTAACACTACCTGCAACAAACGTCGTTCCGTTCGGAATACTATCACGTAATACAACGTTTTCTGCACTTCCTGTTCCTGTATTTGGGACCGTAATCGTATAAGTGAGAATATCCCCTACCCCTGCGACTGTTCTATTAACTGATTTAACAGGATTAATAATTGGACCTGTTGCATCAATTTGAACACCAAAACCAGCTGCTGCGTATCCATCTCCATTTGTAACAAATCGAACCGTTGCTGATGTTTGACTGTTTACTAAAGATGAGGAGGCATCTACATTCGTAATATCCCACCCTTGTCTTCGGACGGCCAAAGCTACCCCTAACGGCTGATTCAAATCTCCAAACGTGCCGCTCGTATCTAAATTTCCACTATCATTACAAATTTGTGACTGAAAGAAATTATTCGCAGGATTTCTCGGTCCGAATAATGCAACTGTAGCATTTGCATTCGGCCCAAAGCGAAGTTGATCTCCAACAATGTTAGAATCACCTTCTTGAGCAGTTACGAGCACTCTTCCTGTAACAGCTCCTGTTGCCGGCGTAGCAAAACCTGAAATTGTAGCATCAACTGGCGGGGATGAAGCATCGATAATTTCTTGACCTGCATATACTGACAAATTTCGAAGTGGTAAACTTGCATTTTGATACACAACCTCAAGCGTCCATCCAGCTGAACGACTGATTGTCGGGTCGGCTGAAGTTCTTGCAGCTGGCACAGCACCCGTTGTATATGTGCCTGCTCCACCTGCACTAACAAGATTTGTTACATTGGCAGAGCGAGCATAATAAAACTGATTTCCTACTGAACCTTGCTGCGCGGTAGCAGGATCTGGCGTAACAGAAAACGTCCCTGCTGGCGTTGTAAATGTAATGTTATCATTTAAAAATGGTAACACATCTTCCGTATCAGTCCGGAAAGTACCAGCCCAAACTAATTCTGCATATAATACACTGCTTCCCGCTGGAAGATTTAAAATTGCACTTGAAGAATTCAATTGCCATTCATCTGTTGTCCCTGCTGGGAACCCTGGTACTTGCAATGCTGTATTTACTGTCGTAAACACAGCAAGTGTACCAAAAATATTACCTGGTGCAGGTGATGTAGGGCTAAGTCCCAGCGTATTCCCAGTAAACGTGACGGCACCAGGTACTGTTGTCGTAAACCTATTTATAAAAGGCACACAATCATCTCATTTCAATTATAGTAAAAAGTGCTCTATACTATAAAATGTAGACAAACTATACAATGTACGTTGTCCAACAAAATTCCGCACATATGAGAGGGGTTTATAAAACTATGCGCTACGTTATCATAACAGGAACTTCACAAGGTTTAGGTGAGGCAATCGCTACGCAATTATTAGAAAAAAATACAACTGTCATCTCTATTTCTAGAAGAGAAAATCAAGAGCTTACAAAACTTGCAGAGCAATATAACAGCAATTGCATTTTTCATTCCCTAGATCTTCAAGATGTACATAACTTAGAAACTAACTTTAAAGAGATCATTTCATCTATTAAAAAAGACAATGTATCCTCTATTCATTTAATTAATAATGCGGGTACAGTTGCACCTATGAAGCCAATTGAAAAAGCTGAAAGTGAACAATTCATTACGAACGTTCACATTAATTTACTTGCACCTATGATTCTTACATCTACATTTATGAAACATACGAAAGACTGGAAAGTAGATAAACGCGTTATTAACATTTCATCTGGTGCAGGAAAAAACCCTTACTTTGGCTGGGGCGCTTATTGTACAACGAAAGCTGGTGTAAATATGTTTACACAGTGCGTAGCAACTGAAGAAGTGGAAAAAGAATATCCAGTAAAAATCGTCGCTTTTGCACCTGGCGTTGTTGATACAAATATGCAATCACAAATTCGCGAAACAAATAAAGAAGATTTCATAAATTTGGACCGCTTCATTGCATTAAAAGAAGAAGGAAAACTATTATCACCTGAATATGTTGCGAAAGCTATTCGTAACTTACTAGAAACTGAGGACTTCCCTCAAGGCGAGGTTATTAGAATCGATGAATAACAAAAAGGCGTGCTAAAATAGCACGCCTTTTTGTTCTACTTCTCTAAAAATATAAGCACAGACTCCGCAATTTGCTCATAACCAATTTCTTGATAAATTTTATTCGATGTCGGATTCGCTAAATCAGTATATAACGTAGTCGTCTTGTACCCTTCATCTAACATATGTTGACTAAGTGCCGCTACACACTTAGATGCGTATCCCTTTTTCCTTGCTTCTTTCGGCGTATATACAAAATTAACTGTTATATTATTTTTAGTTGGTCTCGTTTTTGCAGCTACAGAAACGAGTTTCCCATCCACTTCCAAACCAAACAGTCGATTTGTAGTTATTAATGTATATGCAGTTTGTTTTGCTTCTTCTTTCGTAGTAGGAAGCTTTACATCTTCACAAAATTGATATATCCACTGTTCTATTAATGGTAATTCATCATTATTTACCGCTCGAAAAAGTCCATTCGCATTACACTTCTTCTTTACTCTGTTCAACTCATACACACCTTGCTCCATTGCAACATTCATTTTCTTATTTTCTAATACCGCAATCTCTTCCGCTAATTTCTGTACAATTTTCTTATTACCGATCAATCCAGGAATATCCGGATATACTTTCGTTAACTCTTTTGCAAGTTCCTCAATAGCTACTCCCGAAATTTCAGAAGTTGCAACAATGATTTGTTTCTTCTCTTCTGTTTGCAGAAATACAACCGCAATGTCTTCTCCTTGTTTCGCTATCCCCATAAATATCGGTCCTTGAACCATTTGTAATACACCTAATATGAGATTGTTTTCCTGCTCATTCTTTTCTAGAAATGGTGTAACATCTTCTTTAAAATGAAAAATCTCTTCATATACATGTAATTGAATCATCGACAATCTCTTCTCTCTATTTATATTTTAATTAAGTATTGGCGATTAATTCATTAAATCCCTCTTTTACGATTCAATAATATTCAAAGCTAATGTATTCAAGGCATTTTCAGCTTGTAAAATTCTCTGTTTTTCCTTTTCAAATACATCTTCTTCTTTTCGAAAGGACTCTTTTCGATTTTTAATCATACGCTTCATTTCTTTTTTACTCGGTCCACCGTATACATTTCTTTTTTGAATAAAAGCTTCTGGCGATATAATTTCTTTCCACTCTTTTTCTAATACATTTATTTTAAAATGTTCTTGCAAATACATATTTACATCTTTGAAGTGTAATTCATGTAGTTCTGTTTTCTGCTCCAATGACATATTTGCAATAGCACTTGCTGCATGATGAGCATGCCGAAATGGAATTTCATAATTTTTCGTTAAAACATCAGCGAAATCCGTTATCGTTATTGCATGTTTATAGGAACGACTTTTTAACGTTTCTTCTTCTACTTTCATCGTTAGGATCACTGCATTCATCATACAAAAAACACGAATCGCCTTTTCAATCCCTTTATATAAATATGGCTGCAAGTCATCTTCCGTATCGACAATATCACCAAATGGTGTATTATGAATCATTTGAAATACTGTAAATGCTTCTCCTAAAGCACTACTCGTAATTGCACGAGCGTGTTCAATTGAAACCGGATTTCGTTTTTGCGGCATAATACTACTAATTTGTACATATGGCTTTGCAACAGTAATACCGTCATATTCTTTCGTTGCTAACAACAAAAAGTCATGAATCCATCTACTCGTATTCGTCATCATTACCATAAGTAGCGAGCTAACTTCTAATAAATAATCCGCTCCGGCAACAGCATCATATGAGTTCTCAATTACAGTTGTAAATCCAAGTAGATGAGCAACTCGTTCTCGTTTAATCGGGAAACTTGTTGTAGAGAGTGCAGCCGCCCCCATTGGAGACTGATTTAAAAGCTGGTACGTTTTTTTCATTCGTTCTAAATCTCTTTGCATCGTATCATAAATTGCTAACGTATAATGACCAAATGTTGTTGGCTGTGCCGGTTGTGTATGTGTATAAGCTGGCATGATCGTTTCCTTATGATCATCAGCAAGTTGCAGTACGCTTTCTTGCAATAACAAATGCTGTTCTATCAATCGTAATACATATCGCCTTAAACTCATGCGATACATCGTTACGCCCATATCATTTCTACTTCTACCAATATGCATATTACTTACAAAATCGCATTTCGCTTCTTGAGAAATTAAATGTTCGACTAAAAAAAAGAGATCTTCATGCTGCTCTGTATAGAGCAATTGCTCTTCTGGAATTCCCTCTACCTTTTTTAATGCGTGCAATATAACTTTAGCTTCTTCCTTTTTCATTAAATTTTCTTCCGTCAGCATCGTAATATGTGCTTTATGCACTTGAAACATATCTTTCAATAAGTAATTTCGTTGAAAATCAAATACATGTTGTAATACACAATCCACATATGTTTTTCCAGGGAAATCAGCGCCTTCACTCTTTATAAACTCTTCCTTACTCTGTTTCATCACCTTTTCCCCTCTCACCTAAGTATTACTACCCATCATACCCATTGATAGAAAAAAAGTGCCTGTACATAAAAATAAACTCGGTGCTCTCTGCACCGAGTTTATTTAATAAAAGTCGCATCATACTTATCACTTTGCAACACTTGGAAATGTAAGTTTGCTAAATGTTTCCGTATTTCTGCACTATCGTCTTCATTTAAATTGTTCGCCAAAAACACAATTTCTGTACAGTTTCCACGTTTATCCATAGCGTAAACCGCTTTTGTAACCGTCCATGGTGTGTAACCATTCTTTTGCCCAGCATGTCTAAATGTTTTACGATATTTCTTAGCACTCATGTCTGTTTCAACGATATTTGCCCACACTTTTTCTTCAGCTTCTGTCAAGCCACCTTTATGGTTTGCCTTTTGAAGTAATACCATATAATCATTTGCAGAAGCTGCTGGTAATCTATCTGACCAAATTTTGTCGTAACGTTCCTCTAAATAAAGCGGAATTTCCTTCTGTAATAATGGTCCCTTCTTCTTTAAGCGTTCATGAATAATCATCGAATATTCACGATATTGCTCTTGAGACATTTCTTTTAACTTTTTCTCTATTTTATATTTTGGAACATGTAATTCTTTATGCAAATATCCCGGGATATACAAAGATGAAACGATTGGAAATAGTGGTTGATGTGCAGGAAGTGATAAACTTTGTAAATTTCGATTGATGTTATCTAATCCTAACAATTCCATTAAGTATTCAGCATTTGCATTCGAACTAAACTTAACCATTCCTTTTGCCACTTCTTCTAAAGAAACCGCTCCTTCAGTTATCTTGCCCGTCTTCTCCAAATACTTTTGCCATCTATCTTGCGCACCACCATCTGTATTCGGCACATAATAGCGATTCACATCATTAATCGACACGAAACTAGAAGAATCAATTTTCCCTTCAGTAACTTGTTTCGTATATTCAAGCGCCACAATTAATTTCATCGTACTAGCAACTGGCAATACAACATTTGGGTTTACAGAATAAACAACTTTATCATTTCTCTTTACTAGAAGCGCACTATTTTTTTCATCTTTATGTTCTTCAATAAAAGATGCAATATACTGTGCATCATCATTATTTGAACTCCACACTTTTTTCACTAAAAAGTTACCCGATATTAGCAAAACAAAAATACCCACAATTACTGCGCATACTATAGTTTTTTTCAAGTAAAATTCCTCTCCTATTGTGTAACTCTTCTCTATTTATCATTTAAAAACAAAATAATGGAGATGGTCATTTACATAACCATCTCCATTATTTTAACTTGTATGCTCCTATTATGTCTACGTCATAAATTTCACAAAATCCTCAAGAAACTTTTTATAATGTAACGACCAACCAATTCGCACCCAATTTTTTAATGCTTTTGCATCAGGTTGAGGCCGAAAATCAGCAATACTCTCTCCTTTTGCAATTCCAGCTGTATCTACATCGACACGACGATATACATAATCTAAAAGGGATGGATTTGCCGCAACCATCATTGTAACGACGTCATGTACTGGACTTCCTTTTATTTTCGGATTTAACTTTCTATAAGCTTTATAATAGTACGTAAATATCGGCTCGATTAACTTATTAAAACTCGTTTTAGAGTGTTTCGTAATATATTTTACCATTTCCGGTGTAATAATTGCTTCAGATGTAACGTTAAGTGGCACTAATGTCACATTTTTGGCATTTTGCATAACTAATTGTGACGCAATGGGATCACCATGAAAATTCGCCTCTGCGACTGGTGTTACATTGCCAGGCATTAAGAAAGCACCGCCCATTATATAATATTCTTTCACATACTTCATCATCGGCTTTTCTAAAATAAATGCTGTCGCTAATGTTGTCGATCTACCAGCATCGACTATTATTAATTCTCCTTTATATTTTTCAAGAAGATCAAAAAATGTACAAAAAGGCTTTATATTTGGTGAAAAAGTTTTTGGAGGTTTAATTGGCCCTAAACCGTCTGTCCCATGAATTTCTGGATAATACGTCGTAATATCTCCGGATAAAGGAATTTTCGCACCATTAATAACAGGTATATCTTCCCGTCCTGCCATTTGCAATAAATATGCGGCATTACTTGTCGCCTTTTCTTGTGTTACATTTCCATATCCCGTTACTACACCAACAATATCAATATCAGGATGCAACAATCCATACATAATTGCTAAAGAGTCATCAATTCCCGGGTCTCCTAAAAATAACACTTTTTTCATCGACCTCAACTCCATCCCCTCAGTTGTTATTAATTTATGAATAACCGTGGATATACAGAATAAAAAAAGAACAAATTCATACGAAAAAACGCAGTCTTATAAGGACTACGTTCTTCAGCTAACCTATACTGTTTTTTTTACAGCACTCATACTTCCAATAACATAAGCGATAAACGCAAAACAAATCGGGAAGACAACTGTATGTATACCGAACGGATTTGGATAGAAAAGATGAATACACATATATGAGCCTACCCCAACTAAAATAGACGCAAGCGCTCCTGTAGCATTTCCTTTCCTCCAATATAACCCTAATACGATTGGCCAAATGAATGCTGCTTCTAATCCACCGAAAGAAAATAAATTTAGCCATATTAAAAAATCTGGTGGTTTAATCGCCGCTGCATAAACGAGTAGTCCTACAATACCAGTAATCCACAAACTTCCTTTTTTTATCGTACTGTCTGCTGCATCTTTATTTATGTAATTTACATATATATCTTTAATAATTGACGAGCTTACAAGTAATAATAAAGAGTTTACTGTAGACATAATCGCTGCCATCGGTGCAGCTAAGAAAACTCCAGCTAACCAAGGAGGTAACACTTCCATCGCAAGTAGCGGCATTACTTTATCTGGTACCGTTATACCTGGAAGTACTACTCTTGCAAATACACCAGTTAAATGCATACCGATCATAATTGTGCCAACGACAACGGTTCCAATTATTAAAGCTTGATGCATCGCTTTTGAATTTTTATAAGACATGGCACGCACGCTAATTTGCGGTAAGCCGACAACGCCAATTCCAATTAAAATCCAAAATGATGTAACATATGATTTCGTTAAACTGCCATCTGCTCCGAATGGTGTAATTAACTTTGGATTAATTTGAACAAGTTCCTGCATAATCTTTTCAATTCCACCACCAGCAATGACAGTAGCAATTAAAATGATTGTCGTTCCAACTAACATAATGATTCCTAATAATGTATCTGATAGAGCAACTGCACGAAATCCACCAATTAATACGTACACAAGTACAGAAAAAGTAAATAAAAATAGTGCTGTTGTATACGATAGACCAGTTAGTGACTCGATTAATCGTCCACCACCGACCCACTGGGCTACTGTCGCTGAAAATAAAAAGATAATAATACATAACGCAGAAAGTATAACAACTGCTTTATTATTGTATCTCCCTTTTAAATAATCGATAAGAGTAATTGCTTCCATCTTCCTAGCGATAATTGCAAACTTTTTACCGATAACCGTTAAAACGATATAGCCTGTTACAACTTGAATCGCAGATAACAGTACCCATCCAAGCCCCATATTGTAAGCAATACCAGGGCCACCAATAAAGCTACTTGCACTACCGTACGTAGCAATCATTGTCATCGCTAATAATAAACCGCCTAGCTCACGCCCACCAAGAAAATATTCTTGTAAAAATTTATTATGAGCAGTTGCTTGCACACGTCTTGAAGCATATACACCAATTAAAAATACAACGATAAACGAAATTATCATTGGAATGATTACATACCAATTCATCTATTATTCCTCACTTTTTTCTTCCTCATCGAGTGAAATATCTTGAAATACAAAACGAACAACTAAACTAAGTAAAATAACCATAACGATAAATCCAACGATACAGCTATAAAAAAACCATGCGGGAAAACCTAATACATATGTATATTCATTCGGATTTTTACTACCAAGCCCATAAGCAAATCCGTACCATATTATAAAATTAATAATAGCAAGTCCAAGACCAATTAACGCTTCTCTATGGGCTATTCGAAAGCGTGGATCATCATGATAATCTTTCATTTTTACCCCTCCTCTCACGATGTATTATTGTACCATTGTTCTTCTAGTTTTTCCTACTAGAAAGCAAAAACAAGCAGGATTTTTTATAATCATATAGAAGATTCTCTTACATTACATATTTTTTACAATTGTAACACAAATGAAATTTGAATTTTCAGTATTTCTTAATTATGATTTTAATTAGAGGCTTTCCATCTAGTTTCCACATCCTTGATTTCGGAATAAGCGCCGTCTCGTACTGCGTTTACATTATATTTTCAAGGGGGTTATACAATGAGTCAACTAGCTGTAAATCTTCATGAAAAGGTAGAGAAATTTCTTCAAGGTACAAAAAAGTTATATGTGAATGGATCTTTCATTGAAAGCGCTTCCGGTAAAACATTTAAAACACCTAACCCAGCAACTGGTGAAACACTTGCCGTCGTTTCTGAAGCTGGTCGCGAAGATATTCATAAAGCTGTAGTCGCAGCTCGTATGGCTTTTGACGAAGGTCCTTGGTCTCGTATGAGCACCGCTGAGCGAAGCCGTCTCATGTACAAGTTAGCTGATTTAATGGAAGAACATAAAGAAGAGCTTGCACAGCTCGAAACATTAGATAACGGAAAGCCAATCCGTGAAACAATGGCAGCAGACATACCACTTGCAATTGAGCATATGCGCTATTACGCTGGATGGGCTACGAAAATCGTTGGTCAAACAATTCCTGTTTCCGGTGATTACTTTAACTATACACGCCATGAAGCTGTTGGTGTCGTTGGTCAAATTATCCCTTGGAACTTCCCGCTTCTTATGGCAATGTGGAAAATGGGAGCAGCGCTTGCTACAGGATGTACAATCGTTTTAAAACCTGCAGAACAAACTCCACTATCTGCTCTATACTTAGCTGAATTAATTGAAGAAGCTGGATTCCCGAAAGGTGTTATTAATATCGTACCTGGATTCGGTGAATCAGCTGGACAAGCTCTCGTTAATCATCCACTCGTTGATAAAATTGCATTTACCGGTTCTACTCCTGTCGGTAAACAAATTATGCGACAAGCATCCGAAACATTAAAACGCGTTACACTTGAATTAGGCGGTAAATCACCAAATATCATATTGCCAGATGCTGATTTATCTCGCGCGATTCCTGGTGCACTTTCTGGTGTTATGTTTAACCAAGGACAAGTATGCTCTGCTGGATCACGCTTATTTGTTCCGAAGAAAATGTATGATAATGTCATGGCTGATCTCGTCCTCTATTCTAAAAAACTAAATCAAGGTGTCGGTCTTAACCCTGAAACAACAATTGGCCCTCTCGTTTCCGAAGAACAACAAAAACGTGTAATGGGCTACATTGAAAAAGGGATTGAAGAAGGCGCTGAAGTACTTTGCGGAGGAAGTAATCCATTCGATCAAGGCTACTTCGTTTCTCCTACAGTATTCGCTGACGTAAATGATGAAATGACGATCGCAAAAGAAGAAATTTTCGGTCCAGTTATTTCTGCAATACCGTTTAACGATATTGACGAAGTAATTGAACGTGCAAATAAATCACAATTCGGCTTAGCGGCTGGTGTGTGGACAGAAAATGTTAAAACAGCACACTATGTTGCAAGTAAAGTACGTGCAGGTACAGTATGGGTAAACTGTTATAACGTCTTTGATGCAGCATCTCCATTTGGAGGATTTAAACAATCTGGTCTTGGCCGTGAAATGGGATCTTACGCATTAAATAACTATACAGAAGTAAAGAGCGTTTGGCTTAACTTAAATTAATGAGAAAGAACCTGACCTACCTGGTCAGGTTCTTTTCATTATGTATTCCTTTAAACTTGCAGTCCTCCGCTCACATTTAATACTTCACCTGTAATATAAGATGCGTATTCTGATGCTAAAAAGGCTGCTGCGTTCGCAATATCTTCTGGCGTTCCAATTCTACCAACTGGAATAGCGCCAACCATCTTTTCTTTCACTTTATCTGGTATCGTTTTGGTCATATCTGTATCCATAAACCCCGGACAAATCGCATTACAAGTAATACCGAAACTTCCAACTTCTTTCGCTGCTGTTTTCGTTAATCCTACAACTCCTGCCTTTGTAGCCGCATAATTTGCTTGACCTATGTTTCCTTCTCTACTAATTGAAGATATATTAATAATGCGTCCATACCCTTGTTGTCTCATGTAAAGAAGCGCGGGTCGCATACAATAAAAAACTCCAGTTAAGTTCACTTGTAATACTTGTTCCCAAGCAGACTTCTCCATTTTATGTAACATTGCGTCTCTTGTAATTCCAGCATTATTCACCAAAATATGTAATGTACCAAATTTTTGAACCGCATATTCAATTAACGACTTTGCTTCATTTTGATTACTCACATCACATCGATATGAGCACACTTCATATCCTTCATCTGATAACTCACGTGTCGTTTTTTGTAGATTTTCTTCATTTACATCGCTAATTAATACTTTCGCCCCTAGTTTTGCATAAACCCTTGCAATCTCTTTTCCAATTCCCTGTGCAGCTCCTGTTACAACAGCTGTTTTCCCATTTAAAAACTCCATTCCTATCCCCCATTTCTATTACTTATACTGTATATTTCGGCTCCTTGCTTTCCAATTCCTCTTTGTATAAAAAAGTCTATTTGTGTCAAACTAACTTTGCAACGTCGCATAAACGCAAGGAGATTGTGTCGAATGAACAAAAAGAATTTCAAACAAAGCAAAGCAACTGATGGCATTGATGTTGAGTTCTCTCGCGAACTCGCTGACCACAATGACTTAGAAGCAAACGCACGTGCAAATGCCGCTGATGCACGTCAAAAGCGCCAATCAACCGAAAAATAAGGTACATCACAACCTTATTCTTTTCAAAAGGGACCTACTACCCAACAAAATAAACCGAGAGACATCTCTCGGTTTATTTTCTATATTTTTTTGCATAATGAGCCAAAGTAAGCAATGGATATATATGAGCATAACTATGATAACGAATATAAAACCCACCTGGTAAACCTGTTCCAGTAGGATATTTTTCATTTATATAAGAGTTGGAGAGCAAATATGAAATACCTTTTCGAATGACTGGCGTTTCTTTATCATAGTAAGAAATGAGGGCATCTAACGCCCATGCTGTTTGGGATGGTGTACTAAATGGCAAAGTAACAAATCTTTTTTCCACACTACTTTGGCAAGATTCTCCCCAGCCACCATCTTCATGCTGTATATGTTCAAGCCATAAAGCTGCTCGTTTCACTGATGGATCGCTAGATGGTATTCCTAGTGACCGTAAACCAGTCAACACTGCCCATGTCCCATATATATAACAAATTCCCCATTTCCCATACCACGATCCATTTTCCTCTTGTACATTCATTAACCAATTTATCGCACTTTGTTTTTGTTTCTCGGGCAATTCATTTTGCGTATACGTTCCGAAAAATTCTAATACCCTTCCTGTAATATCTGGTGTAGAAGGATCTGTAATCATATCACTTGCATTTTCGATTGGTAAATTTGCTAATATACGGCTCGTTACCCCTTTTTCAAAAGCCCCCCAACCACCATCATTATTTTGCAATCCTTTAACCCAATTAACCGCTCGCTTCCAAGCAGTGTCTACATTTTCGTTCCCTCTACTTCGCGCCAATGCTCTTAACGCAGCAGTTGTATCATCAATATCTGGAATCGTCGTATTCACATCCGAAAAGCCCCAACCACCCGGGAAGAGATCCGGTGCATGTACACTCCAATCTACTTTCTTCGTTTGCTGTTTTCTTAGTAAATATGCTGATGCATTGTGAATCACTTTACTTGCTTTCGGAACTTGAGCTTCTTGCAAAGCATAACTGAGTAAAGCTGTATCCCATACAGTTGATGGAGAGTTTTGCAAATGGCTCCCTCTCTCCATCTTCCATATATAAGATGTGATTCCCGTTATAGCTTTTTGAATAATTGGTGATTGAATAGAATGTCCTAATGCAAGTAAAGCATAAATCATATAAAACGAGGCAGTTGCGTAGCTATATAATGTTCCATTTTCATCAATACGCTCTTTCATAAAACGTTCTACTTCCTCATATCCTTTATGATGCAAAGAAAGTGGATACGTTATAATTTTCTTCACGTCACTTACTAACGTTTGAAAAACTGGAGACCGGTCCTCCCGAAACCATTCTCCGCCCCCGCCTGCAATGTGATTTAAATTTGGCAATAACTTTTTCCCTACTCGAAATCTTTTATTTAAACACAACATCATCGGAATTAAATGAATACGTGCTGAGCTACTCAGTTCAAAAATACTGAGAGGGGAATCATTCTGCAGAAACATAATTGGTGTTGGCAAATGAAAGAGAGAAGGATATTCATATTCTCCATGAATCGCTAATAAAAACTTCGTCATAAAATGAGCACGCGCTACCCCACCGCGCTCATTTATAAACATTTCCGCTCGCTTCATATTCACATCTTCTTTTGTATATTTTTTCGATGCAAGTAAGGCAGCATAAGATTGAATTGTAGCAGATAAATTACCACCCACTTCATCTTCATACAATTTCCATGTTCCTTCATTTGTTTGGAGTGATGCTAATCTTTTTACAAACGGTTCTATCTCTTTATCTTTACCTAATAATTTTAATAAAAAAATCATATGACAATCTGTTAGTGGCGCTCCTTCAAAACAAAACCGCCACGTACCATCTTGCCGTTGCATTGTTTGAAGTGCAGTTGTTCTTCTCGCTATTTCTTCATGCACTTTTTCATATAATAACAAGTTGCTCACCCACCCTTTCGAAATCCGTATAACGATATTCAAAAAGGTAGCTGAATATGTATAAAAACAAAGAAAAGCAGAACATATAAAATGTTCTGCTCATAAACAATACCCTACTCCGACAATAATCCCTAATAAAGCACCGACTACTACTTCATACGGTGTATGCCCAACAAGTTCATTTAACTTCTTATATTCTGTTTCTCTACCGTGAAAAAAGTCATTCAATATTTTTGCTTGTTTACTTACTGCAAGCCTTACTCCTGAAGCATCATACATAACAATAATGGCAAAAATTGTAGCAACCGCAAACATCGAGCTTTCCACGCCTTCCACTACTCCAACTCCTGTAGCAAGCGCTGTAACTGTTGAAGCATGAGAACTTGGCATCCCACCTGAAGCAAAAAACTTTGCAAAATCAAATTCACCTGTTTTAACTAATTTGAAGACTACTTTCGTTAATTGTGCTAAAAACCATGAAATTACAGCTGCCATAAGCGGATCATTATGTAAAATTGTTTCCATGTTCTCAGCTCCTTACTGACTATAATGGAAATTCTATATAATATAAGTATAAAGAAAAATGCGTAGAAAATACTACGCATTATGATACTTTTGCTGATTTATTTTTTATAAATTTCGGTTGTTTCTGCACTAAAAACTTAGTCTTCGCTACCGAGAATACAAATAATGCAACCCATATACAGAAAAATGCAATCATATGAGTAGATGTGAAATGTTCACCAAATACGAATACACCTAAAATTAAGCTAATTGTTGGTGCAATATATTGTAAAAAACCTACCATATAAAGCGGAATAAGTTGGGCTCCTTTTGCAAAATAAAAAAGTGGTAGAGCTGTAACAATACCTGCTCCTATTAATAGTAATGTCGATAACATTGAAATAGATCCAAATGAGCCGAAACCATGGGCACCTGTCATAACAAGGTAAATGATTGCAAGCGGTGTCACTAACATCGTTTCCATCGTAAGTCCAATTGTAGCATCATAGTTTAACAGTTTTTTCGTTAATCCGTATAATCCAAATGAAAAGGCAAGTGAAAGAGAAACCCACGGAATAGATCCGAAACGCACTGTTAAAATGATAACCCCCACTCCAGCTAAACCAACTGCAACATATTGCCAGAAGTTTAACTTTTCCTTTAAAACGACTGTACCAAGTAAAATACTAATAAGCGGATTAATATAATAGCCAAGACTCGCTTCAATAACATGATTATGATTAACGGCCCATATGTAAACAAACCAGTTTCCGCTAATCAAGACTGAAGCTATTGTTAATGACATTAATAATTTAGGTCGTTTAAAAAGATTCACAAATTCCCCAATAAACTGACGAAACCTCTTCGTAACACCTAATACGAGTAACATAAAAACAAATGCCCAAACGATGCGGTGTGCTAATATTTCATCTGCTGGAACTTCCTCAACCCATTTCCAATAAATCGGTAGGATTCCCCACATCGTGTAAGCACCAGCCGCGTATAGTATCCCTTTTTTTTGCTCTGCTGATTGACTCCCCATCTTCCTTTTTCTCCTCTTCTCATTTTTTCTCCATTATACGGTCTCACATGCTCACTTTACCAATAATCAATCTGCATTTCTTTCGACATTTCTCATACAACGAATAATAAACATACCGTTATTACAACAAGTAACGGTATGCCGAAAACAAATTTCTTTTTATGAGTTTTATGATGAAACATATACATGCCGATCCAAGCTCCAACTGCTCCTCCAGCTGCCGCCGATAAAAACAACGTACTTTCTGGCGTTCTCCACTGTTTCTTCTTTGCTTTTCGTTTATCAAGCCCCATAAGGCTAAAAGCTATAACGTTAATAATAAGAAAATAAATCCATTTCATCGCTTTCTCTCCTTATGAAAAATTCGATTAATAGTAACACGAAAAAACGACGGAAACAACTGAAGAACTCTTTTTATCCAACTAGTTTCATTCCTTTTTCTTAATTAGTTACCTTCATATTTACATAACCAACTAAAATCGCAGTTAAAGCATTTAATATAGAAAAATGTTATGAGTAGAATCTTATATTTCATTACATTCATCCACTACCATATCATCAAAAAAATTGCTCTCAATCACTTTCTCATCAAAACGAAGAACTACAATTAGCCCTACATATAAAGAAACAAAATTTAGAAACCATTCCCCATTCTCATCTTTCTTAGCTAAGCATTTAAATATCTCTTGAAATTGCATACGCTCGTCTGCAGCAACAATGGGACGTACACCAAAATATTTCAATACAAGATTCAGCTTCAGCTGTACGGATAATGATAAAATATATTTTAATAGCTTCGTATACTCTGAACTATCTTTTTGACTATACAACTTCACAAGCTTTGGATGTAAATTCGAAATCGATAATTCCTCGTCAGTCACTCTAGTTACTTCTATCGTTTCAATCATCTTTTTCATATCCATCACATTCACCCCTTCTGAAAAAATTCTAAAGCCAAAGAGTACTTAATTCAAAATGTACAACAATTGTGCGTTTCTCGTCTCTCGTTCTTCCTCACTGACTAAATCATACTTTTTTAGGAGGTGAAAAACATCATTTAATAATTTCTGTGAATGAATACCTTGCAAAAAACTCTTTAACTCTTTAAAGATCCCTTCAGGTAAAAAATTCTTTTGACTTTCAAGCTTATTCATCACATCTTCAATAGAATGATCAATGTTACATGCCATACTAAACTTCCCCCTCTATCCTCTATAAATAATATCCTCAGCTAACGATGTAAACACTTCTCCAACAAGAGAATCTTCATCATATACAGATGAGCCATTATTTTCTTCACGTTTCGCAAAAGGTATTTTGGCAATTACTTCTGTTTGCAATTGTTCTGCAAGCATTTCGCCGCCGCCTTTTCCGAAGAGATAATTTTTCGATCCATCTTGTTCTTCATAATAAGCCATATTTTCCACAATACCTAAAATCTCATGCTTCGTATGTTTTGCCATTACACCAACTCTTGAAGCAACGAATGAAGCTATATTGTGCGGAGTTGTAACAATTATTTCTTTCGCTTGCGGAATCATCGCTGCAACATCAATCGCAACATCTCCTGTACCTGGTGGTAAATCAAGTAATAAATAATCTAATTCTCCCCAGTGCGTATTCGCAAGGAAATTTTGAATCCATTTATTTAGCATCGGTCCGCGCCACATCACTGGGTTATTTCCTTCTGTAAAGAATCCCATCGACATGATTTTAACACCGTGACTAATGACTGGAATTGCCGTTTGATCAATCATCGTTGGTTTCTTATTCGTTTCCATCATAGCTGGAATACTAAAACCATATATATCTGCATCTAATATCCCCACTTTTTTGCCCATACGAGCTAGTGCAGTTGCAAGATTAATTGTCACCGTTGATTTTCCAACTCCGCCTTTTCCGCTCGTTACCGTAATAAAACGTACTCCTGAATCCGGGCGAAGCATGCTCGGCATACCAGTTTCTGTTCTAGTATTTCGCTTTAACTTCTCTGTTAAAGCTGCACGTTCTTCTTGTGTCATAGAACCAAATGTTACCTCCACTTTAGAGGCACCAATTGCGTGAAGCGATTCTTCAATATCTTGTTGAATTTTTGCTTTTAACGGACAACCTTGGATTGTTAGTACTACTTCAAGTTTAACCTCTGTTCCGTTCATTTGTATATTTCTAACCATATTTAATTCTACAACACTTTTGTGTAACTCTGGATCCTCTACATGTTTTAATGCATTCATTATTTGTTCTTGAGTAAGCATAGAACTCATCCCTTCTCTTATTCTAATTTATATACAACATTTTCTTGGCACTTCATCTGGTGAAAAAGCTTATTATCCCCCGCTAACGGGTGGGATTAATGCGACTATATCTCCGGCTTTTATCATCTCTTCATTCATTACAAACTCTTCATTAACAGCCACCATCACTTTATCCAGCGATTGTAAACAATAGCTGGCTTTGAGCCATTCTTTTAATTGCTGCACTGTCATTTCTTGCTTTTCTGAAATTACTAATCGATCCGATCCAACTTCCTCACGCAAATTTGCAAACAGTAAAATTGTAATCATTTTCTCATTCTTCCTTCTTTGGTTTTCCTTCTGGATAAGGTGTGTTTTCAAGTTGATCTCCAACCCACATCGTTCCATCTTCCCAAAATTCTTTTTTCCAAATTGGAACGATTCGTTTTATACGTTCAATCGCGTACTCATTCGCTTCATAAGCTACTTTACGATGCGGTGATGAAACTGCAATGACTACCGCAATATCCATTATTTCTAGCCGCCCTACACGGTGCGTAATTGCTACTTTTGCATCCAGCCATCTTTCACTAATTTCTTCACCAATTCTCATAAGTTGTTTTACTGCCATCGGTTTATATGCTTCATACTCTAAATGTAGCGTTCGTTTTCCTTTTGTTAATTCTCTCACCGTACCAATAAATGTTGTAATCGCACCTGCTTCCCTTCTTGCGACTTTATTCGTTACTTCTTCAACTAAAATCGGTTTATCTACAATCTCAAATAGCACTTGTCCCATTAAAACCACCTCTCACTTTATGAAATGTCCAAGGCCATTCACTACCTTCGTTATCTTCTAATAAAAGAACATCGACAAACATATCTTTTTTATATCCTCTTGTCCCGCCCGGCAATACGATAAACGCGTTGGATTCTGCCAATGAAGAAACTGAGCTAGATTTATCAAACCCTGATGGATAAGCGATTAATTTCCCCTCATCATATTGCAATTTTGCTCGTACAAATCTTGTAAATGGATTCGGTTTTAGAAAATCTTCTCCTAATAACGCTTTTTCTCTTTTTAAATGTACTTTTTCACTAAACATATACGTCCGAATACACGGTCTTACGAATAATTCAAACCCTACGTAACAAGCTGATGGATTCCCTGATAAACCAAATAATAACTTGCCATTTAATTGTGCTACAGTCGTAACACTTCCTGGTCGCATTGCAACTTTATTAAAAAGAACAGATGCACCTAACTTTTCGTAAATAGCTGGTAAATAATCATAATCTCCTACTGATACACCGCCCGTTGTAATTAACATATCTACTTGGCCAAGCGCTTCTTTCACAGCTGTAAAACACGTATTAAAATCATCACTAAACTTCCCAAAATATTTTACTCTTCCGCCCGCTCTTCGAATTTGAGACAATATCATGTACGTATTACTGTTTCGGATTTTCCCTGGCTGTAAGGAATCATTGACATCCAGTAATTCACTCCCAGTCGCTAACAATCCAATTACAGGCTTTCTCGCAACTGGTACTTCACTATAACCGAATGTAGCAAGAAGAGCTGAAATACCTGGATTAATGTACGATCCCTTCTTTGCAAGAACGGTTCCTTTACGAGCATCTTCACCTTGAAAAGAAATATTGTCGCCCGTTTTGAATGATCGCTTCACTTCCATATAATTGTTGCCGTTCTTCTCATATTGACGAGTCAGCTCTAACATAACAACCGCATCACACCCATTCGGAATTTGTGCTCCTGTCATAATTCGAACTGCTTGAAATGGACCTACTTTCTCATGGAATAGCGATCCTGCACCAATTTCACCCACTACTTCAAATACAATTGGCGTTTCATAACTTGCTAAATTAGTATCTTCTGCTCGAATAGCAAATCCGTCATACGGCGAACGATTAAATGACGGTACATCATGGTCAGCTACTAAATCCTCTGCTAATATACGTCCATAAGCTAATTCAATTGGTAATAGCTCCTTTAAGCCCTTATCAGCAAATCCCATCACTTTACGAACAGCTTCTTCAACCGTAATTGGCACTCTTCTTTCCATTGTTGACACCCTCTCTATTAACCGAATACGCGATAATATAGTTGTTTCGCTTTCGAAATATCATTTGTACCATGAATAAAAACACGACCATCCCGAAAAAAAACGATGCGGTAATCATCGGATTGGCAAGATAGTAAATACGGATTCCGATCTACTTTTCCCAGTTTTTTTAATACTTTTTCTATATCATCAAAATTGTATTTCCTATTGTCTACTGTTCTAATTTGAACTGTATTTCTTCCGCATAGAACAGCTGCTTTCGTTTGATTTTCGTATGATAAATAAGGATAAGTTCGATTCAAACCGCATGAGAGACAAGCGTCTGTTTTTATTTTCCCTAATTTTATAAAATGATTTTGATTACTCCATATATCAAACATGAAAAATGTTTTTCTAATTGCTGAGAAATCTTCCACTAAAATTTTGAGCGCTTCTGCCACTTGATATGCTGCGACGATTTGAACAGTCGGGCTAATAATCCCAGCAGTATCACACGTCACACCTGTAACAGGGATATTTTTCAGCATACAATGTAAACACGGTGTCTCTTGCGGAATAATTATATAACTCATACCATATGATCCAACGCAAGAACCATATACCCACGGAATATTATGTTTTTGTGATAAATCATTTATTACAAATCGAATATCAAAATTATCTGTTGCATCAATGATTACATCTACATTTTTTAATAGACCTTCCATATTTTCTGAAGTTGCATCCATTACGAAAGCATGTATTTGTACTTCCGAATTAATTTGTTCTAGCCGATTTTTTGCAGCAATTGCTTTCGGCATTTTCTCTCTCGCATCTTGTTCAGAGTACAATTGTTGCCTTTGTAAATTACTCCATTCAACGTAGTCACGATCGATAATCGTCAACTTACCAACACCTGCACGTACGAAACTTTCGGCACTTGCACTTCCTAATGCGCCTGCCCCTACAATTAACACATGTTTATTTCGAATTTTTTCTTGTCCTTTACTCCCAATTGGTTTGAACAACTGTTGTCGTGAATACCGATCAGCCATTACATACCCTTCCTCTCAAGAACTCTATTTCATATTAGAATGTTGTTTCTGATAACAAGCAAAGTAAGCAAAACCAACAAACCCAGCTCCTCCAATTACATTTCCGATAAAAACAGGAACAAAATTTTTAGCCAGATCCATCCACGTTAGATGACCAGCAAAAATAACAGCGGAAATGACAAACATATTTGCTACTACTTGCTGAAATCCAATCACTACAAATGCCATAATTGGAATCCAAATTCCGATGATTTTCCCGACAAAATCACTCGTCCCGTAAGCGAGCCAAAGAGCAAGACAAACGAGCCAATTACAACCAATTGCTAAAATCAAAGTTCTCCCAAATGATTCATGTAACTTCCCTTCCGCTATCGCTACCGTTTTATTTAAATACTCTCCCTCTGTTAATCCGCCAAGATGTCCAAAGCAATACGCAACGAAAATTGCCCCAATAAAGTTCATGAGAGTAATCCAAACCCAGTTATTCAGTACACTTATCAATGTAATTTTCTTTGCATAAAGCGCCATAGACAGTGACATCATATTTCCCGTAATTAATTCTCCTCCTGCTAATACTACGAGCATGAGTCCAACAGGAAATACCGCTCCTCCTAAAACATTCACTAGACTTCCCCAGCGCTCAGGTAAATTCCCTAAAACTCGAATGTTAAGTAAAAAACCTATCGCAATAAACGCTCCTCCTAAAAAACCGAGAATAAGCATCGCTGGCAATGTCTGTCTTACTTTTTGAACACCGGCCTCAATGACAAGCTCAGCAATTTGTTCCGGCTTATGAAATGCCATTACCCATTCCTCCATTTTCTCCAAATAAAAAAGCAGCTTCAAAAAACCTCCTCAAAATAAAGGTTTTTGAATGCTGCTTAATTTCTCTGCACATCTTTTACAGAGATATCAATCATCACTTTTACTATAAAATAGAAAATCCACAACTCTTGTAAATTTTCCATTTTTCACTATGACGCTAGCTTTATATATTAACCACCGATATGTGACATTTCAATTTTAGGTATTGTTTTCTTATTTGTATGATTTAAGCGTTCATCTGAATAACGATCTTCCCTATTATTCCATATATCGCGTACTACATCTGTAATGTCCTCATCTGTATGTTCAGAACGAAGCAATTCTCTTAAATCATTTCCTTTAGAAGCAAATAAGCAAGTATATAATTTTCCTTCTGCAGAAATACGAGCTCTCGTACATGATGAGCAAAAAGAATCTGTTACTGATGAAATAATACCTATTTCCTCATCGCTTCCTATATAACGATACCTAGTAGCCACTTCACCAGAATAATTTGCTTCTATCCGTTCTAACGGCATAACTTGATGAATCGTATCTACTATTTCTTGTTTAGAGACGACCTCTTTTAAATCCCAACCATTATAATTTCCAACATCCATATACTCAATAAAACGAAGAATATGCTTATTTCCCTTAAAATATTGCGCCATCTGCAAAATGTCCTGTTCGTTTTTTCCCTTTTGAACGACCATGTTTATTTTAATTTTCATTCCAACTTCAGCTGCAGCCTGTATTCCTTCCAGAACCCTTTGCACTTTGCTCCTATTACCATTTAAATAGAAAAACCGCTCTTCTTCTAAGGAATCTAAGCTAACTGTTACACGTGATAGTCCCGCCTTATATAAATCAGGAGCAAACTTTTTAAGTAACGATCCATTGGTTGTTAAACCGATATCTTCTACACCATCAATTTTATTAAGGCGCTCAATAAGCTTTGGAAGCCCTCTTCGAAGTAACGGTTCTCCGCCTGTAATCCGTAATTTTCTCACACCTAAAGAAACGAAAATACGTGTTATCCTTTCAATTTCATCAAAAGATAAAATTTTATCATTAGACAAAAACGAGTAATCAGGACCAAATATTTCTTCTGGCATACAATATCGGCAGCGAAAATTACAGCGATCAGTAACTGAAATACGTAAATCCTTTAACGGACGTTGCAACTTGTCTAATGTAACTGATTTCATCTTCATTGCCTCACTTTTATTTTATATTTAAAACACGTTCTGGATGGGTATATACATTTAAGGAGTGATTACGAATAAATCCTATTGTCGTAATACCTAAATCTTCCGCTAGTTGCAAAGCTAACTCAGTTGGAGCTGATTTTGATAGTATAATTTCACAACCGATTTTTGCAACTTTCAATAATATTTCCGAAGAAATACGACCACTAAAAACAATGATTTTATCTTTTATAGAAATATCGTTTCTTAAACAATAACCGTAAATTTTGTCTAGTGCATTATGCCTACCAATATCCATTCGGCTTAAAATAATACCATTAACATCACATAAAGCTGCATTATGAACCCCACCAGTACGATGAAACGTATCCGCAGATTGCTGCATTTCTTTCATTAACCGAAAACAATCATCGGCAGCAACCTGTACATGGACACCCTTCATTTTTTTTGCACTTAGTGCATCATTTGCAAAAACAAACCCTTGCCTACTCATACCACAACAAGACGTAATATAGCGTTTATTTTGCATTTGTTCATAATACGGATTTACTTTTGTCGTTGTTACATGCACAAATCCTTCTTTCTCCTGCACCCATACACTATCAATGTCTTCATACTTCCGAATGATTCCTTCAGACGCTAAGAAGCCTATTACCATATCTTCTATATATTCTGGAGTACTAACCATTGTAACAAACTCCTGTCCGTTCATTTTAATGGTGACAGGAAACTCTGTTACAATGCTGTCCTCTATATGTTTAATTGCTCCTTGTTCATAACGAAAGATTTCTCTTTCTACCTGTATCGGTTTCACGATCAGTATCCTTCTCTCACGTTATATTTTTATCAAAAACAAATACAGAAACTGCAATATCTTCTTCTACTTTCATATCTGAAAACAAATTCACTAATTTCGCTCCAACAAGTTCCTCCAAATGTTCACGGGAATTCGCAGCATACACTTCTTGAATCATTTTCGTTCTAGCCATATGAACCATTTCCGCACCGTCCATCGTACTTGAAATAAATTTTTCAGTAGGTGTTAAGTTTCCATAAAGAGTCGCTATAGCCATATTTTCCGCAAAAACAGTATGAATTCGTTCTGGTCCTTTTCCGAAAAGTTCCTTTCGAAGTTTTCGTATCATATCATTAAATTCATGTACTTTTTTTGACATACAATTATACCTCCCAAAAGCCTCATTTTACTCTATTATATATTTTACCAAAATGAGCCTTCCGCCCAAACTATTTCCTACAAATATTTGGGCGGAAAGGTTCACTTCATGAAGTTTATTCGCCTTTTAACCCTTTCCCCATACCTTTTAAGAAATGAAGCCCAAACCCGATAGCACGGTTAATATCTGGGTCTTTCAATACTTTCATAAGATCGAATACCCCTACTTTTTTATTACTTTCTAGATGTTCATTACCTTCTTCTAGCCCGACTAATAAACTACCTATAAGCTTTTTCGTAAGTTCTGGGTCAAGTTCAGTTAACGCACCTGCAGCGCCCATCATATTATTAATTAAATTTGTAACAGGCTCACGAGTTACTTGACCTAGAACAATTTTCGCAATTGGTTCTTTCGCTTTTAGCATTGAATTTGCAGCTTCTAGCATTCCAATGTCATTTAATTCCCCTACTATATTAAACATCTGATTTAGAGCTTCTTCATTATTAGTTAGAAGCTCTTTTAAATCATCTAACTTTTGCTGTTTTATTTCTTCCTCAGTTAATTCTTGTTTTTGAATCATTTTTATAGGTGCAGCCATAGTTTTCTCCTCCTACTTATCCGTTAAATGCACATACCCTGGACGTGCCCACTTACGATGTACCTCAATTCCAGCTTGAGGGTGACGTTTTTTATTGCGTGGGTTCGCTTTTGGCATCGGATTTTCGCCATCAACTTCTAATACTTCCATACGTACTTTTGTTTGTTTATACGCAGGTGTATTCGTACGTACATCCACAGCAGGACCTGTTAAGAAATTAATTGCCGTTTCGTTATCTGTAGAGTTCATCGGTAAATATAACTCATTCGCTTTTACACGATCTGTAACGAGTGCACGTAATTTTAATGCTCCAAAAGGAGAGACAAGACGAACTAACGAACCTGTTTTTACGCCACGTTCTTTTGCAAGATCTGGAGAGATTTCAACGAAAACACCAGGTACTTTCGTTTGAATACCTGTTGATTTATTTGTCATATTCCCTTCATGGAAATGCTCAAGCATACGACCGTTGTTAATGTGAAGGTCAAACTCAGCTGGAAATTCAGCTGGACGTACCCAGTCAGCAATCGCAAAACGAGCCTTTTTATCTGGGAAGTTAAATCCGTCTTGGAACAGAAGTGGTGTATTCGTTCCATCAAAACTTCCCCAATGGAAACTGTTCCATCCTTCAAGCACTTCATAGTTCGCTTGCGAGAACAATGGTGATAAACTTGCCATCTCAGCAAAAATTTCACTTGGGTGGCTATAATTCCAGTTTGCACCTAGTTTATTCGCAACTTCCTGGACGATCCACCAGTCTGGTTTCGCATCTCCTAGCGTAGGAAGAACTTGATATAATCTTTGGACACGGCGCTCTGTATTTGTGAAAGTACCTTCTTTCTCAAGAGATGGCGCTGCTGGTAATACAACATCTGCATATTGAGCAGTTTTAGAAAGGAAAACATCTTGCACAACGAAGAAATCAAGGCTCGATAACACTTCATGTACATGATTTGCATTAGAATCTACAAGAGCCATATCTTCTCCGACAAGATACATTGCTTTCATTTTTCCTTCGTCAATTGCGTGAAGCATTTCGATATTATTAAGACCTGGTTCACTATCAATTTTCACTCCGTAAGCAGTTTCAAATTTCGCACGTTCCATTTCGTTAGTAACGTGCTGATATCCTGGAAGCCATCCTGGTAAAGTACCCATATCACAAGCACCTTGTACGTTATTGTGGCCTCGAAGTGGGTATGCGCCTGCTCCTGGACGACGGTAGTTCCCTGTTGCAAGAAGTAAGTTTGAAATTGCAGCGGAAGTATCAGAACCACCTGTATTTTGCGTTACCCCCATACCCCAAAGGATACATGTACCATCTGCATCACGAATCATTTCAGCCATTTGAATAAGCGTTTCTTTTGAAATGCCTGTTACTTCTTCTGCATATTCAAGTGTATATTCCTCTAGGCTTTCTTTGAAATCTTCAAAGAAGTTTACATTCTCATTAATGAATTCCTGATCATGCCAACCTTGATCAATCATATATTTCGTAACAGCCATTAACCAAACTTGATCTGTTCCTTGTTTTGGACTAATAAAGACATCTGATCGCTCTGCCATTTCGGTTTTACGAAGATCAGCTACAATTAACTTTTGTCCGTGTAATTTATGTGCACGTTTAATACGTGTAGCTAGAACAGGATGACCTTCTGTCGGATTACATCCTACAATAATAACAAGACCAGATTGCGCAATATCTTTAATCGTTCCGGCATCACCGCCCATACCAATTGTACGGAACAAACCATCCGTTGCTGGTGATTGGCAATAACGTGAGCAGTTATCAATATTATTCGTTCCAAATACTTGTCGAGCTAATTTTTGAATTACATAATTGTCTTCATTTGTAATTTTAGAGGAAGAAATAAATCCGATAGAACCTTTACCGTACTCTTCTTTAATAGCGCCTAATTTATTTGCAACTACATTCAGTGCTTCTTCCCATGTAGATTCAACAAACGTTCCATTTTTACGAATTAAAGGTTTTGTTATTCGTTCTTTAGAATTTACGAAATCCCAACCAAATTTCCCTTTTACACAAGTGGAAATTGCGTTAACTGGTGCATCTGAAGATGGCTGTACTTTAAGAATTTTACGCCCCTTCGTCCACACTTCAAACGAACAACCTACACCACAAAATGTACATACTGTTTTCGTTTTCTTCGTACGAGTATCACGCATGGCCGCTTCCACTTCTGATACCGCAAAAATACCGCTATATCCAGGCTCAACTTCTTTAATTAAATCTACCATCGGTTCAAGAATATCTGGTTTTAATCCCGTCATAAATCCAGCTTCACCGAGCATCGTTTTCTCCATTAAAGCGTTACAAGGACAAATCGTTACACATTGACCACAGCTAACGCATGAAGAATCATTAATATTTACTCCTTCATCCCAAATAACTCGTGGGCGTTCCGCTTCCCAGTCTATCGATAACGTTTCATTTACTTGTAAGTTTTGACACACCTCAACGCATTGACCGCATGCAATACATTGATTAGGATCATAGCGATAAAACGGATGCGTCATATCAACTTCACTTACATCTACTTTCGGTTCATACGGATATTTTTGATGTTCAATTTCCATTAATTCTGCTGTATTATGCAGTTTACAGTTCCCATTGTTGTTGTCACATACTGTACAGTATAATAAATGATTTTCTAGTAACCGATCCATCGCCTCTGTTTGTGCTTCTTTTGCGCGAACAGAAGCACGTTCAATGTTCATACCTTCCGTTGCTATCGTCGAACAAGAACGCATTAACTTTCCGTCAACTTCTACAATACAAGTGTCACATGTTTGAATAGGATCTACTTCTGGCACGTAACAAATTTGCGGATGTTCAATCCCGTTCTCATTAATAACACCCAATATCGTTGAACCGGGCTCCGCTGTATACTTTTTTCCGTCAATTGTAATATGAACCATGTTGTTATTCATGGTCTTTCCCCCTTTTTGAGAATAAAAAAACTCCACCACGAAAATATACGCACCACATTTCGGCACGTTATTATCATGGTGGAGTAGTTTATTAGCACATCTTGCTAAAATACCAATCCATTTATTCATAAATAAAACGATAGAGTCATAACAGGTCATATCACGATTCCATCTTTAACACTATAATTATAGCGTTAAAGTTAAAAATATACAATATAAAATTTAAACTACGCATATGTCAGCTTGTAACTATCCATAATAACCCATATAAAGTGAAACTTTAATCAGTGGGGGGTTTTCTTCATCCCCCACTGATTATCAGCCCTCACCAATCGGGATAAAACATAACAAGGAGTAAGCGAACAAATGGGGTCTTTTAATAAATGGATTCGTGGTGAAAAATCTCTTTCTACCCAAGAGCAAGCTGATTACGCATTAAATAAATCTATCTCTTCTTCCCTTTCCCTTAATTTAAAGCACTTGTCCAAACTGTTTAGCGGTATTCCAGAATTAATAACACGCACTTTTCCATTAAAAAACGGACAGGAAGCTGCACTCATATATATGGAAGGACTTGTAGACAAAACTGTTATTAACGTAAACATTCTTCGTCCTCTCTTATTTAAAGAGTGGAATGAAGACGATTTTTGGAAAGCCTCTGTTTCTATCGGAAATATTAAAAAAGTTCAACAGTGGGCAGACATTGAACAATCTCTTTTACACGGCAAAAGTATTTTATTTATAAACGGACAACTATCCGCTTTAGAGCTCGATACGCAAGCGGCACCAAAAAGGAGTATTGAAGAACCTACAACAGAGAGCTCCATAAAAAGCTCACACGAAGGATTTAATGAAGTAGCGAGCGACAGCCTTGCACTTATTCGTCGATATATTCCAAATCGCGAACTGAAAGTGAAGGAATTCACTGTTGGTGAACGAGCTACTTCAAAGGTTTTTTTGCTTTATCTAGCAGATGTTGCGAACGAAAATGTCGTAAAAGAAATGGCATCCCGTATCGAGTCAGTAAAAGTTGATGCGATTCTTACTACTGGTGAATTAGAGGGGTTTGTTGAAGATAATTCATTTACTCTCTTTCCGCAATTATCAATAACTGAACGCCCCGACACAACAGCACATCATATTCTTGATGGGCGAATTGCCGTTGTTGTAGATCGCTCACCAGGCGTATTAATAGGACCTATGACCTTTTCATCCTTTTTTCAGACGATAGATGATTACAGCTTCAGACCTATGATTCCATCTTTTATACGACTCCTTCGTTTCACTGGGCTATTTATTGCAATATTTGCTCCTGCTCTTTATATTGCTATGATTTCCTTCCATTATGAAGTGATTCCGCTCAAATTGTTGTTAACGATTGGAGAATCTCGAGCCAAAATTCCTTTTCCTCCCATATTAGAAGCTTTATTAATGGAATTAGTTCTCGAAATGCTCCGAGAAGCAGCGATTCGGCTTCCTGGACCTGTTGGGCAAACAATCGGCGTCGTAGGAGGAATTGTAATTGGACAAGCTGCCGTTCAAGCTGGGATTGTTAGTAACGTTATGGTTATCGTCGTATCAATTACTGCGGTTGCCTCCTTCATTATTCCTAACTTAGAAATGTCAGCAGGAATTCGGCTTCTTCGATTCCCAATGATGATAGCCGCCTCTTTATTTGGCGTCATTGGAATTATGGTTGGGATGGCGATCATTATTATTCATATACTTTCTATGGAATCTCTCGGTGTTCCTTATGGTAGTCCTTTTTCTCCGTTATTTGCTTCGGATTTAAAAGATACCCTTGTACGTTTCCCATGGAAAATTATGAAGAAACGGCCACTATCTCTACAATTAAAACAAGATAACCGGCAAAGAGATGTTGAGGAAAAGGAGGATAATAAGTGACAAAACGTGCAAAGAGGGAGATTAGTTTATTTCAATACATTTTAACGATTAGTGGTGTTCAAGTAGGATTCGGTGTCCTTACACTTCCGCGTGAAGTTGCACAAGGGGCAAATACAGATGGCTGGATGTCTATTATTATTGGATGTGCTCTCACTACTTTAGTCAGTTTATGTATTGTGAAAATTATGGAAAAGCATCCTGGATATACTTTACTCGATGTGCTAACTCGTTATCTTGGGAAGTGGCTAGGAAGAGTAGGAATGATTTTTTGGATTTTATATGCTGTCCTTGCAGCTATTTCCTTAATTTTTTCCCTCTTATACGTTATTCACATTTGGATTTTACCTAGAACTCCAATGTTTTTAATTATGATTTTACTATCTATTCCAATGTTAATGCTAGCATGTAAAGGCGTTCTTATTATAAGTCGCTATGCTGTTTTCACTGTATTTTTCACACTATGGATGCCTTTTCTATTGTTTATTCCGCTTAAAGATGGGCATTGGATTTATCTTCTTCCTCTTCTTAAAGAAGGCTGGATACCAGTTTTAAACACAGTAAAATCAACTATCATTGCGTTTCTCGGATTTGAGTTTGCATTTGTCCTTTATCCTTATCTCAGTAATAAATCATCTGCAAAAAAAGGAATTGTTCTTGCGAATTTGATTACGCTATTTATTTATCTTCAAGTCACCTTTGTCTCTTTTGTTTATTTTAGTCCAGATGGTATAACAAAGTTTTTATGGCCGACTCTTTCTCTTGTTACACCGTTTCACTTCTCATTTCTTGAGCGATTTGAAATTATCTTTTTGTCATTTTATCTCTTTATTATTTTTGATTCCTGTATTCCTTATATTTTCACTGCTTCAGATGGAATTAATCAATTTCTTAACAAAAAAGGCAGTTCATTACCTATTTATGTTTTATTATTCGGGTGTATTTTCATCTTATTCTTTTATATCCCTTCTTCTTATCAGATAAGTGCGTTGCGGGAATTTTGGGGAACTGCTAGTTATTTTATCGTTTTTCTATTCCCAGTCGTATTTCTCTTATACATGACACTTTATCAGCATTGGAAAAGGAGAAGAGTTTAAATGAGGCGCTTTATTCATTTCACTATACTTTACTTTCTCATAACCTTTTTAACAGGCTGTGGAGATCGACTCGACTTAGAAAAACAATCGATTTCATTAATTTACGGCTTTGACGCAAAAGCAAAAGGAAAATTAATTGTGTACCACGTGAATCCTATTTTTAATGAAGACGTAGAAAAAAAGTACGAAACACATGAAGCGAAAGTACGTACACCTCGAGAAGCAAAAGCAACGTTTAATAGCTCAAGTGGCGGTTTAGTATCTACAGAAAAGTTACAGCTCATTTTATTTAGCACAAATTTTTTAAAACAAGAAGGGGCTATGCCTTACCTTGATGTTTGGTATCGTGATCCTAAAAACACTGGAAACATGCGCATGGTTGCAGTAGACGGTCCAATTTCTTCAGTTATATATAATAACTTTAAAGATAAGCCTGCCCTTCCCGAGTATTTAACAGATTTAATTAATACGAACAAACTGTACAATCGGACCGTTTTTACGACATTCCATGAATTTCACAGGCAAACGTTTAATAAAGGTATAACACCTGCTATTTCAGAAATAAAAAAAGGTAAAAAGGATGTTATCGTTACTGGTTCCGCGCTATTAACTTCTCGCGGAATTTATAAAATGTCATTAAATCGTTATGAAAGCGCCCTTCTTCTTTTGTTACAAAAGAAAGCGAATACACCGGTTTCGCTTACATTGAAAATCCCTTCTACTTCAGTTGAAAGTAATAGTGATTTAAAAGATACCGATGGCGGCGATTTCGTAACAATAAATGTTCTTAGCATGAATCGTGATATCCATACAGATTATAGCGATAACCACTTCAAATTTCATGTTAAAATGGATTTGAAAATTGCTGTCTCTGAACTTACATTCAATATGGATATAGACAAAGATAGAAAGAAATTAACTTCTCTTATTACAAAACAACTAAACAAAGATTTGAACGATTTAATCCACAACATTCAAAAACAGCAACTTGATCCATTCGGATTTGGTGATTATGCGAGAGCGTTTCAATATAAAGAATGGAAACAAGTCGAAGATGATTGGCCGAGTGCCTTTTCAAAAGCTAATGTGAAAGTGGCACCAACTATTAAAATTTTAGAAAATGGGATTATTAAATAGAAAAAACACGCTACTTGTTCTTATATGAATAAGTAGCGTGTTTTCATTTCCATTACAAGTATTATTTCAATGGACTATACTTTATTTCTATTTCTAACATTACTATGTTTTTTAGCATATACAAAATATATGAAAACACCTACTATAATCCATGCAACAAAACTAATTAAAGTAAGCTTAGAAAGGTTCAAAGCTAAATATATACAACTTACTATCGAAACGATAGGTAAAAAAGGTACTAGAGGAGCACGGAATGGCCTCTTCATATTAGGATGTGTCTTTCTTAATACAATGACAGCTATAGATACAAACACAAACGCTGTTATCGTTCCCATATTCACTAAATTAGCTAATAAATTCAAATCCACTAATCCCGCTAATAAAGCTGCTAGTATACCTGTAACCCATGTATTAAAAAATGGAGTTTGTAAACGTTTATGAACACTTGAAAGTCTTTTTGGTAACAATCCATCTCGACTCATCGAGTAAGATACACGAACAAATGCAAACATAGCTACTAACAGAACTGTTGTTAGCCCTGCTATCGCTCCGACCGATAACAACCCAGCAATTCTATCTTCTCCTACAGTGCGCAACGCATATGCAACCGGATCAGCAACATTTAATTCCGTAAACGGAACCATTCCAGTTAACACGAATGAAACACCTACATATAGAACCGTACAAATGAACAAGGAAACAAGTAGCCCAATTGGCACGTTACGTTGTGGACGCTTCACTTCTTCTGCGGCTGTTGCAACTGCATCAAATCCTAAAAAAGCAAAAAATACAGTAGCAGCGCCTCCTACCACACCGTGAAAACCAAACGGTAGAAATGGTTGCCAATTCTCTGGTCTTACATATTGTGTCCCTACAACAATAAACCCTACAATAACAGCCAGTTTAATAATAACCATTATATTATTTATTCGTGCACTTTCTTTTGCACCACGGCTTAATAAAAATGTAACAACTAAAATAATAAGAACTGCTGGTAAATCAATGATTCCACCCTTCCCCATTCCTGGTGCCGAAGCAAAAATCGTAGGAATGTGAATATTAAAACCTAGTAGCAATGACTGAAAATATGCTGACCAGCCTGCTGCAACCGCAGAAGTCGCTAATAAATACTCCAGCATAACACACCAGCCAACTATAAATGCAAAAATCTCACCTAGTGTCATATATGTATATGAATATACACTTCCTGAAACTGGAACTGTAGATGCAAATTCAGCATAACAGAAAGCTACACATGCACATATAATTGCCGCTAATACAAAAGATAATACAATCGCCGGACCAGCATGTTTCGCTGCTACAATACCAGTTAATACGAAAATACCTGTACCAATAATTGCTCCAATCCCTAAAAGAGTTAGATCAATCGCTCCTAAAGTTTGATTCAATACTTTTTTCTTTTCTTCATCCATTGCTTTCTTTATGAAAAGACTCATTCTTTGAAACCTCTTTTTCAAGTTTATCTCTTACTTGTTACATTCTTTATTACTGTTCTATTTTAAAAATAAAAATATACATAGTTCACTTCCCCTATAGACTTAGTAACCCACCTCAAAAAAACAGAAAAATCAATCTCTTTATGCCGTATTGAATTTTCAAAATATTAATTGTACCAAAAAACCATTAAGAATGCTGATTGAATTTATCATACAATTAATTATATTGTCAATAATAAATCAATCAAAAACAATCGGTTGATTATGTATCAAATGTTATTTTTATACATAATTATTTTCTCAAAAACATTGTTGTTTTCCACCTTAATATTCATACACATTTTATTACATTGATTTTCATACAATTTTCATTACATACAATGCAATAATAATTCATTTGAGGTTATTTTACCATTTTAATACTAACAAAAAAGTGCAGATTTTCATCTGCACTTTTTTTATTCTTCCGCTTCAGCTTCTGCACTACTATTTCCAAGATGCTCCTTCTGAGCTTCCTCTTGCAGCTCCGCTGAAATCATCCCATAATAAAGTTCCGGATATAACCCAAATATTTGATATACACTTCCTAAAAACGGCATCAGAATCCCTCTTTTCTAAAGTTGTATTGCCACTTTTAAGGATTCCCTTT
This sequence comes from Bacillus sp. cl96, assembly GCF_900100505.1. Lineage (NCBI taxonomy): Bacteria > Bacillati > Bacillota > Bacilli > Caryophanales > Bacillaceae > Bacillus > Bacillus sp. cl96. The sequence goes on from NZ_FNDM01000007.1 coordinate 166,130, forward strand.
TCATTCATTATACATTCGTTTTTGACGTTTCTTCTTCATCTTGAACACCTAATAAATTTTGCCATTTTTTATACGGAGCGCTATTTGGATCTACATATCCTTTCGCATGCGAGCGATCCCACAATTGTTTAATAAACATTTCTTTCTCTTTCTTTGCCACCATATCGGCACCTGTACCGTAATAGTTCTGGAAATACAACTCGATTTCATCAAGGAATAGTCTTAATAATTCATCTGATGTTTCTTCTAACGTCGGATCATACTTCGCTTCACGATCATACATTAAAATCATATCTAAAAGATTGTGGACATGTTCTTTTCTAAGCCATCTTACATCTTGGGCTCCTAATACGAACGGATGTGTATATAAATGTCCACCTTGTATCATCGCCTTTTCTTGCTCTTCTTCAAATCGTGACAAGATGTTTTCATAAATAAACGGATTATGAAGCAACGCTCTGTGTAATTTATAACTTTCGCTTGAAATATTTTTCCCCATTGACTGAATTAAAAAGCTACGTCCTACACCGTTATATTGATACACAAACTGTCCATCAACAGCAACTAAACTAATCCAGCGATACATATATGCGTATAGTAATGCACGATTACATTTATCATAATCTAATTTTGTTTGAGTCGCATTTAAATCTGGCATAAAGGCTGGTAAGTGCCAATACTTATCTAAATGCGGCGTTAAACTAGATTTTTTACTATTTAATTTGTTTACACGGCGATAATACGATTGGAAATAGTCACCTTTATCATTCATAAATCCATTTGAAATATGTCCTGATGATAATTTAGGAAAGTCTTGCAGCGATAAGCCGTAATGCGCTCGATAACAGATCACTTCAAATGGCGAAAAGGCTTCATGTACTGTATCTTTTTCTTTAAACATTTCTTGAATTAATTCCTCTTGCAACTCTTTCTTTAAAGAAGGATGTATACCCCAATATTGTAATTCCCTATGATGAGCAACTTTCGGAACGAATGGACTAGCTAAATGGAACAGGTCTTCAATTTTTTCACGAACGTATTCATCGCGATCACGTTTCTTATAATCTGCTTCTTTTCGCAACGCTTCAATAATATTCAGTTCTAATTTATCACGATAGCGTACTTGCAGTTCGTCATAACAATAGCTCAGTATATGTTCTCGGTAGAAATCCTCTACCTTTTTCGACTGAATCTCTTCTGTTTTCGCATCACGACAATATTCCCCGTACAAACTCATGTAAATTTCCGCTGATATATCTTTCGGTAGTACACCTAAATTTAAATGTTGCTGCATATCTTGCCATATCTTTTCTTGCAGCTGTTCCTCAGCTAATACATATACATTCGTCGGGTTTGTTTTCCCTTCAAATTCCTTACTGCGCTTTTGGATTTCAAACAGTAAATTTTCACGTGTTTCATGTAAATTATCAAAAAACCTTTCCCAATATTGAATCATTTTATTAACTGCTTGATATAGCGATTGATATACAAGTTCTAATAGCATTTCTTTTCGATATTCATTTAATTTGTGTACATATTGCGTTACGATGTCTTCAAATTCTCTTTTGAATAAACGTTGCTGATTATTAATCATTTTTCCGAACCAGCCTTGTTGTTGAGCAATTTCTACTCGGCGTACAGCCGTTACCGTTCCATCAATATTACCCACATTAAATTTTTTATCGTAATTTTGAATTACATTACGCTTTTGTTCATTATTTTCATGTAGTCGATTCATTTTTTCTACTAACTGCTTTCGGATTTCATATAACATAAAACGCGCTGCTACTGGGTGAACGGGATCTGTTTTCTTTAAAAACCATGTATTTAATTGATAGGACTGCCCTTCAGAACCACTTGGTGAAAAGCGGTCTGATTCAATCATGTCATATAAAAGTGTCGTTACATGTTCATGTACCCGGCTCGGAATCGCATACGCATATAAACGCACCGCATGATCCACTCTTGCCACTTCACCCTTCATCTGTTCCATCATTTTCAGTTTCGTAGCTGAAATTTTACACTCATGTTGCAGACGATTTAATTCCTCATCTTTTTGCACCGTTCGTTGTACATAACTTTCTACAGCTTCTAAAAACAGTTTTGATTTCGCAACTCCGAGCTTACCACCCTCTGCTCCTTCACGTGTTTCATTGTACATTTGTCTATAGAAAATATGAGCTTGCTCTGGACGGGTAGCAAGATGCTCCAAGTCCTCTAAATAACTTTTACCTCTCTCCGGCTTTTCACGTTGCATCCCACGTTTTACATCTTGATCGTATCTTTGCTTCTTCTCTTGAAACAGTTGATCTAAATGAAGCCACGATTCATCTAAACCTTGCACGGCCCATTTTAAAGCACAATATTTTAACACATGCTCATATGGATAAATAATCTTTGCCGTTCCGGCCCCGCAATATCGTCCTTTTCCGCTTGATTCTGCTAATTGCTGAATTTGATTGTCTTCCTGTGCAAAATGACTTGTGGACATCGGGCTAAATAACTGTAAATAAATTGTATTTGCCATCTGTTCCATATAGTCTGATAAATTGTGTAAATGGTGTCCATGTAGGTTTTCGTAATCGTATAAGAAACAATAATTGTACGGTAAATGATGTTGTTTAATTGTATGATTCGTTCTTCCGTCTTCATCTACTTGATCAGGGCGATACTCTAATTCAATTGTTACACCGCCGCGTTTTGATAATTCTCCAGTAGACCCGAGCGTAATAGCATGTAATTCTTTTAACGATGCATAGCCATTTGCTTGCACCGTTTCAAATTCTTTCGCGCTAACCGTTCTCGTCTTTACTAAAACATCCGGCATTAAAAACGCACCGCGTATTAAAATGTTATGATGCTGCAATTTCTTCCGAAGCATTTCACGTAAATATAAAGCAATTTGCAGAAACATCCCTGAACCTGTTCCGCCTGCTAGTGATGTTACTATAATGACACGCACACCATATTCCGTTTGATCACTTGTAACCGGAAAGATTTTCTCGATTTCTTGCCAAAAAGACGTCAATTTATCTTCTTTCATCGCAGCACGTAACGCTAAACGTGAAATGACGCGTAACTGTCCTGCTCCTTCTGTTAATGGTTTATCAAGTATAGTCGGATCCATCGGAAACCACTCTGGGATCGTTGGATCTCCCGCAATATACTCCCTAGGCGTTTTACTAGAACTTGTTTGTGTCTTAAACTTTCGAATATGATCGAATTTACTTAATGTATTCACATCTGTATCAAATACGTGCATTGCTACCTTTTTCCGGCGCTCTTCAGGCAGTTTTTCATATATTTGATGCGTCACAGTACTACCGATTCCACCTAAACCAATTAATATTGTTGGAACTTGTAATGTCATGTGAACCACCTTCCTATTCTTGCTTGTTGGAAAAAAGGGAAAGAGGATTAATACTCCATCCCCTTCTTATCCCTACCTACTATTCACACTCGTATTTGTAAATCTCCTTACCATATCCTCTATCAATTACTAAAAGTTCATTTGGATATAGTGTCTTATGTTCCATTCCAACCTCATCCTCTGTTATAAACATCCCATCAATAATCATTCCTACTACTTGTGACTCTTTCGCTACAAATATCGATTTCGATCCTTTCTTTGCTATAAACGTAACGGATTGCACAGTCTTTCTTTCTGCTCTATACGGAATACCAAAATAATGTTTCCACCATTTATTTTTGAGTAACTCTGGCTCAGATTGATATAACCAATCTTTCGCTACCTCTTGATCCCATTCGTAATACAATAATGCTTTCCGGTGAAATCTTGGACGGACAATCCATCCTAAAACGATTATTCCTACTATTAACAGTAATAAAGTGATAGGAATAACAAACTTAAAAATAAGCGCATACTTTTCATAAAACGGCGCATTTTGAATATGGAGTGTTATATCTTTCTTTACTTTTGGTAATTTTGAATCCTGCACTACGATGGTAGCTTCTACGGTGCCGGTATCTGTAAAATTGAATGTGTCGGAGTAATGCGGTCGAGGATAAATGTAAATTTGATTACCATGCTGTTTTATTTCATAGTTGATTGATTGTTTAGATGTGACACCAGTAGATTTTAATAGTTTTTTTACAGCCTCTTCTGTCATCGGCTTATCATCTAACTGTGGTTGTATAATAAATGGTTTACTATTCTCTAAATTTGTTACTTTTTCTTCATAATCTTTCGTGACAGTTTGAAGTGATAATTTAGGCTTTTTCGTTGTTTCGATTTTAAATTCTTTCGTCTGTCTGTAAAACCCCTTTATGTTCATATGAACTTTCCCGCGTACTAATCCTTTAGTAAGCTTCGTTTCGTAATAAAATACATGTCTTTTATCGTCCCACTTCATCGCATATTGCTTCCCGTCCATTTCTACTTCTGCCTGAAAGTAAGAAGACTGAACTGGCAACTCAGTAGGTTTTGCTTCAATAACAGCTGTCACATCTTCATACATCTCCTCAACATTTTTTCTATCCTTATCCTCTTTGTCATAAGTAGAAACAGTATAATTAAGTGCCGGTTCGACTAGTACTTGTAATCCTTCTTTCTCAATATCTCGGTCCACTTCTATCGTATACGTTCCTGGTTTAATAACTTCTTCATTTTCCGTACTGATATGAACTATATTTCCGAACAATTTCGCTTCACCTGGTGCATGTATGGAAAAAGAAGATTGTAATTGTAATGGTTTAGAAATTTGTGTGACCTGATAATCGGGCAAAGAAGGCGATTGTCGTACAAGTGTCATACGTTTTAACGGAAATGGTGTTGTAATCTCTACTTTCTTCCCTACTACTTTCGTTTTTACAATCGATTCAACGGAAGAGAACGGATCACGATTTGCAACTAATGCTGCCACTTGATTTACACTTTTTACAATGCCATCTTCTCCGCTTGACGGCATCGTAACGCCATTTATCTCTTTCTTCCATATTTCCTTGAACGTATTTAGTTGTTCTTTTTCTTGTTGTCCTAAATCTTCTTCCATCGTAATTAAGACTGGATGTAACGATATCTTTTTTGCATCCATTTCTTTCTTAAACTGGGCTAATTTCCACAAAATTTGTTCTTTTCCGCCAACCTTATCTTTTTCTAAATCATTAAATGCCCCGTCAGTTAATACAATAAGCCAAAATTCACGTTTTCCATCTATATCTGCTTCCTTTTTTATAGATTGCATCGCCGTTTCTACCGCGCTAAATGGAGTATTTAAATACGTTTTCCACGCTCCAATTCCCTCAATTTCTGTTTGCCTTTTATCCTTCGTTAACGAAATGTTTAATGGATCATTCGGCTTACTCATTGGAACGTAAGAAAATTTATCTTTTTCATCCAATAGCGCAACTAAACTTTGCAAAGCATAATTGGCATATTTCCAGCGATCGTTATTTCTCATGCTGCCCGAATCGTCATATACAAGTGAAACGACCCTTTCCTTTGCCTCCTCTCCTTTTGCAAAAGCTGATAAAGGTAAACATATAAATAGAAACAACATGAACGTGGCACAAATTCGGATTTTCATGATGAGGCTTCGCCACCTTTGTAGACAAATTCCTATGTTTAAATTTATGAGAGGAAACAAGATATATGACTTGTATTTTAGGACAACTAACCCACCATAACTTTATTATGTAAACAAATCAGACACTTGGTAATATTTCTTCTAGCATTCTCTATCCAATTATATAAGTAAAAAAGCCTGTTTAAGCTCCACGCTTAAAACAGACTTTTCCTACTTTTTATTTTAAAAACACATGACAAAAAGTTTGATTTTTAACTTAACACATCACTTCTATTGTAAATCCACCAGGTGCTTCAACGTAAAACGTATACGCATGGGCATGCTTAGGAGGCTCGACCAAAAATCCATCTTCCTTCAATCTTTGATTTATCTTATCTACTTGTTCTTCACTTTCTTGTGGAAATCCTACATGAAATGTTTTTGGATACTGAACTTCTTTTCCTTTCATTAACGTTAGTATAAATCCATCATTATCACGCATAACTGCAAAGGCATTCCCCCTTGTTCCACTACAAGTTAAGCCAAAATACTTTTCTAAAAACTCTCTTGCAGCTACTACATCTGCAACTGTTAAATTAAGATGTTTAATTCCCAACTCATCACCTTCTTTCTTAATTTTCTAACATTTTATCATACAATTAAAAAACACGCCTTTCACAGCGTGTTTCCTTGCTTTACATACACTTCAACAATCGGATTCTCTTTATGATCCGCATGCAAGCGTATATTCTCTTCACTTGTATTATAAATACTAGCTAATAACATTATCGTTAACACATTAGGTGTCTTCGCATCACTTCCGTATTTTCTCTCAAGCGCTTCCTTATATTCAAAATCTAAATCCCCCTGCACATATGTATACACTTCAAAACCATCTTCTAAATTGCAAACTACTGTATCAATAATATCTGCCCCTACTTGCTTCTTCATTTCCTCTCGCAACGCTTCAATAAATTCTTCCCACGGTACTTCGTATGTCTGAAACTGATCTGTAGATTTCATGCCTTTTCCTCCTTATATATCCTCTTCTTATATTTCCCCTTTCCTATAACAATTATGATAGATAGGGCATTCGTACAAGCCGCACTTGTCCCCCTTACATATCGTATTACTGTAATGCGGAAGGAGGAAAGAACATGCATAGACAAAAATGTTATGATACATGCCGACGTTACTTCGGAAAAGTTGTTCGGATTGAAGACCGTGATGGCCGTATACATTTAGGGAAAATAATCGATGTGACACAAAGCTCTGTATGGATTGAACCGGTGCAACAGCGCTCATCTTTTGATTCAGGATTCGGCTACTATGACGCTTATGCAAACGGTGGTTGTGACCTTTGTGGAGGCCTTAGCAGGTGTGATAGTTGTGGATTCGGATGCGGTGGTGGATTCAGCAGCTGCGGATGTGGTGGTCGTGGTTGTAGTAGTTGTGGTTGCGGCGGCTGGGGAGGCGGCGGTTGTGGCTGGGGTGTTGAACTCGGATTTGGTTTCATCTTCGGAATTACATTAGCTGCATTATTTTTCATTTAACATAGTAAAGAGTTGGCTACCTTTAGCCAACTCTTTTTCTTTATTTTTCACATATAAAAATACGATGCCCTAAAATGTGTTGGTACATAAGCCGTATATTTTCATGCTGTACCCACGCCTCATATAACTCATTCGGAATATGTGAGGATACATTCCATTCTGGCTCTTCTACATAGCCAGAGATCGTTTCTGCAATCGTGCCACCGCCAGCAATTGTAATTCTTTTAAAATTTGCTTTCTGAAATAATTGTACCCACTCATTCTCCGTTAATAATTCTTTCATACCATATAATTGGGCGATTTTTTCTTCCTCACCCTTATCAATGTGCCTATCAATAATCATTTCAATGACAACAAGCTTACCGTCCTGCTGTAATACACGATAACACTCCGAGATAACCCTTTCTTTGTCTGTAAAAGCGATGATTGATTCTCCAAGTACGAACTCAAATGAGTTATTCAAACACGGTAAATGCTCCACATTTCCTTCAATTAATTGTATAGCTAACCCTTCAAACAACCATCTATCTTTTGCCTTTTGAATCATAATTTCATTCTTTTCAACCGTTGTTACTTTATAACCAAATTCCCTTGTCATATATGCCGCTGTTTTCCCCGTACCGCAACCTATCTCAAGGACATTCGCTCCATATTTAAAAGGCAGTTGTGCTAACAATTGTTTTGTTAACGTAAAGCCACCAGGATGAGCGCTTCCTATTCCGTAATAAGCTAGGAAATCGATGTATGTGTTTCGCTTCATGGGATTCTCCCTTTTTTATTTTATATATTCGAGCAAGGAAGAAAAGTGCATAGAAAAAAGGGCGTATTGTACGCCCCTCATCTTACTTATCCTCTGTAATATATGCCCATTTATAGCTGTAGTCTCCACCAACTGGATGGTGAACAATACCTTTTACTTTAGGTCTTTGAACGATAGCATCACCACGTTGATATAATGGTGCAATTGCTGCATCTTCCAATAACATTTTCTCCGCTTTCAGTAAGCTATCCCAACGCTCTTTCGTTTTCGTTAATAGCTCACCTTTACCTTTTTGTACAATCTCATCATATTTAGGATTTGAATATCCTGTTTGGTTATGAGGGCCATTTGTAACAAACATATCAATGAATGTCATTGGATCTAAGTAGTCAGGCCCCCAACCAGCGTAAGATAAATCATAATCTAGATCTGATTCTAATTTTAACTTTTGTTTAAATGGCTGGTTTTTCAAATTCACCGTTAAACCTGGTAGGTTTTTCTCAAGTTCTCCTTTTAAGAATTCTCCTACTTTTTTCGCACCATCACCATCATAGTTTAATAGTTCTACTGTAATTGCATCTTTTCCAAGCTCTTTTTTCGCTTTTTCCCAATGCTCTTTTGCTTTTTTCACATCTGTTTTTAAAATATCTCCATTTTCTTTACGGAAGTCTTTTCCATCTGGGCTCTTAGCAAATTCTTTTGGCACTAAATAATCTGCAGGTGTAGAACCATCATTTAAAATTACATTCGTTAAGCCTTTTTTATCGTACGCTTTTGCAATCGCTAAACGTAGATCTTTGCTCTTTAACACTGTATCTTGCCCACCACGTTTTTGGTTTAAGCGTAAGAAATATGTTGACGGTGTTTTTTGTGTAAAGAAGTCGGGGTTTGATTTATATTTGTCAACAAATTCAGATGTAAGTCCTGAACGATCGATTTGTCCACTTTCATATAAGTTAACACGTGTACCGCTATCTTTTACTACGTCAAAGTTGATTTCATCTAACTTAACTGTTTTATTATCCCAATATTGTGCATTTTTCTTTAACTTCCAACCTTCTTCATGTTTCCAGTCTGTTAATGTAAACGGTCCGTTGTATAACGTCGTATCTGATTCTAAACCGTACTTTTCTCCTTTTTCTTTTACAAATTTCTCGTTTAATGGATAAAATGTTCCAAATGAAGTTAATTCTACAAAGTAAGGAACTGGATTTTCTAATTCTACTTCTAACGTATAGTCATCTACAGCTTTTACTCCTAACGTATCTAGTTCAGCTTTTCCTTCATTAATCGCTTGTGCATTTTTCAAATCAAACATAATGTATGCATATTCTGCTGCTGTATTTTTATCTACCGCACGTTTCCAAGCAAACACGAAATCCTTCGCTGTTACAGGCTCTCCATTTGACCATTTTGCATTTTTATTTAATGTAAATGTGTATTTTTTACCATCATCACTCTTTTTATATGATTCAGCAACTCCTGGTGTTGCTTTATTATCTTTATCAAGTCGATATAAACCTTCCATTACGTTGTTTAAAGCTAGAAACGATACTTGGTCTGTCGCTTTAGCAGAGTCCATAGATGGAATCTCTTGAGACTCTGTTAAATTAAGCACTTGCTTCGCCGCTAGCTTTCCGCCTTCTTTTTCACCGCTTTTTGGTGTTGTGCTTGCCTTCTCTTTATCTCCTGATCCAGAGCAAGCTGTTAATGCCATACTCATTACTAAAACTGGTGCTACGACCGCTGTCAATTTTTTCATCTTTTTTCTCTTCATTTTTTTGTACCCTCCCCAATTATATGTACGATATTAACATTTAGAAATTCTCTACTAACTTTCGTTATCAGAAAATTCTTATTAATTAATATTCTACTGTTTTTTTAAATTTTGTAAAGTATTTTTGTAAATTTTCTAAATATTTATTTTTTTATTATAGTATCTTGTTGTTTTAACTACTATATGAATTATCCCCCGTCTACTATATGTAAACATCCCTTCTCTTATTCCACTCTATTACTACATTCTATATTTTTCTTATTAGCATGAGGTCTCTTACTATCATTCATCTTTCTTACCACTTACTGACCTCTCTAATTTCCTCAGATAGAACCTTCCTAATTACCTATCCGATTCTCAATAGGCTAAAGAGATTTATTCCCTTATACATACTAAAAAGCATCTCAAAAGCAGCTCAGCCACTTTTGAAATGCTTTCACTTTATTTTTTTCCGCCATCCTCAGTTACATACGCCCACTTAAAGCTATATTCTGGACTGATGTTATGTTTCACAATTCCTTTTACATTCGGTTTCATTACGTACGATCTTCCTGTTTGATATAAAGGAACTAACCCTGCATCTTCTTCAAGGAATAATTTTTCAGCTTTCCCTAACGTTTCCCAACGTTTTTTCGCATCACTCATTAATTCATTACCTGCTTTTCCTACCATTTCATCGTATTTTGGATTTGAATAACTCATTTGGTTGTACGGGCTCTTCGATTCAAACATATCAATAAATGTCATTGGATCCGCATAGTCTGGACTCCAACCTGCATAAGAAATTTCATAATCTTGCGCAGTTTCTAATTTTAATTTTTGTTTGAATGGCTGAATTTTCGTATTAATCGTTACACCTTTTAAATTTTTCTCAATTTGATCTTTTACATAGTCAGCAATCTTTTTCGCAGTTCCATCATCATAACTTAGTAATTCAATTGTCACTTGATCTTTTCCAAGTTCTTTTTTCGCCGCTTCCCAAGCTGCTGCTCCTTTTTTCGGATTATATTTCAGACCATTTTTAAATGTATCTTGATAATCTTTACCATCTGGCCCTGTCGCAAGTCCTTTTGGAACCAATTGATCTGTTGCTTTTGATCCATTATTTAAAATTACATTTGCCAATCCTTTTTTATCAACTGATAATGCAATTGCTTCACGTAGTTTTTTGCTCTTTAAAGGTGTATCTTGTCCGTTACGTTTTTGATTTAAACGTAAGAAGAATGTACTTGATTCCGCATACTCACCATATTCTTCTTTGTTCGATTTATATTTATCTACAAACTCTCCTGATAGTAATGTAAAATCAATTGATCCTGTATCATATAAGTTTACTTTCGTTGCAACCTCTTTTACTACACTATAGTTAATTTCTTCTAATTTCACAGTCTTTTTATCCCAGTACTTATCATTTTTCTTCAGCTGCCAACCTTGTTCATGTTTCCATGAAGACATAACGAATGGACCGTTATACACAGTTGTATCTGCTTCTAAACCGTACTTATCACCTTTTTCTTTTACGAATTTTTCATTTAATGGATAGTATGATGGGAATGCTAATAAATTTAAGAAATACGGTACCGGTTTTTCTAATTCTACTTCTAGCGTGTAATCATCTACCGCCTTCGCTCCTAATTCAGTTACAGGTTTTTCCCCTTTATTAATCGCTTCTGCATTTTTAATATAGTAAGCAATAAATGCATATTCTGCCGCAGTATTCTTATCAAGTAAGCGCTGCCATCCAAAAACGAAATCTTTCGCTGTTACAGGATCACCATTTGACCATTTTGCATCTTTTCGCAGTTTAAACGTATACTTTTTACCATCTTCACTTTTCGTACTAGACTCTGCCGCAGCAGGAATTGGCTTATTATCTTTATCAAGGCGATATAGGCCTTCCATCGTGTTCCCTAAAATTTGCGCACCTAATGTATCAGTAGATTTAGAAGTATCCATCGTCGGAATTTCTTGGTTTTCCGTACGATTTAATACTTGTTTCGCTGCATATTTAATATCTGATTTTTTTTCTTCCCCACTATTTGATGTAGTAGTCGTTTTCTTTTCCCCACCTGACCCAGAACATGCTGTCAATGCAACACTCATCGCTAAAACTGGTACCACAACTGCCGTTAACTTTTTCATCTTTTTTCTCTTCATTTTTGTACCCTCCCTAATTATATGTACATTACCAACCCTTGAGAGACCCCTTAATAAAGATTCGTTTTTCAGAAAATTACAACTAATGTTATTCTACTCTTTTTTTCACATTTGTAAATAGTTTAATTTTAAATATTCTGACTTTTTTATTTTAGTAGGATTTATCCCCCATCTACTATATGTACATACTATACACCTTATTCTCCTCTATTTAACCATACTAAAAATTAGTATTTTAAGTTCACAAAAAAAGCATTTCAAAGTAGCTTAGCTACTTTGAAATGCTTTTTTAACTCTATTATTTTTCAGTTACATATGCCCATTTAAAGCTATATTCCGGACTGATATTATGTTTTACAATACCTTTAATATTTTGTTTTAGAACATATGCATCACCACGTTGGTATAAAGGTACAAGTGCTACATCTTTCTCAAGAAGTAATTTCTCAGCTTTTCCTAGCTCTTCCCAACGTTTCTTCGCGTCACCCATTAATTCAGTGCCAGCTTTTTTAATCATATCATCATACTTAGAATCAGCGAAGCTCATTTGGTTATGAGAATGATTAGACTGGAACATATCTAAGAATGTCATTGGGTCAGCATAGTCAGGTCCCCAACCAGCATATGATAAATCATAATCTTGCTCTGTTTCTAGTTTTAGTTTTTGTTTGAATGGCTGAAGTTTAATATTAACTGTTACACCTTTTAAATTTTTCTCAATTTGGTCTTTTACATATTCCCCTACTTTTTTCGCATTACCAGTATCATAGTTTAATAACTCAATTGTAACTTGGTCTTTACCAAGTTCTTTTTTCGCTTCTTCCCAGGCCGCAGCAGCTTTTTTCGCATCTGGTTTGATACCATTTTTAAATGTTTCTTGGAAGTCTTTTCCGTCTGGTCCAGTCGCTAACCCTTTCGGTACTAAGAAGTCTGCTGGTTTAGATCCGTCATTTAAAATAACGTTTGCTAAGTTTTTCTTATCGATAGAAAGCGCGATTGCTTCACGTAATTTCTGACTCTTTAATGGTGTATCTTGTCCACCACGTTTTTGATTCATACGTAAGAAGAATGTACTTACTTGTGAGTATGTGCCAAACTCCTCTTTGTTATTTCTATATTTGTCAACGAATTCACCTGATAGAAGTGCGAAATCAATTGCACCTGTATCAAATAAGTTAACCCTTGTATTTATTTCTTTTACTACACTATAGTTGATTTCATCTAATTTTACAGTCTTTTTATCCCAATATTGATCATTTTTCTTTAGTTTCCAGCCTTGCTCATGCTTCCAATCAGTAAGAACGAATGGTCCGTTATATACTGTTGTATCAGACTCTAAACCGTATTTATCACCTTTTTCTTTTACGAACTTCTCATTTAATGGATAGTACGATGGGAACGCTACTAAGTTTAAGAAGTATGGTACCGCTTGTTCTAATTCAACTTCTAATGTATAGTCATCTACCGCCTTAACTCCTAGTTCAGTTACTGGTTTTTCACCTTTATTAATCGCCTCTGCATTTTTAATTGGGAATGCGATAAACGCATATTCTGCAGTTGTTTTTGGATCTAATAATCGTTGCCATGCATAAGCAAAGTCTTTTGCTGTTACAGGATCACCATTTGACCATTTTGCATCTTTACGTAGTTTAAATGTATATTTTTTACCATCTTCACTTTTCGTACTAGATTCTGCTGCAGCTGGGATTGGTTTATTATCTTTATCTAATCGATATAACCCTTCCATTGTGTTCCCTAAAATTTGAGAACCTAATGTATCTGTATTTTTTGAAGTATCCATTGTTGGGATCTCATTTGTTTCTGTACGATTTAACACTTGTTTTGCTGCTAATTTTTCCCCTGATTTACTATCTCCACTAGAGCTAGAATTTGTGCTTGTCTTCTTATCTCCACCTGATGTAGAACATGCTGTTAACGCCATGCTCATTGCTAAAACCGGTGCTACAACTGCTGTTAGTTTTTTCATTTGTTTCTTTTTCATTTTGTACCCTCCCTAATTCTTAACGATAGCTATTAAAGAATTTTCTGATAATTCTGTTTTTCTCTATATATTTATCAGACGATTCTTACTAATTCTTATTCTACTAATTTTTTAATTTTTGTAAAGTATTATTATTGAAAATTTTTAAAAAATTATTTTTTTACAGTAATATTCATAAAAATGCCATATTTTGTTCAAACCTTATTTCGCATTCATACACATTCGTTGTTTTAATCACTTTTATCTCTTTTACCACTTGAATACTTGTTAATTATTGCTAATAAATAATGCATATATCTAAAAACATCTTTTCTACAAAAATAAAAAAGTCAGCAAAGCTGACTTTTTACCCGACCATTTTTTCTCTTTTCATTTCCTCTACTACTCTCGTATACTTCTCATCATCAAATTCATTTTCACTTTTCGCAACAACTACAGTTGCAATACCGTTACCAATTAAATTAACGATAGCACGTGCTTCTGACATGAAACGATCTACACCAAGTAATAACGCTAAACCTTCTAATGGGATAACATTCATTGCAGATAGAGTAGATGCTAGTACAATGAATCCCCCGCCGGTTACTGCTGCTGCTCCTTTAGATGTAACTAACAAAATAGCTATTATAGTTAATTGTTGACCTAGTGAAAGATCGACGTGAAAAACTTGAGCTAAAAATATAGTTGCCATTGATAAATAAATCGTTGTTCCATCTAAGTTAAAAGAATAGCCTGTTGGAATGACTAAACCTACTACCGGTTTCGAACACCCAAATCCTTCCATCTTTGTCATCATTCGCGGCAGTACTGATTCTGACGATGATGTCCCGAGAACAATAAGTAATTCTTCTTTAATATACGCTAAATATTTCCACAAACTAAATTTATACAATTTACAAATAAAATTTAAAACAATAAAAACAAATAATGCCATTGTCGCATATACACAAATCATTAATTTACCAAGTGGTATGAGCGTGCTTAAACCATACTTCCCAATTGTAAATGTCATCCCACCGAATGCTCCAACTGGTGCTAATTTCATTACAATTGATAAAATGTTAAAAAATACTTTCGATAATCTTTCAAAAAAGTCAATAACCGGTTGTCCATTTTTTCCTAACATCGTTAACCCTGCTCCGAATAAAATGGAGAAGAACAGAACTTGTAAAATATCACCTTTGGCAAATGCTTCAAACATGTTAGACGGCACGATATGTAAAAAGAAATCCATCCATTTCATTTCTTGCCCACTTTGTACATATTGTGAAACATCTCCGCCTTTTAGTTTTGAGGGATCTAATCCATCTCCTGGACGTACAACATTCGCTACGATGATACCAATAATTAAAGCCGCTGTTGTAACAATTTCAAAATATAATAGTGCCTTCCCACCAACACGGCCTACCTTTTTCATACTTCCCATACTTGCAATACCGAGCACAATTGTTAAAAAAATAATCGGTGCAATAACCATTTTAATCATATTGATGAATGTTTCACCAATTGGCTTCATTTGTTGTCCAACACTCGGCCAAATTGCCCCTACTGCAATACCACAAATAATGGCCACAATAACTTGGAATGTTAAATTCTTTACGATTCTCATTTTTGATACTCCCCTGTTTCTTTCATTTCTCCCATACTATTTCAATAATTGCTAATGATATATTCTATGTAATAGCCCCCCTGTTATTTAACTTGAACTATAACTTTATGTTACACTATTATCTTAAAATTGGAAATAGTATATAATATTTACGAATAAAAGACATACTATTTAACATAATAAAAAAGCAGACATTACATCTGCTTTAATTCTCCTCAATCTGTTTTTCACTTAATCCTAGATGTGTTCTAAGAGTATTACTCAAACTCTGTAGATCTTTTTTATTAGGATTATAATAATATACACGTTGCCCGTTTGGGCCATTAGGTAAGTATAAATCATCACCAGCTAATTGTATTTTTTCAACTGAACCGTTTAAACCGTATTTATAAAAAGATAAAATATCATCCATTACTAAATTTGTTTTAAATTCACCATCAACCGCCTCAACTATTTTTTCTAGCTTCGTAACCGATCCTACACTTTTTAATTTACTTAAAATCGCTTCAATAACAAGTTGTTGGCGCTGTCCTCTCATTGCATCACTATCAATATGGCGCGTTCTTGCTAGTGCAAGTGCTTCTTCCCCATTTAATTTTTGTAATCCTTTTTTCAAATGAATCGCATCAGGTTCATCTTTACTATTTTGCTCCGTAAATTCAACTGGGACATCCACTTCAATACCATCTAACCCATCAACAATTTTAGTAAAGGAACCAAAATTAAATTTCACAAAATAATCAACAGGCACCTGTAACAATTTTTCTACCGCTTCCACAGAAGCTTGCGGTCCTCCATCTTTACCATTTTTAACGAAACCACTTCCATATGCATGGGTTATTTTATCTTTTTTCTTTTCAACTGGAACATATGTATATGTATCACGTGGTATGCTCGTTAATTTCACTGTTTTATCGTCTTTATTAAAAGTCGCTAACAATAATGCATCTGTATGAAATGCACCATTATATTCCTTTTGGCGTTCTTGATTTTCATCAATTCCCATAATTAAAAGTGAAACATGATTTGCAATTGGCTTTACAGATTTCTCACGTAAATTGGATTTTTCACCTCGTGCTAAATTCAAATTAGATTTTTGTACAAGACTAGAAGTTTTCATATATACATAGGCTCCATAGCCAATTCCACCAAATAGTAATACCGCCAATAGTAAACTTATTATCTTTTTCTTTTTATATTTTTGCTTATTTTTCTCTTCTCTTAAAGATGAATGATTCCCCATTTACTCTCCTCCTGTTTCTATTCATCCAATATGTTTTTCATTTTTTCATATTTAGCGCTATCCTTTTGAAACATACTTTCTTTCAATCCCTTATCTATTTGTATCCATTCAGTCGTAACTGAATATTGAATCAAGCCTTCTTGAAAACTAAGAAATTTCAACATAATCCCTGTATTTTTCTCCACAACCATTTCGAATTTCCCTCTTAAATCTTCAGGGGTGCTAACAGGCATCTCTATGTTTATAACTCCTTCAATTTTGTAGCAATCTAATCCAAGATATTTCGTTTCTTTATAATTCCAATCTTTATATCGAATTAATAAATCTGCGAATTCTGATTGAATACTATATTTAGCTAGCCCTACATATTCATCATCATATCTCTTTTTCTCATCTGATTTTCTCACTAACCTTTCCGTAGGATTTAATTTTAATAGTTCATTGTTTCTTTCTTTCGGGTTCCATTTTGTCTCTTTATAGGTATACTTCTCATCATCAAACTCTTTTTTCTTGCCCTCGTTATATATAATTGTTCGTTTTTTGGCTAGTTTATCTTCTTTCGAAGAGATACCTCTTTGTTTCTCCGTATCAATCGCATACTTATATGTTGTAGCAATTCTTGATGAGCTAGAATATTCCTCAAATTGTCCTGAAATATTTTTAAAATAATCAATAGAATCTAGCATTTTTTGATGAATCTTTTCTTTATCTGGATAATGTACATTCGATTTTATTTCTTCTTCATTTTCATAATCAGAAAACGCTTTTTTCTTTACATATTCAAATACTCCACCATTTTGCGCAAAACTTTGTATAGAAAACTCAGACATAGATACCACCGAAAGTATACAAACCGCTGCACTAATTATCATCATATGAATTTTGTAACTCTTCTTTTTTACCTTAAGATTATGTAGCGTGCCATTAATCTTTTCATTTAACTCTGGAGGTACTATAACATTTTCATCTTTTATTCTCTTTTTTAATTTCTCATCAAATAATTTTTCATTATCCATCCTTTACACCCCCTATTCCATCTTTAATCGTTTTTGTAGTTGTTCCCTCGCACGTGATAATCTTGATTTCACTGTTCCTTTCGGTATTTCTAACAGCTTTGCTATACTCTCTTGATTCATGTCTTCATAGTAATAAAGCACCGTAACAGCTCTTAATTCTTCATGTAACGATTGAATCGCATTACACAAATCTATATCTTCATACTGATCACACGCACTCATAATGTAATCATTCTCTTCTGTTACAATTACATTTTTATACGCTCTAATAATATTGTTACACTCATTTATTAGTATTCGAATTAACCAAGTTTGAAAAAATTCTTCTTTTTTTAATTTTTTTATATTTTCATAGGCTTTTAAAATTGTTGTCTGTATCGCATCCTCTATATTTGTCTCATCACGTAACATCGCCTTTGCTATTCGATACATCTTCGCTTTTTCTGTATGTATAAGCGCTATAAAGGCTTCATGATCACCTTTTTTCGCTAAAGAAACATCCGTTTCTTCTTTTACAATCATTTTATATAAAGGGATTACTTTCACAATTGCTCCTCCTGTTTCATCCTCACTTCATCACTTCCAATTTAACTTTACATATATTAGACGTATGAACCTAGAAAAAGGTTCACTTTTTTGAATATTTTTGTAACTGAAAAGATAAATATCCTTTATAAGGATGCAATAAACATACTAGTTTAAATTTACAAATAAAAAAAGCCCACTTTCTCAGTGGACTTTCTACTCTATAACGGTAAATCCCTCTTCCTAAATACTACAATCGCTACGATAAAAATACAAAGCGCTACAGTAGTTAAACCTATACTTACCGGCCATATATTATATGATCCTTCAGCAATTTCTTTCGGACGAAACAGCGTGAATAATGATAGGTTTTTCATCCATTCTAACTTATCACTTAACTTCCCTACCATATCCAATACGAAAAATAAGATAGTTAAACTCGCTGAATAACTTAGTGCTTTTCTTTCGTCATTACATATACAAGAAAAGAAAAATGAATACGCACTAATGACTAAAAATATGAGCCCTCCGACTACATTTATCTTCAAAAATAATTCTTTATTTAAGTTATTATCTTGTAAAAACCATTCTGCACCTACTAACCCAGCTACATACGTAACAGATACAATAATTAGAAGTCCCAATATGAGAACAGCAGCTTGTGTAATCGCAATTTGCACTCTAGATACAGGTGTTGCTAGCAAGTATGCCATTGCTCCTTTATCTACATGACGAGCAATTAAATGTGTCGCAACTGTTACGCAAAAAATTGTTAAAATGATAATAAATAATAGACTATAGTATTCGCCCGCTAGAAAATCCATTACGTTTTGAATCGGACTTTCCATACCAACGATTTTTTTCACGCTATCAGGCATGGCAGCTATTAATTCATTTAGCCCTTTCGCTGATACCATTGACGGGAATATCCAAATTAATAACCACAGATATAAAGCTGCACCAGACGCATAACTCAAAATATTTTTTTGTGTTTCTTTCAAACTTGCTAAAAATAGTTGCTTATTCATGCGTTACCCCTTCTTTCTTATCGTAATAATGCATAAATAAATGTTCTAAATCCATCGCTCTCGTTTGAAGTGCCGTTACATTATAGTTTGAAAGTGTTTGTAAAACAGTTTGATAGTTTCCTTGTACAATGATAGATGCCTCTCTGCCTTTTACCGCTTCAAATTGCAAATTACACTTTGTAAGGGACTCAATCTCTTCTTGTGATGATACTGTTACATCTATCACCTGTCTTCTCATACTTTGTAAATCGTGAATATTTTCAACCGTTACGAGTCGACCATCTTTAATAATAGCTACTCTATCACAAGTTCTCTCAATTTCAGTAAAAATATGTGATGACATTAGGATTGTTTTTCCTCTTTGCTTTTCCTCTAATATTAAATCTATAAATACTTGCTGCATAAGTGGATCAAGTCCAGATGTTGGTTCATCTAAAATTAACACCTCTGGATCGTGCATAAATGCAGCGACTATCCCTACTTTTTGCTTCATTCCTTTAGACATTTTGCGAATCGGTGTTTTCACATCAAATTGCAGACGCTCTATCAGTTCATCTCGTCTTTTCGTATCCTTTAATCCTCGCATTCCTTGCATTAATTTTAAAAACTCTAATCCGTTCATTCCTTCAATAAAAGAAATTTCACCTGGCAAGTAACCAACTTCCCTTTGAATTTTCGCCGCTTCATTCCAACAATCTAATCCAAAAATTGTCGCTTTACCAGTCGTCGGTTTTATAAATCCCATTAAATTACGAATCGTCGTTGATTTCCCGGCACCATTCGGTCCTAAATAACCAAATACTTCTCCCTCTTTTACATCAAATGTAATATGAAACAAACCTTTTCCGTTCGAAAACTGTTTTGTGACATCTTGAACTGAAATCATAATTCCACCTCATTTTTTGAAATATTTAATGTGTGATATTTCAAAATTATTGTACTCCTCATCTTCCATATTCGCAACAACTTTTTGAAATATTTATTAGTCCATATTTCAAAATTATTGTTTTCCATTATTTTTTCTTGTATATTTTAAGTGAGGTGATTGCATTGAACGGCTTTGAAAGAGTAAAAGAAAAGAAAAAGCGTGCCATTAAAGAAGCAGCATTCGTATTATTTTCAGAACGTGGATTTAATGAAGTGAAAATAGAACATATCGCAAAAGAAGCAAACGTTTCTCAAGTTACAATTTATAATCATTTCGGAAGTAAAGATGCGTTATTTAGGGAGCTTATACAAGAATTTATCATATCTGAATTTCAATATTATAAAGAGCTTGCAGAAGAAAAATTACCTTTTCATGATATGATGCAAAAAATGATTGTAAGAAAAATGAATACTGGCGGATTATTTCAACCTGATATGTTACTACAAATGATGCAAAGGGACGAAGAACTCCGTAAGTTTATTTATAGTTATCAAAATGAAAAAATCCTACCCTGGTATTTAGAAATATTAGAACGAGCTCAGCGCAAAAACGAAATTAATCCACACCTTACTAAAGAAATGATGTTACTTTACATTCAAATGTTTACAAAATTAGGTGATGAATTTGGAGCACAACTTCTTGAAGGAGATCGAGAAAAACATATAAAAGATATCGTTACGATGTTCTTCTATGGTCTTTCTGTTCCACAAAAATAAAAAGACACGAATTTCGTGTCTTTTTATTTTATAGAAATGACTCTACCCTTTTCACTACTTTCAATCGCTAATTGAATCAGTTTAATAACATCTAAACCTTCTTTTGCTGTTACAGGTAGTTCCTCACCATTTAATATACTATCTCGTACACCTTTATAATAATTGTCATAACAACCGACTTCTGTTGGAATACGCTCTAAGCTTTCTTCTGTTTCTAAAGTAGCAAAATTCTCTTCATCGTCTACTCCATAACCGTTATCACCTGGCTTCATTCCATTTTTTAATTGCTCTTCCTGCGAATCCATACCGTACTTCACGATAGAACCTTTCTCTCCATGCACTATAAAATGCGGTCCAGCTTTTTTCACATAACTGCTACTACGTAAAATGACACGTTTAACTCCGTAATGAAGTACTATGTGGAAATAATCATCCACCTCTGCACCTGGTCGTTGTTTTATTACATCTGCACTTATCGCATCTGGTTTCCCGAATATTGATAACGCTTGGTCAATTAAATGCGATCCTAAATCATATAATATACCGGAGCCTGGTAGATTTTTTTCTCTCCATCGATCACGTACATGTGGACGGAAACGATCAAAATTCGATTCATATGCGTATACATTCCCTACTCTGTTTTCTCCTAACAATTTCTTAATTGTTAAGAAATCATTATCAAAACGACGATTATGATATACGCTTAACATTACATTATGCTGCTCTGCTAATGAAATAAGCTCTTCGCCTTCTTCAATTGAGACAACAAATGGTTTTTCTACAACAACATGCTTACCTTTTAAAATTGCTTCTTTTACATATGGAAAATGAGTTGTATTAGGTGATGTAATAACAACTAAGTCAACATCAGCTCGCTTCACCAATTCATCAATTGTACTAACAACATTAGCGTTTGGTAATGTGTCTTTTACTACCTCTTCTTTTGAGGATAATACAGCACGAATATCATATTCTTCTATTGTTTGTAATAGTGGGATATGAAATGTCGTACTAGAAAAACCAAATCCTACAATCCCTACACCTATTTTTTTCATGTTGCCCCTCCATTTGTCCCGCTTTAACGGGCAGTAAGATTCCTAACTCAAAATTCAGTGAAGCTAAGGAATTAGGTGAGGAATCAACTGCTTGTTAAAGCCCGATTGGTTCAACTAATAATCAGTGAGGATGAAGAAACTCCCCATTGATTAAAGTTTCACTTTATGAGAACGATTTCATTCAGTTATTATAACAAGATTATTATTATTTACATAATAAATTGCCTAGAAAAAAGCATCTTGCTACTATTCATAGCAAGATGCCCTCTTTATTCTGGTCTTTTCTTCGTCCACGTTTCTACTACTTCACCAGTATCATTAACATCTAGCACAAGGCTACCATTACTATACCGGTCTTTATTTCGATACGCTTTCGGATCAATCTCTTCTACAATGTTTTTCTCTGTCTTCATGTAAACTAATTCATCGTCCCGAACAATTTCAATACCGACAATGCGGTACGGATTACGTTTTAATTCTTTGAAAATAACAAGACCGCGTTTCGCCCTCGTTGACTTTTCAATTTCTGATGCTTTTAGACGTTTTACAGCACCGCGCTGTGTTACGAGAATAAGTTGATCTTTGTCACCATTTAACGGTTTACCAGAAGCGACATAGTCATCTTCTTTTAAATTAATTGCTTTAACACCAGCAGCTCTTACACCGACTGGACTTACTTCATCTTCATGGAAAATAAGTGCATATGCACCGTGTGTAGCAAGAACAATATCACTCGTTCCATCTGTCGCAAATATATCGACAACTTCATCATCTTTTTTCAAGTTTACAGCAACGAATGCCCTTGAATAACGCTGAACTTTATATTGATTTAATTCTGTTTTCTTTATCATACCATTTCGTGTTACAAATACGATAAATCGTTTTTCTTCCTCAAAGTTCGGTACAACCGTCGCCCAAATGATTGTTTCATCCCGGTCGAGTGAAACGATATTAGCAACGTGCTGACCTAAATCTTTCCAACGAATATCTGGCATTTCGTATACTGGCAGATATATATAGTTTCCTTTATTCGTAAATAAGAGGACTGTCTCTGTCGTATTCGTATCGAATCGTTCAAGTAAGATGTCACCCTCTTTCATACCGAAGTCTTTGCCGTTTGAGGCATTATGTGAGCGCCATCCAGTACGTTTCACATATCCTTCTTTCGTTACAGTAACGATGACATCTTCTTGTGGGATCATCACTTCTACATCGATTTTAATTTCCTCGATTTGATCTTCAATAATCGCGCGTCGATCATCACTATATGTTTTCTTAACTCTCTTTAAATCTGTTTTAATTACTTGAAGTAATCTTTTTTCACTTTGTAAAATTGCCTGTAGCTCAATAATTTTCTTATTAAGCTCATCTGCTTCTTCTTGTAACGCCGTAATGTCTGTATTCGTTAAGCGATATAATTGCAAGGAAACAATTGCTTCTGCCTGTGCTTCTGTAAAGCCAAATTTTGCACTTAAATTATCTTTCGCGTTACGTTTATCTTTTGAAGCTCGAATTGTCTCAATTACTTGGTCTAAAATCGATAATGCTTTCTTTAAACCTTCTACAATATGTTGACGATTTTCTGCTTTTCTTAATTCATATTGCGAACGTCTCGTAATAACCTCTTTTTGATGTCCAATATAAGCATCTAAAATTTTCGGTAATGTCATAAGTGTTGGACGACGATTATTGATCGCTACCATATTAAAGTTATATGGAATTTGCAAATCTGTATTTTTATATAAATAATTTAAAATACCTTCGGAGTTTGCTTCTTTCTTTAATTCAACAACAATTCGTAAACCAGTACGATCTGTCTCATCACGCACTTCAGCAATACCATCTAACTTTTTATCTAGACGTAATTCATCCATTTTCTTTACAAGGTTTGCCTTATTCACTTCGTAAGGAATTTCAGTGATTACAATTTGTTGTTTCCCACCGCGCACTGTTTCAACTTCTGCTTTTCCGCGAATAATAATTTTACCTTTACCTGTTTCATACGCCTTTTTAATACCATCAATCCCCTGAATAATACCGCCTGTTGGGAAATCTGGTCCTTTCATAACTGTTAATAAATCGTCAACAGTACTATTTGGCTTATCGATACGCATCATTGTAGCATCAATAACTTCTCCAAGATGATGCGGAGGAATTTCTGTTGCATAACCAGCGGAAATCCCTGTAGATCCGTTCACTAATAAATTCGGGAACGCTGCTGGTAATACAACTGGTTCTTCACTCGTATCATCAAAGTTTGACACGAATTCAACTGTTTCTTTATCAAGATCACGTAATAATTCAGATGCGATTGGTGATAAACGAGCTTCCGTATAACGCATCGCTGCCGCTGGGTCCCCATCAACACTACCGTTATTACCATGCATTTCAACTAAAACATTACGTACTTTCCAAGTTTGGCTTAAGCGTACCATTGCTTCATATACAGAGGAATCTCCATGTGGATGATAATTACCGATAACATTACCTACTGTTTTAGCTGATTTACGAAACGCTTTATCATGTACATTACCTTCTACATACATAGAATATAAAATACGTCTTTGTACTGGCTTTAAGCCATCACGTGCATCTGGAAGTGCACGATCTTGAATAATATATTTACTATAACGTGCAAAGCGATCACCTAACACGTCTTCAAGCGGGAGGTCATGAAACTTCTCTGCTTGCATGTTATTCCACCTCCGTCTCCATAATCATTTCATTTTCTAAAATATTTCCTTCTTCTTGCATACCAAACTGCACATTACGTTCAATCCATTTACGGCGCGGTTCTACTTTATCGCCCATTAATGTTGTAACGCGACGCTCTGCTCTTGCTGCATCATCAATTTTCACGCGAATTAATGTACGCGTTTCAGGATTCATTGTTGTTTCCCATAATTGATCCGCATTCATTTCACCAAGTCCTTTATAACGTTGTAACATATAGCCTTTTCCAACTTTTTTCGTTACACCGTCTAATTCCTCATCTGACCAAGCGTATTCAATTACCTCACTCTTACCTTTTCCTTTACTTACTTTGTATAAAGGAGGAAGTGCGATAAATACTTTACCAGCTTCGATAAGTGGCTTCATATATCTGTAGAAGAACGTTAATAACAATACTTGAATATGAGCCCCATCCGTATCGGCATCGGTCATAATTACAACTTTATCGTAGTTAATATCTTCAACATCAAATTCATTTCCTACACCGCCGCCAATCGCATAAATGATTGTATTAATCTCTTCATTTTTAAAGATATCAGCAAGCTTTGCTTTTTCTGTATTAATTACTTTACCACGTAACGGTAATACGGCCTGGAAACGTCGGTCTCGTCCTTGTTTCGCAGAACCACCGGCAGAGTCACCCTCTACTAGGTACAGTTCATTTTTTTGCGGGTTACGTGATTGTGCAGGTGTTAATTTCCCGCTTAACGTACCTTCTGATTTTTTCTTTTTCTTACCACTACGCGCTTCTTCTCTTGCTTTACGGGCTGCTTCACGGGCTTGTGCTGCTTTAATTGCTTTTCTCACAAGAAGTGTAGCTACATCAGGGTTTTCTTCTAAAAAGTATGCTAAATGCTCAGATACAATGGCATCAATTGAAGAACGCGCTTCACTTGTACCTAGTTTGCCCTTCGTTTGCCCTTCAAACTGAAGCACTTCTTCTGGTACACGTACCGAAACGATAGCCGCTACACCTTCACGAATATCTGTACCTTCTAAGTTTTTATCTTTTTCTTTTAATAGTGCTACTTTACGAGCATACTCGTTAAACACACGCGTCATCGCTGTTTTGAATCCAGCTTCGTGTGTTCCACCATCTTTTGTACGTACGTTATTTACAAACGAAAGAATATTTTCTGAGTAACCATCATTAAACTGGAATGCTAGTTCTGCTTCAATCCCGTTTTGTTCACCAGTGAAATATACAACCGGGTGAATTGAATCTTTTTCTTCGTTTAAATATGAAACGAAAGCTTCGATTCCTGTTTCATAATGAAATATATCTTCTAAATCATTACGTTCGTCTTTTATCGAGATTTTCATTCCTTTTAATAAGAATGCAGATTCACGTAATCTCTCACATAATGTTTCATAATTGTAATTTGTCGTGCTGAAAATCGTTGTATCTGGTTTGAAGTGCATTGTCGTACCAGACTCTTTTGTTTTCCCGATTTTCTCTAACGTTGTTGCAGGAACGCCACCATTTTCAAAACGTTGTTCATAAATGTTACCATCACGCTTAATTGTTACTACTAACCATTCTGACAAAGCGTTTACAACTGATGCCCCAACACCGTGTAAACCACCACTCGTTTTATAGCCACCTTGACCAAACTTACCACCTGCATGAAGTACAGTTAAAATAACTTCAGGTGTAGGTTTCCCAAGTTTATGCATTCCCGTAGGCATTCCTCGCCCTTTATCTATAACGCTAATACTATTATCTTTATGTATTACGACTGAAATTTCGTCGCCAAATCCCGCTAACGCTTCGTCAACGGAGTTATCTACTATTTCATATACTAAATGATGCAATCCACGGCTATCCGTACTCCCGATATACATACCCGGGCGTTTTCGAACGGCTTCAAGTCCTTCTAACACTTGAATCGCATCTTCATTATATTGGAACTGATGCTTCGCCAAACTCCTTGCCCCTTTCCTAATCCAAAATCAGAACATATGTTTCTATTATAGAATAACGCCTCGACTATAGTTTTGGCAAGTTATCTTATCTCTTTTATATACCATCTTCAATAGAAAAATCCTTGTTTTCTCACAAGGATTCCTCTAGGCTACTATTTCAGAAAAATAATCGTTTGTCAACGAGAAATGGATATGTATTCCAAGATTACACATTCCAAACCTTTATTATGATCCAAATGATCAAGATCCAAAATGGGATTACAAATAACAATCCCCAAAAACAGCCTTTAAAAAATCTCATGATGAACACCTCGTTCATCGGCCCTACTTATCTATAATGAGGGCTGAATCAATCTTTCTACTTTTAAATCTATACTATTTTGTCATCGCATGTTCTACTTTAATACAACGATCCATTATTACAGTATAGTCTTTTTCTTTTAAAAGTTTATATGTATCCTCATCTTGTACTCCTAATTGTGCCCAAAAAACATCTGCATCAATCTCTACAAATTCTTTTGCAACATCCATTAAAAACTCTGAGCGACGAAATACATTTACAATGTCAACGTGTTCCTTAATATCCTTTAGTGAAGAAACTGCCTTTTCTCCGAGCACCTCATCTACTGTTGGATTAACTGGAATAATGCGGTATCCAGCATCTTGCATTGCTTTTGAAACCATATACGATGTACGTTCTGGCTTATCTGATAATCCAACAACCGCAATTGTTTTGCTTTTCTTTAACACTTCACCAATTTCCGTACGAGTTGGGTTTTCAATTGTCATAATTAATCCCTCCTATTCCTTTAGTATAGCCGATAAAGAAAGTCTCTTTCAATATGAAAGAGACTTTCTTTTATTTCGATTATTGATTCTTTGTAGCTGAATTATCTGCTAAAGTAGCCGATTTCGTCATTTTTTGACCGTTACGGTAGAATGTAACTTCTACTTTCTCGCCTACTTTTTTCTTTTCATATAAATATTTGCGGAATTGAAGAGCATTCTCTACTTTTTGATTATCTAATGCTACTACAATATCATATTGCTCTAAACCAGCTTTTTCAGCTGGTGATATTGGGTAAATTTTACCTAATACAACGCCGTTTGTTACGTCTTTCGGTACTTTCAATTGATTGACTGCATAAGCTTGCACATCTTCTAGTGAAACAACACCTACTCCAAGAGCTGGACGTTTTACTACTCCATCTTTTTCAAGAGATTCAATAACTGGTTTTGCGATGTTAATTGGAATAGCAAATCCAATTCCTTCAACTTCTTGTTGTGCAATTTTACTTGAATTAATCCCAATTATTTCACCATTTTGGTTAAATAATGCACCACCACTATTACCTGGATTAATCGCTGCATCCGTTTGAATAACTTGTGCTTGCCAATCTGGTCGTTTATCCCCATCAATATCAACCGGAATTTCGCGTTCTTTACTACTGATTATACCTTCCGTTACACTTCCATCAAATCCAAGTGGATTACCGATTGCAATTGCTTTTTCACCCGCACGAAGTTTACTTGAATCACCTAAAGTGGCAACTTTATTTACATTAGATCCATCAATTTCAACAACTGCTAAGTCTAACCAAGGGTCCTTACCAACTAATTTCGCATCAACTTGCTTTCCGTCGCTCAGCTTCACAGCAAGTTTATTTGCTCCATCTACTACGTGGTTGTTTGTTACAATATATGCTTTATTCCCTGCTTTTTTATAAATAACACCTGATCCTGAACCGGCTTGTTGTTCTTGACCTGTCGGTTGCATTGCAAATGGATCAACACTTTGTTGCATATTAATAACACCTACAACAACATCTTTCGCCCCTTCAATCATACCAGGTAAATCAGTTTCATTTTTCGCTTTATTTACAACAGGAACTACAGTACCTTCTACTTTTGAATCCGAACTAAATGATGATACTGGCGCTCCATTATTTTGAGCCCATGGCATATATGGTGCTGCAAAACTAATCGAAACCGCTCCGACTACAGCTCCCACTAAACCTGTGAAGAAATAGCCTTTTTTACTACCTGATTTTCTCACTTCTCTCGTTTCACTATGCTCTTCATTTAAATTTGGTCCGTCGTAATATCCCATGTTTTATTTCCCCTCTCTGGTGAATTCGTATTTTCAGTATAGTCACGTTTTGTGTCCTTCTTGTGAACTCATCGTGAAATCCAATTAAAAAAATACACTTATCTAACATTGTAGACAAAAAAAGTATTTTTTGTACATTTTACCTTCAAAAGAGAGTATAAAATTACCATTTCCCTAGGCTAAATTACACAAATCGTTCTAGATTATTCTTCAAATTTATAACCAACTCGAATAACAGTACCGATATGCTTCGCTTTATCTCCTAGCTTATTTCGAAGTTTTTTAATATGGGTATCAACCGTTCGGTCATCACCGTAATAGTCATATCCCCATAACTGGTCTAATAAATGTTGACGTGATAACACAATTCCTTTGTTCTCCATTAAATACACAAGAAGTTCAAATTCTTTATGTGTCAATATAATTTCTTCTCCATCTACTAAAACAGTTCTAGATAGACGATTCACTTCTATTCCAGCTAAAGACATAGCATTTTCTTCCGCTACTCCTACCGCACCATCCGCACGTTTCAATAACGTCTTTGCGCGAGCTACTAATACTTTCGGGCTAAATGGTTTCGTTACATACTCGTCTGCACCTAATTCGAAACCTAGCAATGTATCATCCTCATCCGAACGTGCTGTCAACATAATAATTGGTACTGCTGATTCTTTTCTAATTCTTCTACAAACAGACCATCCATCTATTTCCGGTAACATAATATCTAACATAATTAAATCAATTTCATGCTCTGCAAATAACTCTAACGCTTTTTTTCCATCTTCTGCTTCGATTACTTCAAAGCCTTCATTACGAAAATAATCACTAACAATTTCACGTAATCTTCTTTCATCTTCAACAAGCAATACTGTTTTATTCATATAATCTATCCCGCCTTTTTACTCTTTCAATCGAATAATACGTTGATTGGAGCTTCCGCGAAATGGAAGTGTTAAATCTTTTTCCTCAATTTCAAACCTTCCATCGACTAAAACATCCCCATAATGTAACAACTCTATCATATCATTATTTTGAGAACTCTGTATCTCTTCTAACGTATAACCTGTATACATCCATAGGTTTTTTTTCAAATCTTTCACGATTTTTGCTACCATTTTCACTTCAGCAGCTTGAAAAAATGGATCTCCACCTGAAAATGTTACATCAGTTAATGGATTACTTGCAATCTCTTTCACAATTTCTTCTACTGTCATTTCCGTTCCGTTGCAAATATTCCACGATTTCGGATTGTGGCAACCAACGCAACGATGCGGACAGCCCGCAAAAAACACGACTGTCCGCAACCCTTCTCCATCTACTACACTATCATGAATAATATTCATCACTTTCATTTATGTTTCACCCGATCTATCTCTTCACTACGTTTCGCACTATTCCACTTCGACATATCTCCTACAAGATAGCCTGTTATACGGCGAATTCTTTCTATATTAGCCTCATCTTCATTCCCGCAACTTGGACATTCATTCCCAATAACCCCGTGATAACTACAGCACTTACAACGGTCAACAGGATGATTAATTGAACCGTATCCAACGCCATGTTCTGCCATGGCTTGTACAATTTGTTTTAATGCCTTTTTGTTATGCATTGCTGCTCCGTCTAGTTCAATATACGTAATGTGTCCTCCATTACAGAGAGCATGGAACGGGCCTTCTAAACGGATTTTATTTATCGCTTGAATGTTATAATAAACTGGAATATGGAATGAATTCGTATAGTAATTATGGTTCGTTATACCGCTAATCACGCCAAATTCTTCTCTATCTTTTTTCACAAACTTCCCTGATAATCCTTCTGCTGGAGTTGCAATTACTGAGAAATTCAGTTGATGTTCTTCTGTCGCTTTATCCATTCTATCTCTCATAAAGGAAATAATTTCATACCCAAGTTTCCATGATTCTTCATCTTCCCCATGATGCTTTCCTGTTAAAGCTACTAAACATTCCGCAAGACCGATAAAACCAATACTTAACGTCCCTTGTTTTAAAATCGAGGCTACGGAGTCTTCAGGCTGCAACGTTTCTCCACCACGCCATACACCTTGTGAATATAAAAACTGAAAATCTCTTGCTCGCTTCGTACATTGATACGCATATCTTTCTAATAGCTGCTTAATTCCTAAATCTAAATAATAGTTTAGCGCTTCAAAAAACGCTTCTTTTGAACCACTAATTAACGCTAATTTCACTAAATTAATAGACGTAAATGATAAATTCCCTCTACCAATCGCTGTTTCTTCTCCATGTATATTAGACATAACACGGGTACGACATCCCATGTAACATACTTCACTTTCTGGTCTTCCATCATAATGCACTGCATTAAACGGAGCATCTAAAAATGAAAAGTTAGGGAATAATCGCTCTGCGGTTGTCTCTAATGCTAATTCAAATAAATCGTAGTTCGGATCACTTTCTTCAAAATTCACACCTTTTTTCATCTTGAAAATTTGAATCGGAAAAATCGGTGTCTCTCCTTTACCAAGTCCAGCTTGTGTCGCTTTTAATAGTTGTTTAATTAACATTCTTCCTTCTTTTGATGTATCTGTTCCATAATTAATAGAAATAAACGGTACTTGTCCTCCGCCCCTACTATGCATACTATTCGAATTATGAACGAAAGCCTCACACGCTTGATACGTATCATTTTCCGTTTCTTTCCATGCAAATTCTTCTATTTGTTCTTTCGTAAGCGGATATGATTGTAATCGTTTTTTATGTCTCTCAATTGTTTTTCGTACATAAGGTGCTAAATCAATATCAAAGAGTGCAAACGATTGACCACCATGCTGCATATTTTGATTCGCTTGAAAAATAATAGACGAAAGAGCCAATGCACTTTTAATGTCTTGCGGTTGTCTCATATGTCCATGTCCAGTATGAAAACCATTAGCAAGCATTTGCGCTAACGGAATTTGTGAACAAGTCGTCGTTCCTGTTGCATAAAAATCTAAATCATGTGGATATAATATATTTTCATTTATCGCTTTTTTCACTTGATCTGACAATAAATTCTCAACAGCATAATATTTTGCACTCTCAGATGCGAACGTTCCCATTACGCCCATTGGAGAGCGGCCGTCTACATTTGCATTTTCTTGCATCAAATCTTGTTCATTGCCGTGGACTATTGTCTCAAACACTTTCATTAATTCTTCTTCTCCACGTGTATTATTTTGTAACATTTATAACCCTCCACCAATATGTTGTTATCTTTTGATTAAAATGTTACTACATATAGTCTTACTGTTTCTGTGAGAAATGTAACATTACTGTGAAATTTTTTTCACGAAATAATGAATTTTTCATTTACAAAAAAGAAATGTGCTCTTTACAAATGTATGGTACAATATACGGGAAAAACTCTTTTTACCCTTTATCAACACATTTGAATAAAGGAGACTGAACTTATGGTTACTACATATCTTTTATTTATCGTTGCCTACTTACTTGGCTCGATTCCATTTGCACTAGTTGTTGGAAAAATCGGCTACGGAATCGATATTCGTGAGCACGGGAGCGGTAATCTAGGCGGAACAAACACATTCCGCACATTAGGGAAAAAAGCAGGTTTTACCGTTACAATTGCTGACATTTTAAAAGGGACATTAGCAACAAGTCTACCAATGATTTTCGGATTAGATATTCATCCACTATGGTTCGGGTTAGCGGCTGTTCTTGGACATGTCTATCCAGTCTTCGCGAAATTCCGCGGTGGTAAAGCAGTTGCAACTTCTGCTGGGGTGCTATTATGCTATTCACCAGTTGTTTTTGCAATATTGGCTGTTGTATTTTTCACCCTTTTATTTACAACAAGATACGTATCACTTTCTTCTATGGTAACAGCAGTTGTTGCTGTTATTGCATCCATTGTTAGCGGGGATAAAATCTTCATTATTGCGATGTGTTTATTAGCAGGTATGGTTATTTATAAACACCGTGCAAATATCGGACGAATTATAAATAAAACTGAACCAAAAGCAAACTTTTCAAAAAAGCAAAAATAAGATCGTAACCCACATAACGCAAAAAGAAAACGTGAAGCATATTAATAGCGTCTTTTTGCGTTATTTTTTATACTAAAGAAAAAGCAACATAATTTGGAGGAACTATACATGAATCTTTCCGTAACAAAAGAAGCAGCACAATGGTATAAAACTGAATTAAACTTACAATCAAATGAAACACTACGCTTTTTCGTACAATACGGTGGTTGCAGTACTGTGCAAAAAGGACTTTCTTTAGGTATTCGTAAAGATGATCCTGCACATCCTGCTGTTCAAATTCAAGAAGAAGGTATTAATTTCTTTATTGAAGGCGATGATGAATGGTTCTTCGATGGACATAATTTATCTGTTACACTTAACGAAGGTGACGACTTCCCACAATTTAATTATGAAAAATAAAAAAACGTGGCTTCTGCCACGCTTTTTTATTTTTTCTTAATTTCCTCATATTTCGCATACCACTCAGGATATAACTTTTTAAATGATACAGGGCGGAACCCTTCTTTTTTCGCACAAATATTCGTTGTGCTTGCAGTAATACACAGTTCACCATCCCCATTATATATTTCATATCCATATACAACGCGAAGTGGGCTCACAGTATCTACCCATGTTTTTACGATTGCTTTTTCTCCGTAACGCATCGCTTTACGGTATGAAATTTGTAAATCTAACACAGGAGAAATAATTCCTTCTTTCTCCATTTCAACATATGAAAAACCTAAATCTTGTATAAGTTTCGTGCGACCTAGCTCAAGCCACACTAAGTAGTTTGAATGGTAAACAACACCCATTTGATCTGTTTCTGCATAACGGATTTCAACTTCATGTTCTGCTACAAACATATGTATTCGCCGTTGCCATAAACTTATAAAAATCTATAAATTTTGTTTATTTCCCTGTTCTACGTGTCCGATTTCACAGAAGCTACTTTCGTTTGATGTAACACTCCGAGGGCGTAAATTCGGATACAACGAATCCTACATATTAGCCGTAACTTTTTTAGATGTTAACTGGCTAATTCATACCGTGACAAATTGATAGCCGCATTTAAATCCCTATCCATTTCGTGACCACAAGTGCATTTGTATACACGGTCAGAAAGTTTTAGTTCTTTGTTAATGCTTCCACAACTGGAACACATTTTTGAAGAAGGATACCATGTATCAGCTTCTACAAATTCAATACCATATTTTTCACACTTGTATTGAATTTGTCTTTTGAACTCATATAAACACTGCTTCGCAATCGCTTTAGCTAGATATCTATTCTTCATCAGACCTTTCATATGCAACGTCTCCATCACAATGCGAAATGGCTTGGTTTTCACAATTTCGCTCGTGGATTGATGAAGATGATTCTTTCTGATATTTGATAACCGTCTATGTAGTTGTCGTATCTCTTTCTCGATTTTTATAATGTTGCTTGTTTTGACAAAACGGTTTCCCTCCTTATTCATTTCATATTTACGAGAAACTTGACGTTGCAACCTACGAAGGCGTTTCTCTACCTGTCTTACCATTTTTGTTTTGTTGATATTGTTCTTCCTCTGCCCATCAGAACAATATGCTAATTCTTTGATTCCAATATCTATTCCTAACGAAACAGCCGTTAACTTCTCTTTTGTAAACTCCTGTTCAATACCGACAGACAAATACCAATACTTACCGTCAAAGCTAACGCGTGGATTAGAGTACTTAACCCCTACAGGTAACTTTTCGGATGTTTTTACCCAACCAACTTTCTCAATCAAAACTTGTTTTTCTTTTACTTTTAACTTGACATTATCATTGTAAAAAGAGAGTTTTGCTTTCCTTCTGCTTTTGAATCGTGGTTTATCAGCCAGTCCCTTGAAAAATCGCTTATATGCTTCACAAGCATCTTTAATCGCTTGTTTGGCTATATTATTTGAAACATCGTACAACCAAGCATATTCTTCAGTCTGCTTTAATACAGTTAATTCTTTCCGTAAAAAAACGTCTGATATGAACTTTCCGCCATTCTTGTAATTCTCTTCTTGCTTCGCCAGTGTCCAATTATAAGCCCATCTTGCCGTACCAACAGATTTCCAAAGTTGCAATTCTTGTCCTTTATTCGGCTTGATTCTCACTTTCTTCGCAAGCATCATTTTCCAGCAACCCCTTAACCATCTTCTTAGCTTATTTTCCCTTGAAGATGGCAACTAGTTTGTTCTATCCTACCTGCCTTTTTTTGCAAAATCACCAATTGAATATACTTTCATATTTTTCATCCCATGAAACTACTTTACTCCGGCGACAATTTTTCATCTACAAATATTTTATCACTAATTATATATTTTTGTAGATATACACTAACTGTTTCTTCCCTTCTTTCACTTCTGCTACCTTGCATACATTTAATCATAATACAGTGACATCAAAAATAAAATAAAAATAGTGAATCTTTTCCCGAAAGGAGCCAGCATATGATTCAAATTGTAACGGTTCGTAGTGGTGATAGCGTATATAGCTTGGCATCAAAATATGGATCAACACCTGACGAAATAGTAAAAGACAATGGATTAAATCCAGCTGAAACGCTCGTTGTTGGTCAGGCACTTATCGTTAATACGAAAGGGAATAATTATTATGTACAGCCTGGTGACAGCCTATATCGAATTTCTCAAACATATAATGTCCCCCTCGCTAGTTTAGCTAAAGTTAATAATTTATCTTTAAAATCTATTCTCCATGTCGGACAACAATTATATGTACCAAAAGGTACAAAACGGGCTGTAGAATCCATTGCTTATTTACAGCCTTCAACTATACCGATTAAAGAGAGTTTAGTTAATGCTACACGTGCCATCAATCCATTTTTAACATACTTAGCTTATTTTAGTTTTGAGGCAAAAAGAGATGGCACATTAAAAGAACCTACTGAAACAGCTAAAATCGCTAATATTGCAACGCAAGGTAAAACAATCCCTATGCTCGTTATTACAAATATTGAAAATGGTAATTTCAGTGCCGATCTAACATCGGTTATTTTACGCGACGCAACGATTCAAAACAAATTTATTACAAACATTTTGCAAACAGCTGAGAAATATGGCATGCGAGACATTCATTTCGATTTCGAGAGTGTAGCACCTGAAGACCGCGAAGCGTATAATCGTTTTTTACGAAATGTAAAAACACGCTTACCTAGCGGGTACACATTGAGCACAACTCTCGTACCGAAAACAAGTTCAAATCAAAAGGGAAAATTTTTCGAAGCTCACGATTATAAAGCGCAAGGGCAAATTGTTGATTTCGTCGTCATTATGACATATGACTGGGGATGGCAGGGCGGGCCACCGATGGCGATTTCTCCTATCGGTCCGGTGAAAGAAGTACTTCAATATGCAAAATCTCAAATGCCTCCCCAAAAAATTATGATGGGGCAAAATTTATACGGGTTTGATTGGAAGCTTCCATTTAAACAAGGAAATCCACCCGCAAAAGCAATTAGCTCTGTCGCAGCTGTTGCACTAGCTCGTAAATATAATGTCCCTATTCGTTATGATTTCACAGCCCAAGCTCCTCATTTTAATTATTTTGATGAAAACGGCGTGCAACACGAAGTTTGGTTTGAAGATTCACGGTCTGTTCAAAGTAAATTCAATTTAATGAAAGAACAAGGTATAGGTGGTATTAGTTACTGGAAAATCGGTTTACCATTCCCACAAAATTGGCGTTTACTTGTTGAAAACTTTACGATTACGAAAAAGGGCTGACAAAAGTCAGCCCTTTTTGTACATTTTGTTAAGATTCATCTTTGATTTCACTTTTTAATGAGTCAATACTTTCTAAACGTCTTTGATTTTTTGCTTCAATAGCAGCACGATCTTTTTCATTAGAAAGTTCCGCTGTTTCTTTTGCTTCATTAAAGTTATCAACTGTATTTTGCACCATTTCTTGTAACTTTTCAGCGTTGTCACTTCGATTATCTGGATTTGGCATGTACTTCCCTCCTAATATTGTATATACACACCATCTTAAATTACCTATCTTTCCTCAAATTTATACATAAAAAAGGAGAATGTAATATTCTCCTTTTCTTTAACCATTATCAACAATCGGTTGTTTACCTGTTTGATCTTGCATTTGCTTTCCTTTATTTCCACCAGCTTTTTTTGATTGTGTTCCAATATGATTCGGTGCAAAGTCTTTTGAATTTTTTTTCGGATTACCCATTACTATCGCCTCCTTAACACTAGTATCGTACTAGTGTTAAGAATTATTCAGCTTGCTTAAAAAGTTTCATTTCATAACGTTTTTCAATGCGCTCTTCAATGCGATCAATTGCCTCACGATCGCTTAATAATTGTTGTTTATTTTCATTTACAAGTTCTTCAAACGATTTACGGCGACTTCTTCTCATGTTGTTCACCCTCTCTCCTTCGCTTTCTTATTACATAGTATGAGCAAACAAAAAACTCTTTAATCAGATTTGCAAGAAAATTTTATGTTTTAGTACTCCTAAAAAAACTCCGTGTACAATATATTGCACACGGAGTTTTTCATACCATAATATTTAAATACTCTTTCAACTTTTCATCTGCATTCATTTCATTTTCTTTATAATCATGAAGCGCCTGTAATACAAAATCATACTGTTCTAAAATATAACTTTCTAATCTCATAACATCCTCTAAGCTATTAAGCATAATTCTCGTATTACCAACTTCACTTTTTAACGCTGGTTCACATTTTAAGCTTGTACATATTTCTTTCACATCTTCTTCTAATATCTCTGTTAATACATATTTCTTTCGCCCTTTTACCTTTACTCTCATAACTGGATAAAAAGCTTTTATATCTAAATAACTTCCTACGTTCATACAACGTAGCCATTCTACATTCCGTTTATTACATGCAAGTATTTCTTTCACCGCTTCATATACCGCAGTTTCATCAAGCATAGCCTTATTTACTTTTCGTTTCCCTTCTTCTTCAATAGCTACACACTTTTGATAAACAGCAGCACACGTAATGCAATCGTCAAATGCATTATGAGAGCTTAAACGAATTCCAAGCATTCGTTTTAACGTTTCAAGTTTATGATTAGGCGCATGCTTCATGTATTTCTTCGCTAAAAATACAGTATCAATTACTTTATTTTTAGGTTCAGGCAACCCAAGCATATTTACATTACTTTTCAAAAAGCGCATATCAAAAGAAGCATTATGGGCCACAATAACATTTGTATGTAAAAATGCTAAAAATAAAGGTAACACTTCTTCAATCGTCGGTGCATCTGAAACGCGATAATTAGTAATACCTGTTAAACTCGTTATTCGGTCCGGAATTGGCCGCTCTGGATTCACGTATGAAACAAATTGATCTACTAATTCATGATTACGATATTTCACTGCTGCAACTTGAATAATTTTATCATTATAAGGGTTAAATCCTGTTGTTTCAAAATCAATTACAACATAATCTAACGGTAAGGATACATTCCCCACTCCATACACTCCTTTATCTCTAAACGGTTATATTTCTTACATCATATCATGAAGTGATTACTACTTGAAAAAGAAAAGGCAGAAATGGGAACTCTCCACCTCTACCTTTTCACCATTATTTTAATTTAGCAACTCTTTTCTCCATCTCTTTTTGTGTCATCGGCCCAATAAACTTATCTTGAATGACACCTTTTGTATCTATAAAATACGAAGTTGGAATCGTAATTACTTTATACGCTGTTGTCACATCAATGTTCTTGTCCAATAAAACAGGAAAAGTAATTCCTTTTTCTTTAATAAAATTGCTTACCTTCTCTTCCCCCCCACCTTTTTCTGAAGGCGTATAATTGACCGCTAAAATTTCTACGTTCTCTTTATGTTCTTTATAGAAAGCCTCCATATCAGGCATTTCTTGTTGGCAAGGTCCACACCACGTTGCCCAAAAGTTTAAAATCACTTTCTTTCCTTTTAAATCTGATAGCTTTACATTCGTTCCATCTAACTTCGTTAATTCGAAGTCTGGCGCACTCTTCCCTATTTCAATACCATTCCTTGCGATAATCTCTTTCATCGCAGCTTCACTTTTTTCTTGCTTCACTTTTACCGCCTGCTCTTTATTACCAAACTGTTCATAAGCTGCATATCCCGCTAAACAAAGTAACACTACAATAATCGTAAGCTTCCGCCACATTTTATATCACCCTAACGTATTATCTTCTTTTAACACATTCATCAAAATACTATATACCTTATTTTAGCTTATACGGACAAGCTTGGAAATATTCAGAGTCGAAATAATTAGAATATTCTCATTTGAAGTGTAATCTTTTCCTTTTTATCATATAATTAGAAAAACAGATGAAGTGTTGTTTATCTTCTTATGGGCCCATTCACCTTTTTACTTTCGTAGTTATATAAACTTCAACAAAAGGGGGATTTTTTATGAATTCATTCGAAAAAATAACATTATATATTCTTAGTTTTCTTTTATACCCAATCGGTATTATTACATGGATCATTTCACTCTTTAGTAACGATCTTGAAAAAAAGAAAGTAGGGCGTATTTGTCTTTACATCTCTCTAATCTCATTCGTCCTTTTCTTAATCCTTGGAATTGCAACTTTCCTTATGACTGCTACTTTTAACGTAGATCTAAATCATTCAGAATCTATCCAATATCAAATAAATGATGTTGAATAAAGATAAGGGCACTGCTCTTATCTTTATTCACATCTCTTTCAAAATGAATGACTATTTATTAATTTTTCAGGACTTCCACATGCAACAATACTTCCTTCTCTCATTATGACAACACGATCCGCTAGTATCACTTTCTCTACATCATGTGTTGCCACAATTCTCGTTACATCTATTCCCAGTCCTTCAATCATATTCCAAACAGTTTCTTGATTACTCGGATCTAACCCCGCAGTCGGTTCATCTAAAATAATAAGATTCGGATTTGAACCAATTGCTCGTAATAATGCAAGACGTTTTCTTTCGCCTCCTGAAAACTCTTCACCGCTTTTATGTAGCACAGTTTGACTCCCTTCAGGTAACCCTCTAATAATCGGCGTTACATTTATAAGTTCACTATTTTTTTCTAACTGATTTTCTAAACACTCTTCCCCGAAATACATATTCTCTGTTACCGTCGTTCGGAAAAAACGTGGTTCTTGCCAAACTGTAGTCATACGAGCTTCATTACCATAATAAGCAATGCTACCGTTAGATGGTTTATACAAGCCCGTTATTAACTTTAAAAGCGTTGTTTTTCCTGCACCGCTTTCTCCCGCAATAATAACGAGTTCACCAGGACGAATTTGCAAATCAATATTATGAATTCTGCATTTCTCTTCGTCATTCTCCTGAAATGAAACATTTGTTATCCTGATACCCATCGCTCTTTCTACATTGTTATCTGCTGCTCGTTTATTTAAAAAGCAAAAAGTTCTATTTGCCGAAGCGACTGCAACTTGTGTCATTATTAATAAATCGCCCACATAACGGACAGGGAAAAAGAGCATCTCAATTGTCGCTAACACTGCAATGAGTGAACCAACTTCTATTTCTCCCCTCATTATTTTTTGTGCACCTATAATGAGAACAAGGATATATGCTCCTGTTTCAATCACCGTTCCAACTACTCCAATACAATGTTGCATCATCGTCTTCTTTACTTCCGATTTATACGATTGTGCCGTTACTCTTTTAAATAAGCGAATTGCCCATTTTTCTTTTTGTAAACTCCGCAAATCTTGTATCCCCTTTACAAACTGTGACACCATCTCTACAACACTTGAGTGATTTTTTTGAGCAACGCTTGCAATATCTCTTACCTTTTCTCCCATCAGTATTGGAACAATTGTACTTAAAAATAAAAACGGAGTTACCCACAATATAAACTGTATATCTATATGTTGTAGTGCTATGAAAGCTCCAATAAATTGGGCAATAGCATGTATATATTCTATTAATATAGAGCCATATAATCTGACCCAGTTCGGAATATCAGACACGACCAAAGTTTCTAACTCTCCTTGCTTAATCTTCTCACTCTCTTCAAACGGTAATGAGAAATAGTGACGCAATAATTCTATACGTTTCGTTTGTAATATACGTTGACTCGCTTTTGAACTTATATAATCAAATAAAAGATTGTTCGCCCACATTAAAAAGCGACTACCCGCAAACAAAGCTATATATAAATACGCACCTTTTAGCTCTCTTTGAATAAGATTGTCTACAATTAATCCCATGAAAATTGGGCGTGATAAGTTTAAAATGGCAGCAATTATCCCACTACATACAGCTGCTATTACTAATATTTTCTCTTGTCGTAACGGCAACAATATTCTTTTATACTCTGTCATGACGTTTCCTCCATTTTTATAGTAAAAAGAAAGGGATGAAACCAAATGGTTTCATCCCTTTCCATAAAATAAGGAAGCTAACTATTGTTAGCTTCCTTATTGTTCATTTCAATTATTTAGTTCGACACTTTTGATTCTTCAATTTTCTCACGAAGAACCATTTGCAGAATACCACCGTGACGGTAGTAATCAATTTCAACTTCACTATCGAAACGAGCTACTACTTCAAATTGTTTTTCGTTGCCATCTAAATCAGTTGCAACTACTTTTACAAGATCACGTGGTCTAACTGATTTGTCGATTTGAATTTCAAATGACTCGTTACCAACAAGACCTAACGTTTCAGCACTTTCGCCATCTTTAAATTGAAGTGGTAATACACCCATTAACACTAAGTTACTGCGGTGAATACGTTCGAAGCTTTCTGCGATTACTGCTTTAATACCTAATAAGTTAGTACCTTTCGCAGCCCAGTCACGAGAACTTCCCATACCATAATCTTTACCAGCAACAACTAGAAGACCTGTGCCATCTTCTTTATATTTCATAGCAGCATCATAGATTGATGTTACTTCACCAGTCGGCCAGTATGTTGTATATCCGCCTTCTGTTCCTGGTGCAATTTGGTTTTTAATACGGATGTTCGCGAATGTACCACGCATCATAACTTCATGGTTACCACGACGAGAACCGTAAGAGTTAAAGTCAACTGGTTGTACGCCGTTTTCTAATAAGTAACGTCCAGCTGGTGTGTGCTTACCGATTGAACCTGCTGGTGAAATGTGGTCTGTCGTTACAGAGTCACCAAATTTACCAACTACACGTAAGCCTGATAACGTTTCAACTTCACCTGGTTCTTTAGATAAACCTTCAAAGAATGGTGGGTTTTGAATGTATGTTGAATCATTATCCCAAGTATATAAAGCTTCGTTTGAAGTTTGGATTTCATTCCAACGCTCATTGCTGTTAAATACTTGTGCATATTCTTTCTTGAACAGTTCAGATGTAACAACGCTTTGAACTACATCTTCAATTTCTTTAGCTGATGGCCAAATATCGTTGAAGTAAACAGCATTGCCATTTGCATCTTTACCGATTTCATCATTTTTCAGGTCAATATCAACAGTACCTGCAAGTGCATATGCCACAACAAGTGGTGGTGATGCTAAGTAGTTTGCTTTTACAAGTGGATGAATACGACCTTCAAAGTTACGGTTACCAGATAAAACAGATGTTACTAGTAAGTCGTTTGCTGCGATTGCTTCTTCTAATTCTGGCGCTAATGGACCAGAGTTACCGATACAAGTCGTACAGCCGTAACCAACTGTTTGGAAACCTAATTGATCTAAATATGTTGTTAAACCAGACTTATCTAAGTACTCTGTAACAACTTTAGATCCTGGTGCTAATGATGTTTTTACATACTCAGGTACTACAAGTCCTTTTTCAATTGCTTTCTTCGCAACTAGACCTGCTCCAATTAATACGTATGGGTTTGATGTATTTGTACAGCTTGTAATTGCTGCGATTGCAATTGCACCTGTTTTCATCGTTACTTCTTTATCTTCTAATGTAACCTTCACTTCTTTATCGAACTCTTGCTCATTAAATCCAAGTCCTTGTGTTCCAACTGGTGCTACAACAGCTTTGTGGAACGCATCTTTCATATCTGAAAGTGGAATTAAATCTTGTGGGCGTTTCGGTCCAGAAAGGTTAGATTCAATTGTATTTAAATCAATTTCAACAAGATCAGTATAGATTGGATCTTTACTGTCTGCTGTATAGAATAAACCGTTCGCTTTACAGTATTCTTCAACAACGCGAATTTGTTCTTCATCTCTACCTGTTAAACGTAAGTATTCTAATGAAATATCATCGATTGGGAAGAATCCACAAGTTGCGCCGTATTCTGGTGCCATATTTGAAATTGTTGCACGGTCAGCTAAAGGCATGCTCTTTAGTCCATTACCGAAGAACTCAACAAATTTACCAACTACACCTTTTTGACGTAATACTTGTGTTACTTTTAATGCAACGTCTGTCGCTGTAGTACCACTTGGAAGTGTACCAGTTAATTTCACACCGATTACTTCAGGTACTGGGAAGTATGAAGGCTGTCCAAGCATTCCTGCTTCTGCTTCAATACCACCAACGCCCCATCCAAGAACGCCGATACCGTTAATCATTGTTGTATGTGAGTCTGTTCCAACTAATGAATCTGGGTATGCAACTAAGTCACCTTCAGCATTTTTCACAGCATGAACAACTGGTGCTAAATATTCAAGGTTTACTTGGTGTACAATACCTGTAGCTGGTGGAACCGCACGGTAGTTATCAAATGATTTTTGTGCCCAGCTTAAAAATTTATAACGTTCTTCATTACGTTTAAACTCTAAGTCCATGTTGAATGCAAGCGCGTCTGCCGTACCCGCTCTATCAACCTGTACAGAGTGGTCAATTACAAGGTCTACAGTAATTTCAGGATTAATTTTGTCAGGATCTCCGCCCATGTCTGCCATTGCTTTACGAAGCGAAGCCAA
Source organism: Bacillus sp. cl96 (assembly GCF_900100505.1). Classification (NCBI taxonomy): domain Bacteria; kingdom Bacillati; phylum Bacillota; class Bacilli; order Caryophanales; family Bacillaceae; genus Bacillus; species Bacillus sp. cl96. Next base: position 209,709 of record NZ_FNDM01000007.1, read on the forward strand.
ATCAACAACAGCTGGAACACCAGTGAAATCTTGTAAAATTACACGAGATGGTTTAAATGGAACATCGATATCTTGAACATCTTTCGTTCCCCATTTCGCTAAATTTGTAACATGCTCTTCTGTGATTACACGTCCGTCTACTTGACGAAGTACTGATTCAAGTAAAACTTTCACGGAATATGGTAATTGAGATACGTTGCCAACCCCTGCATTTTCAAGCGCTTTCAAATCATAATAATGATACGTTTTTCCATCTACTTCAAAAGTTGCACGTGATTGAAATGGATTATGTTTGACCATTATGTTTCCCCCCTGTTAAACGTGACTAAGTTGTCTGAATATAAAATGTAGACAAACTTTTCAATACCTTACGATAATATCTTATTACAACTTTCTAAATAAGTAAATAATAAGAAACTTATAGATTATCATAAGTTTTCTTTATGTTTCTAAATTTGAATAGCTTTCATACTCCTTATGAATACTATTATCATAAAGTAAAGTGCTCTATCAGCGGTTTACTTACAGTTCATACATACTATGAACTGCTCATCATTCAACATACAAAAAATGTTATAGAGGTGAAATAAAATGGGTAAAAGAAAAGCAAATCATACTATTTCAGGAATGAATGCTGCATCTGCACAAGGACAAGGAACTGGTTACAATGAAGAATTTGCAAACGAGCCTTTAACTCCAGCAGAGCGACAAAATAATAAGAAACGTAAAAAGAACCAGTAAAGAAAAATCCCAAAAGGTCTATTTTCCTTTTGGGATTTTTTCTAATGTTTATAACGTAGTAATTCCGAAACCGTTACAAATCGATAGCCCTGCTTTTTCAGCTCAGGTAAAATTTTTGCTAGTGCCGCTACCGTTTGACTACGATCATTTCCTCCATCATGTAACAATACAATATCGCCACTTTTAGCATTTTTCACTACATGATTTACAATGGATTCAACCCCTGGATTTGCCCAATCACGTGGATCTTGATGCCACGACCATAGAACAGTTTGATAACCAGCTTCTTTCGCTGTTTTAAATACAGCGTCGTTAATATATCCGCCAGGAGGACGGAATAACAAAGGTTCTTTCACCCATTTTTCAAAAAATTTCTTTCCATCTAAAATATCATTTTCTAATTTTTCATCTGATGAATTACTCGCATACAAATGATTCATCGTATGATTTCCAATTTCATGTCCCTCTTTTAACACTTGTTTCACTAAATATGGATTGCGCTGAACTCGAAATCCAATCATAAAAAATGTCGCTTCAGCCTTATATTGACGTAATAAATCTAAAACTTGTGGTGTATACGTTGGATCTGGTCCATCATCAAATGTAATTGCAATAATTTTTTCATTATTAGGTACTTCCCATGTTACATAACCAGTTGGTTCTAACTCTTTTCTAAGCAACATTTTCGCTTCCACTTTTTCCACTTGAAATATATGTACTGCACATAGCAAAGAAAAAACTAATAGAAAAATTTTCTGTTTTAGCATAACGTTTACTAAAGCAGCAAGGTTGTCGAATAAACAACAACCTCATTTACTTTTCTAATCGATCTACATTTCGCATTATATTTTGGAGATTATTTTCATATTGCTCAAGTTGTGGACGTTGTGTTTCTGAAGCTACCTCTAGTGCATTTTGAATTTGTTCATACGCTTCCTGAACCTCTTGGCGTAATTCTTTTAAATCATGACCGTAGTTTGGATCATTTTTTACAATGTTGTTAAATGCATTTTCTGCTTGTGTAACACCTTGCTGAGCTGCTTGAAACGCTTGTTGTTTATCTTTATGATATGGCATTATATAATCCCCTTTCCATAATAGTTAGTCCCATTTATCTTTACCTTTTTTTCTAAAAACATTCTCGTATAAATTTGCAAACTTCTCTCATTCTAAAGAGGAAGAGGAGGTGTCACATACAATGGGAAAAAACAATCGTGAAGCGAAAGAAAAAAAAGGACAACCTGAACCATTAAGCGGATCTCATAAAGTAAAAAACCGTAACCATTCACGCCAAAAACATCATGCGCATCATGATATGTAAAACAAAAAGTGCACACTAGCTATCTTTTCCACATACAATGTTTATATTTTTCCATTTATTCTTCACCCCTAATTCATTCATGCATAACATAGTATGAATTGAGATTTTACGGAGGGTGTCTTACATGGGCAAGAAAAAGAAGGATTGTCTTTTTCATGTTGATGGTTTCGAAGAATGGATGGATCAATTTTGTTCTGACTCTTGTAGTAACTTTAGTTTCCCAAATCAAATTCATATTGATCTTTGCGAAACGGAACAAGAATACATTTTGGAAACAGATGTACCAAATGTAACTGAACAAAATGTAGTCATTAAAAAGATGAAGACAGGCCTAACCATTTGCATACTTCATAATAATATTTCTTTACAGCGGATCATTCCTTTACCCGATAATATTATTTATAAGAAGATGCTAGCCTGCTTAGAAAATGGATATTTAGCCATTCATATTTCCAAAAATGAAGTTGCTGATAAGCATGAAAAGAAAGTTCTTTTTTCAAATTAAGAGTTAATATAATACACACTAAGCCCCAGTTGGTTACTGGGGCTTATGTTATTTCGCATGCATTTCTATATTAGAATTTCTATCATATCTTTTTTTCGATAAACCTTTTGTAACTAAAAGCACAGGAAATGCCACAGTTGAAAATATAGCTAGTGCTGAAAATACTGCAAACCCATTTTGGTACCCGTAGTAATCGAGAAGTACTCCTCCAAACCACGGACCTATTACTGCTCCAATTCCCGAGAAACCCATCGCACCGAAGTATGTTCCTTTTAGATGCGCAACAGCAATATCATCAATAAATACATCCGTCATCGAAAACATTAAGACTTCTCCAATTGTAAAAATAATTGTACAAACGGCAGCACCTAGCATAGATTCTACTATTCCAAAGCCAAATAATCCCCCGCTCACAAATAAAGTCCCAACCATAATGGATGTTAACGGTGTATACTTTTTGCACATTTGAATAACAGGGTATTGGATAATCACTACAACAATTGCATTTAAAGCGAGCATATATGAGAATAGCTTCACCCCATCCTCAAATATATGTGCATTTGCAAAATATTGAGATACTGTCGTCGTTAAATGTGAAAAACCGCAATTACTCAAAATAATACCGACTAAAGCAACTAAAAATACTATATCTTTTCGCAATATACGCATTGCATTTAACATTGTAACAGGTTTTTCTGTACTCACTTTCTTTTTTTCCATTGGATACTTCTTAAATTGGAACGCTAATATAGCTGTATATAGAATATATACCCCAGCTGCTACTAAAAAAGGAATTGTTGATTTTGCACTTCCAATCTGTAATCCAACAATTGGTCCAATAGCAACTCCAACATTTATTGCACCGTATCGTAAGTTATAGACGAGTAACCGATACTCAGGCTTTGTTAAATCTGATAATAATGCTCTTGATGTTGGCTCAAAAAACGACCTACATAATCCATTTAAAGCGTTTAATAAAAAGAAACTTAAAACATGATCCGCAAGTGAAAAACCTATAAACACAAAAATCCAAACGATCATGGACCAGAGCATAATTGTTTTCCGGCCAAATCGATCTGATAAATTCCCTCCGATAAAACTAGCAAAAACACCAACAAGTGCACTCGTTCCGATAATAGCACCAGTCATTCCAGCTGATACACCTTTAACAGTCGTTAAATAAATCGCTAAAAAAGGGATACTCATTGAAGTTGCAAACCTAGCAAACAATGTCCCTAAAATAATACTCATTCCAAGCGGATGAATATGCTGTAGCTTCCCCTTCATCGTTAAACCTACTCTCTCTATTTTCACAAAAAAAAGAAAGCAAAGGATCTGCTTTCTTTTCCTTTTTCTATACTTGAGCTGTTGATACCCGAGTTGTTCTCGTTATGTCCATATCAATTCCATATGTGAACTGTAATTCTTTACACACATCTTTAATTAAGATTGCGACATTATACTTTTCATTAAATTGTAAAACTATGTTTTCTACTTCTTCATATGTATACTTATATTCCCCTGTAATGACACTTTTTAGATCAAAGCATTCGTTAATACAAAGTTGTACAAGTAGCTGGTCATATTTCTCTATTACATCTTCTTTCTTCCAAAGTAACTCTTTTACATATAACCGATCAAACTTCACACTTTCTCGATTACAATCCGTTAAAATCCGGGTCATTTCATTTAATTCTCGATATAATTCAGAAATATTTCTGCTTAAACTAAGCAGTTTATCTACGCCGTTTTCATATAACATATTCATTCCACCCCCGCATTTTCTTTTTCTTATTATAGCAAGAAAATTCTAAAAATAGTTTCTTTCTTCTGAAATATTAGGAAACTAATTTCAATTGCTTTACAATGAAACTAGTTAATGCGAGAGGAGAAAGAAAATTGGAGCACAAATTATATTACACTGACGCTTATAAGCAAGACTTTACTACTAAAATTATAAAGCAAGATTATGATAAAGACGGTAACTTATACGTTGTTTTGAATGAAACAGCATTTTATCCGACAGGTGGCGGACAACCATATGATACTGGTACATTAAATGATATCAATGTAATCAATGTAGAAGAGATAAACGGAGAAATTCGTCACTACATTGCAGAACAATTACATACAGAAGACGTAGAAGGTAAAATCAATTGGGAGCGCCGTTTTGATCATATGCAACAACATGCAGCTCAGCACATTTTATCTGCTGCTTTTTGGGACCATTTTAACATGCCTACAATTGGATTCCATCTTGGTAAAGAAACAGTAACAATTGATTTAGAAACAGAAAATCTTCATGCAGAAACGGTTGAAAAAGCAATACAAATTGCAAACAAAATTGTTTTTGAAAACCATCCAATCCGCATCCAGTGGATGAACTTAGAAGAAGCGAAAAGGTTGCCCCTTCGTAAAGAACCGACTATGACAGAAAATATACGCGTTGTTATGATCGAAAACTTTGACTACAACGGCTGTGGTGGAACGCATCCGAAACGAACTGGTGAAGTTGGTCCTATTCAAGTACTAGGATGGGAGCGCAATAAAGGTGGTATACGCTTAACGTTTATCGCTGGTTGGCGTACACTTAAATTAATGGAACAACAGCAACAAATTATGAAAAATGTTTCTAAACAATTAAACAGTAGCGAAACTGATATTCCAGCAAAAGTGGCGCAACTGCTTACTTCTCAAAAAGAAAACGAAAAAACAATACAAACAATGAATGAAAAATTATTATTTGCAGAGGCAAATGAACTACTTCAACACCCTACGGAAATACATGCCGGCATACTTATTTCTAAAGTATTTACAAATCGTTCTATGCAAGAAATCGCAAAGCTTTCCGCTATTATTACAGAACAACAAGAGCATGCAATTACGTATTTCGTCATCGAAAATGATGACAAACTACAATGTATTCTCGCTTGCGGAAAATCAGTATCGCTCGATATGAATGCTCTTTTAAAAGATGCTCTTCCTACAATCGAAGGAAAAGGTGGCGGAAATAAAAAGAGTGCCCGCGGTGGCGGGAAAGCAATTATGAGTGGAGATGAATTTTTAAATCAGCTTGTTTCTTCTTTACAGTCAGCAGTTTAAAACATGTTATGAAGGATAGCGAAAGGCTATCCTTCCCCTATATTTACAGACCTATATTTTGTTTCAAACCTTGATAACTCCCTGCATTTACAAAACCTTCACTTATAAGATTGATAAAAGTTTCCGAAAAACCATAATGACTTAAATCTTTAATCGGCACCATTTGCACATCATGAATTGGATTATGATCAAACTCGTTAGAAGGTAGCATAATTTCACCTTCAATCCTTTTAAGCAAAAACGTTATATGTAATAAAGACGGGCGAGTATCTGGTTTATCACAAACATAGAGTAGCTTCTGAATGTTAACTTCTAACCCTGTCTCTTCTCTCATTTCTCGAATCATTGCTTCCTCTAACGTTTCGCCATTCTCCACTCTTCCTCCAGGTAAAGACCAATTCCTATTAGCAACTTTTTGCTTTACTAGCAATAATTTTTCACCTTCAATTAAAATTCCCGTAACACGAACTTGCATTACATTTTCCATATGTAATCTCCTCTTCCCATTATATTTACAAATTAACCCTTCCATAAAAAGAACATACGTTTTATAATTAAAGAAAATTATGGAAGAAAGTAGTTGTTACATTCATGCGTCCACCTTTAACAAAGTCTATACAACTTGAAGATTTCCAAAACTATTATTGGTTAAAAGCAGAACTCCAAACATTTTGTCGTGAGAATAGGTTGCCAGCTAGTGGCTCTAAGATCGAGATAACCGAGCGTATCTCACATTATTTAACTACTGGTAAAATATTAAAAAACAGCTCTGTTCAAAAGGTGAGTAAAGCTTCCCTATCCTATAAAGACCTTTCTCTTCAAACGATTATTACTAACAATCACCGCTGTAGCGAAGAGGTTCGTGCTTTTTTCAAAGAAAAAATCGGAGCAAACTTCCGCTTTACAGTAGCTCTTCAAAAGTTTTTTAAAGACAATGTTGGAAAAACATATGAAGACGCGGTAGCTTTTTGGCATGAAGAAAACAAACGAAAAAAAGACCCTGCATACAAAACAACTATCGGTGCACAATTTGAATACAATCGCTTTACTCGTGACTTTTTCGAAGATCCAAATAATAAAGGGAAAGCAAAAGCTGATGCGATTGCTGCTTGGAACGAAATGAAAGCGAAACCTGGTAGTAATGTTTATGTTCCTCAAAAAGTAGAAAACTAGTTCCTACTTATCAAGACCAAATTTGTAAAAAACGTTTTAAAATGCCTCCCCAAACATATTATATATGTCTAATATGTTTGGGGATTTCTATCATTAAACCGGAAAAGAATGATTTGTGCCCAATTTAATATATATAAATGTAATTTATTTAATTGAAGTATGATTTTAATTAGAATCACTTCAAAAGGTGTACCTTTTGGGAATGTGAAAAGGAACAGAAAATGGATGATGAAATTCTTAAGTATAAAGAGTTGTGAGACCAAGGAATTATTACTGAAGAAAAGTTTCAAGCAAAGAAAAAACAATTATTAGGTATATAGAAAGCGCTCAGTTGAGCGTTTTTTTATAATCAGGTGATTTAATTTCATATGTATTTCTGTAAAAACTTTTTCCTTACTTAAAAACGGACACCCTAAGGTGCCCTTCTGTGAATTGAACCAGTTTAATTCTGATTTAGTCTTATTTTTAATTCGTTTTGATATTTATCAATTAAACCAAGTTCATTCATGAACTTAATAAATTCACCATTTAATTCAGGGGACATATTTTTAATGATTTCATGTGTCGCGGAAGTACATAAAGCTCTCGCCATACCTGCAAAATGACTTGAGTTTTCCGTACCCCTTATTGGTTTAAAAGAAAAAGGCTTATTAATTATATCATCATTATTTAATCCGTTTAAAGATTCGTAACCATGAGCTTCTAAAGATAAAATTTCATAGTATTTATATATTTGTTCGTCATTTAACCTACTCACCAGCATTTTAATAGATGTTGGCCCTTTAAACAACGAATACCATTTTGGTTCGTACGTGTTATTGAATTTTTTATTTTGTATTTCTTTAGTAAATTTCCATTGATTAAGGATTTTATTAAAAATTGGTGATTTCAAAAGCTGATCTATCTTAACGATTTTATTTTTAAATTCTTCTTCTGGCATCGAAACATGTTTAGGGGGATTTTCAAGCATATTATTGTATACTATCTTTTGATTTATTATATACCCTACATAATAACTGATTGCTCTATCTTTAATAAATCTTTTATGCTGAGTAATGTATTTTAAGGAAAGATAAGTTTCAAGTGCAGAACGTATCATAACTATTGAAGGGCTTTTTAATTGATGGTCAGCTAAAACGAAATTCCCGTCAATTTGTTCGATTAGTTTTCTATAAATACTTAAAATTATTTTTTGTTCAACTGTTAAATTTTTGCGTTCTTCTAATTTTTTCATTAAATCTAAACTAAAATCTATACTTTTACTTAAATTGATTAATTGTTTATCCATGTCTCCTTAATCCTCGCTTAACATTGTTATTTTTTTTGCCTATTTTAGTGTATTTTAGATTAGCTATAATGTAGCCCATTTAAATGTGAAAAATTTATAGAAATTACATTCCATCCATTTATGTCCATTTTAGCATATTCTGTTGAAAGTAAATAAGAAAAAACCGCCTAAGGTGCCTTCCTCCGACTTGAACCATCGTTTCCGTGCCCAGCCGACCTAAAAAGTAAAACTAAGTTCATGTTTTTTTATAATTAGTAAAATAGACAGTTAAATATTACCCGTTGTATCAGTACATACACATGATACAACGGGTTTTTATGGGTCTAACATTTTCTTAGTTTTGTAAAACTCGTTTTCACTAAATGAGCATTAAATATGTTTTAAAATTTGTACCTTCTGATATGGTATAAAAATAATTTTATGGCAATTGAATTTATTTCTTTTTTCATATTAATATTTTTACAAAGAAAAATTTGCACATTGTTGACAGGAAAGGTCTTGTTTTTTATCGGTTATCCCGTTCATTGAATTAATGGATAATTAAGGGCTATAAATTTATCTTGGTTAAATGCGCATTAATCCTACCTTAAATATAGTTTCATAATTTATAAAAAAGTTGTAAACTAATGGAAAGCGTGAAATTAATATGGATATACAAATATGCATATTAGTGAAGAGTTTTAATAAATGAAGAAGAGGGGATTTTTCAATTGGTAAAAACAGCAAATAGTGCATACGATAATTTTATTAAAAATTCTGTGGACTTGGATAGCGAACAAACTGGAATTGCTAGAAATAGTAGAGATTGGTTGTATGGAAATTTGAAAAATTTCCCTAAAGTTATTGAAAATTTTCCAAAGCTTTATGCAGGGAAAGAAATTATTGGTTTTGGATCTTTTAGAAGAAGAACAAAAATACGTCCACTTGATGATATCGATCTTATGCTAGTTTTTACAGGTGAAGGAACGACGTATACGGAATACGCAGATAAAATAGTATTAAACGTCCCGGGGGATGCAGATAAGTTAAGGAAGTTAGTTAATGATGATGGTACACTAAATTCAATTAGAGTAATAGAAAAGATTAAAAGCAGTTTATCAATAATTCCACAATACAAAAAAGCAGAAATTCATAGAAGACAAGAAGCGACAACTTTAGAGCTCTCAACTTATGATTGGGTTTTTGATATTGTACCAGCTTTTATTACTTCAGAGAATGCTTATGGAAAAAGTTATTATATTATACCAGATGGTAGTGGAAACTGGAAAAAAACTGATCCCAGAATTGATAATGAAAGAGCGACTGAAACGAACCAAAAATATGATGGGAATGTATTAGGTCTTATTCGAGTTATAAAGTACTGGAACACTAACTGTTCTAAAAAAATATCTTCTTACTTAATGGAAAATATTGTTTTGGATTATTTTCAAAATAAATTTTATTGGAACGGCATGAAACAAGAGCTAAGAGGATTTTTCGAATACTTAAAAACCTCTATATACAATAGTCATTATGATCCCAAAGGGATACAAGGAGATCTAAATACATTAGATTATACTACTAAGCTTTCCATTAGTAACCAAGCTAGTGGATGCTTTGAAAACATAGATTTGGCTATACGGCATGAGAGTTTAGGACAACATAAAGAAGCTATAGAGTGTTGGAAAAAAGTTTTTGGTGATGAGTTCCCATCACATGAGGATTAGGACGGTGTAAGGGTGTTAGAGAAGCAAAACAGTGAAGAAAATATAGAGCTCTTGAGAGCAATGAGATATTGCTATAACAAGTCAAAAATATTTTATGCGGTAAGAATATGTATTAGTATACTTATTCCAATACTCTCAATAAGTATTTATTTATTTAATCGTGGGAGCACTGGAACATCTAATGCTGGTGTCTGGTTCTCAGTAATAGGTTCCATATGGTTGTTAATTGCTTATCAAATCGAGAAGCTAGAAGGTGGCTATATCGAAAAAGGAGCTAAGATACAAGAAAAATTTGATATTAACCTATTTAATATAAGGTGGAACAATGTGCTTGTAGGTAATCAAATTTCTCCTGAGGACATTAGGGATTTTTCATCTAAATTTAAAGGAGATGAAGAAAAACTAAAAAACTGGTATGGAGGATTATCTTCAAAACACTTCTATGTTAATGTAATTTTAGCTCAACGAAGTAATTTGATGTGGGCAATTTCATTGAAACGTAATTTTTCAATTTTATTATTTACAGTTTCCGGGTTATATCTATTTTTAACTATTGTATTTGGATTTTTTGTAAATATGTCAATGCAAGAATATATCATAAAAATATTATTACCTTCGATGTCTATATTAATTTATGGTTTTAAAACGTCTGATGAATTGAAGAAGCAATCCAACAAATTAGAGGCATTAGGCAATAGTATTATTAGCAAATTTGATACAGGGAATTTATCGGAGATTAATGCAAGTGCTTGTAGAGAATATCAAGATGCAATTTTTATTTATAATAGAATAAGGTCAATATTAATACCCGAATGGTTATATTGGTTAAGACAACAGAAAGATGATGAAAAAATGATTCAAATAAATATAAGATTAACTAAAAGGTCCAACCAGCTCTAAATTTTTTAGATATGTATTTTTAAAAGTGGTTTTTACCAGTGAATTACGTTCTTAATCATTTTATTTTTGAGTCTTCTGGAATAGGTAAGGTTTTATTTTCGAGGCGGACATATCATTATTGCAAAAAGAACTTGTAGAAATCTTTACAAGTTCTTTTTTAAATTATCTAAAAAAGTTAAAATAAACTATCTCATAATTTGAATCGGAGCAAACACTCTAACCACGGATTGATTTTATTATATATCAAATCTTAACATATGAATTTTTACATTTGGAAAAGTATAACAAACAAATGTATCAAATCCCTAAAAACTTTATTACTCCTAACTTTATTCAAATTCTTTATTAATTTCTACAAAAATTATTCTATCCTCACATATGTCTATATACATCCGCATAAGCCATCTTCAATTGCTCACGCAATTGTTTTTTCTCTTCTTCTAATCTCTTAATCTTTCGTTTCAAGGAAGCAATGATCGCATCTTTATTGTTTTCATTTCTCTCCCGCTTCATCTGTTTTGGAGTGCGATCTTGAGCTTGTTGTTGACGTAATGATTCAATTCGATTACGGAGTTCCTGGTTGTTATATAGTGTAGCCTTGGCCACACCAGCCTCGCTTGCTACACTGTTAAAATTGATGTTTTGATTAGCTCGCAAGAGCCTTCGAATAGCGTCATCAACTTTTTGAGTGGTGCCTGCCTTTCTTGATGCATGGATTGCTTTCAGTTGTTCTCTACGATTATAATTAGTCATTTTTCCACACCTGACTTTCTTTTCATCCTTTCTTGCCTTCCGAAAATAACATTACCCTCACGGATATTTATTAAAATGTCATGATAACGTTGTAGATTTCTCTCTTGTTTTTCCACCACATCGTCCCTACCGTGCTGTTTTGCAACTTCAATGGATTTAGATGTTGTTTTTACATGAAGCATATATTTTTGTATATCATATTCTGAGAAACCGATTGCCAAGTCCTTACACGGACTTCCACTATTACATGTAAGACAAGGAGGTGCTTCCATATGAGGGCAACTCCCTTTCAATCGAGCGTGACACGTCCCATACGGATTGTCCATAGCATTCAACTTATGATTCTGCCAAAGAGTATGCAAAATATCCTTTGGAATATCTTCACCCGCTTTCACTTCTTGCACCTCTCCATTTAAATCAAAACTAAACACACCTTGGCTGATAACTGATTCAAATGCTTTTCGCTTTGTATCGTCCAACAGCTTGGCATATTGCAAGGTCATTTCAGGCGACGCATGTGCTAAAAGCTCCTGTACAGTTAGAATATCTGCGCCACCATTTAACATTTTGATAGCGTAGGTATGACGGAATTGGTGAGCTTTGAAGTGAAATATCTTTCCAGTTTCATCTACAATTTTCTTCTTGTGAGCCAGAATATTCAAAAATTTATTGAAAGATTGTTGTTCATAAGGTTTTCCTTTTCGAGCACCCAGATAATGAACAAAAATATAACCCTCAGGGTTATTCTCTTGGTTACTGTTCTCTTTAGAACGTTGAATGAGAACAGCCAAGATGCCCGCTAATTCTTCATCAATTGGAATTCGATGTCCTTGTACATAGGTTTTTTCGATATCTGTTACAATGGAGTATTTTCCATTCAATCGTTCCAAACAATTAGATGTGAGTCCCAACACATCTGAAATCCGTAATCCAGTTTTATAAGCCACCCATACAACAGGGATAACCTCCCTATGTAAATCGTTTATATGTGTAAAGAGTTGTTCTAATACAAAGTCAGGAATATAATTAATTTGATCAAAAGATTTCTTTTTACGTTTCGGTTTATCTTCTGGAAAAAGTAACAATCTTACATGGGTTTCAGGAGCAATATCGTATTCATATCGTTGGATGTCTTCCAAAAACTTTCCTAAATAGTTCAGTGTCCCTGATATATAGTTTTCAGCGTTAGAATTTTTCCGATTTAAATTATTTCTAGCGTATTCATTTAAGCATTGAATGTACTGTTCCATATGTGAACGTTTTAATCCTTTTAAATTTGTCCATGAAGGTTCTAAAGAGAGTATAAGAGATATGAATCTTGGTAAATGTGATAGATATATTTGCGCTGTCCCCCACGCAAGACTCTTATTAATTAAGCGGTGTTTGATATACCGTTTAATAGATTGGCGTATATTCACTTGTTCAAATTTATTGAAATCAATAAAGTACCCAGCCCTACTTTTGTTATAGGGAATTCCATACTTGTTATGTAACTCCCGCACATCCCATCTATCTTTCTCCCATTCTTCACGGATGTCTGTCATCTTAAATAAATTGGAATAAATCGTTCGTAAAAAAACTGCTAAGGATGTTTTATGAGTGTAAACACCATACGTTACAACCAATTTCTTTTGTTGTGTTGGAAGACCATGCTTTTCTAACCAGAAGCACCACTCCCGTTCAGCTTGCTCAATATCTAAGTTAAGAAGTGAATGGAGATTAGGGTATTTCTCGTTGAGAAATGAAGTTAATTTTTGTAGATACGTTGCATATCCAGCAAATAAGCTACCTATTCTCCATTCTTCCTTAAATAATTTGTGAAACCACACATATTTTAGTTCTAAGTTAACAGTAGCACTATTAAATTGAAATCGCACATGCTGTCTTCCACTATGTTCCTTCACCAACTTTTGAAATTGAGGGATTGTTTCCAAAAAACTAGTATGCCAAATATCATGGATCAAAAAATAGGGATTTTTTACATATTGAGTGGTAATGGATCCATCTTTTTCTATAAGATTTAATGGATAACTGGACAGCTCTTGTTGCAACCGCTCGTGAAAGTCAAATTGCTCGTCCTCCATTTGATAAATTTGTTTCATTTTCTCCCACCGTTCTATTGTTGAATTCGAAATACATCCTGCGCTTTTTCCCAATCCTTACGGATATCTTCCTCAGATGGATGAAGATACAGACTCATGGTTGTTTGGATATGGGAATGCCCTAAACGCTCTTGCACCTGTTTGATATCCTTTGTCTCTTGATAGTACATTGTCGCATGTGTATGACGAAATAGGTGAGGATGTATGTTAAGCCCTGTTTTTTTTCGTAATCGTTTAAATAAAGATTCTACATCCCCATATGTCATCGGTTTTCCCATGTTCTTACCACGTAGTTTGACGAACACAAATTGGGCTTCAACATCCAATTCGTCAATAATTTCGTACAAGTAGTCGTCATATAGATCCATAAGGTTTTGTGACACAAAGATTTCCCGTGCACCTGTTTTCAGTTTTGCACCATTCTTCAATTCTCCACGATCCCTCAAACGAATACGATGTCCTTTTTTATGATTAAACTTGAAATCCTCCAAAAATAAAGAAAGAACTTCTCCAATCCTTAATCCTGTCTCAAACAAAAGTTGAATTAGGAAAGTGTCCCGTATATTCGTTGTTGCCGTTAAAACTTGTTGCACCTGTTCTTTCGTGAGTGTTTTCACTCTCTTACGAGGTTCCTTTAACTTCAATACATTCTGTATAGATGGTTTATCCTTATTAATGTGATGAAGGAAACTCTTGTACCGCTTTCCCCCACCTATAAACCCTTGACGCATCAATTTCCCATACATATCATGGGGCAATTCTTCGTTTCTATACAAATAATCATAGAAATTTATGATGGCAGTGACCGTAAGGTTTACTGTCTTTTCTGTTCTCTTTGCCCTCACAGGTCGAAGGGAAATTGTCTTGCTGCTCTCATACGGGCTCCGCAGCCATCCCACAAATTCTACCAAATCCTCTAATTTTATATCCTTATAATCTTTTTCTGTTTCTTGTAAGTACAGAAAATAATGTTTTAATGCATAGCAGTACGTCTTTTGTGTATTATTACTTTTCCCTGTAACATCCAAATACTTAAGATACTTCAATACAGCAATTACAGGAATGCCTTCATTATCTATTAACATGTATCTCTTTCTCTCTTCTATAATTACCTCTTGTACACGAATAAACATCCACTCCTCAAACCATTTTGACAATTGGGCTATAGACTTCACTACGCCTCCTGTTGTGGTTTTCCTCCTAACTAATAAGAGTAAAATTTCGTTAGTTACATTATATACATAATAGACAATCTTTTTTACGTCTGATTATTCAATCTATTATGTATGAAAAAAATAGGATATTTGTTCTATATTGAACATACTATCCTATTACCATTTTAGTATAGTTAATACCTCGCTAGTCTTCTACTTTCTCAAATAATAGCGCAATCCCTATCCCGCCTCCAATTCCTAATGTAGCAATTCCATATTTCATAGACTCTCTTTGTGCCTGATAAAACAAACGTGTTACAAGCATAGCACCAGATGCGCCGTACGGATGACCGAGCGCAATTGCTCCACCATTTACATTTACTTTTTCGTACGGAATTTGTAACTCTTTTGCGCAAGCAACAACTTTTGAGGCGAATGCTTCATTTATTTCAAAATAATCGATGTCCTCTACTTTTACATTCATTTCGTTTAATAATTTGTTCACCGCAAATATCGGACCAGTCCCTGGAAGCTTGGGATCCACTCCCACTACAGCACTACGAACGAAACGAAGGACAGGTTTATAACCTAACTTTCGAGCTTGTCCCTCTTCCATTACAAGAACAGCACATGCCCCATCATTTACACCACATGAATTACCTGCCGTCACTGTTCCATTTTGTAAAAATGCGGGCTTTGTTCTTTTAATGATTCGTTCATAATTCATTTCTGGCTTTATAGATTCATCTAATAATCCATTAAAAGAAAATATTTCATCATGTATATATCCTTTTTCTAACGCTTGCAGTGTCCGCTTATAACTAAGACAAGCATACTCGTCTTGCATTTCTCTCGTTATATTATAACGCTCCGCAACATATTCAGCCGCTACTCCCATGTCAGGATCACCAATTGTTTCAGGTGAAAATCGTGCTCTTTTTTGAAAAGGTGACGTACTTGTACTCTCTACTCCCCCGGCGATATAACACTTACCTGCCCCGCCTTGAATGAGATGACACGCAGTTCGAATTGCTTCTAAACCAGCACCACATTGCCGATCAATCGTTACACCAGGAATATGATAGCCAAGTCCCGCCTCTAAAGCAGATAGTCTCGCAACATTCCCTCCTGGCCCAACAACATTACCTAATATGACATCATCTATTTCCCTCTCAATCCCTTTACTTAAAAACGTAAGAAGCGGCGTTGTTAATTGCTGAACTTCATACTCTTTTAACATCCCATTCTTCTTACCAATAGGTGTTCTTTTCGCCTCTACAATGACTGCTCTATTCATATATTTTCTCCCGGTTTTCAATCATACTTTTTGCTTCCATACGAGCGATTTTCCCACTATTTGTATAAGGTATTCCATCTACAAAATGCCATTCTTTCGGTATTTTAAAAGAGGATAATCTCTGTAAGCAAAAACTCTTTAATTGTTGTTTCGTAGCACTTCCTTTTACGATCGCGACGGGCTTTTCACCCCAGTAACTATCTTTCACACCAATTACAACTATTTCATCGACAGCTGGGTGTTCATGTAATACACTTTCTATTTCTTCTGGATAAATATTGATTCCTCCAAATAAAATCATATTCTTCTCTCTACCAACAATATATATAAAGCCTTCTTCATCTTCATAGCCTACATCTCGCACTGTCATCCAACCTTCTGCATTCAACTCCCGTGTTAAAACCCCATCTATTATGTATCCCATAAAAAACTGATCACTTTTCACATAAACAGTTCCTATTTCACCTTTTTGTACTTCTTCGCCTGCTCCATTACATATTCGAACTTGCACATTATGACAAGGTTTTCCTACTGAATTTGGCCTTCTTTCGCTTTCTGCATCGACTAGTGCTGTTACAAAACTTAACTCTGATGCACCATAAAATTCATATCTTTTCGCATAAGGAAATATATTCTTTATTTTTTCTTTCGCTTCAGCTTCCCATTTCGCTCCTGATGAAATAATTTTCATTTTATTTTCTATTAATCTATTTTCTTTATATAAAGATTCAAGCATTGTCGGAACTGTATACATAACCGATATATTTTCAGTTTCTAACTTATCTAATACTTGATTCGGAATGAACTTTCTCATAATGTGCACTGTGTGTCCTACATATAATGCACTTATTGCCCCGTATAAGAAAAGAGAATGAACGAGCGTCCCAGCTATTAAAATTGAATCCTCCCTTTTCATATGAAAGTCATGTACATTACAATCAAAACTATGAACCCACGATTGCTGTGCACGTAAAAATGCTTTTGCTGTTCCTGTTGATCCTGATGTAAATCCCATATAAAAAGGAGCATGTTGTACACTTTCTACAGTGGAATATGTAGGAAGATATTTCTCTATCATTCTTTTCCACTCATCAATTTCAATTACTCTTCCTTCTTCATCCAATAGATCATTCACCTTATATCGTTCTGTCACAATCATATCCGGATTACTAATTTCAATTCTTTCTCTGAGCTCATCTTGTTTCCACTTTATATCTAACGGAACACAAACCCACCCGGCCATAGCGGCACCAGAAAATAGTTGTAAAAACTCTATACGATTTTCTAATAGGATTGCTATCGTTTTATTCTTCGATTTTTTTTCATTTAACCAGCTTGCTACTTTACAAACTGATTCAAACCACTCTTTATATGTTAAAACTCTATCATTTTCCTTTATCGCTATTTTATTTGGTTGTAAAGAGGCATGCTTTTTATATTCTTTTGTAATCCCCATATGAGACGTCCTTTCTTTACAATAATAATAAAAAGAAACACGCAATTAACGTGTTTCTTCCCTTTATCATCCCGCATTTGTATATTTTCCATTCTTTAAAGCGGGCGTAATAATATGTTTCAATGAACGATGTAATTTTGTTACGAGAACTGCCGCAATAATTGCTTTTATACAATCCCCTGGTAAAAACACAGCACTCACTTTCATTGTCTCCCATACAGAAACATCCATTAAGAACGCTTGTACAGTAATACCAAATACATAAACTACGAAAATACCACCAATTATATTAATACATAATACTTTTATAATAGAAACTTCACGTAAACGCTCAATTAAATAACCAATAACAAACGCCCCAATGATGTAACCAAGTAAATATCCTGCACTTGGTCCAACAAATACACCAAGGCCACCGCGTCCACCAGCAAGCAATGGTGCTCCAACTCCTACAATAAGTAAGAAAATAAGCTGACTTAACGCACCTAGACGTGATCCTAACAACCCACCCGCAAGCATAACACCGAGTGATTGCAATGTAATTGGAACTGGTGTAATAGAAAGAGCAATCGGAGGTATTAACCCTAACACTCCCATAATAGAACTAAATAAAGCGACAAAAACTAAGTTTTTTGTATTCATATTTGCTTCTCCTATTTGTAAACTTAAAATTTATTTTAGATAACATATTACAAAAATTATATTATCTTTCCACCCCTCTTTTGTCAACCATTAATGTATTAGAGTTTACAAATAGAAGTTCACTTATTTCTCTCTATGCAAATGCTCCAGTTCTTTCCGAAGCGCCTGTTTTAAAAACTTCCCAACAGATGTTTTCGGTATTTCTTCCATAAAGACAATATCGTCTGGCAACCACCACTTCGCAAACTGTGGTTTTAAAAACTCATATATTTCTTCTTTTGTAACCGTACTATTTTTCTTTTGAACAACGCAGGCAATTGGTCGCTCTTGCCACTGAGGGTGAGGAACTGCAACGACAGCCGCTTCAAATATAGCATCATGTGCCATTAAAGCATTTTCAAGATCGACCGAAGAAATCCATTCTCCCCCGCTTTTAATAACATCCTTCGTACGGTCAACAATTTTCACGCAACCTTCCTCATCCACTGTGACAACATCACCAGTATATAACCATCCATCGCGAAAACCTTCGACAGTACGATCATCGTTATAATAGCTTTCAGCGATCCAAGGTGCTCGTAAACATAGTTCTCCCATCTCCGTACCGTCCCACTTCACTTCACCATTTGTACCGACTACTTTCATCTCTACACCAGGGACAAGATACCCTTGTTTGGAGCGAATTTCTAGTTGCTCTTCATACGATAATTCCGTTTCATAACTTTTTAAACGTGCAAGTGTTACGAGTGGACTCGTTTCAGTCATACCATATGCATGTATGAACGGAACATTATGTTTCTGTTCAAATGCTTTAATAACACTTTTCGGCGCCGCTGCACCTCCGCATAGTATTCTCGTCATACTAGATAAATCGTAACTATTATTTTCTAACTCTTGTAATACACCAAGCCAAATTGTCGGCACACCGGCAGCTAACGTCACTTTTTCAGATTGGATCATTTCTAATAAAATTTTTGGCGTAAACATCGGTCCTGGAAGAACTTGTTTTGACCCAAACCAAGTAGCAGCGAAAGGAAGTCCCCAAGCGTTCACATGGAACATCGGTACAATCGCCATTGCAGCATCACTTTCCGATAAAGCAGCTGTATCCGCTAAACCGAGTGCCATGCAATGCAGTACAGTACTACGATGCGTATATACAACACCTTTTGGATTTCCTGTAGTCGCTGACGTATAACACATACCAGCAGGTGTATTTTCATCAATATCTTTTACAAATTGGAAAGTTGGATCGCCTTCTTCTAATAGCTTTTCATAATGATATACAGGCTTCAGCGTAGTATTTGGGAGTTCATCTTTATCAGTCATAATAATGTAAGCTTGTACAGTTGATAATTGTGATTGAATATTTTCAACGAGTGGTACGAGATCTTCATCAATAAGTAAAATTCGATCTTCTGCATGCTGAATAATGTATGAAATATGTTGAGGAGATAAACGAATATTAATTGTGTGTAAAACGGAAGCAATACCAGGAATAGCAAAATACGCTTCCACATGCCGATGATGGTTCCATGCTAACGTTCCTACACGTTCACCTTCTTTAATTCCAAGCTTTTTCAACGCACTGGAAAGTCTTCTCGTTCTTTCCCCTAACTGCTTATACGTTAACGTTGTAACTGTATCATGTGTCCGTGAAACAATTTCTTTCTTCGAAAACAGTTTCTCTGCTCTTTCCATCATAGAACTAATTGTTAGCGGTACATTCATCATCATATTGGTTATGTCCCCCTTTAAAACGTTTTCATTTTTCGTTTATTATAGCAGACTTCTACAAATGATTACGACATTTTTCTGTATTTTCTGAATTATTTCTTTGGAAATAATTCAGAACGATAAAAAACATGTTTTGAATACATTGATTCGAAACATGTTTTTTATTTTTTATAAACTATCTACCTTTTTCCTTACTTTCTTTTTCAGTTTAAAAATAAAACGATTACTGTATTCCTTATTTTCTACTAAAATCCGATACGTCTCTAACACTCCTAACACACGTACAAAAAGATAAACTCCGATAGCAATAAGTACAACACAGTACGGATAATACTGCACTAATTCTCCTGAAGTGATATGCTTTTCCTCAAACAAAAACGGTATTGCGCCTGCGGCAATAAAACAAAATCCAACAATCACCACTGCGGCATACTTCTTCTTAATAATCGCATATCTGTTGGTCAATTCTTTTAGAAAGTTTTGATCAAATAGTAGTTCTTCCTTTTTCAATACATTGTATCGACTCTCTTCTATCGTTACAGGTGCCATCATTGCTCCGATCCCAAGCACTGCAATGATAATGACAAGAAATGTAGACATTGTTGCATTTTCTTTAAATAATAAGTACGGTATTGTAGATAAAATAAGCAAGCTAAATCCTAATGCAATATATTTAGAAATTTTTTGTCCATACACTATATACCCTTCTGCCATTTCCTTACTTACATAATAACCATTTTCCTTTTCGTTACTTTGCTCAGCAGTTTCTTTTAATAAATAGTCAAGTGATACTTCAAATACATTTCCAATCATTATTAACTTTTCAGTTTCAGGAAAACCTTGACCGTTTTCCCATTTACTAACCGCTTGCCTTGTTGTGTTTAATTTCTCGGCTAATGCTTCTTGAGAAAGACCCTTTTCTTTTCTTAATTTAAAAAGCTTCTCACCAAATCCCATATGTGTGTCCCCCTTCGTTTTCTTAACTAAATTGTATGTAAACATTGCTCTTACCTCTATCTTCCTGCGGTTGCACTTTGTCAACTTACGGTTGCGATTGTGTTATATAGCGGTTTTGTATACGATTTAGCTATTTTCCTTCTAAAAATATGGTGTTAATAAACCTCGACCTCTCAATAACCAATTATAACAATTAAAGGTAATTATTGTTATAAAAATAAAAACTCCCTTATTCATTTAAAGGAGTTTTTAATATGAAATATTTCATTTATCCATATATCCTTCTCTAGATATACAATATCTTTTTGTATCGCGATTCTTACCTTTAATAAACATATCCTTCTGAATTGTATATTTGTACTCCATATTCAAACGTTTCATTAATTTTTCAGATGCTTCATTTTCTGAATCACATCCCGCTTCAATACTATTAAGATGCAACTCATGAAAACCATAGTAGAAAAA
Organism: Bacillus sp. cl96; assembly: GCF_900100505.1. Taxonomy (NCBI): domain Bacteria; kingdom Bacillati; phylum Bacillota; class Bacilli; order Caryophanales; family Bacillaceae; genus Bacillus; species Bacillus sp. cl96. The sequence continues at coordinate 231,008 of NZ_FNDM01000007.1, forward strand.
AGCTAATGCAGCCTCCGTGGCTAATCCTCTTCCCCAATATTTTCGAGATAAGGCGTATGCAATTTCTGCTGTATGTGTGACCAAATCATATTTTATAAATCCACACGTGCCTATAAATTTTTTCTCCTCTTTTAATACAATTCCAAGAGGTGCTACTTGCCCTTCATTATATTGTCCCACAATTTCTTCTACATAGTTATATGTGTCACATAACGATCGATGAGCATCCCATACAGTAAAAGTTGTCATCTCTTTATCTGTAGCATACTCATATATATGTAAACTATCACTCATATTCATTTTCCTTAACATAAGTCGTTTCGTATACAACGTTGGATATGACCATTTCTCAATGATCATAACGGCTTCTGCTTAAACTTTTCATAATGTCGTACTTTTAATAGAAGGATATTCCCGCAATCTGTACAAATATAAGCATCCACCGGTGAAGATGTGAACATCGTTTCCTTTTTCCGTATTTGTGCATATCCGACAAACTCACCTTCTCCTATGTTTTGAGAACCACAATTAGAGCATGTCTGCACGGTTTTTTGTTTCATGAGAGCACCACCTTTAATCTGTTTCCACTCCCTTCGACAGCTCACTTCCATTTCCCTTCCAAAAAACCTCTTATTCTCTCACATTTCAACAGGAATCTCAAAACAAAAATCGTATATGTACTATGAAATATATTTATTAACGGAGGAATTTTATGACTACTGTTATGACACTCGATATAGCAACAGAAATTGAAAATGCAGAAATTGATATGCTCTCTTCTAGATTAGAGAGACTACAAACAATAAGCGGAAACCCAATGCAAGTGCAAATAAAAAAATTCGGTAGCGCCACTGCCTTTTCATCAAAAATAATTGCTGGTCCAGCTTTTAATACGGTAAAAGGTATTACAAATGCAGATGCGATTGATGCAATCATTTCTTATTATGAATCACTACAAATCCCTTGTCGTTTTGAAATTACCCCAGCACAAGGTACAACTGAATTATTTCAATACTTATCTCAAAAAGGGTTTTATCAATCTAGCTTCCATACTGCTTTGTATAGTATACCGAGAGAGGGTTCATCACTTCTTCCTTCTAATATTACAATACGAAAACTACAAGAAAATGAGTTTGATATTTTTGCAGACATTTATGTACGTGGATTTAATATGCCATCCTTTACAAAAGATAGCGTGCGCCAAAATAATGAAATTCTTTACAATGAACCAGGGTGGCATTTTTTCATAGCTGAAGTTCAAAATATCCCTGCTGGTATTGGTGTTCTGTATATAAATAAGGGTGTCGCATCATTAGCTGCTTCTGCTACTTTGCCAGAATTTCAGCGTAAAGGCTGTCATACTGCATTAATTCAAAAACGAATTAAGACAGCTATTGAATCCAATTGTACTTTAATAGTTGGACAAGCAAGGTTCGGTAGCGGCAGTCAAAATAACATGGAACGTGCTCACATGAAAATCGCTTATACAAAATCAATATGGACCGCAAAAGACATATTATAATTTACTTTATTTCTCCTTCCGTTACATTTTTAAACATTTTATGACAATTCCTTTTCTATCCTATTAATCATTTGAATATTCAAACTAGATTTGTTACGCTATTACTAGATACATCATTCAACTTGCAATATGAAAAGAGAATTCTAATCAAACTACAAGGAGGAGAAATGTATGACTAAACATGATCATGGTTTAAAAGAAAAAGTAGAAGGTGCCATTGATAAGGTGAAAGGTGAAGTAAAAGAAGTTGTTGGGAAAGTAACTGACAATAAGAAATTACAAGCTGAAGGAAAATGGGATAAGGTGAAAGGCACTGCTAAAGATACAGTTGGTAATGTGAAAGAAAAAGTACATGAATATAAGGAACATAAGAAAGAAAAATAAAAAAGAGCCCATCGGCTCTTTTTTTATTTCCCTTCATTTTTCTCTAACACGTATAAATCTTCTTCCATATTCGTTAATTTCTCACTTACAAGCTTTCTTGCATCTCCAATTGCTTGATTGTATGCAAATGGTCCAACTAATTTAATCATTTCTTCTATTAAACGCTCTGCTTGGAAACGCCCAATTTCATCTAGATCTTCTTCCATGAAAAATTGCTGAATTTGCGCTACAAGCTCTTCTTTTTTATCATTTGGTATTTTTATATTGATCATCGTTGTTACTCCTCTATATTTAAGATAATATCTTCCTTAACTCTACCATAGAAAAACGATTACCAGGACAGCTTTTTGTAACTCCTTCTAACTCCCTATGACCTAGTATATTTTCTTTCTTTATAGCAAATTGCTTCATAAACATTTTGCATAAAGAATATAATGCATTCACTTGCGGGGGAGTGGGATCGTATTTATCGAAATTTCCCGTCATACATATTCCAATTGTATGACGGTTATGGTCTTTCGCGTGCGCTCCAATATGTAAACCTCGCCCTTCCACTACAGTTCCATCCTTTTCGATAAAATAGTTGTAACCAATTCCGCTCCACCCCCTTACAGTTTGATGAAATTCATGCGTTTTATACACGTCCCATCCATCTTCAGCTGTATGGTGAATAATCAGTTTGTTTACTTTTTCTAAAGGAACTAATTCATCTTGAAATGTTAGATTGACACGTTTAATTTCCATTTGAACTGCCTCCTCTTAAAAATCAATCATTATAATCGTTTTATCATCTGGCCTTATTCTCTTTTCCGCTTCTAGCTCTTCAATAATTGCTATATATTCGTTTATACTATTCTTTCTTATATATGCAACAGTTTGTTCTAATGACCAATCTGGGTGAAATAAACCGTCTGAACAAATAAAAATCCCACTCACTTCATCTGTATGTAATTCACCATGTTGTAAATAATGTATCGCTTCTTTCATTCCATTTGCAACTGAATAACCATTTGGCATATTTGCAAGATAACGATTGTATTTTAACTGTTCTCGAACATCTTGAAAAACATATTCTTCTGGTACAGATAACCCTTTTTTACGATCTTCTTCCCTCTTCTTTTTTGCTCTTTTACTAATTCCTTCAACTGTGTCTTTCGTTAATACTTGCATCGTTCCATTTTGAAAAGTTGCGACAATCATACAGTCCCCAAGCTGCGCATATTCAATTTTCTCACCGACTATTTGGACTGCCGCGATACATGTGCACCACAAATGCTCTTTTTTTCTCGTGTCTACTTCATATTCTAACATTTTGCTTTGCAATACTTCATTTGCTTTGGCAACTGCAAATTGTAAACTATGATTCTCTCGTAATGCAGTAAAATAACTTGCAAATAAATGCGAAGCGATGTATGCTCCATTATGTCCCTTTTCATCACGAAACGGGACAAGTGGTGTTGCACCGTCACATACACCATAAATCTTTTTTTCTTTATTACAAAAATAAGAATCCTCACATTCTTGCTTCAACGGGCTTTTCTGTTGATATGTTTTTATCTTCACAACTGTATCCCCTTTCAAATGATAAAATACTCAAATTCTTTTGATTAATCTAATTTACCTAAATAAACTGTTTTTACCCAAAACTTTCAATATCATATATAATCTTGAAATAATATGAATTTTTCAGTGAAGGACGGGAAAGAAATGGTCAGATTCCTTGGTGTTATTATCGGTTCTATTATTATTGCGGTTGCCTTTAATCTTTTCCTTATCCCCCACAAAATTTTAAGTAGTGGAATTGGCGGAATTGCTATTATTTTAGGGATTGTAACCCCTGTAAACACAGGCATTATTAACTTTGTATTAAACTTACCTATCCTTATTTTAGGGTACATAGGTCTTGGAAAAAAAGTAATTTTTAACACAGTTGTCTCTGTAGTTGTATTATCTGTTGCATTATACTACGTTCCAGTAAAAGTCGTAGCAACAGATCCATTGTTATCTTCTATCTTCGGAGGTGTAATCGCCGGAGCTGGTATTGGTCTTGTTTTTAACTGTAATGGATCCACTGGTGGATTTGATATTATCGGTATGCTTTTATCCCGCAAGCGAGACATTAAACTTGGCGGATTCCTTATTATTTTAAATGCAGTCGTTGTAATAATCGCAGGATTCTTCTTCACCTGGGATGTTGCACTTACAAGCTTACTTTCAATTTATGTAACTGGTAAAGTAATTGATGCTGTTCATACAAAACATCGTAAAGTTACACTTATGATTGTAACAAATGAAGCAGAAAAAATGAAAAAACAACTTCTTTCAACTGTTGTACGTGGAATAACGTTACTTGATGGCGAAGGTGCTTATTCAAGCGAGAAAAAGCGTGTACTTATGACCGTCGTTTCTCGTGAAGAATTAGCAAGTATGAAACTAACAATTTCTGAAATCGACCCGAATGCATTCGTTAATATTACAGAAACTGTAGAAGTGTTAGGACTTTTCAGAAGAAGTTAAAGACTAGGTGGGAATCCACCTAGTCTTTATTTTGCATAAATTCAATTCGGTTTCCAAATGGATCTGACACGTAAAATCGAATTACATCTGGCCGTGCATAATCATCAATCACTTTAACACCTTGCTCTATAAGTGTTTGCTTAAATTCATTAATTTCATTCACATAAAAAGCTGGATGAGCCTTTTTAGCTGGTGTAAAGTTCCGCTCGACACCAATATGGATTTCTTGATTTCCGCATTTAAACCAACATCCACCTCGTTTTTTCAACTCTTCTGGCTTTGGAATTTCTTCCATACCAATCGTATTCCCATAAAAATCACGCGCCTCTTCTTCACACCCTACAGGTGCAGCTACTTGCACGTGATCAATCCCTTGAATATAATTTTTCATTTTCTCTCCCCCTCCTCTACCCTAATGTTATACGGAAAACAACCGTCTGTAACTTACAAAAGGTTTATAAAACAATATAAGCTCCCCTTATTACCATCCTGCATTCACCTTGCAAAAAATAAAAAAACAAAATTTATTCTATAACTTCCATTTTTTATAGAAATACACATTACATCTATATTATAGTTATGAATAGACAAATCTTTTTAGATGCTATTTGTACGGAGGAACTATTATGAGTCGTAAAAAATATTCACCAACTCAAAAAAAACGTCATCCGAACATTTCTAGACGTTTGCGAAACCATATACAAGATCGTTCATTAACAGAAATGTACGCATCTCTGTTCGAACACAATCCTGATAGTATTATTTCATTAAATTTAGAAGGAGTTATTCTACATATAAATCCTTCTGCCGAAAGAATATTAGGTTACACTTCTTTAGAATTAGAACAGAAAAATATTACCTCTATTTTAGAAGCCCATATTTCTGAGCAAGTATTACAAAATATAAAGAATACTGAAGCGGATAATCAACAAGAGTATATCTTATCTATTTATCATAAAAATGGATTCTTATTAGATGTTGTGACAAAACTAGTTCCTATTTTTGTTCAAAATCGTCTTACTGGCGTATATGCTATTATGAAGCCGCTTGAAAAATCAGAAAGAATTGAGAATATACTAAAAGAAAGTGAGAAGAGATTGCGTACATTAGTAAACTCCATGCCTGCGTTTGTTATTTTTAAAGATCATGAAGGGCGCTGGCTTGAGGCAAATGACTACGCACTTTCTTGCTTCAATTTCCATCATGTACCTTACCACGGGAAAAAAGATAGCGAACTCATTCAATATAATGAAGCATACCGAGAAGCTTTTTTACATTGTGAAGAAATTGATGAACTAGCATGGCAACAAAGACAAATTCTTCATGGCGAGGAATTTATTATACATAGAGATGATTTCGATTTAATCTTAAGTATATCAAAAGTCCCGCTTTATCATCCTGACGGTTCTCGCAAAGGTCTTATCGTGATGGGGAGAGATGTTACTGAGCTAAAAGAAACTGAAAAGTTATTACGAAAATCTGAGAAGCTCGCAGTAGTCGGACAACTGACAGCTGGAATTGCCCATGAAATTCGAAATCCACTCACTTCTCTAAAAGGTTTTCTAACGTTGCTCCTCCCTGAAATAAATGAGGAGCAAAAATGGTATATCGATGTTATGTTAAGTGAGATTTCACAAATGGAATCCATCACGAGTCAATTTATGGCGATGTCTAAGCCACAAGTATTATCTATCCAAACTTGTAACATACAAACTTTAATTGAAGAGGTAGTTACATTTATTTTACCGACTGCAATTATGCATAGCGTTCATATCATCATGGATCATTTTGATTACGTATATGATATTCAATGTGACGGTAACCAATTAAAACAAGTTTTTATAAACATATTAAAAAATGCGATAGAAGCGATGCCAAATGGCGGAAATATTTTCATCCAAACAAAACCATTAGAGGATAATTTCATCTTAATACGAATTATCGATGAAGGTTGTGGCATTCCAGAAGATCGTATCTCCCGTCTAGGCGAACCTTTTTATAGTTTAAAAGAAAAAGGCACAGGACTAGGATTAATGATGTGTTACAAAATAATTGAAGAACATCATGGTAAATTACACATTTCAAGCGAATTAAATAAAGGTACGATTGTTGATATTGAGCTACCACTTTCTTCATCTCATCTTGCAATCCAGTCTTAAATAAAAAAGAAGCATCTGCTAATCGTTAGCAGATGCTTCTTTTTTTAAAATGCTTTGTCATACCACTCTTTTGCTTTTTCTACTTCACCCATCGTTAATTGATGCCCTCGATTTTCCCAATGCATTGTTACATTCGCATTTGCATTTTCTAATAGTACCTTCAATTCCTCTGACTCTGCTGATGAACAAATTGGGTCATTTGTCCCAGCAGCAATAAACACAGATTTCCCTGCTAAATTTGCTAATTGCATTCCTCTTCTAGGTACCATTGGGTGATGAAGCACAGCACCTTTCAATGCATTTTCGTAATGGAATAATAAGCTTGCTGCGATATTTGCCCCATTCGAATAACCGATAGCTACAATGTTATTTCTATCGAATTTATATTCTTTAGCCGCTTCATCTAAAAATTCATTTAATTCCTTCGTACGGAAAATTAAATCCTCTTCATCAAAAATGCCCTCTGCTAATCGGCGGAAAAAACGCGGCATCCCATTCTCTAACACATTTCCCCTAACGCTTAATACCGACGCTTCCGGATCAACTATTTCTGCAAGTGGTAGTAAATCTAATTCATTACCACCTGTGCCATGAAGTAATAATAACACTGGTTTTGACGTATCTTTTCCTTTTTGAAAAACATGTTTCATCATAATCCTTTTCCCCCTTCAATCACTTTAATCTAAATTTCTCACTTCAAATGGTAAAAGCGTTTGTTCAATCTGTTTTCTATGTTGTTCATATTGTTCCGGTAACTTTAATTCCTCCCCCATCGTCTCTAACGATTCATCATGAGCGAAACCAGGAGGATCTGTTGCAATTTCAAATAAGATTTCACCATGTTCTCTAAAATAAATCGCGTTAAAATAATTTCGATCTTGTACAGGAGTTACGTGATATCCAAAACGCGACACATACTCTTTCCAGTCTAGCTGATCAGCATCATCACTCGCTCTCCAGGCTATATGATGAACTGTACCAACGCCCATTTGGCCACGACCGATTGTTGATAATTTCAAATCAATAATATTTCCAATGTCAGCAGAAGAACGGAATCGAACAAATTCGCCCTCTTCTCCAATTTTTTCAAGACCCATAATATGTTCTAACAATTCAGCTGTTTTTTGAGGCTGTGCAGATAAAAGAACAGCACCTCCAAACCCTTTAATTGCTACTTCTGGTGTAACTTCTCCAAAACTCCAATTGTTTAATTCGCCTGCTTCTCTTTCAACTAATTCTATATGCAAACCATGCGGATCATCAAATTCTAAATACTGCTCTCCAAAACGAGTCATTTTTGTATACGAAACATCGAATTTTTCTAATCTATTTTCCCAAAACTCCATTGTACCTTTTGGTACAACGTAAGACGTAATTCCTACTTGACCGTCCCCAATAATACCTTGACGAGCACCTGCCCATGGGAAAAACGTAATAATTGTTCCAGGCTTTCCTCCTTCATTTCCAAAATAAAGATGGTACGTACCTGGATCATCAAAATTCACTGTTTGTTTCACTAAACGTAACCCTAATACACCAGCATAAAAGTCTACATTTTCTTGTGGATGCCCTACAATCGCTGTAATGTGATGGATTCCCATTGTTTTCTTTTCCATTTCTTCCACTCCTTTTTTATTTCATTATAAAAATTCTTTTACATTTAAATTCATTATTCATTTTGTCCATGCTGCAAAGTAAAATCCGTTATAATAATTTTATCTCGAATTCGAGATATTAATTACAAAAATACCTATTGGTGTCTAACCTATCAAATTATCTTGAACTCAAGATAATTTACAAAAAATATTCGTTCGATTTATAACCATAATATTTCTTCATTATGCATGTTATTTATCTCGAACTCGAGATTTATTATAAGTTACTTATTTTTTATTGTCAATAAGTCCTTACTTTCATTTTACATGTAAAAAGAGTAAACGCTATTCATCGTTTACTCTTTTTGCAAATCATTTCTTTTCTTCTTCCAGTACTGCTTCCATCTCATTAAATTCACGATGAACTGCCTTAACGGGTTCTTTCGTTAATAAACTTACAACGATAACAGTTAATAAACTACAGAAGAATCCAGGTACCATTTCATACATAGTCGCTTTTAAACTTGGAATTTGTACCCAAGTGATAACAACTAATGCACCGACAATCATCCCAGCAAGAACACCCCATTTGTTCGTTCTCTTCCAATATAAACTTAATAAAATTGCTGGTCCAAATGCTGATCCAAATCCTGCCCAAGCATATCCAACAAGCGTTAAAATTGTATCACTCGGATGATACGCTAAAACAACTGCAATCATCGCTACAACTAATACTGACAGCCTACCGATAAATACAAGTTCTTTATCACTTGCATTACGACGGAAAAATGTTTTATAGAAATCTTCCGTTACTGCACTTGAAATAACAAGTAATTGTGAGGAAATACTACTCATAATCGAAGCCAAAATAGCTGATAATAAAAATCCTGTAATATACGGATGGAATAAAATATTTGAGAATGTTACAAAGACCATTTCTGGGTCTTGTAATGTCGCATTATTTTTAGCATAATAGGCGATACCAATTAGACCAGTAAGCATTGCACCTATAATTGAAATCGTCATCCAACCGATACCGATTCTACGAGAAGTTTTTAAATCTTTAATAGAGGTAATTGCCATAAAGCGGACAATAATATGTGGTTGACCAAAATATCCAAGGCCCCATGCTAAAAATGAAATAATACCAAGTATTGTGGTCCCTTTAAACATATCTAAATGCGATGCATCGACTTGCTTAATCGTATTAAATGTTTCTGTTACACCACCGACATCCGTAAAAGCAACAATTGGCACTAGTACAAGCGCAATAAACATAATACAACCTTGCACAAAGTCCGTCCAACTTACGGCTAGAAAGCCACCAAATAGTGTATACGCAACAACGACACCTACTGTTACAAATAAACCAATTTTATAATCAAGGTTAAAAGAATTTTCAAACAAACGTCCACCTGAAACTAAACCAGCCGACGCATAAAATGTGAAAAATACTAAAATGACGATAGCGGAGACAAAACGAAGTATTTTCGTACGATCTTTAAACCGATTCTCTAAAAAGTCTGGAATCGTAATTGAATCATTTGCCACTTCTGTATACGTTCGTAAACGCGGGGCAATGATTAAATAGTTTGCATACGCACCTATTAATAAACCTATCGCAATCCATACACTTGATAATCCTGTTGCATACATCGCACCAGGTAATCCCATTAGCATCCAGCCACTCATGTCAGAAGCACCAGCTGATAAAGCTGTAACTGCTGGACCAAGTCCCCTCCCGCCTAACATATAATCTGATAAATCGGATGTCTTCTTATAAGACCAATATCCGATATACAACATACCTGCCATATAAATAGCAAGCGAAACCATAATTTCAATCTTCACCAAATCTCTCCCTTAGTCCATAAGCCATTCAAAATTTCGAAAAATGACTTTTTCTATTTTCTTGTTTTCGCTTATGGTTCCCTACCTTAACAAACATTTTTTGTTCTTTCAAGTGAACGAGCACTTTTCATTACATGTGAAAACCTTTATAAACGCCTTTATCCCAGTGGATTACCCTGTTTTCAAAAGAAATTAAAGTAAAAATATTCAGATAATTAAACACCTTATTTTTTAATAAAAATAAGCCATACAAATGTATGACTTTTAATCTATTAAACATAGCTTACTATTTACTAGTAGGAAACAATTCTGAGAGAGGAACTACCCGCCCCATCTCGTCTTTAAATACAATATGCTCTCTCTTTAAATGACGCGGGCTCTTCACTCCCACCGCTGCCGCTAATGAAAATAAACTATATCTCATACTAATAATATAATTCATGACTCGCCACTTCTTCTCATACGGATCTAACGCTTTTTGATAATGCGGATTCGTCGTGGCTACACCAGATGGACATTGGCCAGAATTACATTGAAGGGCCATAATACAGCCGCTTGCCATCATAAATCCGCGGGCTGAACTTACAGCATCCGCCCCAATCGCTAAAACAATCGCTACTTTATCTGGTGTGATTAATTTACCCGATGCAAATACTTTAAACTTGTTACGGACACCATAATGGTTTGCTGTATCAATAAATGTAAGTAATGCTGGAATAAGCGGCAGTCCCATATAATCTGCCATCGATTTATACGTTGCTCCTGACCCGCCTTCTGAACCGTCGATTGTAATAAAATCTGGGTAAATGTTTAGTTCTTTCATTGTTTTTATTAAATCTTCCAAAGGCTCCTGCTGACCAATTACAATTTTCATTCCAACTGGTTTACCGCTGTTTTCTTGCAACTGTTGAATAAAACAAAGTGTATCCGCTGCATTCTTTAAAAATGAAAATCGATTCGGTGAATTAATCGTCTCTCCCTTTCGGACGTTGCGAACAGAAGCAATTTTCTCATTTACTTTTTGCCCCTCTAAATGACCACCACGTATTTTAGCACCTTGCCCAAATTTCAATTCGAATGCTCTAATATTACTTTCTTTCGCTTTCTCCATGAATTTTCCCATTGAAAAATTACCGTCTTCATCACGGTATCCAAATAACCCTGGACCAATTTGCGCAACGATATTCGCTCCTGTATGTAAATGTTCTGGAATAACGCCACCTTCACCCGTATTAATCCACGATCCGCCTGCCATTTTTGCTCCAAAACCACTCGCTAAAATATAATTTTCTCCAATCGCACCGTAAGAAGTCGCAGATGCACCAAACATGCCATGTAGCTTCCACGGATATTTACGGTTCTCACCGACTATAATTGCATCATCTTCTTCGTACAGCCAAAGATTCGTTGTATCCGCTGTCAATTTTTCTCTTCTTGAAAATAACCCTTCTTTATGAATCACGTACTTTTTACCTTCCCGCTCTTGCGTGAGATTCACACTTAATTCCTCAGTTAATATCGGAAATAATGTATTAGCAATATAATATCCAGAAGCTTCAAAATCTCGTTTTGATCCAAAACCAAGTATTTCAGAGCGATATTTCGCTAAAAACATAACACTTTGAAAATCATAACGTGAGAAAGGCTTTCCATCCGTATCATGATCAAACCAATATTGTCGAAATTCAGGCCCTATCTTTTCCAGTAAGTAGCGCATTCTTCCTAAGTACGGATGTAATTTTAAAATAGAATGGTGTGTTCGTTTTTTTATAAAAAATGTAATGATAAAAAAGACGATTAAAAGCAACATTAAAAATAGTAATATACTAATAATAACGAGTAGCGTTTCACTCATCCCGCTTCCCCCTATGAAATTCCATAATAAAAGGAGAACACTAGATGTGTTCTCCTTTTATCTTTATTCATACTAACGTAGCAAGATGCTCTTTCGCGTCATATTCAACTAAACTTTCAGCGTGTTTAATTCGATGAACAAAGTCTGGATTAGCAATTAACGGTCTTCCGAATGCCGCTACATCAATCGTTCCTTCTTGCAACGCTTCTTCGGCCTCTTTCGGATTTAAATTACCAACCCCAACAATCGTACCATCCCAATATTTTCTTACTAGTTGATGAAAATTCTTTCCGTCAGCAATCTCTTGGGTATAATTCATCGTTGAAGGATGGATCATCGTTAACCCAACCTCTTTAAACATATTTATGAACGTTTCAATTGCAAACTCAGGGTTTTCCCACATATAAGTAGGATTATCACCTTTGAAAGCAGAGAAACGAAGAAGTGTTTTATTAGCTCCAACAGCTTCTATTACAGCCGCCGTTACTTCTTTCATAAACGTTAACCTTTGTTTTAAATCACCGCCATATTTATCTGTTCGCTTATTCGCAAACTCATACGTAAATTGATCGATTAAATATCCGTGTGCACCGTGAATTTCTACTCCATCAAATCCAGCTTCGATCGCATTTTTCGCAGCTTGTGCGTATTGCCCGATCACTTCTTGTATTTCTTCTAACGTCATTGCTTCTGGCGTATCAAACGGTTTACGAAAGCGTGGAACATTTCCCTCTGCAGCGATAGCCGACGGCGCTTGTGGCATTTGACCACCAATTATTTCATGATGACTCATACGCCCAACATGCCATATTTGAGCAATAATCGTCCCGCCTTCTTTATGTACCGCCTCTGTAACAGGTTTCCAAGAATCGATTTGTTCTTGTGTATAAATACCTGGTACTCCTGGGTTTCCTTTTGCTCTCGGACTAATGACAATTCCTTCTGTAATAATTAGTCCAATTCCATCTGCAGCACGTTTTCTGTAGTACTCCACTACATCCGCACCAACTACTCCAGTCTCATTATCTGCAAAGCATCTTGTCATCGGTGCCATCGCTATACGATTACGAAGAGACCAAGCTCCAACTTGAATTGGATCAAACAACTTTGTTTCTTCAACGTTTTCAAAAAATCCCCCAGCATTTACATTTGTTCCTTCATAAATACTCGCTGCTTTATTACTTGAACTTGTCATTTTTCTTCCCCCTAAAAAATCTTACTATAATCGCATCATACTTACTTTTAGATAGTAACGTCAATTTTTACGACTTTACAATAAAAAATTCGAATATCCAAAAAATAAAATGCTATAAATAATATTAAAAAGGTTTCCTTAGGAGGAAACCTTTTTTGTTGACCATATATGGCTGTCAATTCGTTTATCTCTTTAATAAAAAAACACCTTATCAATAGAAGTGAAAATGGTTCAGTATTCTTCTAAAAATAATAACTTATATACCTAAAACAATGAAAGCCCTACCTCTCTTTCATCCTTACGGCTCCTCGTCCGTGCCAGTGTGAATCAGGATTGCAAAAATCAAGTAACTATTTTATCGAAGTATTCAATTAAACTTCGAACATTCATAAATGAAATTAAAAAATAAAAATGGATTTGATTGTAGTAATAACAATAGAGGTAATGCTCTAAAAGTGGTTTGAAAGAGTTGAATGTCTTTGAAATGATAAATTTTCTATAATTATGTTCCCAAAAAATTCAAGATCTTTTTTGGGATATAATACATTATTTGTAATGAACCTTAACAAAAGCTTTTTATCTGATTTTCTGTGATACCTTCAATTAATCCCAGTTCACTAATCAAAAATTCATATGCGTTATCTAACATCTTCTTTTCGCTTGCATTAAGTGCTTTTTCTTTCTGTATACGCATTAAATCACGCACAACTTCAGCACCTTCTTGCATTTTACCCGTCTTTATTTTATCAGTGTTCAATTTATACCTTTGTTTCCATGTAAGTAATCTATCTGATTCCCCATGTTGAAAAATATCCATTATGTGTGCTAATGCGGTTATATCCGTAACTGGACGTATATTCGAATTCAATATTCTCCCTGCTGGAATCATTAGTTCCATATTACTAGCCGACATTTTTATAACATAATACTGTTGTTTTTCTCCTGAGATTTCCTTCTCTTCTATGGCTTTAATTATACCTGCTCCCTGCATTGGATAAACAATGTTATCGCCAATTTGAAACAAATAATCCACCTCCATATATGGTAACCTTCTCAAGCTTAACATACTTTTAGTTTTTTAGCAAAATTTTTATTTTATCATATAATTATTTTACACGTCAACACTTCAGAAGCAAGAAATTAAATTTATACAATACACTATAAAAATCGCAATTCCATTAACGGTTCCACACACATTCATTCTCTTTTAATACAAAAACACATCACTACATTTAAGTAGTGATGTGTTTTTGTTAAGGCATAAATAAAGATCTACTTTTCCGTCTATATACTAACTTGCTTACTAACCGTTTCCCTCGCCAAAAGAAAACTCATAATCACTTGCGCAGCTACTCGGCTCGTCATATCTCTGAAATCAAGGGTTGGATCAATTTCTACAATATCCATCCCTTGAACGAGAGGTTCTTTACCAAGAAATTCAATCGCATCCAGTAAAGTCGCACTGTCCATTCCACCAGGACCGATTGCTGGACAACCTGGTGCGAATGCTTGATCTAGTACATCCATATCAAGAGAAATGTAAATAGAGGTCACGCCTTGCTTTCTTAATACTTCAATACTTTCTATAATAATATCTTTGATTTCTCGCTCTCGTACATCTTTCATTGTATAAACTGTCACACCGTGTTCTTTTGCATATTCATGGTACGCTCGTGCATTTGAAAAATTACGAATTCCGATTTGAACGAGTTGTTTTCCTGTAATAATATCATTTTCTAGTAAACTACGGAACGGAGTACCATTTGACGGACCACCATCATCTAAATTACGTAAATCATGATGGGCATCAAATTGAATAATCCCGACCTTTCCTTTACTGTTTGCAAATCCTGTTATACTCGGAAAACTAATTGAGTGATCCCCGCCAAGAACGATTGGTATCATGTTCGGATTTACTTTCGTTACATGACCAACTGTTTTCGCAATTCGGTTATGACTTTCTTTTATATCCGTCACATGCATCGTAATATCGCCGCAATCATATAAGACACTTTCTTTCATATCATGTTCTTCTGTAATTGCGTATGTGCTATATGCATCCAACATCGCACGAATCGTTTTTGGCGCAAAACTTGCTCCTGAATGACTAATAGATGGTTTAGAAAGGGGTGCTCCAATTAAGGCAGCACCGAATATTTCCACGCCTTCCTCCCAATCTTTAATCATTTCACTCCATTTCGTCACTTCACGATCGATAAACTTTGCATTCTTCTTTAAATAGTGGCCGTGCTCCACGATTGTTCACCTCTTGTATATGCGATATTACCATTCTTCCATACTGTATTTACATGACTTACGCCGTAATGATACGGTACGTAAGCATAATTGTAAGCATCCCATAAAACTAAATCTGCCTTACGACCAACTCTAATTTTCCCAGCTACATCGCCTCGGTTAATAGCATAAGAAGAGTTAACTGTTACCGCGTTCCAAACTTCTTCTGGTGTCATTTTCAGCTTCAACATTGCGATGCTCATAATAAGCTGAATGTTTTCAGTTGGACAGCTACCTGGGTTAAAGTCTGTAGCTAACGCAACTGCAACACCTTCATCAATCATTTTACGACCGCGGGCAAAGCTTTCTTTATTTAAATAGAAAGTTGTTCCTGGTAATAAAGTGGCTACTGTATTAGAGTTTGCAAGCATTTCAATTCCTTTATCAGAAGCACCAACTAAATGGTCGGCTGATGCTGCACCAATTTCAGCCGCTGCTTCCGCACCACCAAGAGGATCAATTTCATCTGCATGAATTTTCACGTCAAAGCCAAGCTCTTTCGCTTTTAATAAAAACTCTTTCGACTCTTCAACAGAGAACACACCTGTTTCACAGAAAATATCAACGAATTCAGCTAATTGCTTCTCCTTCATTTCTGGTAGTAGGTCTAACATCCATTGTAAAAATTCTTTCGATCTACCTTTATATTCTTTCGGAACTGCATGAGCACCTAAAAATGTAGAAACTAAATCGATGGGATGCTCTTTTTGTAATTGTGCAGTTGCCTCTAATTGTTTCCATTCTGTCTCATCATCTAATCCGTAACCACTCTTCGCTTCTACAGTTGTAACTCCGAAAGATAGCATACGGTCTAAATGGAATTTCGCTTTTTGAACAAGTTCTTCTTTCGACGCCTGTTTCGTTGCATTTACAGTTGAAAGAATGCCTCCGCCTTGTTCTAAAATTTCTAAGTACGGAACTCCTTGTAGTTTTAGTGCAATTTCATTTTCACGAGATCCACCAAATACAAGGTGAGTATGCGGGTCAACAAGACCAGGAGAAACCATTTTCCCGCCACAATCAATAACTTCTTTCGCCTGAAGTCCTTTTGCTTCTTCTGCTGTTCCAACGAAAGTGATTACACCATTTTCAATTCCAACCGCACCGTTTTCGATAACAGGAAGCGTATTCATCGCTTCCCGTCTTAACAAGCCATCTTCTTGATCCATTGTTAGCAATTGACCGATATTTATTAGTAAAGTGTCCAGCATGTTTTTCTCCTCCTTATTTCATCATTGGAATATTAACGCCTTTTTCTTTCGCAGTTTCCACAGCTAAGTCATACCCTGCATCCACGTGACGAACAACACCCATACCAGGGTCAGAAGTTAATACGCGCTCAATACGTTTTGCTGCTGCTTCTGTTCCATCTGCAACGATAACCATTCCCGCATGAAGTGAATAACCCATACCAACGCCACCACCGTGGTGAACAGATACCCAGCTCGCACCGTTTACACTATTAATTAATGCATTTAAAATTGGCCAGTCAGCTACTGCATCACTACCGTCTTTCATCGCTTCTGTTTCACGGTTTGGAGATGCTACTGATCCGCAATCTAAATGGTCACGACCAATAACAATCGGTGCTGATAATTCACCATTTGCAACCATTTCATTAATGATGCGACCAAATTTCGCACGCTCACCGTAACCTAACCAACAAATACGTGATGGAAGTCCTTGGAACTCAACTTGTTGACGTGCCATACGAATCCAGTTACATAAATGTTCATTATCAGCGAACTCACGTAAAATTACTTCGTCTGTTTTATAAATATCTTCTGGATCACCAGAAAGTGCTACCCAGCGGAATGGGCCTTTTCCTTCACAGAATAATGGACGAATAAATGCTGGAACGAATCCTGGGAAATCGAAAGCATTTTTCAAACCTTCATCGAAAGCAACTTGGCGAATGTTATTTCCATAATCAAATGTAATTGCACCTTTTTCTTGCATCGCAAGCATCGCTTCCACATGTTTTGTCATACTTTCTTTTGATAATTGTACGTAACGTTCTGGATCTTTTTCACGAAGTTTCGCTGCTTCTTCTAATGTGTAACCTACTGGAATATAACCGTTTAATGGATCATGAGCAGATGTTTGATCTGTAACTAAATCTGGCGTAATATCACGCTTCACTAGTTCTGGTAAAATCTCTGCCGCATTTCCTAGCAAGCCAATTGAAATTGGTTCTTTCTTCTCTTTATACTCGTTCGCAACAGTTAACGCTTCTTCTAATGATTCTGTATACATGTCACAATATCTCTTTTCAATACGACGATCGATGCTACGCTTATCAACATCAATAGCAATGACAACACCGCCGTTCATCGTTACAGCAAGAGGTTGTGCACCACCCATACCACCTAAACCAGCAGTAAGTGTTAATGTACCTTTTAATGAACCGTCGAAATGTTGACGAGCTGCTTCACCAAATGTTTCATATGTTCCTTGTAGAATCCCTTGTGTTCCAATGTAAATCCAGCTACCAGCTGTCATTTGTCCGTACATCATAAGACCTTTTTTCTCTAGTTCTCGGAAGTGATCCCAGTTTGCCCATTTTGGTACTAAGTTTGAGTTCGCTAACAGAACGCGAGGTGCATCTTCATGTGATTTAAAAATGGCAACTGGTTTTCCTGATTGAACAAGTAACGTTTCATCGCTTTCTAACGTTTTTAATGAATCTACAATCGCCTGATAGCTTTCCCAGTTACGAGCTGCACGGCCAATTCCGCCATACACAACTAATTCTTCTGGTTTTTCAGCAACTTCCGGATCTAAATTGTTCATTAACATACGAAGTGCAGCTTCTTGCACCCACCCTTTCGTTTGTAACTCTGTACCTCTTGGTGCGCGAATTGTTTGTTGTACTTTTTCCATTTCAATCTCTCCCTTTTCTCATTTTATAGTGCTGCGTTTACATCCAATCTTTCTTTTATCGAATAATTCGTTTTTAACCAATGTGCAATATTTTCAATATCCGTTGAGAAGATGCGATCATTTGTAATAGATGGTACTTGCTGACGCCCTTGATGGTAGAAGCTCTTCGTCACTGTACTCATGTTTTCAATTCCACGATATTCTGCCGCTTGCATCGCACAAATCATTTCAATTGAAAGAACACGTCTTACATTTTGAATAATTTGATGTGCATGACGTGAAGCGATTGTTCCCATACTTACGTGATCTTCTTGGTTAGCTGATGACGGGATTGAATCAACACTCGCTGGATGTGCTAACGTTTTATTTTCAGAAACTAGTGACGCTGCAGCATATTGCATAATCATTGCACCAGACTGAAGTCCTGGTTCTGGACTTAAAAATGGCGGTAAATCGTTTAACTGCGGATTTACTAAACGCTCAATACGACGCTCTGAAATGTTTGCAAGTTCCGCCATTCCTACTTTTAAGAAGTCCATCGCAAATGCAATCGGTTGACCATGGAAATTACCACCTGAAATTACTTTTTCCCCGCCATCAAAGATTAGCGGATTATCTGTTGCGGCATTCATTTCAATTTCTAATTTTTCTTTCACATAATTCAAAACTTGCCAAGAAGCACCGTGTACTTGCGGGATACAACGAAGTGAATAGGCATCCTGTACACGTAGTTCTCCTTGTTTTGTTGTTAACTTACTATCATGAAGAATGTCACGAATTCTGCTTGCTACATCCACTTGCTCTTTATAGCCACGTGCTTTATGAACATTTTCATCAAATGCATCAATAATGCCTTGTAACCCTTCAATTGTCATCGAAGCAATTAGTTCAGCTTGATACGCCGTTGCTTCTGCTTCTATATAAGAAAGAACTCCTTGTGCTGTCATCGCCTGCGTACCATTAATTAACGCAAGACCTTCTTTCGCTTCAAGTTCAATTGGCTCAAGCCCTTCTTCTGTAAGAGCAACCATTGCATGAACGCGTTTCCCTTTATAGAACACTTCACCTTCGCCTAATAATACGAGCGCAAGATGAGATAAAGGTGCTAAATCTCCACTTGCACCAAGTGAACCTTGTTGCGGAACGACTGGATGAATTTTACGATTTACAAACTCAAGAAGCATATTTACAACAAGCGGCCTTACGCCTGATACTCCTTTAAGCATCGTGTTCGCTCGTAAAATTAACATTCCGCGCGATACTTCTTCCGGGAATGGATCACCTATCCCACATGCATGTGACTGAATTAAATTATGTTGAAGTGCCTTTACATCATCTTTTTGGATAAGCACATCACTAAACTTTCCAAATCCAGTTGTAATACCGTAAACGACTTTTCCGTCCTCTACAATTTTCTCAACTACTTCGCGGCACTCCGCTACCTTTTGCATACTAGTTGGACAAGCTGTTACACCTTCTCCTTCCAGTAATAACCTCTTCATTTCTTCAACTGTCAATGTATGTCCTGTTAACGTAATCATCATTTTTCCTCCTTAAAAAGGCAAAAGGGGACCTTATCTTTTTAAGACAGACTTCTGTCCTAAAAAAGTAAGGCCCCCTTCTAACTAATAGACTATGGGCAAATCATATGTGATTAATTCCTAAACCAATCGCCTCATGCTCAGATCCTTTTACAGGTGCACCAATCGTTCCATATAATGCAACAGCAACCCATTCGCCTTCTTTTTTCCCGTCGTATGGTGTACCGCGCACAATCGCAAAACGAAGTCCTACTGTACGAAGAACGTCTGCTAACTGAATTTGACCTCTCGTCACTCCGTACAAAGCTTCCATAATTGCATGATAAAGTGCATGTGTTTCTCTGTAAACGTCTGTTTCAATAACTTGGTTGCTTTTAGCCGCTGTTTCCATTGCTGCGACAACCTTTTGCGAATTCATCGAACCCACTTTCCCCGTACAATACTTCCAACCTTTTGGAATGGATAATACAGGACTTTCATTCTCATCCGCAAGTGCCAACAGCATGGCCATACGACCAATTCGATGTGTTCCTTGAAGAAGCATGTGACTCTCTCATTTCTTTTGAATTATTTGAATATTACTTAATTTAAGAATATATGAAAACGGTTAAATCGTCAATAGTTTAAAATCATATTCAAACATTTTTTTCATCCCCCTAATTTTGTGTACACAAATGATTTACACAAAATTTCCAGACGTGCTATAGTCTCACTAACAGATGCAAAGGGGCGAAATTTCAGTGACAAAACGAAAAGATATTCATTTTCGAATTGAAGAGAAATTACTTGAAAGGTTTGAATCAGCACTCCATTACGAAGGTTTAAAGAAAACAGATGTATTAACACATGCAATCCAACAATTTTGCACAAAGGTGGAATGTGACAAAATGAATGATGTAAAACGACAATATAACGTTAGCAACCATTTACAAACACGCATCGACACACATACACATTACGAAGAAAAACACGTAGATTTAGATAAGATCGTCATTGAACATTTACACCTTCAAGGGGATGAAAACATATTAGAGGTTGGGTGCGCTAGTGGAAAATTCCTTTCCCTTTTACAAACAAATGGTCATAAAGGCCCATTAACCGGGTTTGATCAATCCAAAGCTATGCTTGCTGAAGCTGCTAAAATAAATAACTTAATAGAATGGAAACGAGGGGACGCTAGTAAACTTCCTTTCGAAACAAATTGTTATGACCTAATAATTGCAAGACATATGTTATACCATGTGAAAGATGTTGAAAAAACAATTGAAGGCTTTTATAAAGTCATTCGTTCTGGCGGAACACTTTTAGCTACAACAAATTCTAAAGTTTCATTACCTCGTATAGTTGAAATGTGTAACAACATGCTTGACGCATTTGATCTACCGAAAACATCACCAGCAGTCTCTCCATTTTGTTTAGAAAATGGTAAAGAGATAGTAGCATCTGCTTTTCCAACGGTTGAAGAAACAGTTATTCATAATGCGCTCGTTTTTCATCATGCTACCCCAATAGTAAACTATATTTCCAGCATGTTTCCATCGTTAAATATACCCGATAATATGTATCTTCAAGCCGAGATGAAAGAATGGCTAACAGAAGAAATCAACAAGGAATTATCGCTCCATAACGGTATATGGCGCGATCCAAAAACGTTAGTAATTTATCGGTGTAAAAAAGCTAGCATTTGCTAGCTTTTACACGTTTTCTCGTAAAAGTTTCTCCATTACTACATTGCCTTTACCACAATAAAAATCTGTATTATGTTCGTCTGCCACTCCAAAATAAGAGGCAATCGCTATTCCAAATGGTACAAATGCATGCCCTTGTGCTGTAATGATATTTGAGTGTTGCACAACTTCTTCATACACGAAATTTTCTACTGGAAAACAATCGAATTTTTGATAATCTATAGTCGCAGTATAAGAAATCCCTTTAAATAACCCTGCTTTTGCTAGCGCATACGGTCCAGCACAAATTGCCGCCACTAATTTTTCTTGTTCGTGAAATTGACGAATGACTGAAAAAAGAGATTTCGCATCTTTCAACTGTACTTCTTCTCCACCTGGAATAAGTACCCCCTCATACTCATCTACACGTACTTCACTTACTTCTATATGTGGTTGCACTTGCAAACCTGTTTCACTTATAATCAATTCTTTTGTTAAGCCCGCTGTAATGATTTCAAATTTATTTTTCAGCAATGCCGTCGCTACTGTTATTTCAAACTCCGCAAATGTTGGGTATACAAATAAAAGTATTTTTTTCATAGCCCTCTCTCCTTTAACCAGTCCATAAAATATACCTCTAAATCGTCAACTGTTAATCTATTTGTGTCCACATAAGTTACAGGAAATTGTTTATACCAGTCTTTTTCAGTTTCTGCTAATTTAAATTGCTCCTCAAATGTACTTCTGTTTCTTGTTCTATCATTATTTTTTCTATCATATAAATTACTTTCTGATACATCCAAATAAAAAATAGCATCCGAACGGCATTCTCTTAATTTATATAATTCATCTTTCAATTCATTTTCTATATCCCACTCTTTCCCTATAACCATTGGGTAAAAAAGTGTATAAAATTCGATGTCTTCTGGCCCACGATCAAAAATCACGACTGAACCTTTTGCATTTTGAAAATCTTTTATTTTAGCTTCTATAAACATTTTTTGATTTGCTATAAACCCTTCTTTTGAATTCATATCCAACTTTAATCGCTTTCGCTTTTCTACAATTGGATAAGGATTTTCATATATAACTGAAAACCCACATCGCTCTAACCTTTTAGCCAATGTCGTTTTTCCGCTTGCCATCGGTCCTTGGAGTGAAATTACATATGCCATTCCTCTCATTCCCTTGCGCTTTAGTAAAACTATAATATACAGAATCTTGAAAACTATCAACATTATATATATCATCTTGTTTCTTATTCTTATCTAACTTATAATGAAAAATAGAGATTATGACGGACGCATCAATAATGTAAGCTTGGAAATCCAAGCTTACATTATTTTTTGCTTTCCCTTTTCTAATAAAAAGAGTATACTAGATTAGAACGTATGTTCTTAATAATTACATACAGTAAGGAGATAGAACAATGGTATACGACACAAAAGCAATTTCTTGGAATGAATCTTTAAAACAACTTCAACGCCGCTATACAAACAAACAAGTTGACCGAAAAGAATTTGAGGATATTGAACTGATGGAATTCTTCCGCGATAACGACTACATTTCTTTACCTACACACATAAGCGGCCTATCAAAAACACGTTTTACTTCTTACTCTATTTTCACAACTGAAGATAAAGATCGTAAAGTTGGCACATTAATCATTGAATATGTAGAAGATGATAATAATAATTTACATGTGGAACAACTATACTTTGTTTAAATGATAACGCTTGGTCAAAATGACCAAGCGTTCTTGCTTTCTATGAATCTCACTGTATATAATATGAATAAAAGAAAACCGCTATCATTAAGGGGGGATATGCTTGCTCGAAGGATGGTTCAGTTGGTTCATTGTATTATGGACGGTTATTTTATTAGGTCTTATGTCTATCGGTGGATACTTTATGTTCAGAAAATTTTTAAAACGTTTACCAAAAGAAGACGGCATGTCCATTTTAGATTGGGAAGAACACTACATAAATAAAACGAGACATCTATGGGCTGACGAACAAAAACAATTGTTAGAAGAGCTTGTAAGTCCTGTTCCAGAACTATTTCGCGATGTTGCAAAATCAAAGATTGCTGGAAAAATCGGGGAACTTGCATTACAAGAAAATGCCTCTCAAATTACACAAGACTTAATTATTAAAGGATATATCATTGCCACACCAAAGCGTGATCATAAATTTTTAATTAAAAAACTACAAGAAAAAAAGATTGATTATTCTAACTATCGATCTTTACTCGCAAAGTAACTTCATATTATTTTCGATAAAAAAGACAGCGCCTTTGACGCTGTCTTTTTATTTGGTACATATACAGTTTTTAAGTTAGCTTCATATCTTTTTCATTATAAAAACCATCTTCTTTTTCCATTTCCTTCTGTAATTTCGTAAAGGAACGATACATTGCAATTCTCCATGACACAATCATCGCGAACGCAAGTAAAAAGAACATGCCACTAAGTTGTCCTAAATCAAGAGATTGGCTTAAGTATGTTTTAAATACAATCCGCACTACAAGTAATCCAATTAATATAAAAACAAAGGCTTTGGAACGCTTCAAATAAATCTCTTGTCCTCTAATTTCAAATTTAGATGTTTTAATAAGAAAAATAGAGAAAAACAAACCGACGCCAATTGCTTCTAACATTTCCGCTGGAGTTAATCGAAATTCAGGAAAAACATACATCAATGCTCCCGTGCTCATAAAAAATGGCGGAAGTATAATTTTTTTCAATGTTGCAGGTTTCTTAGCTGCTTTTAAACGAATAAACATCGCACCGACAGCCATACAAACAGCAACGATACTTGATAAAAGAACTATGTTCATATTTTCTCATCCTTTTTTGTGGCTATATGCAAAATATACTTTCATTATATGCTTTTCCGTTAGTATTTCCAACATTTTCGCAGAATAATACTAAAAACCGGTAAAACCACCAAATAAACTTGAGAAATATACGATAATTTTCGTCATCCAGTTAAAGTATAGGAAGACCCCCATAACAATCATAATATATCCTCCGACTTTCATGAAGGCCATACTATTTCTTTTAATCCAAGACATTTTCGTAATAAAGAATGACAGTACGAAAAACGGGATAGCAAATCCAAGTATGTAAGCAATCATGTAAATCATTGCTGATTCTGGGTTTGTTGCTGCTAATCCAATTACGGACACTAGAATTGGTCCGGTACATGGCGTCCACCCTGCTGCAAAGGCTAATCCAATTAGTACTGATCCAAAATAGCCACTTGGACGATTTTTAAATGTAAATTTACGGTCTTGCATTAAAAATTTCGGCTTAAACACCCCGACAATAATTAAGCCGAACACGATGATAAATATACCACCTAACTGTCTGATTAAATCTTTATAGTCAGTAAAGATTCCTCCAATAAAACTTGTACCAAATCCAATTGCAATAAATATAATTGAAAATCCAAGTAAGAAAAACGCTGTATGTATCATACTTCTTTTGCGAAGCATTGCATTTTCTTCTTTCAATTCAGAAACCGACATACCTGTTATGTACGATAAAAATGCCGGATAAAGCGGTAAGCAACATGGGGAAATAAATGATAAGAACCCGGCGCCAAACGCTAAAAAAATACTAATATCTTGCATCATTCCACTCCTCTCCCTAAATATTGTAACAAAAACACATAAAAATACTATGAACAATTCGTGAAATCACTTTTACAACGTGGCAATAAGAAAAACCGTACTTCCTCACAGTTTCTAATAAAACGTTTTCATTTCCTTCTATTATATAGAAAAAACTCAAATGGATTATGAAAACTCCTTTAATTGTCATTACCATAACAAAGGTAACATAGTTTCTCAAATAATTAGCACGTTACTAGTACGTCTATATACATATTGGTTTAAAAAATATTTTTTTCAAATGCTGGCTCTATACAATGCAAAGTTGATTTTATAATACTTCTACTATTAATAATTTCAAGATTATGCATAAATATCATACTTTTATTATTATTCTATAAAATGTCATACTTTTCTTTCATTTGACCCTTTATTTCTAATTTTGTATACTTCCCTCTAGTTATATATTTTCGATACGGAACAACTTCATATAGATGGGAGGAATTTTTCATGCTTCGTTATTCTCTTTTAGTTTTATTAGGAGCGTGTAGTTATGGAATTTTAGCTATTTTTGTTAAGCTTGCATATGCAGAAGGATTTTCACTTGGAGAGGTAATTGGCAGCCAATATTTGTTCGGTTGGATTATTTTGCTTGCTATTACACTTCTATTTTCTAGACATCGCGTTCCTTTAAAGCAAGCATTACTTTTATTCGTTGCAGGAACATCTGCAAGTTTTACCGGAATTTTTTATTATGCTTCATTAAAAACTGTACCAGCTTCTATTGCAATTATTCTTTTATTCCAATTTGTTTGGGTCGGAATTATCATTGAAGCAGTCGCAACAAAAACATTACCTTCAAGAGAAAAAGTTATTTCTGTTATTTTCTTACTTGTAGGGACATTTTTATCAAGTGGTTTACTTGAACAATCAGCAGGTGCTTTCGATACGACTGGGATCATTTTAGGTTTATTATCTGCTGTTACATTCGCAACATACATTTTCGTGAGCGGAAAAGTTGCTGTTGAAGTACCTTCATTACCGCGCGGTGTTCTCTTAATGACTGGTGCTTTAACTTTAGTCATGATTGTATTCCCACCAACATTTATTTTTAATGGTGCCATTTCTCAAGGTCTTTGGAAATACGGTTTAGGATTAGGAACATTTAGTATCGTAATTCCATCTATTGCCTTTACAATCGGTATTCCAAAAATCGGTTCTGGCTTAGCAACTATTCTTGGTGCAGCGGAACTACCAGTTACAACAATTATGTCCGTATTCGTTTTAAAAGAGGCTGTACTATCTTCACAATGGTTCGGTGTATCACTTATTTTAATCGGGATTGCAATCCCGCAAATTGCATACGCAATGCGTGGACGTTATCGTAAACATCATACGCATAAAAAAGTCGCAGCATAAAGCGAAACTTTAATTAGTTGAACCAATCGGACTGCCCATTAATACGGGATAAACGAGAGAGGATTTTCATTTGAGAATCCTCTCTTTTATTGTTGTATACTTATGATAAATATTTTGCTGAAGAAAGAAGGCATACTACATGGTATCTATTTCAAATCAACTAAAAGAAAAACTTATTTCCATCCGTCGACATTTACATGAGTATCCAGAACTATCATATGAAGAGTTCGAAACAACAAAAGCAATAAAAAATTGGTTAGAAGAAAAAAACATTACTATCATTGACTCCAATTTAGAAACAGGAATTATCGCTGAAGTGTCTGGTAATAAAAACGGGCCAATTGTAGCAGTTCGTGCTGATATTGATGCCCTTCCTATTCAAGAAGAAACACATTTGTCCTATGCATCTAAAGTACGAGGAAAAATGCATGCTTGTGGACACGATTTTCATACAGCTGCCATTTTAGGTACTGCTTTCTTATTAAAAGAAACAGAATCTTCCCTAAATGGAACGGTTCGCTTCATATTCCAACCAGCTGAAGAAAGTAGTAATGGCGCTTGCAAAGTTATTGATGCTGGACATTTACGTAATGTGCAAGCGATTTTCGGCATGCATAATAAACCTGATTTACCAGTAGGTACAATTGGCATTAAAGATGGTCCACTGATGGCTGGAGTTGATCGATTTGAAATTGAAATTCACGGAGTTGGTACACACGCGGCTGTACCAGATGCTGGCGTAGATCCTATTGTCGCATCCTCTCAAATTGTGATGGCACTGCAAACAATTGTAAGCCGAAATATAAGTTCATCTCATAATGCGGTTGTTAGTGTTACAAATATTCACGCAGGAAATACGTGGAACGTAATTCCTGAAAAAGCTACGTTAGAAGGAACGATTCGCACGTTCCAAGCTGAAACACGTGAAAAGATTCCAGCACTCATGGAGCGTATTATTAAAGGTGTATCTGATGCATTAGGTGTAAAAACGAAATTCCGTTTTTATTCAGGTCCTCCTGCTGTTCACAACGATAAAGCTCTTTCGGACTTATCTACTCAAGTTGCCACAAAGATGAATCTTAATATCATCTCGCCTAGTCTATCAATGGCTGGAGAAGATTTCTCATTTTACCAACAGGAAATACCAGGTTCATTCGTCTTTATGGGAACGAGCGGTACACATGAATGGCATCATCCTGCTTTTACAATTAATGAAGAGGCACTGCCTATAAGTGCAGAATACTTTGCTTTACTAGCCGAAAGAGCACTTAAACAATTCTCATAAAAAAAGCCGTTCAAAGTGCATCTCAGCACCCTGAACGGCTTTTTTTATTAAGTTAAATCACGTTTTAAAAACACAGTATATGAAATACATAAAAATACGAACAAATAAAGTAGCAACATACATGATGCAAACGGGAATGTTACTCCATCAATAAAACTTCCGTTCTTTGAAATACTATATAAATCTGTGTTTGCTGGCAATAAATATTTCGCCCAGTTATATCTAGTGGCTGCTAATAACGCAATATTGCCTGATAAAGCAAGGAATAGTGAAATACCAATTGCACCTCCACTAGATCTCGTTAACACAGAAATCATAAATGCAAACGATGCGTACACAACCGTTGGTAACCACGATAAAACATAATATTTACTTGCTTCTACAAAAATGTTTTGTTTTATTATATTTCCATCTTGGAAAATAAACTCACTCCATGCAGGCTGTTGGAATTTATAAATAACAAGTCCACATAAAGCGGAGAAGATCATATTAAATATAAATAATAAAGCTGCAAATATAACGATTGCTAAAAATTTTGCTGTTAAAATTTTAAAGCGACTCGCTGGTCGTATCGTTAAAAATTTATATGTTCCCCAGCTATATTCATTCGCAAAAATTGTACTTGCATACACGAGGATAAATGGGAGCAAAATTGGAAATACGATAAAACCTGTATCTCTCATGAAAGAAAGTGGAGAACTGCTTGCCGGTGCTGTATCCGTATCTAAATGCTTCATCTTAAGCTGGTATTCTTTTACAAGCTCATCCCCTGATTTTTCTGCTAAAATAGCTTCTTTTTTCATGCCAAGCTTTTTCTCAATTTCTACAGTTCGTTCTGTATAATCTACTTTCCATCCTTTTGTTTCCGGTTCAAAATACTTTACCGTAACCCATCCTAATCCGATTATTAATACTGCAATAACTGCAAATGGAATAATCGTTCGCTTCCGCTTAAATATTTTATACAGTTCGTTATATACTAAATTAAACAATATCTTTTCCCCCTGTTAATTCTAAAAATTGCTCTTCTAACGTTTTTCTTTCTTCATATACACGATACACTTGAATATTTTTCTCAAGCAATGTACGAATAACATTTGGGATTTCTTCATCTTTTACATTAATAAGTAATTCATTATCTTTTACTAAAACATCATGCCCTAATATTTCTGCTGCTTTATTCGCATCATCTACACGTATACGGATCGTCTCCATCTCTTCGCTTTGGCTATGCTGAATATTTTGCGTAGCCACATATTCCCCGTGCTGAATAATGATAACTCTGTCACACATTAATTCAACTTCTGAAAGTAAGTGACTTGATACAAGTACAGCTTTTCCTTGTTCATGTGCAATTTTTTTTATGTACATTCTCA
This sequence comes from Bacillus sp. cl96, assembly GCF_900100505.1. NCBI lineage: Bacteria > Bacillati > Bacillota > Bacilli > Caryophanales > Bacillaceae > Bacillus > Bacillus sp. cl96. The sequence goes on from NZ_FNDM01000007.1 coordinate 260,167, forward strand.
TTTCATGTATTCCACTAGGGTCTAATCCATTTGTCGGTTCATCTAGTATCAACACGTCTGGATCGTGAATAAGTGCCTGAGCGATTCCTAAACGTTGTCTCATGCCGAGTGAATACGCTTTTACTTTGCGATCAATTACTTGTCCCATCCCTAACAATTTCACTACTTCATCGATACGTTCTTCGGTCACATTACCATTCATTCGTCCGAAATATGTTAAATTTTCATAGCCGCTCAAAAAAGGATAAAATTCAGGTGTCTCAATTACCGCTCCAATTTTCGCAGCTGTTTTTTCGAATTGCTGTTTCACAGATTGACCATCAATCCATACTTCACCTTCTGTCATACGGATCATACCAACCATCATTCTCATTAAAGTCGTTTTTCCAGCACCGTTTGGTCCGAGTAAACCGACAACCTCGCCTTTTTTCACTTCAAAACTAATATTTTGTACAAGTGTCTTTGATCCGATTCGCTTCGTTAACCGATCGACTTTTACAATTGATTGTTCATTTGTCATTCTATACAACCTTTCCTTCCCATTCTTTGTCAGGTCTTTTCACTGTAACATGATTATTTTTATGTGTAAAATGGAAAAAGGCATGATTTCTCATGCCTTTTTCTTGAAATGCAACGAATTTTTATCTTGTAAACTTTGAACAAATCGAAAACATTGCACCATCGATAATAGAAGGATAACAATCATAATTACACTCACTACTACTATTGCATATATTGTAATCGGTGCACTACTTATCCCTTGTATTCCTGCTATTCTTATAAAGATAATCGTAAATAATTTTAAAAATAACATCCCATTAACTAATCCAAAAACAAACGCTGCTCCATAAATGAATAATTGCTCCTGACATAATAAACATAGTACTTCTTTTCTTTTTATATTTTCTGCTACATAAGATGTAAACTCCTCTCTCCTCACTAGCAAAAGGGAGTACATCATTTTATATGTAGTAAAAATACATATGAAAATTAGTACAATAAACAGTGTGTAAAAATACATTTGAAATACAAATGCATCCCCTACTTTCAAAATAGCTCCTTCATTAAATTGTAACGATATCATAAAAAACAAAATCATAATACTCATAGCAATCCACATAAATTGCTTCATCCTTTTGGTAGCAAATGTTCTAATATTTTTTCTCGCTAACCGACATAAAGACATAAAATTCTTCCCCTACCTTATTACATACGCATTCTATACTACTAGTGTATAAAAATATGACATTTTAAACATCGCACTACAATCGGAATTTCTTCTAAGTCTTTAGTCCTAGAAAACGAAATGATAAAAAATCACATTTAGAATATAATTGTAAAAAGGAGGAGATTGCATGCGTATAAAATTACTATCAATCTTGTTTTTATTATTACTCACAAGTTGTAGCCAAATAAAAAACAATGAAGTTGCCATTGTTGAGCCATACAAATTAACAAAAGAGCAAGCTTCTATTTTACAAATGACTCCTTTTCAAGAAGGAAATAGCATGTTTTATAACGTTACGCTTAAAAATGATAAAGATGAAATAAATGCTACAATTGATTATTATAACAATGGTAAAAAAACAAAAGAAATTGCTAATATAGCTACCTCACATTTTTCAAAAAAGAAAGTAAAGCTTTCTTTTTTACCACCACATTTCCAATTCGATAAAGATATACAAGAAAAAAGGCAGTGGTATATGAATATTGAAGGTGCTTCAACGCTTGTTCATGAAGAAGCACCACCAAGCGTAAATAGCTCCGCAACTACTACAATCCAATCTATAAAAAATTTAAAATACAATCAAAAAACAATTTTAGCTGCTGTAATCCAAACAAGTAAAGAAACTGTAAGCGTCCCTACAATTGACGAAGACAAAGGTATTGATTTACTCTTAAAAGAAAATGAACACGTTTATCTATTTAGTATCGAGCTAAAAAAAGAACAATAAAGCGGAAATGCAACTTAAGTTGCACTTCCGCTTTATTGTTTAACAAGGTGTACTTTTATAAATCTGAATTAACTTCATTTTCTGTTACTACTATTACTCATCTTCTACTTCTATTCTTTTCTTCTCTCTTGCAATTTTTAAAAACTCTAGCAACTCTGGATTACTATTCATTTTTTTGTAAGCCACTGACATTTCTGCCACAAAATTAGAATCATATAATTCTTTATATACAACTTCTGTTTTATATAACTTATTTGCCGATACGGGTATTACTGTAATTCCAATCCCTGCCGCTACAAGCCCCATAACTGTTTGATACTCTGTTGCTTCTTGTACAATACGTGGACTAAATCCAACTTCTCTGCAAAGAGATAAAATTGTATCATACAAAGCTGGCCATACTGGTCTCGTAATAAATACAAACGGCTCATCTCGTAAATCTTCTATATGTATTTCATCTTTCTCTGCAAGTGGATGTGCCTTTGGTAAACATAAGGTACAAGATAACCTTTGAATTGGCTCTAATTCTAATAATTGTGTTGGAATTGGTGGACGTAAAAAGCCAATATCAATACGATTATCATGAAGTGCATGAACTTGATCTGGTGTTGACAATTCATGTAATGCAACAGACACTCTCGGAAATTTCTTTCTATATTCCCTAACAATTGATGGTAAAATATCATATATCGCCGCACCTACAAAACCAATTGAAAGTGATCCTACTTCTCCCCTTTGCGCACTTTGTGCAACTTCTACTGCTTTTTCAATTTGTTCAAACGCTTTTTTTACTTCTTTTAAAAACATTTCTCCTGCTTCTGTTAGTTCAACCTTTCTTTTCGTTCTTGAAAATAATGTAACTCCCATTTCTTTTTCTAATTGCTGTATTTGTTGACTAAGTGGTGGTTGTGTCATTTGTAAACGAGCAGCTGCCCGTCCAAAGTGTAACTCTTCTGCCACAACAACAAAATATTGCAAATGCCGTAATTCCATTTTTGGACACCCTTTTCACTTTCGATTAATATGTCTAATATATTAATAACATATAATTTATATATTAGACAAATATTTTGAATGAACGTATAGTAGAAATTGTTAATTCTTTTTTACAATTTTTATGTAAAAAAAGAAAGAGGTGGTTACTGTATGAAATGGTGGAAGTTAAGCGGACAAATTTTGTTACTATTTTGTTTCGCTTGGACAGGTGAATGGATTGCAAAACAGGCACACCTCCCAGTTCCAGGAAGTATAATCGGTATTTTTTTATTATTAATTTCGTTAAAATTTAACCTAGTTAAGAAAGAACGGATACAGGACGGAGCAGATTTTTTATTAAAAGAACTTATTTTATTTTTCATCCCTTCTGCAGTCGCTGTCATACGTTACAGAGATACACTAACACAATATGGAATCGATCTCATTTTAATTATTATGATTAGCACTCTTTGCGTTACCTTAGTTACAGGACTTTTAACAGAATTGCTACTAAAGCGGAAAGGATCAACGCAATGATCGGATTTCTTTGTTTACTATTAACACTATTCACATATTGGATATCAAAAAAAATGTACCAACGTTGGAATTGGAGTCTACTTTCTCCTCTTCTCGTCTGTCCCATTATTTTAATTGCTTTATTGCTCGGATTAGATACACCTTATGAAACATATGAATCTGGTGGTCACTGGTTAACTGAATTATTAAAGCCTGCAACAGTTGCTTTTGCATGGCCAATCTATAAATATTTTGATTTATTAAAGAAACATGGAATGGCTATCTTACTTAATGTCATTGTCGGTTCGTTTTTATCAGTCATTACTTCAGCACTACTAGCAAATTATTTTCAAATTGATTCATCACTAGAACATAGTTTAGCGCCACATATCGTAACAACACCAATCGCAATGGCTATTTCAGAAATGATTGGTGGTATGTCACAATTAACTGCTGTATTTGTCGTTTTAACTGCCTTAACAGGAGCATTGCTCGGTCCTTCTCTCATACGTATTTGCCGTATTAAAACAGCAATCGCAAAAGGTATTATGTTAGGAACGAGCGCAAATGGAACCGGTACATCAAAAGCATTCGAAATCGGTCCTGTGGAAGGAACAATTGCAAGTTTATCCATGCTTTTAACAGCAGGCGCTAGTTTAGTGATCGTTCCGCTTTTCTTGTCTTGGATACATTAAAGAAGCAAGTATTTACATACTTGCTTCTTTATCTATATATTGGCACAGCAATTCATAATCCTCTGGAAAAGCTAAACACAATTGTTCAACTTCATGTATCCCTTTCCAAGCAATTTCATGTATTAACTCATCAGGATCTTGGATTTTCATATTACCGCCTATTTGTTTAACAAAATAATAATGGACATACACTGGAACACCGTATGTAATACCCTCTTTTTCATATATTTTATTTACCACTTCCACATTGTAACCTGTTTCTTCCCAAACTTCCCTGATACAACATTCTTCTATTGTCTCTCCCTTTTCAAGTCCTCCACTTGGGACAGACCATCTTTTTTCTTCTCCCTCTTTGCCCTGCAGTACCATTAAAACTTCATTTCTTTCATTTACACATACCGCTGCACTACCTATCCATCTCTCCATAAACATCCCTCCCCTACTAAAATTCGCCCTCTTTTTTATTTTCCCCTTGAAAAAAAGAGGAAAATAATAAAACAATGACGAAAAATTACATCAACTTCATAGACAATCCTTTTTTAGAAATTAAAACTGGAAGGATGAAAATATGATTTCTAATTATGTTGTGGAATGTGTCTTTTGTGAAGAAAATCGAAAGGCTCGCCAAGCTATTGTCACAGTTCCCGCGACTACTCAGCTACTAGCCATTGAAAAAGTGCGTGCGGAATGCAAACGTCGCTTCGGAAAAACTGTATTATTACAAACAGAAATTAAAGAAAAAATTGTTTTTGAACAAAAAGAAAGCCGACCATAAATTGGTCAGCTTTCTTATCCGATCATATTTTCACATGAAGATTAGGGGCATCCTCTTTAAGGATCGGGATTTTCCCATTATGTACGTTCCATAATGGTCATCGAACAATATATTTCTATGCAATTAACTATTGAATAGAATAGGGCAAAACTTGTTCGCATTTTTAGAAAAGGGATAGGGATATAATTCAAGTAGTACTTCGAATACTCGAACTTTACACTCATAATATTAAAACAAATCCTTTTATATGGGAAATATGAATTACCTACATAATTCATTCGTAAAATATATTAATAGTTTGCTATATTAATTTTATCCCGCTATTTGTAAGCAGTAACCCCCTACTTATTATAATTTCACCTTACTCCATCAATAGCATACATCCAGCTAAAACCGGTGTCATAATCATCGAAAACCTCAAAAGCATTCGCGGTGCATAATTTGTAAACTTCGCGCCAATATATGCCCCTAACATGGTCCCAATTAATACTTGCAATAACAATATATAATCTAAATATCCTTCCGAACTATATCCTAGACCGCCTCCAATTGCAATCGGTAATATAACAAGCATTGTTGTCCCTACAGATTGCTGAATCGTTAATCCCAATAGAACCATTAATCCAAGCTGAATAAACGGTGCAGAACCAATCCCAAATGAACCAGCCATCATTCCAGTAACTAATCCAAGGCATATACATTTCAACAAGTAGTTCATGGAAAACTCTTTATGCTTATATAAAGATGACTGTTCTTTGTTTTGGAACATAATTAATTTAATAAACATAAAAATTGCCGATAAAAATAACATCCCAGCTGTAAACCAATGAAGAAGATGTGCTGGTATAAGTGAACCAAATTTAGAACCAATATAAGAGCCAATTGCGCCAAATCCCCCAACAATCCCGCCTATAATAAGTGCTACATTACCTTCACGGTAATGACTGACAACACCTGATAATGTCGTAAACGCCATTGCAGTTAAAGATGTTGCAAGAGCAACATGAATAGGAATATGAAATACTAAAGTGAGTATCGCGATAATAAACCCAGCTCCTCCAGCTCCAACAAATCCTAATAAAATACCCATTACTAACATTGTTATAATAATTGCCACAGACTTTCCCTCCAGTAACACAATTATCCATCATATTTATCCTTACATACAAATAAAAAGCATCCTAGATGGATGCTTTTTATTTCAATGATATGTACTTAATCTTGATTAATCAAAATAACCGCTGGACCAGCTACTACTACTCCAGCTACTTCTATTTTTTCAAATTCCTTTACTGTAATAGATATAACTCCTTCTCTTTCCATCAATTCTTTACTCAGGACATCAGTCGGGATTGCTTTCACCGTCTTACCTCCTTTTCATTTATACAATATGATAAAGTGAAACTTTCATCAGTGGGGTTTTTGTCCGTACTTATTGATTATTAACCCTCACCAATCGGGCGAATAATCGCCCAATGCATCTATATATATGCATCACCTCCGCTTTCATTCCTTATTCCACTCAAAAACCTTCTCCCCCTTCCTTGACATATTGAAAAATAAAAAAGAAGCTATAACATATAGCTTCCCTCCACGTTTCTTTAATCTTTATGCACCGTATATTCCATGACTTTACCATCTCTATCAAATTGTAAAATAAGCTGTTCGCTATCTATTGGGATAAAGCCACGTTCAGTCCCAAGATAATACAAAGTGATAACTCCTTCTCCCCCACTTCTCGTTTCCGTTGGGGCTCCTAACAATTGTGTAATTTCTTCATTTGATTTCCCTTTTAATTTATATTTTTGTAATAGATCATCTACCATATGTACCCGCTTATCTGCATGATTTAACCATCTATTTTGATTAAACTTTGATGTATATTCATTTACACTTAGTTGTACAGTGCACACTATTAATGGTATGAGTGCTACTATTAACCCCCCAACATTTGCTTCTATTCTTCATTACGATTTTTAGAAACATATAAAATAGCCCTTTGAATCATGACTAATAAAACAAATGGTATGAATACTACAAAAATGCTCCTTACACTTAAGGGTATATGGACCATATCAATGACGAATATAAATACAATGTACATTACTATATATAAACAAAAAGAGACATACAAAATGCCACGTAGCATAGCGTTCAGAAAGATCTCCCCTTTTAACTCACTATATAATTCATCCGGCTAATCATTTCTTGAATCTGTTCTAATTCTTGCACTGTATATACTACTTCCCCTGCTAATATTTCATTTCTAAAGAACGTTACAATTTGCTCCCGATCTTTTAATCTAGGTGTTTCCTCACTAGAAAGGTCTACTATTTCTTTTCCATTTTTATTATAAAAATATACAACTGGTTTTACTTTTTCTTTTATACTATTAGCCTGCATTTCTTTCAAACCACTGTATAAAATTTGAGATAGTTTCTTCGCCCTATATACTGGATTCCCTTCATTTTTCACTTGTATAGTTGACGAATCTTTACCTACTATATATTCAAATGTCTCTTCTTTTTCAACTTCTTGTTGATACTTACCCATTTCATCAATCATAAATGAATATATACCAGCATTTTCTTTCGTTAAACCATGAATTAATTTCTCTTCCCATTCTTTCGTCTCAAGTAGATAAATACCAGTTTTGCACAAGATGAGATGATGGATTCGATTATCGTTTATTTCACTATTATTTTTAATAAAAACATTCGGCATGATTTGAATTTCAGCATCTAATATGGTGCCTTGCTCTATGAATCCTCGTTTCATATAATGTAATGTTTCGTACGTATTCATTTCAGCGCCGTTTTTAGTATATTCTCGTAGATTTGCAATTAGTTTTTGAAACATATGTATTTCGTTATTATGTTTATTTTGCATTTCACTACGTTCTTTACTATGCTGCACAGCTAATTGATTTTTCATCATACGCATATTTTCAATTTCTCTATTTGCACTTACTTGTAAATCATTGTATTTTTTCTGTTCCATATTTTTTAAATTATTTTGTTGTTCTTTATGCTCTATCACCGTAGCTGCAATTTCATTTTTATACGTTTCAATCGCTTGTTTCTTTTCAAATTCTACTTGCTGACTCTCTGATTCTAACTGTTTATTTTTATAAAACAGCACAAATACTACAGCTAATAATATTAAAACCGCACCTATTAGCACATAATTCATATTTTTACCCCTTTATTTCATTTTCGATTATTTTTTATAAATATATCTATTATAGTATACTATGGTTTCGATATAGACTTTGTAAAAGTTGTATATTTTTAATAAAAGGCACCTCTGACGAGGCACCTTTTATTTTCACTCTATTGTACACCATACTGAATATAACTTGGATCATAGTATATCCATTGATTTGTCCCTAAGCAAAGCCATCCATCTTGCTTACTCCATACTCGATACGATTCACCATGATGTAACTGTCTTATAACATTTCCATTTAATGATGGAGCATCACGCAAATTTACATTATCACCAGTAATAGTCGCCACATAATGTTTATACTGAATATAACTCGGATCATTATATACCCACTGATTTGTCCCTAAACAAAGCCATCCATCTTGTTCTCCCCAAACTTCATATGTTTCGCCACGATTCAATTGGCGAATTACACTAGACTGCAAAGATGGTCCACTTCTCAAATTCACATTATCTCCATTAATTATAGCAACCCCGTACACTGGAGTTGCATTATTAGGCGGGGAAACATTACCTCCACCACTTGCTCCATTCCCTTTTAAAGCTTCTAATGAAACTGCAGCTGATACATCACAATTTCCTACGCCTGAAATTTGTCCGGAATCTGTGTACTGCCACGCTGTCCACGTTGTCCATCCACCAGCATCAGCAGGCGGTGTACTCGAGTATTTAGCAATCCAAAGCGGTATATCACTTAATCCGCTAATTCCGAACTCATTAATATACCAAACTCCTGTATATAACATTACATCTTTTCCAGTAGCCTGTTTCACATAATTTATGAAGCTTCTTGCCCAATTCGATATAGCGTTACCAGTTAAATTACTGTTACTCGGATCTGTTGGTGATTCTAAATCCAGAACTGGCATTAAGTCTGTCTGGTTATTTTGTAATATACTCACAAAATATTTTGCCTCTGAAATTGCATCATTTTGTTCTGGGCGCGCAAAATGGTATGCACCAATTAATACATTCGCATTTCGTGCTGCTTGTACATTCTTAGTAAAAGTAGGATCAATGTAGTTTACACCTTCTGTCGCTTTTGCATACGCTGCTGGAATTCCAGATGCCTTCACTGCATTCCAATCAATATTCCCTTCCCAATGAGACACATCAATAAACGTAACATTTGAACTTGATCTGTTTTGCATATAAAATCTCCTATCATTTTTTTTACTTCGTATACATACAATATGTACAAGTTTCATAAGAGGACACGACATTTATGCTATAGAAACAAAGAGTAAACATATTTTGTATACAAAATAAAAAAGACCTTGTATTACAAGGCCTTTTGCAAACTCACTTTATTTTGTAGCAAATACATATTATAATACAAACCTTGCTCACTTAATAATTCTTGATGTGTCCCTCTCTCTACTATCTCTCCATCATGCATCACAAAAATTTGATCCGCATCTTGAATTGTAGATAACCTATGCGCAATGGCTATCGTCGTTCTACCTTTTCGCATTTGTTGCAACGCTGTTTGAATAGCCTCTTCTGTTTCTGTATCGATATTAGCTGTTGCTTCATCTAATACTAATACTTTCGGATTCGTTGCTATCGTTCTAGCAAAAGCAATTAATTGTCGTTGACCGCTTGAAAATGCTGCACCTCTTTCTACTACTTCTGTTTCATACTGTTTTGGTAACTTTTCAATAAACGTATTCGCTTGCACAAATCGAGCAGCTTCTTTTACTTCTTCATCCGTAATCTCTTCATTATACATACGAATATTTTGCTTTACATTTCCAGCAAATAAAAATGCATCTTGCAATACGAGTCCTATTTTCTTTCTAATTTCTCGTTCTTCAAATTTTTCTAAATCTACACCGTCTATTACAATATTTCCTGACTTAATATTATAAAATCGCATTAACAAATTCATAATCGTACTTTTTCCGCTACCAGTATGCCCAACAAAAGCAACCGTTTGCCCTTGTTTCACGTGAAATGATACATTTTTTAAAACGTCACGCTTTCCATCATATGAAAAAGTAACATTTTTAAATTCAATATCTCCATCCACGATTTGAGGATTCTCATTACCTTTTTGAACCGGTGCTAAATCTTTCTCGTCCATTAAATGAAATACACGTGATGACGAAACAAGTGCCTGTTGGAAGAAGGACAATTTCATCATCATCTCATTTACAGGTTGGAAGAAACGATGTATATAGTTAACAAAAGCATATAAAACTCCTACTTCAACAGGGCTCTTTAAAGCATCAATCCCAAATAAACCTAGTACTAACGCAATAGCTACAATATGTACTAAATCCGTAGCTGGTCGTAAAAGTAATGCGTCTAACTTCAAAGTACGTCGCCCTGCACTATAATGTTTATTATTCACTTCTTCAAACTCTTTTCTCATACGTTTTTCTTGTCTGAACACTTGAACAATATTCATTCCTTGTATGGACTCGTTCAACTTTGCATTTAACACGCTTAGTTGATTACGTACTTCTAAATAAAAAGCTGCACTTTTCCGGCGATATAATACCATAATCGCAAACATTATCGGAATTAATACGAGAGAAAATAGCGCTAATTTTACATCTAATAAAAACATCGCTACTAAAATACCTACTAAAAAGACTACATTTTTTACAAATGTTGATAATACACTGACATAAAAATCTTTAATCGCTTCCGTATCATTTGTTATACGCGATACAAGTGTACCAATCGGCGTACGATCAAAGAAACTTAATGACAGCTTTTGAACATGTTCATATACTTCAACTCGCATATCTTGAACAATCTTAAAAGCAATGTTCTGAAAGTACAATAGATTTAAATACGTAAATAGTACTTTTAATAAATGAGCAACTATGTAAATTACAAATAAAGTAACAAGCGCTGATCGTTCAAAATCCCGCGGTACTAGGTGTTCATCAAGGAATTGTTTAATTAAAAAAGGACCCATCATTTCCGTTACTGTCGCACCAACTAAAAAGATAAATGCTAAAGATAGTAACCCTTTATATGGCTTCATATAGGAAAGCAATCTACTTAAATCACTTCGCTTCTTCTCTACCATCATACGCCTCCTTTCTCGACTAAAGCTTCTAATTGCTGGCTTTCATACATTTCCTTATACCAGCCGTTTTCCTTCATTAATTCCTCATGTGTACCTCTTTGTACAATTCTACCTTCATCAACAACAAGAATAAGATTGGCATGCTGAATTGCACTTAATCGGTGTGCAGTAATAATCGTCGTTTTCCCTGCCCTCTCCCTCTTTAAGGCACTTAAAATCGTCTCTTCTGTTTTTGCATCTACCGCTGATAAACAATCATCCAAAATTAAAATTTCAGCATTTGTTAATAAAGCACGAGCAATAGAGATTCGCTGTTTTTGACCACCAGATAACGAAACACCTCTTTCCCCTACTACTGTTTCATATCCTTCTGAAAATTGGAGGATGTCATTATGAATACAAGCAATCTCTGCTGCTTGGGTAATTTCATTATATGTAGCATCCGCCTTTCCAAAGGCAATATTCTCGCCAATACTTGCTGAAAATAAAAAATGATCTTGCGGCACGTATGAAATGGCAGAACGGACACCATGAAGTGTTATATCTCGAATATCTCGCTCCCCAATTTTTAATTCACCATTAAAATGATCATACTCACGGATTAAACATTTTAATAAAGTCGTTTTCCCTGCGCCTGTACGTCCTACAACTCCTAGCGTTTCGCCCTTCTTCAAATCAAAGTGAATATCGTTTAAATGTAACAATTCATTTTTCTTATACGAAAATGAATCAACGGCAAACGAAACATTACCGCTCGCTATTGTATGTACAGCATTTTCGCTATTTACTACATCTGATTTTTGTGAAAGAATTTTTTCTACACGGTCATATGAAGCACGCCCACGCTCCATAATATTGAATAACCATCCAAACGCTAACATTGGCCAAACGAGGGTACCTAAATATGTCGTAAATGTAACGAGATCACCTACTGTTAATTCACCTCTTACAACTAATACCGATCCGTAACATACTGCGATTAAAAAAGAAAATCCAACGATAAGAGAGATTGTCGGATCAAATAACGAATCAATACGTGCAACTAACACATTTTTATGTACAACATCTTCTGATTTTCTTCGAAACGCCTGTAAATCTTCTTTCTCTTGTCCAAGCGAGCGAATCACTTTCATTCCACTCATACTCTCTTGCACTTTATCATTGATTTCCGAAAACGATTGCTGTGCTTTATGAAACCTTTTATGTAATAAAGTTCCATAATAATTTGTCGAAATAGCTACAATCGGCATTGGAATTAAACTTAATAATGTTAACTTCCAACTAATTGTAAAACCCATCGCTACGAGTACACATCCTCCGACAGCTAATGAGTCAACAAGCGTCAAAACACCTGCTCCAGCAGTTTGCTGGATCGCTTGAATATCATTGGTCGCATGTGCCATTAAATCACCTGTCCGATTTGACTGATAGAAAGATGGACTCATCTTTGTAAAATGTTCATACAAATTTTTTCGTAATTGGCGAGCTAATTTTAATGAAGACCCGAAAATCATAATACGCCATATGTAACGTAATATGTACATCGTAATACCTACAATTACTAATAGTACAACCCATTTTAGTAACTTATCGGTCGTCAATGTTCCATCATTAATTTCATCTACAACGATTCCAATTACTTTTGGTGCTACAAGTTCTAAAAGTGCAACGCCAAACAATAAAATAATTCCAGTTATGTACGCTCGTTTTTCTTGTTTAAAAAACCACGCTAAATTCATAAACACTTTCATTTTTTTCCTCCTCCCTTAAAATGAGCGATGTTTTCAGTTTACCAAAAATACAGAATTTTTAAAAGTTTTAAAAACTATAACTAACAAAAAGAAAGACACTCTTAGCGAGTGTCTTTTAGCGCTTATTTCATTTGTTGCTTGTTCATTGCGCTCATCATTTGATTGATTTTCTTTTGGGAAGGTTTTTGTCCCATTTGCATCAAAACCCTTATATATCAAGGTTTGACGACTACTTTCCACCACTTTTTCTGTTAAGAAAAATATAGCACATCTTCATTTACCTTGTCTATAAAATTCCAGTATCTTATACAAAAGTGGTTTATCATTCATCTATTTGTTAAGTCGTCACTTCACACTTTAAAATCATTTACTGCTTTTGTATAAACTCTTTCATCCAAGATACCGAATAATATCCATTATCTTTATCGTCTAAAGGAAGAACCTTTTTTATTGCAACAATATCCTCTAACATCTCTGACATTAGTTTTTTGACCTCATCTGCATTTCCTTTTCCTTGATGAAATTTAACTGCTTCGGTTATAAATGTTTTTGAGTTACTCGACAAATCTTTAAGGTTTGTTCCAACACTTTCAAATTCTTCTGGCAAATATTTCACGCCAAGTTCAACCTCTTTTATACTTTTCTCCAAACTCCTTAAACCTTCTTTTAACTCTTTATCTGTGGTTGCTTTATTGTTCAAATCTTTCGCAACATCATCCACATCAGAAATCAAAGTATTAACTTGCCAAGGTAATGTCTTAAAAATATTCCTACTGATTTCTTTTTTCGTTTCTTCCATTTGAGCATCCTCTTGCTCTTTTGCCCTATCCTCTGTTTTCGAATTTTCTTCAAATGCTTTATCTGCCAACGTTTCTTCTTTTTTATTTTCACATCCCATAAGCAATAAAAAAATAGAAATTATTGCAAAGATAGATATCATTTTTTTCTTTCTATGTTTCATATACTCCACCCCTTGATAAATATTTATTTTATTAAAGTGATGTAATTCATTATTTACTATATGTTTGTTCGTATTTCTCATTTTCCTCTAACAGAAATTTAATGGCTTGACTGATGGTTTCTAAAACCTCTTTCCCTTGTAAATATTTAATGTAATTTTGTTTTTGATTTTCATATCTTCTCTCACATGGAATATTACAAATATCTTTCCATAAAACCTTTATTAAACAAAAAGTTACAGGAGGTTCAACAACTGGAAAAGTAAACTGTGGTACTGCTTCGGTTTTATGTAATTCTATAAAATTCATATTATGCTTCACCATGTTGTAAGCATGTCTTAAACCAAATAATAAACTCCCTCTAGTATCTTGTTTTTGTCTATATAAGTAATTCTCCTTATTAAATTCCATATGCCAATCGTTTGTGGCGACTATCCATAACAAGGTTTCACCTAATGTTGCATACATTTGATGTTCATCGTTCATTATTGCAAATGCTTCTTTTAAACGTTTATGAGAATTTTTTAACGCATATTCGGTTCTTTGCAACCTCTCTACAACCATATATCTATCCCCTGTCTTTAATTAATAGTTCTTAACAATAAAAATATCATATTTTACCATATGAATAAAATTCCTATTATGTAATATTTAAGATATATTCATATTTTCTTCGGAATCCCCTTTTTTAAATACTGAATTTTCAAACTTTTGTTGAAAAACAATTAGATATAATATCTATTATATTCTATTCTTGCTATCATTATTTATAAGAATCTATAAGGGAAGAAGGAGGATATCATGAACGTTCAAACAAAGGGGAATGAACAGATTACAAAGTTATTAGATAACTGGTATATAGAAATTCGAAAAAGAAATTTAGATAATGCAAAGCAACTAAAAAAGGAAATCGATAAAAACATTGCCAGTGTAAAAGACGATCAAAATGTACTTTTATACCATGCCTTATTGAATTTCCGTTACCAATACTTGATGGATAGTTTAAGTATTGGTAAAGATAGTTTTAAGGAAATAGAATCTTTTGATATACCAACAGATGAATTTTTATTATATTATTACCATTTCTTCAAAGCAATGCATTCGAACATAACTGGTGATTATAATTTGGCAAAAGAACATTATGAAAAAGCCGAAATTAAATTAAAACAAATCCCAGATCAACTTGAACAAGCAGAATTTTATTTTAAACTTTCTACCTTCAGTTGCCATAACCAACAATATGTTTTAGCACTTAAACAGGTTTCTAAGGCAAAAGAAATTTTTTCTAAATACAATGGTTATGAATTAAACATTGGTTACTGTAATAACCTTTATGGATTAGCATGTATACATTTGAAAGAATATGAATTAGCAGAAGAATGTCTTATCTCTGCATTGGATATATTCCAAAAACAAAACGAAGAACAAGCAACCTTATACGTTCGACATAACTTAGGTTTTATGTA